>JABWBR010000043.1 GCA_013360405.1 Saprospiraceae bacterium
CCGCGTACTTCGCTTTGGCCATCTTCAAAAATTCTTCTTCGTTCATCTTTTTTGAGGTAATATACGCTTTTTATCTATGCGACAATTTGGTTTGCGCCCGCTTCAATTGTAATTTCTTTAAATTTATCGGCTTCTCTGTTTAATATCTCGGGGTGCAATTTTTCTATCCATTTTATATTTGTCAACTTATCAAGATTATTTAAAAAAAGACCAAAAACTAAAATGAACAACAAGGCCGGTAAGTGGTAAATTTTTGAAATGGCATAAATCAATATAATAAGAATAATAATGGGCGCAAATTTAACATGATGGTCAATTCTGCTAAGCAAAAAAGAAAGCCCCATGGTGGATATAAAAGAAATTACAAGGATAATCAGAAGTTGTAAAAAGAAATTGCCGACAGACTGTAAGTCTATAATTTCATTTAAAGCCATAAAATTAAAAAACATAACGCCTAATATATCTGACAAACTACTTTCATAAATCACGTATTCCCTATTTGCCCGGTTAAGGTTTGCTACACTTGGAATGGCAATTGCACTACTTATTACGCAAAGCGGTATAGCATTGGTCATACTATCCTTAAAAGAATACCCTCCAAAATGATTAAACAAATAAGCTAAAATAAATGCCAGCACAAGCATTGGTAAAAAGGCTACTAAAAACGTCTTTTTGAGCAGCGGGACTTTTGTTGCATCCAATTCGAGTTCCAGCGATCCTTCCAGCACAATCAAAATAAGGCCGACAGTACCCAAAATGGGCAAAGCCGGCGATAGGTCAGGAACAGGGATACCGAATAAAACGGTGAGCTGCCGTACGCCCCAACCCAATAAAAGCAGCAGCAAGACCGAGGGTATTCTCGTCCTGGGTGATGTAAGGTCAAATATATACGCAATAAGTAGGAGGATGCATATAGTAATAATAATAGAGGTTGACATACGTGTATTTTAAATGTGCCGTAATTATTTCAATCGGGAAACCATTTCATCAAATTTCGGTACAAACTCAGGGTGAGTTATCCATCTCAAACTATTCCCATCGCCTTTTTTCCTCGGGATAATATGAAAATGAATATGAAAAACATCCTGCTGAGCTGCCCTGCCCGAATTACTAATGATCTGCAGGTCTTTCAATCCTAATTTTTCCTCGTATAATTGAACAACCGTTTTTAGCGCTTTCATTATTTCCAGCAACTCTTCTTCCGGAACATCAAAAATATTTACGTAGTGATTTTTTGAAATCACCAATGTATGAAATTCGCTTATGGGATTAATATCCAGGAATGCGCATGCCTTTTCGTTTTCGTATATTTTCCAAGACTTTGCTTCATTCCTGGCAATTTTGCAAAAGATACAGTTCTCCATTTTTATTGTATTTTAGCGATTTGTCGCACTTTTTCGCATTCGCTTGGGTCCATACCACAGCCAAAATCCGGTAATCGTAAAAAGCATTAGCGCAAGGCCTAATACGGTTGAGTACACCAACTTTATTTGCCCGTTTGTCGTGCCCAAATAATAATCCAATATAGAGCCGTCGTGCAAATTCTCTATAAAGTCGGCCCGCCGTCGTTCGATGGCAAGGAGATTCCCCGTGGCGCCGTCGAGTTGAATGCCCCAGTAGGAATCTTCAAATACAAATTTGACCATGCCTTTGTCTTTCCTTATATCAATGCGCTCCAATGCCAAAGACAAATCGGGTGAAACGGAGTCGTGTAATATATTGCAGGCAAGGTTATGCAGGCTGTCAATAGGCAGCCATGCTTTCAAGTCGGTTGACGTTCCCGTATAATTTTCGGGAAAAATGAGTCCCCCGCTATGTTTTTTCCATCCGAGTAACAGTCCGGTAACAGCAACCAGAAAGAAAAATACAAATAGAAGCGCGCCCGTCCACCGGTGTATTTTTCTAAATACGCGAAGTACGCTTGCTTGCTGCTGCCTACGTCTGTTTTCCGTCATTCCTTACGCGTTAGGGTGCATTATAGGCCGCGAAAGCCCGGCTTTCTTGCGAAGGTCTAAATAGCGCCCTTTGCCCGCCTTTTTTGTTATGATGCAAGTTGAGAATTAGTGCTCTTTATTTAAACGGGAGGTTATTTTAGAAATTGCACTATCTGAGTAAGCGCCAAAGGCATTCACGGTTACCCCCTTCACGCCGTGTTGTTCGGAAGAAATCGCCATCACGATCATTTCGTCGCCGGGATCGGTCATGCCTTCAAAGCGATAAATTTCGTCTATTTCGAATTCATCCGGAGATAATTCCAGTGAGGGGCTTTTGCAAATCAGGCATCCTTTTTCTGCCCAAAGCGAAAAGTTGGTGGTATATCCCCTTTTTTGTAAATCGTTTACCGCTTCGCTGACCGTATCGTATTGAGAGGGTATCATAACAGCTTGTTATTTTCTTTCGTAATAATGGGTGAAACAATCGAAACACAGTTCGTACAGTTCAAGCGTTGAATCGCTTACTTTAAAAGCATACTCCGTCCCGGTTTCAAGGACAAGATACTGATTTGTGCCGAAATAATTCTCATCTCTGACATCCAGGTCGTATTCTACGCGTTGAACCAAGGAGTCATTGACGTATTCTTCATAGAAAAAGTCGTCAATTTTGAGCGTTTGGGTTCTCATTTCACTTTCCGGGGTAAGCGTCCAGCCGCCAAAACCGCCTACAGATTTCTTCCATACCCATTCGCCTTGAATGCCCCTTGGTTGTTCGCATGCTGTTTCTTTACGGCAGGCTGCCAATACAAGAAAGCCGCCCAATACTAATGCCAATGCTTGTTTGTTTTTCATACGCTAATCTTTTTATCGCTTTTTGCGAGGTGTATAATATAGGGTAAGACGGGCAGGGTGAAGGGTTGGGTTGGTAATGAGGTCATAGCTTAATAAATCGTTTTACGAATGTCTTATTTTTACCTTCAACAATCAAAATGTACATCCCATTTTCCAACCCATCAATATTAATTTCTTCTACATCCCAACTTGTTAGCATTTTCACACATACTCCATCTATTCCTAATATCCGAATCCGTTGTATGTCTTCGTTTTTTATTCCTTCTAATCTAATCTTGGATTT
Organism: Saprospiraceae bacterium; assembly: GCA_013360405.1. Taxonomy (GTDB): domain Bacteria; phylum Bacteroidota; class Bacteroidia; order Chitinophagales; family Saprospiraceae; genus JABWBR01. Next base: position 3,070 of record JABWBR010000043.1, read on the forward strand.
TGAAGGGTTTGGAATTAACTTCACAGGAGATTCCATTAATTCAGTGCTTCCTACGCCTATTCCCGGCGATCCAAATACAAGCCAATATACCGGTATCGTATCCATACCATTTGAATAGCTATAATTGTCATTAAATGGAATTGATGCATTCGAAGTAAATACTACCGAATCTTGTTCATGCAATATTATTTGATACATATCGCTTGGACTACCCGTATCCCACCATCCTCCTGGATTTATGCTTGTTATCAAACTCCCCATTAGATACAGAGGTGTAAATAGTCCGCTATCCCAATGCGCTTTGACGGGGAAATTATCTGTTTTAATGTCTATCGTTAAAATTTCATAATATTGATTTATTATTTGTTTTTTGGTGTGATATGTTCCTCCAGTTCCTGTATATCTTTTAATCCACTCATCTGTTACTCTTACATCCAATCCTTCCTGATACGCCTGATTAATAATATTTTCTTCGCCAAGAAAATTGTCTATTCCTAATGTTGCCTGGCTATTTAATCCTAATATTAGAGAATCCTGATTACCTGCTGAATCTTCAAAATACATGACAAATTCTAAGCCCTGCACTTGAGCGGTTAATTTTATTGCCAGGCTGGAAAATAAAATCAGTAATAATAGGATTTTTTTCATTGCTTATGTTTTTTTTCGATTCTTGCCGGCGGAAGTAGGACGGCGTGACAAACTCTTGCGAGCCATAATTAGCACGAATAAATAGTTACAGTCCTTTTTTTCTTATCAATCTATTACGATTGCGACATACTCCCTATTTTCTTCTGCACTTTGAAAAAGTGCTTTGATTCTAAAAATGTGTTCTATCGCGATCGCCATATGTTCTTCCCCGTAGATCCAATTACCTGGATAAAATTGATACTTTCGAAAATCTCTTTCTTTCAGCCATTCTTCCAGTCTGGCCGGTGTAATTAATTGTAATTCCTTGTTGATCTCTATTACTCGCTCGGGTAAAGAATAGCCGAAACCCTCAGAGATGTATTGGTCTTCAAACAAAACCACCCTTTCTTTCGGGTAGATTACTTCTGAAAGGATATTGTCTTCACTTGGTCCAAGTCTGTCTGTCAAAATAAAGGAAATTACTTCCCAATATTTGTCTATATATACACTTTTCGGCTCAATTGAGCCTGGGTAAGCTTTATTTGTTTTAAGCTGTTCAAACCTATCAGGTTTTATCCTCGATATGGTTGCTACGATTCCCATTTTTCTATTTTTTTATTGATTACAACCTTTGTTTCCTTCAATACATCAATGCCACGAATAACCACAGTCAGTGCGAATAGCTGCTTAATTGCCGGTTATCCGCTTATTTACGAAGGTCTGGATTTTTTTCTACAAAGTCAATATGGCTGCGAACCGCCTGCGGTGGTGACGGCCCAGGAGCACCCTTGATGGTGACGGCCCAGGAGCACCCTTGATGGTGACGTCCGGGGAGCATCCCTGGTGGTGACGGCTGCGGAGTAGCCTCGGTGGTGACGCGTCACCTTGTCACCTTGTCACCACCCGGGGTGTTCCCCGGACGTCACCCCCTGAGTCAGTCCCGGGACGTCACCTCATGATAACTATGAAAATTACAATATTACATTTTCAATTTTCAGGTTTATTTTGTATATTTGACCTATGATTGCAAGAGAACTCACAGGCACTGTACTTGAAAACCTGGCCCATTTCCCTGTGACAGGGATCATTGGCCCCCGCCAGGTGGGAAAAACTACCCTGGCCAAGAGCATTTTGTCTACATACGACAGGCCGTTTATCCATCTGGATTTGGAGTTGGACAGCGACTTGCGAAAATTGGATGAAGCAGAGACTTTCCTGCGTTTTCACCAGGACAAGCTCGTTGTGATCGATGAAATCCAGCGGCTACCTCGGTTATTTCCCCTGCTCCGAGCGCTGGTTGACGAGCGGCGCGTGCCGGGGCGGTTTCTCATATTGGGTTCGGCCTCGCCCAGCGTGATTCGCGAAAGCTCGGAATCCCTGGCAGGTCGTATTGCCTATAGCGAGCTTACGCCGGTTTCCCTACGGGAATTGGCCCACAGTCTACCGATGGAGCAGCACTGGCTGCGGGGCGGTTTTCCCGAGCCCCTGTTGATGCAAAACCCCACGATAGCCTGGCGATGGTTGGACAACTTCATCAACACCTTTTTAGAGCGCGATCTGCGAATACTCGGTTACGAAATTGCCCCCGAGGCCATGCGCCGCACCCTGCAAATGCTAACCAACTACCACGGGAATTTGCTCAACGTCAGCGAGATCAGTCGCTCGCTGGGTATTTCGGCGCCTACGGTTAACCGTTATCTCGATATCCTTGAAGGCAGTTTTCTGATACACCGCCTAGCGCCTTATTTCGTCAACATTGGAAAGCGACTCGTCAAAGCGCCAAAATTCTACTTTCGCGACTCGGGCATTTTCCACGCCCTCAGCGGTATCAATACCTACGAGCAATTGCTGGACAACCGCGCCCGCGGCGCCTCTTGGGAAGGCTACGCCATAGAACAGATCAGGCGCGCCGCTCCCGAACGCTGGCAGTTCTTTTTCTACCGCGCCCACACCGGCGCCGAAGCCGACCTGGTATTGCAAAGCGCCACCGGCGATATCTACCTCGCAGAGATCAAACTTTCGCTATCCACCGGCGTCACGAGAGGCTTTTTTCACAGTGGACAAGACCTGCAGCCCAAAGGCAAATTTGTGATTATCCCTGAAGGCGACGCTTTTCCCCGTGCGGACGGGACTTTGGTGTGTGGATTGGAGGAGTTTTTGGGGGAGATGCGGCGGTCGGGTGGGGATGGGTAACGGTAGGCTTGCTGCCGTGCCGCCGTGCGTTGGGTTTGCGGGCTGGCTGTTCGGCGGCATGGACAGCAAGCCGGGGTTAGCCTTAGCTTTCTTTTTTATATTAATTAACTTACTTGTCATCAAATAGATTTTTAAGAAATCCGGGCAATGCCATTTTTAAGAAATCTTCGGGCTTTAAATTGGCTCTTTTAATAAGGGACTCTATCATTGAATTTTCTCCCTTTTTAATCAAACTTTCAATTTCGTTTGCGTATTCTTGTGGAATATGATTTTTATTAGGAGAATATTTGTTTTTTAAGTTATTGAAACTTTCTTCGTATTTTTCAATCACTTCTTGTTTAACTACGGTAAATATTTCTTTTTGCTCAAAAAGTGTTTTTGTAAGTTTGAAAACACTTACACCTAATATGCCTGCTATTGTTAGCATAATCGTTCCTAATATTGGATTGGTAGCAAACAAAGCGCTTAACCCACCATAAAAAGCAATCGCTCCCGCCATTAGCAAAGCATAAAAAGCTGAAAAAATATAAAGTGTACCCAATAAGAGCATATTTGCTATTGTGTACAAAACATTTCCAACTTTCTCAGCTTTTCTGGTATTAGACAGCTTTTTTCTTACGTTTTCAACTATTTGAGCAACAAAAGCCTTGTACTCCAAATATCTATTTGTTTCGTACTTTAAGTTCATAGTAATTAAGATTTATTTTTGTTATTCAAAAAATAGACGACAAAATCAATTATGCTCATTATGAATAATACTGGAATTACATAATCAATTTTGTCAATTAAGAAAAGTCCCAATAGAACGATTATTATAGTTATTCCAATAGGGACAAGGATTCTTTTTAGATTGAATTCTTGTTTTCGAAAACTCAAAAAGATAAGAATAAAGTTTAGCAGAAGGATGACGCTCATCCACACATATACAAGTATTTTACTAAGTTCAGTCCAGCTCATATATTCTACATTTTTGATTTTTGTTCTTATTGTTGAGGCTAACTGATGTTTCCCGCAATACGTCTAAGCCGCGAATAACCGCAGTAAGCGCGAATAGCTGCTTATTGCCGGTTATTCGCTTATCTGCGAAGGTCTGGATTTTTTTTTACAAAGTCAATATGGAGATGAACCGCTTGGGGTGGTGACGACCCAGGAGCGCCCTTGGTGGTTACGGCCACGAACCGCCTCAGGTAGTGACGAGGTGACGGCCCAGAAGCGCCCCTGATGGTGACGGCTATGAACCGCACTCGGTGGTGACGGCTCAGGAGCAGGCCCCAGTGGTAACGCGTCACCTCGTCACCCCCTGAGTCAGTTCCCGGGACGTCACCCCCTGAGTCAGTCCCCGGCCGTCACCCCCATTGCCCCTCCCCGGAAAATTCCCTATCTTAGCCCCAACGCAACCAACCGCCACCATGCAAGACACCGCCCACATCAACACCAATGGCAAAGACCAAAACACCTACGACGCCATCGTAATCGGCAGCGGCATCAGCGGGGGCTGGGCCGCCAAAGAACTCTGCGAACACGGCCTCAAAACACTGGTGCTGGAGCGTGGACGGGATGTAAAACACATCATCGACTACCCTACTTATAATACCCCGCCCTGGGAATTGCCCTACCGAGGTCATATCGCCCGCGAGCAACGCAGGAAAAATCCACTAATATCAAAGGCCGCCGGCTATGCCGCCGATACGGCGCACTTTTTTATTGAGGATGCCGACCATCCCTACGTACAGGAAAAACCCTTCGACTGGATACGTGGCTACCAGGTGGGTGGCAAATCACTGACCTGGGGGCGCGCCTGTCAGCGCTGGAGTAATTTTGAGTTTAGCGCGCCGCAACGCTACGGCTATGCCGTCGATTGGCCCATACGCTACGACGACGTGGCGCCCTGGTATAGCCACGTGGAGCGATTTATCGGAGTATGCGGCATTAAAGAAGGTATCGAGTCGATGCCCGACGGGGAGTTTTTGCCCGGCTACGAACTCAATTGCGTGGAACAGCACATTAAAGATGTACTCTGGAAAAAATTCAAACGCCACTACGTTTCCGGGCGCTGGGCGCATATCACCCAACCCCAGGAAATTCACACCCAACAAGGCCGCGGACAATGCCAAAACCGCAACCTCTGTATGCGCGGCTGTCCCTACGGCGGGTATTTCAGTTCGGTGACGAGCACCCTGCCCTGGGCCCAGAAAACCGGCAACCTCACGGTGGCCCCCCATTCGGTGGTGCATTCGATTATATACGACGAAGAAAAAGGTCGCGCTACGGGCGTGCGCGTGATCAACGCACAGACCAATGAGGCGACGGAGTATTTTGCCCGCATCATCTTTGTGAATGCCTCCGCGCTGAATACTAACCTGATTTTGCTCAACTCCACCTCCGATCGCTTTCCCAACGGACTGGGCAACGACAACGGCCTACTGGGCAAGTTTATCTGCTTTCACAATTACCGTGGCAATATGGGAGGCGATTTTGAAGGTTTTAAAGACAAATACTACCGCGTGACCCGCCCGGTGGAATGCATCATCGCCAATTACCGCAACCTGCACCGCCAGGAAACCGATTTTATCGGCGGTTATACGATCTTTTCGGGCGCTTATCGCGAAAAGCTGAGCGACAAAGGCATCGAACCGATGCTCGGCGCAGCCTTCAAGGAGGCCATCAGCGAACCCGGTACCTGGGGCGCTTATATGTACATGCAAGGGGAAACGATACCCAAAGCCTCCAACCATGTGCGCCTCAGCGCCGACCAGCGCGACCAATGGGGCATTCCGCTGCTGGTGACTTCGGTAGGTTACGACGAAAACGACGAAAAGATGCTGCAGGACTTCCTCGAACAAGGCCGCGCGATGCTCGAAGCCGCCGGCGCCGTCAACATCCGCACCAACGACACTAAGCAGCCGCCCGGCCTCGATATCCACGAGATGGGCGGCGCCCGCATGGGCCATGACCCTGCCACTTCGCTGCTCAACAAGTGGAACCAACTACACCACTGCCAAAATGTGTTTGTGACCGACGGCGCCTGCATGACCAGCACGGGCAATCAAAGCCCGTCGATATTGTATATGGCCCTCACCGCCCGCGCCGCTAATTACGCCGTGGAGCGGTTGAAAAAATCAGAAATTTAGTAGAGAGGCAAAATTTTGCGTCTCTACCTGTAATAAAACAGACAACAAACAACAGCTATGACCCGCAGAGAATTGCTCAAACATATAGCCGTATTGACCGGCGCTTCGGTGGTCGGCGCCGATTTCTTCCTGACGGGTTGTGCCCCCGAAGGCAAAGACTTCGACCTATTCAGCGCGGCCGACGTGGCCCTGCTCGACGACATCGCCGAGACGATCATCCCCCGCACCACGACTCCTGGCGCCAGGGACGCCCGGACCGGGGCTTTTATTGCCGATTTTGTAATGCATTGCTACGACGAGCCCGAACAGAAAATCGTAATAGCCGGCCTGGTCGCCATCACTAGCGCTGCCAAGGCTCAACACGGCCGCGTTTTCGTCAAACTGGACCCCGCGAAGCAGTTGGAGGTGTTGTCGGCTATCGCAACTGAGGCCAAAGCCTACAATGAGCAACAAAGCGGTGATTTTGAGCAGCATTATTTTACCCTTCTCCAACAGCTTACACTGATGGGATTTTTCACTTCCGAACAAGGCTATACGCAGGTACTACGCTATGAGATGATCCCCGGGCCGTATAAAGGGTGTATCGATTATAAAAAAGGCGAGAAGGCATGGGCGAATTAGGGAAGACTGTAGTACCGAAGGTCCGCTATTCTTAAAGTCGTAAAGTCGTACAGTCCCAAAGTCCCCCTATCCCGGCTCAAACAGCCTTTTCACTCCCTTAATCCAGGCTGCTGCCTCCGGCGTGAGTTGGTTGGGACTGCTCGTTACTCTTTGTTTAAGAATTAATGCGCCCACTTCCTCTCCTTGGGAAATACGGGTTTGGGCGCCCGACACATTCAGCCAGAAGGCTTCATTGGTATTGTTTACATCGCAAAAATCGGTGGCGTAGCGGCTCAGGGCGATACTACCATCGGGATGTAGCTGATAAATACCGGTAGGGGGGGCCTTCACTACCGTATCCTCTACATGACAAAAATAAAACAGCGAAAGGGGTTCCAGCGTATCCTGGTTTGCCCAGCGGGCGTTGAGGGCGACTACGTCCAGTTCGTAATCGACGTCCATCCACTCCAATAAGTGCAGCAGCATGAGGGGCAGGTCTTGCTGTGCAAAACTGGCATTGTTAGTGAGCGGCGAAATACCGGAAAAACGAGGATTCATTTCGCCGAGGTAAAATTCGCCATCCTGCGTATCGATGAGAAAATCGAGTTCAAAATAACCCTTATACCCTTCTTTTCTGAGTTGCTCGCCCATTCGTATGGTGTAGCCTACGGCCTTTTCTCTAATATCAGCCGAAAATGCATGGGCGTACATCTCATTGCCGCACCAGCCGCCCTGGTGCTCGGTGAGTTCGGGGAATCCGATCAATTCAGCAGTCAACGGCGCCACCACGACGCCGTGGCGGGTCACGCAGGCTTCGAGTCCGGTGCTGCGGCAATTGATATATTTCATGATCTTCAGCTCCTCCCCGCAGGCGATGTCTTCCTGGTGGGCTATAAAATCGGCTTCGCTATTGATAAAATAGGTAGTTGCGCCTGAATTGCCATAAGGCCGCTGCACGACGAGTTTTTCGCCCAGATGGCCGGCGATGCGGCGCAGTTGGTCATAGTTGTTCACTACAGCCAGCGCGTAGGGCACGCAGGGCACCCCTGCTTTTTCAGCAATCCTGTTGGTATTGGCCTTGTGGTCGCAGTATTGGCGCAGGGCCACCGGGGGCAGGCATACTTCGAGGCCGAGTTGTCCGGCTAGTTGCTCGGTTTCCGCATCCAGCATCATAAACAGGGACTTGCCGGCGGCGCCGTTGTAGCGGTGGCGGTCGATGTATTGGCTGATTTCTGTATTGGAAACCAATAGCCGGTTGACTTTTTCGAGGGCATCCTTATTTACGTAAGGAAAAGTATCGGAGGAAACGATCCGGGGGTGTTGCCCGCCAAAATTGTCAATCGCGCAAACAAATTTCAGCGAACCAATCCATTTGTCCATGCCTACTGCGGTGAACAAGCACCAGTCTATAAAATAAACCGGAGTTTTATCGTTGAGAAAAAAGTCGCGGATGGCCTGTATGCTATCCAGGCGGAGCGGTGTTCCCATCTAGGAGTTGAGTCTTGCAATTAAGGCTCGAATCTCTGATTTTTTTTAAGTAAAAACAATAGGGGTGTATTAATCCGTTTTTATTATTCGCCTTACCAAGGGACCGAGTGTCAGGCCCTGTCCGATTATTGAAAAAATTACAATTATATAAGTTATCGTTAGAAACAAATCACGCCCCATTTGTGGTTCCAGGGAAAGCGCCAGGGCGATTGAAATGCCCCCGCGAATCCCCCCCCATGTCATGATAATACTGGTACGCGGAATGAATTCGAGTCGCTTGCGAAAAATTGCGATGGGGCCTGCCAGAGCAATATAACGAGCCAGCAGCGTGATAGGTATAGCGATTATTCCCAAGGTGACATAAGTAGCATTAAAAGTTACTATGAGCAGTTCAAAACCGATCAATACGAAAAGTATAGCATTAAGGAAAACATCTATCAGTTCCCAGAATTTATCCACATATCCCTGCGTAATTTGCGACCAGGCTACCGACGGCGATTGATTGCCAATAAACAGGCCGGCAACAACCACGGCTAGCGGACCTGAAAAATGCATATAGCTGGCCAGTTCATACACCCCCATCACCAAAGCCAGTGTAATCATTACTTCTGTTTCATAGTGATTGATCGTTTTCATCAACCGAAAACCAAGCCATCCGGAAATCAATCCCAATACGATACCGCCACCAACTTCTTCCAATAACAGGGTACTGATATGAGAAAAAGTCACGGCCTCTACTCCTTCTTTGGCCATTCCAAAAATCACCAAAAAAAGTACTACGCCTACGCCATCATTGAACAAAGACTCCCCTACAATTTTTGTTTCCAACTGCTTTGGGGCACGGGCTTCTTTAAGTATTCCCAACACGGCTATAGGATCTGTTGGCGATATCAATGCGCCAAAAAGCAGGCAATAAGTATAATCGATAGGATAATTAAAAACCTGCATGAGGTAATACATGAGCGTGCCGACTATAAAAGCCGATAAGACCATGCCTAATGTGGCAAACATCGCTATGGGCCAGCGATGTTTTTTGAGGCCTTCTAACTTGGTATGTAGGGCCCCGGCAAATAACAGGAAGCTCAACATGACGTCAAGCAGTACCGTTTTGAAATCAATGGCTTGTATTAAGGCTTTTGAATCCTCTAATATGCCGTGCTCAAACCATCCCAGCAACAAGATCAGCAGGGTGAAAGAAATCGCTATGATCATCAACCCAATGGTGAAAGGCAATTTCAAAAACCGGGTATTGATGTACGCGAATGCCGCTGAAAGAACCGTTAAAATCGTAATGAGTGTAAAAATTTCCATTCGTAAATATAAAATAATGCATCAATGGAGTATGCCCGGCAAATCAATTTTAGCACCTATAAATCACCTCACAATACGTTTTGCAAATATTTCATTTCCAGCCTGCACCACCACCAGATACACGCCTTGCGGCAAATAATCGAGCGTGATGGTGTGCATGCCCTGGCCCACTTGCTGCGATAATAATTGCTGCCCCTGCATATTATATAGCGAACAAGTCGCAGTGGGGCCTGTGCTGAGCGGGCAACCCAACAAAAGCAATGCCTGGCCGGTTTGCCAGGTAAGCCGGCAATTGATATCATTGCCTTCCAGTATGGCCGTGCGTACGGGCGAATAGGATTCCATGCCGTCATAGTCCAATTGCCGGAGCCGGTAGTAATAACGCAGCCCTCGTTGAGCGGTGCGATCGCTCCATTGATAGCGCTGCGAGACGCCGCCATTTCCTTTGGTATCCACCCATTCTAATGGTGTGAATTCCGTTTCCGCTTCGGCCTTGCGCTCTATGTGAAACCCGGCGTTGTTGAATTCGGCAGCGGTAGCCCAATCGAGCGAAATAACAGAGAGATTTTCCCGGGCTGTTGCCTCAAAAGAGAGCCACTCAACGGGTAAAGGGGAACTATAACCCGCAGGGCATACCCTTAGGCCCCAGCTTTGCAGCTCGCCACCATCTTCTCCGAACACATCATGAATCTGTAAAGTCCAGGTACCGGTAATAGATAATCCGTTATACGATGCCAACGAGCCTTCGGGACGATAGGAATTCCCATCTACCGGCGGGCAAGGAAGCGCCAGAGAGGAGCCCTCGTCGCTGAAGCTTACATTAAAATTATCCTGGCTGGAGCAAATCCTGTCAAAGAGGTTAACGGTCGTATTGTTTGGGCTTATTAGATCTACCTCCAAGTCATTGATCCAGGTATGCGTTCCCACCAGATTGATCACGTTGATATCGAGCAAAGTACCCGAATCGGTGATATTAATCGTAGAGGTTATGGTGGGCATACCCGTCTCGGGTATCGTCTTTGGCACATCGGCACTCATATATGTAAAACAAGGCGCCGTGCTGAAAGAATACGTCGTTGACCAATTGCTGGTGCAGGTGGCGTTTGAGCTGCGTACCCGCCAATAATAAGTAGTCTGTGGTTGAAGCTCGAAACTGGGTTGCAGGGAAGTTGATGCCGTGTTTAGACTCGATACCAGCGTACTAAACGAGGAACTGGTAGAAAGCTCAAACAGGTAACTCGTTGCATTGGAAGCTGCGCCCCAGATAAAAACGGGAACTATGGTGTGATCTGTAGCGCCGTTGCTTGGGCTGTTTAGTTCTGAGGTGCCTGACTCCAACCCTACGGTCAGGGTGATATCTATCGTATGTGTGCCAGGCGCCCCGGCGCCCGTTACCTGCATATTGTATACGCCAGGTGATGCCAGCGATAGGTTGGTTATTGTGAGCGTACTCGTAAAGCCGGCAGGTGACATATTGGGCGAAAAATTGTATGAGGCTCCAACCGGGGCGCCAGTCAGTGAAAGCGAAATATTGCCTGAAAAGCCAGCTACAGAGCTCGTATTAATACTAAATACAGCATCATTGGGTGGGCAGACAGTCTGTTCAACCGGTGTTGAACTCATAGTAAAATCGGGAGCCACACCGGCAATAATCGAAAAATTGAAATTGGAAATATCAAAGAAAATATTGCCATCTGCCTTCACCATTATGCGGGCTGTAGTGGTAGTGCCGGCCGGTACGGTTACGGTTGCCGAACCATTATTTGTTATATTGTTAGCCAATTGAACCGGGTATGTAAAACCGCCGTCGTAAGAGAGGAAAATATCAACGGTACTGCAACTTACGGGTGCTGAGGTTGTATTGGCTACATTCCAGGTTACCGAAACGGATTGGCCTTCCGTCCACATAACGCCGGCAGTATTCGGCGCCGTTACTACAAAGGGGCCTATGCCGCCAACGGCAGTAACCACCACGTTGTCTTCCTCCGTACATCCTGCCGCGCCGTTGTTGTCGCGTACGGTGACCCTGAATTCCATGTCGCGGCCCACCGATGGTAAAACTTCCCAGGTAGGCGACACGTTATTGACCAAATCCTGCAAGCGCGGAAAATAGCGAATAGGGGAATTATCGGGGTCAAACGAGCGGAACATGGGCCCTTGGGTATTCGTAGATTGTGGCGGCATCGCGCCCTCTTCATTATCCCATTGCTCCCAGCAATAAGTAAGGGGATGGCCGTCGGAGTCATTCGCCGCAGCGGTAAGCATAAAAGGCGTGGAAATAGGGATTATACGATCATTTCCTCCGCTTACTGAAGGTGGATTATTGATAAACGGCAGCGGAGTATCGCAGCTATTGCCATTGCCAAAGGCCACAAAATTGCCGATTTCCTGTACGCTGATACCGTGGAAATAATCATCGCTGTTGCTCTGGATGTTGGGTGCACAAATACCGGCATACCCCATAATAGTAGAGGCGCTGCCAGGTTCCATAGCGGTAGCGTTGGATCTGTTGCAGCTATTATTTTGCGTATGGCGTGCTCCGAATTGATGTCCCATCTCGTGGGCTACATAATCGATATAGAATGGATCGCCAATGGGGTTGCCCAGGCCGGTTACTCCCCTGGCTTTTAATGTAGGTGAGCAAGGACTATTTAAATTCGCTACTCCACCACCGCCGGTACTAAACACATGCCCCATGTCGTAATTTGCCGTGCCGATCACGTTGTCCAAATTGGTTTGGTTTTCGCCGAGCATTGTGCTGCCATTACCATTAGTATAAGGATCGGTATCGGGATCGTAATAAAACACGTCATCGGTATTGGCGATGAGGATCATCCGGACGGCCACGTCGCGTTCGTAAACTTCGTTGACCCGGTTTACAGCAGTAACTACTGCCGATAGCACCAAAGCTGATTCGGAAGGATCATCGGCGCCGTGGTAATCAGAGTATTCAGCCGTGGTAGCTACAGCCAGTCGGTACGAGCGAAAGACACAGTCGCCGGCCTTTTGTTCCTCATTTCCCTCCTGCTGCAAACCTTGGCTTATTTGTTCTTTGGAAATGTGACACTCAAACGGCACGGTCGGCGCCGGATAGTCGCTTGTGTAATAACTCACGTAGTGCAATACGTTGTCGAAACAATAAGGATCGATGAACACCTTCCCACGCGGCGAAGTGAAAGCGGCGTGGAAACCCCGCGCCGTCCAGTCGAAGCGAATGAAGTATGGATCCCGTCCCGTGCTCACCCCAAGGAATGTCATTATACCAGGGTAACGCGCGGCAAGCCCGGGTTCCATCATATCGTAGCGTACGATGCGAAATTGCAGAATATCGCCGTCGGGAGTGGGGATGGACAGGATTGTTTGGCTATTAAATGAAGATACGTCTTGTTCGTGGGGCGCCTGCCGCAATTTTTGCATTAAGAGGGCCGTATCAAGAGCCAATGCTGCGAATTTATTGGGTGTGATATACCGAGGGCCGTTTACGGGTATTGGGTATTCAGAAATGGGAGACCAATAATTTTGAGCAATCCCAAACTTGGCTGCCCACATGCAGCAAATCATCAACAATAACTTTTTCATGTTTGAATTAAGTACGTGATAAAAAATACCATTTCACTGGGAGCAGGATGTTTACGTGTTTTCTCCAAATAGTATGTTGATGATTTATACCAGGGCTTGCGATATGTTTTCAAATTTATACTATCTTAGTCACTTATCCAATAAAACCCACTATTCATGAAAGCGCTGGAAATTATTATCGGCCTCATCTTTACCTACTTTTTGCTGAGTATTCTTGCTTCTATTCTTCAGGAGATTTTTGCCAATTTCACTTCCCTGCGGGGCAAACTCCTGCTCAAGTCGGCGGCAAGCATGCTGGAGCTCGAATCTAAAGAAGCACAGCAAGCACTTATTGACAAATTTAAAAGCAGTAAGGTTTACCAAAAATATCTTACCAAAAGTTTGGCGGGAAAAACACTCCCCTCCTATCTGACGCCCAAACAATTTGTTACGGTAGTAAAAGATATGCTGGAAGGTGAAGCGCCTGCCGCAGGAGAACGATCGCTTGACGCCCCTGCGGGGGATGGCGGAATGGACCTCGAGGGTGTAAAAGACAAAGACCTGCGCGGCCACCTCGAAACGCTAAAAAGCCAGATGTCGCTGAACGCTCGCGATATTGGCGATGAATTCCAGGCGGAAATTGACAAAGCCGAACAGGCTATCGCTACTTACTTCGACGAAATGATGTCGCTCACTTCTTCCTGGTATAAGCGCAATGTGCAGACGATTATCATTATGATCGGCTTTGCGATTGCCGTGGGTATTGATGCCGATACATTTGCTATGTATCGCTCGCTATCTCAAAACTCTACCGCCCGCCAGGAAATCCTGCAAATCGCCACTGATTTTGTGGACAGCGACCGCAGTGCAAACTATCAAACAACCCCGCTGGATTCGAATGCGACCCAAGAGGAGATAGCCGATAACCTGGGCGATTTGAAAACTAAACTCAATACGTTAATCAGCGAGGATCTCGAAGGCGCTGCTACACCGCTGGGGCTGGGCTGGGAGGAATCTGATTATCAAGGCAAGAGTATCTGGGATTGGCTGCTCAAACTGCTGGGCTGGATGGTTACTGCACTCGCTATTTCTCAAGGCGCCCCTTTCTGGTTTGATTTGCTCAAATTGCTCACGCGCAGCGGCGGCCAGGGCGCCCAGCAACCGGTGACGATAAAGGTGGAAACGACGACGAAGGAGGAGAAATAGTAGGGCGAACGTTCACCGTTCGCCAACGTTCACCGTTCGCCAACGTTCACCGTTCGCCAACGTTCACCACGTCATCCCGGGGTACGCCCTTTGTATAAACTGCATATCGGAGAGCATATGGCCGAGGAATTCGGAGTGGCGGCCTTGTTTGCCGCCGGATTGCATCCACGGGTTTTCGGGGATACGTAGCGTAGCTTCATTGATTACATCCTGCCGTTTGGCATCCACAAGGGGTTTGATAGCGTCGAGGTCGGCGCCGATGCCGAGGTCATACATCAACGTGTCCAACTCGTCCATCATTAGCATTTCACCCGAAAACATCCAGAGGTCGTCGAGGGCGGTTTGCATTTTCTGGTGGCTCAGTTCGGTGCCGTCGCCCAGGCGGATCATCCACTCCGAGCTATAGCGCAGGTGATAGGTGATCTCTTTTAGCGATTTTTCGGCAATGGCTTTTATCTGCTCGTCGCTGCTATGGGTGAGCGACTGGTATAAGTAGTAATTAGCGGAATCGAATAAAAACTGGCGGACGATGGTATAAGCCCAGTCTTCGTTGGGTTGTTCTACGAGTTGTACGTTGTAAAAATCCCAGGCATCGCGAAGAAAGGCAATGTCGTCTTCGGAGCGGCCTTTGCCTTCCAGTTCGGCGGCGTAGGCATAAATAGACCTGGCCTGACCGATGAGGTCGAGCGAGATATTCGTGATAGCGATATCTTGCTCCAACACCGGGCCATGACCACACCATTCCGACAAGCGCTGGCCGAGAATCAGGGCGTTGTCTCCCAATCGAAGCAAGTACTCGAAGCGGGCTTGTGGCAAATTTGCGGTGGTCATGGCAAAGCTTGATTAATATGGCTTGGTTAAAAGGCTGAAGTTTGTTAAATATGTTTTACCTCATCGGGCAAATTGTAAAATGTGGGGTGGCGATACACCTTGTCGTTGGCCGGGTCGAAAAAGGCATCGCTGTCTTCGGGGTTGGAAGCCGTGATATATTTGGATTCCACCACCCATATGCTTACGCCTTCGTTGCGGCGGGTATACACGTCGCGGGCATTTTCGATAGCCATCGCCGCATCGGAGGCATGGAGGCTACCTACGTGTTTGTGGTTGAGTCCGTTTTTGCTGCGGATGAAGACCTCCCACAAGGGCCAGTTATTTTTCATGGTGACAACTGTTTTGCTTGATAAAAACTTAAGCTACGCTGGATACTTGCTCCTGGCGACGGCTGCGTTTTTCGGAATAAGCCATAGCGGCTTCGCGCACCCAGGCGCCCTCTTCGTGGGCTTTGATGCGGTCTTTCATGCGCTGGCGGTTGCATTGGCCGTTGCCTTTGAGCACATTGCGAAACTCTTCCCAGTCGATCGATCCGAAATCGTAGTGGCCTCGCTCTTCATTCCATTTGAGTTGCGGGTCGGGAACCACCAACCCGAGGAAGTCAGCCTGGGGTACCGTCATATCGATAAAGCGCTGGCGCAGTTCGTCGTTTGACTGGCGTTTGATGCGCCATTTCATCGATAGCTCGGAATTGGGAGAATCCGTGTCGGGTGGGCCAAACATCATGAGCGAGGGCCACCACCAGCGGTTGAGGGCATCCTGGGCCATGCGTTTTTGTACTTCGGTGCCACGGCATAGTGTGAGCAATATTTCGTAACCCTGGCGCTGGTGAAAGCTTTCTTCTTTGCAAATTCGCACCATAGCCCGGGCATAGGGGCCGTACGAGGTGCGGCAAAGGGCCACCTGGTTCATGATGGCGGCGCCGTCAACCAGCCAGCCGATAGCGCCGATATCGGCCCAATTCTGCGATGGGTAGTTGAAAATGCTGCTGTATTTGGCTTTGCCGCTGTGCAGGTCGTTAATGAGCTCTTCGCGATCTATGCCCAGCGTTTCGGTGGCGCTGTAAAGATAGAGGCCGTGCCCGCCTTCATCCTGTACTTTGGCCAGCAAAGCTACCTTGCGGCGCAGCGACGGCGCGCGGGATATCCAGTTGCCCTCGGGCAACATGCCGACAATTTCGGAGTGGGCGTGTTGGGAGATCTGCCTGATCAGGGTTTTGCGATAGGCATCTGGCATCCAATCTTTGGGCTCTATTTTGAGATCCGCATCGATTTTTGCCTGAAATTCCTGCTCTAAGGTCAACTCATTCATAGCTGCCGTGGCTTTTTTACGGTACAAATATAAGGCTTTTTTATAAAAACGAACATTCGTTCGTATTGTTCAGAAACGAGAGGGGTTACTGCTGAGATTTATCACTTATGCTGATTTCCGGAAAAACCTCGGGGGGCAATTCGGGGGTGGTGCCTCGCTGGAAGGGTGTCCACTTGTTTTTCCAATTATAATATTCTATACCGAAAAAATTTCTTTTATAATCCATCTTCGATGGCTTGTCGTACACGTAGCCGGGATAATAAAAAGCCTTTCCGTTTTGCTGGGCGTAGTTGATTTCGAGGAGCATGGTAAATACGCCCAGACTGCGGTTGGATTCGTCGGGGTCGTAAAAAGCATACGTACTCGACACCCCTTCTCGACCCACGTGGATGGTGCTATAGGCAATAAGCCTGCCGTCTTTCCACACATTAAACTCGATACCTTCGCAGGGGCTGGTAGCCGAATCCGCCCGCAGAAAAACATGGATGGCGTTGAGCTTTTTAAAGCGCTGGAGGTAGTGTTTATTAAAAAGCAGGTGTTTATCGGCATCCACCTGGATGGGTTGAATATTGACATGCAGGTCGCTGTTGCGACGCATCAACTGGCGCTGGCTTTTTGAAAGTCGAAAATTGCTAAGGCGAATACGAACGGGGATTGTGCGACACCAATTATCGTCATTGGGCAATTCAGATTCATCCGCTAAAGCATGGCTATGCCGCACGAATCCCTTACTTAGGATACGCCACCCATCTGCCAGCAGTCCGTCGAGGGTTTCCGGCTGGACAGTAGTGTAGGGCATAGATACATTGAAGAAGTCCATACTTTATTTTTAATACTTTCAATAACGACACAAGAGGGAATTTGGGTTCCTGTATGTGGCATTATTTCAAAATCATGCCATTTAGCAATATGGTAATGATTTCGCTTTCGAGCAAATCTGCGCTTAGGTTACGCTCCGGTTTATACCAATCGTACAACCATCTTACGGATGAAAACAGCGTATAGAGCAGCACGGAGGCATGCAACGGCCTGAGTTCGCCCGCCTTAATACCCGCCTCTATGATAGATTTAAAACGGCCTTCGTAAGATTTTCGCAGTGATTTGAAGTTGCCGAGATGAGGTTCGCTGAGATGTCGCCACTCGTCATTAAAAGCGGTTACCGAAGTAAGGTCTTCTCTGGCGATGCGAATATGAAGGCGAATCAGTGCCTCGATTTTGTGGGTTGCGCTTACCGGTAGTTGCTCTATTTCGGTCATACCTGCTAAGAAACGATGGGCATTGTCGAAGCATATTGTCTGAAGAATTTCTTCTTTCGAGGCGATATGATTGTACAAGCTCGAGGCCTTGAGCTGCACCGCATCAGCCAGGTCGCGCATAGACGTGGCGGAGTAGCCTTTGTCGCGAAACAAGCGGGCGGCGGCTTCAAGGATAATTTGCTTTTTTGTTGAGTTGTCAGACATTATCGCTTTGCAACCACTTTGGTCATGCAGCAAATTTAATGATTCGCTACAATTCAAAGCGATAGGCGAGGTAACATTCGAAACCTAATCCGCGAGCCTGGCCAAAAGTACCGATATTATACGAGCCGAGCAGCCCTGCCCGCAAGGAGCCGTCTTTTACAAATCCCTTGTTAAATACCGACCCTACCTGTAAGGCGAGGGTTTGATTGGTGGTGTAAGTGAGGCCCGCCCAAAAGGAGTCAAACTGCTCGATGCGGAAAGAAAGATTGACATTTAGCCTGTTTACAACGCTATAGTTCACCCAAACCGAAGGTTCAAGCAGCATGGATTCCTTGATGATACGTGCCCCAAAAAGGGCGTTGCCATGCAAGGCTCTTTTGAAATTGCCCAGGCTACCGGTCTGGTCGAAGATCACATTTGAAGGGATCGACTGTGTACATCCCAAGCCGGCATACAGGGCATTTTTTTTATAGGGATCGCGCACCTGGGAGATATAAAACGCCCCGAAGCCCACATTGGGCGATAATTTGTTGTTTTCTCCCACCGGCACAAAGTCGTCGTCGGGATCTTTCACCACTATGTCGAGGCCATCTACAAATATGTGGGTGACGCTTCCCATTAAACCTATGGAAAGCTGGTCGTAACGTTTGAACCCCGGCTCCAGTTTGTAGGCATAGGTCAAAGCAAAGGTATTGGTCTTGATAGGATTGACGGCATCGTGCATAAAATACCCCCCCAGACTCATGTTTTCTTTTTCGAAAGGATATTGAATACCCAGATAAGCAGTTTGGGGGGCATCTTCAAAGCCGAGCCATTCCTGGCGAAAGCCGGCGTCGATTTCATAGTAAGTCCAGGGAGCCGTCATGGCGGGATTCCACAAAAAACCGGTTTCTCCGAAAGGGCTTCTTTCGGGGAGTTGTTGCGCCCAGAGCCCCACGGGGAGGACTAAAACAAAGAAAAGAAGTAGTTTTTTCATAGGTCATACATTAGCGCACTATCGTAAGCGCTTGTTTGATGGCGCCCGTCTTAAAGGCTAATACATAATAATAAGTCCCGGCAGGAAGCGGTTGTCCCTTCGAAGTGCCGTCAAAACGTTCGTCGTCGCTTTGATAGTTCACTTTTTGGTAAACCAGGTCGCCCCAGCGATTATATACTCTGAGGCTGTTGGGCCCGTATTTGCCTATACTGCCGAAATCCAAGCCGTCGTTTTTGCCGTCGTCATTGGGTGTGATCAGGTTGATGCGGGTAATATCCAGCGGGTTGGTCCCCACCATTACGCTGATGGTGTCGCGAATCACGCAGGCGTTGGAGTCAACTATCGTGACAATGTAGTCGATGCTGTCTTCGGGTTCTACAATGGGATTGGGGATGAAAGGATTGCTCACCGGATACTCGGCGTCGGCCCACTGATAAAATTCGCCTCCCGAGGCGTAAAGCTGCAGCGGCACTCCTCGGCCGATACAGGTATCAGGGCCTGCCGTGGCCGTCACAGGATATACTTCTACTTCGATAGAGGCCGTATCCGATCCGCAGGCACTCACGCCAATTACGGTATAAGTGGTTGTAACTTGTGGTTTGGCATACGGGAACGGCGTGTCGAGTGCGCTGAGCGTACCCGATGTATCGATCCAGGTATATGTGGCAGCCCCACTCACCTGCAATTGGAGTGAATCGCCCTGGCAAAGTGTGGTGACAATGTTGCTAAAGCTGAGGTTGACATCGCTGGAGAATACGACGAGGGTAGTATCGGCTGCCTCGCAACCTTCGCTGCTCGTTACGGTTACGCTATAAGAACCGGCATCTGTCACGCTTATTTCAGGTGTGGTTTCGCCTGTCGACCATTGATAGCTGCTGTGATCACCAGCTTCGAGCAGGCCGGTTAGTCCGGTGCAGAAAGTAGTAGTATCGGATAAATTGACTATTGGCGACACCGGGCCGCCTATCACAAACGAAGTATCTACACGGCAGCCGTTAGCATCGGTTATGGTCAGGTCGTAATTACCTGCCACAAGTCCGGAGAGTTGGGTTGCGGCAACAGGCCCATTGCCAATATCCAGCGAATAAGGCGTCACGCCGCCCGAAACAAAAGTGATCAGACTGCCGACAGGTTCTTCACAAAAAGCGTCTGTAACGTCGAGCGATTCTAATACTAATAAAGCGGGGGCGACAATCGTATACGTGACCTGATAGATAACCTGCCCATCCTGATCGCGCAAAAAAAGCGTATAGTCGCCCGCTTCCAGGCCGGCCAGATCTTCTGTATTGGCAGTAAAATTGTCGGGGCCGGTCCATTGGAGGGTATAGCCCGTAGGGGCATCGACAATAGTCACATCAATTGCCCCGTTGTTTTCTCCAAAACAGCGCACGTCGTCAACACTGACTTCCACATCGGCCGGAGAGATGACTTCCACGCGGCCTGTGTCCTGCTGCAGGGCAACGGGGTCGTAAAGTCCGGGCATACTTCCCGCCGTAAAAATTTGAATAGCCAGAGGCGTATCAGTAATGGGCAACAACGTAAAAGAACCGGGAGTGCCTACGACGTCAAAAAATAAGCGCACAACAACACTTCCATCCGGTAAGGATTGGCCAAAACCCTCTACATCGAACCAGGAAAAGCGGAGTTCGCCGTCGTCGGCCTGAAAATCGCCTATAGCCACATAATCGAGGTCGATACGCTCAAAAGATTGGTAATCGAGCACGCTGGTATTCCAGTTGATAGAAAACTGCATACTGACGATAGAGTCAAAATCGGTGCAAGTAATATCGAGCGCGAGAGTAGTTCCATTTAGTACACTAGTATCGGGTAAACTGAGTGTAATAGTCTGCGCCGGGGCTACTTGCCCCCAAATGAGTCCGGCTGCCAGGGCCAGCCAATAAAATGATTTTCCCATAGTTAAATCGGTTGGGGGGGGAAGAGGGTTGTCGGTTGTCGGTTGTCAGTTATCCGTTCTTTTCAGAGAACCGACAACTGACAACTGACAACCGACAACCGCATTTACCTCAAAATAACCATATGCTTCGTATCCGAAAAATCTTTGGTCCTCAAGGTGTAAGTATACACGCCGGGAGCAAGCGATTCGGTAAGCCATTGTACATCGTTGCGACCTTTGCTGAAGGAATCTTCCGTGCGGCGAATCAGTTGACCCAGTTGGTCGTGTACCAGCAATTCGGCCTGCATATCTTCGGGCAGGTCAAAGCTGATGGTAGTAAGGCCCTTGAAGGGGTTGGGCACGTTTTGGTACAACTTGTAGTTCGCAGCAGTAATTGCTGGATCAGATTCAAAAGCAAGGGTGATATTCAATCGATCGGCAGCCGTGTTATGAGCTTCCGTGCGCATGTTTTCACTGCGGATATCGAGCAATCCTTCCAGATTTTCAATATCGTTGAGGGCCCGGAAACTAACTGTAAACAACTGTTCGGTACTATTAGCCGACACCCCTTGTCCGTCAACGCTAAACCAGCTCAGGCGCAGGATGCCGTCTGCCGACTCGCGGTCGCCGGCAGCTACGGTAGCGAACTCGGTTTTCCCCGTTTTTTCGAAGCCGTCAAATTGCAGTTGTGAAGCGTCGAACCACAAGCCCATCTGGTAGCTGACGATATCTTCGAAGTTGCGTGCCCGGAAGGTCAATTCTACGGTTTCACCGGCTTTTACACTTCGGTTAGCGGTGACTAATTCGAGTACGCCATTGCCGCGTTCGTCGATGTCGTCTTCGCCTTGCAGCATATTGGGATTGGCCTGGCCGAGAATATCACCGATTTTTACCCCAACAAAATCTGCAAGCGTATCGTGCATCACCATCATCTGGTCCATTTCCGGGTATGGGAATACGTTATATGCGTCGAAGTTGACGGGCATATTGCCGCCTTCGGCCACAAATACCCAGGAGGGACACTGCAGGAAGTCGTCGGTGGCGCCGATAATCAATTGCTGGATGATGAACAAATCGAGCGTAGTAAAGGCGCCGTTGCAGTTGGCATCGCCTGCGATAACCTGGTAAGGCGAATAAATCTGCGGTGGCTGCATACCCAAAATAAAGCGTTGACCGATAAAGAGGGCGTAGGTCGACAGCCCATTTTCGGGCATGGTATCCCTGGCTGCGGTTATGTCGTACATTTCGCCAAGCGGCAGATCGGGCAACAAGTAATGTCCGTTCTGGTCGGTATACTCCTGGGCGGTGATCGAAGAAGCTCCGCTTGCCGTCACCAGCGCGTTGGGAATGCCTGCTCCCCAGAAGGTAGCCACTTCGCCTTGTACCGAACCGATAAAATTGATGGTAACCGTACCTTCTATGGTCAGATAGGCCAAGGTAGTTGGAATACCGTTTACAATACTACCCACTTCGATAGCCAGCGGCGCATTAACCAGTGTAATGTCGGTTGAAGTACCTGGGTTGCCGGTCAGTTGCACCTGCAAGTAGAACAGGATCTGGCCGTCGGTGACGGGAATGCCCTGTCCTGTATTATCGTAGTAGGTAAACGTATTATTCACCGGGCTGAATTGCGGAAGGATGGCCCCTGCGCTTACGCCAACGATATCGGCAATAAGTGGGTTTTCAATATTCAGCGAGCCGGCCAGCGACACCAATAAATCGCAGTTAGTGATCGTCACAGGCACATTCACAATAGACCCCGGAGTGCCGCTGACTTCACCCACGTCCAGAATAACCACACTGGGGGGCGCCTGAATCGTAACCGTGTGGCATTCGGTATCAGTACCGCAGGAATTCGTAACCGTGAGACAAACCTGGTAAACGCCGGGAGACTGGTAGGTATGCGACGGATTTGTCTGTGTAGAGGTACCGCCATCGCCAAAATTCCACGAATAAGTACCTTGAGAAGAAATATTGGTGAAGCTTGCCGTCATCATATTATTAGCCGTACTGAATCCGGCCACCGGTCCTTGCGAATCGGCATTAACCTGGGCGGAGCGCACCGCGCTGCAGTTGCCCGAGTCGGTGATCGTGATACTATATGCGCCTGGGTTCAGGTCGCCTATCAAATAGTTCGAAGAAGACGTAGAAGCGCTTCCCGACTCGGGGCCGGTCCAGGTGATTGAGTACGGTGTTATACCGCCACCGATGGTGAGCATGATAGCGCCGTTCTGATTGCAGTTGCCATTCATTGGCGTAGCCAGCGCACTCAGGTTGGTGGGCGAATTGAGGATTTGCGTGCTGCCCGTCTCCGTACAACCGTTGATATCCGTAATGGTAATGCCGTAGATACCGGTAGGCAGGCCGCTGATGGTATAGCTCGTATTATTGGTTGTAAACGAGCCGCTTGCGTTTACACTACTCCAATTAAGCGTATATGCGGGGGTGCCGCCGGTAATATTCACCTGAATAGCGCCTTGCTGGCCGCAGCCGCCATTGATAGCTGTGTACGTAGCGCCGAGGTTATCCACTACGGTGAACACTGTTACCCACTCCATATACATGCAGCCGTTTACATCCGTAATAGTGACTTTGTATTCACCTCCGGGTAGATCGGGAATATCGTAGAATATGGCATTTACCGTAGTTGAACCCGATACGGGGCCGACCCAGGTTACTGTATACGGCGGAGTGCCGTTGAGAAAATCTATCCATATAGCTCCCAACTCGCCGCACCCCCCATAGGTAGCCATAATACTTACCTGCAGGTCGCCACCGGCATTGTTGATGACCACCACTTCCGTATCGGTACAGTTATTGGCGTCTTTTACCGTCACGGTATACGTGCCGCTGGGCAGGTTATTAATATTATAAAAATAGTCGTTTGTAGTAACCATACCCGACACGGGGCCGGTCCACATGACCATAAAGCCCGGCGTGCCGCCGGTAATACCGACATGGATCGAGCCAGGTTGGCCGCAATCGCCGTTTATCGGCACAGCAGTAATACTCAGGTTGCCGCTGTTATTGTTTAATACCACGGTTACCGTATCCGTACAGCCGTAAATGTCAGTCACAGTAACCACATAGGTGCCGCTGGGCAAGTTGGGAATACTGTACCCATTGATATTGATGGTTACTGAGCCCGATACGGGGCCGGACCAGGTTAGCACAAAAGGTGCGGCGCCTCCGTTGATATCCACCCAAAGCGAGCCGTTTTGATTGCAGTTGCCGGGAACGGGGGTTACCACCAGGTCTATCGAGCCGATGTTGTTATTAACTACCACCGTTTCTGTTTCTGCGCAGCCGTTCACATCAATTAATACAATCGTATAAGTGCCGCTGGGCAGGTTCTGGATAGTATAAGCATTACCGCTTACCGTGGTTGAACCCGAAACCGGGCCGCTCCAACTCAGGCTGTAGTTGGGTGTGCCGCCTGTTATACTAATGCCTATTGACCCTGTAGACCCGCAGAGCCCGTTATTGGGTGTAGCAGTAAAAATATTGATCGGCGCCGGATACACAATAATGATCACCGTGTCCATGCAACCGTAAATATCCGTCACCTTAATAGTATACGTTCCCGGCGGTAAATCCGGGATTTCGTATGCATTGCCGGGAATAGTGACCATGCCGTTGACGGTGCCCGTCCACATGATGACATACGGGCCTGTGCCGCCTACTATGTCGATCCAAATCGTATTATACTGCCCGCATTCATTATAAATCAGCGAGGCTTGCAAATCGACGGGACTGTTATACACAATCGTAACGGTTTCCGTTTCTGCACAGCCGTTGGCATCAACCAGGGTTAAGGTATAAACGCCGGCCGGCAGGTTAGGAATAGTATAAGTGAGCCCGGCTATCGTGGTCGACCCGCTAACTGGGCCCGTCCAGGTTAATGTGTAGTTGGAAGTACCCGCCGTAATATTGACGTTGATAGAGCCTAATGCCCCGCATAGGCCGCTACCGGGCGAAGCGGTAAACAGGTTGATCGGCGCAGGGTAAACGATAATGACCACGGTATCCATACACCCGTATATGTCGGTAACTTTGATCGTGTATGTACCTGGCGGTAAATCCGGGATTTCATAAGCATTGCCGGGAATAGTGACCATGCCGTTTACGGTGCCCGTCCACATGATGACATAGGGGCCTGTGCCACCAATGATATCTATCCAGATGGTATTGTATTGCCCGCATTCGTTGTAAATCAGCGAAGCTTGCAGGTCGATATTGCCCTGGCTATTATTAAGCGTTATGACAATTGTATCTGAGCAGCCATTGGCATCCGTTACTACGATGGTGTACGTGCCACTAGGCAGGTTGGGAATATTGTAAAAGAAATTAGACGTTGTAGCCGATCCTGAAACGGGGCCGGTCCATGTAACAGTAAAATTGGGCGTACCGTTATTTATGCCAATATGAATATATCCGAATTGATTGCAGTTGCCGGGGCTTGGCGCACCGACAATATCAATGCTGCCGGAGCTATAAGGCAACGTGACCACTACCACGTCGCTACAACCGTTGGCGCTGGTCACCGTTATGGTGTAAGTACCTGCCGGTAGGTTAGCAATATTATAGCCGTTGGCATTTGTGGAAGCAGAACCGTTGACAGGGCCTGTCCAGGTAATGATGTAGGGTGCAATGCCGCCAAAGAAGTCAAGCCAGATCGCTCCGTTCTGACCGCATACGGCCGGCTCCGGCGCTGCTATGACATTGAGATAACCGGTATTGACAAGCGTTACGGTTATAGTTTTCGTACAACCATTGGCGCTCGTGACTGTAATGGTGTAAGTGCCCGCGGGCAGGTTGCCGATATTGTAGCCGTTGGAGGCCGAAGTCGCATTGCCGTTCACCGGGCCGGTCCATACAATTGTATATGGCGCAACCCCATTAAAGAAGTCGAGCCAGATGGCCCCATTCTGACCGCAAACAGCAGGCTCCGGAGCCGCTATTACATTGAGGTTGCTCGAAGTGGTCACAACTACCGTCGTCGTTTTTGAGCAGCCGTTGACATCTACCACTGTAACCGTATAACTGCCTGCCGGTAAATTGGGTATGTTCAGGCTGTAGGCAAAAGTCGTTGTGCTGCCGTTAACGGGGCCGGTCCAACTCACGGAAAATGGCGCCGTGCCATTGTTCATCCCCACCCAGATGGACCCTGGCTGGTTACATATACCCGGATTAGGCGTTACCGTAGTAGAGAGATAACCTCCCGAGTTATTGACATACACCGTAGTTTGAGCCATACACCAGTTGCCGTCTTCTACCTTGATCAGGTAAGTACCATTGGGCAAGTTGGGAATGGTATAAGTTGAGTTATTAGTAACCACATTGCCGGTAACCGGGCCCGTCCAGGTAATAGTATACGGTGGAGAGCCGTTAGAGATTCCCACTACAATAGACCCGTATTGGCCGCACACACCATTATTTACAACCGCATTTATTGACAAATTACCTCCCGGGATAGTAACGACCGTGGTATAAGAACACCAGTTGTTATCCTCAATCGTCACGGTATAAGTACCGGCCGGCAGGTTGATAATATTGAAATTATTGCTATAGGTTACCGTACTGCCGCTTACGGGGCCCTGCAATACCACGGTATAGGGCGCTGATCCGTAATGGGTTACCACGTGAATAGAACCGGATTGGCCGCAGGTGGCGCCGTTGGCTGTCGCCGTAAAATAGAAATTACCGCCTCCGGAGTTAATCGTAGCCTGGTGTGAAGAAGAACACCCGGCCGCATTGGCAATTTGTACCGTATAGGTGCCTGCCGGCAGGTTATTAATATTAAAGTTGGTACTGCTTGTATTAAGCGTAGTGTTTACCGGTCCCGAAACATATACCGTAAAAGGACCGACGCTATTGGATATGACCACGTGTAGAGAACCCGACATTCCGCATACGGCATTCACCGGGGTTAGGGTAAAATAGAGATTACCCAGGCTGCCTACCGTTACTACTTCCGTATCCGAACAACCGTTAGCGTCTATTTTGGTAATAGTATAGGCGCCGGCGGGCAGGTTGGAAATCGTACAGTTGTTACTATAAGTGGTAAAACTACCCGAGACGGGGCCGCTGAAATACACGAGGTAAGCCGCTGTGCCCCCTGATGAAATAAGCGTAATACTGCCGTTACTTTGGCCGCATGAGGAAGGCGTAGAGGTTACGCTGGTGAGGTTAAAATTGCAGGCCGTACTACAGTTGACCGTTAGGTTATAATTGCTGGTAGCCCCGTTATAGCCATCTACAACGACATAGTAAGTGCCTGCCGGTAGATAAGTTGAAATTTGTTCGTTACTGTTCCCCGGGTTTTGGCTAAAGGTGACGCAATCGCCGCGGTCGCAGGAGCGCAACAGGAACAATTCGAGGTTGGCAGATAACCCGGTCAGGTTGATGGTCACAGGGCCTGCGCTGGTGGTAGTAAAATAGTGCACCACCTCGGGACCGTTATTTTCTACGTTGTAAATATTATTGTCACAACCATAGAGCGACACATCATCGTTGCCGTTGCTGTTATTATAGCTAAAGGACTGGCCACAGGTAAGACTAATAGCATCGCCACAGTATAGATAGCCACAGTTTACTTCCAGGCGGTATTCGCCCTGCCAGTTGGCATTTTTAGCATCTACGACAATATAGTAAACGCCTATTGGGGCATCTTCCAGCACAATGCCCTCATTATTGGTTTGGTTGTTGCTGGTCGTACTCGATCGCAGACAAGTGACCTGGCTGCAATTGCCGCTGAGCAGGAAGATATCGAGGTTGAGGCCCGGAGTCATAATTTCCAGGCCTATTTGGAGGTCTCCGACTGTAGTTTTATTCAACACATACACCCTGTCGGGCCCTAGATAAGTCGAAGCCGAGCAGCCTGGGTAGGCATTGATATTATTGCCCGCGCCCGCCGTGGTTTCATACGCCAGAAAATCGCCGCACTGGATGGGCACGGCTTCGTTACACCAGGGTGAAGATTGCCCGCAAACGCCAGGCGTATAACTCATAACGCCCGCCGCATCGGCCTGACATGAATTGATATAAGTCACTCCGTTACACCCGCACACGGGGTCGTAAACCGACGTACAAATGGCATTGGGATTCATCTGCGCAGGGTCCACGCAGGTAATATTACAAGTGCCCGGCGTATAATACACTATACCGTTGGCTTCCGCTACGCATGCATTTGTATAAGTTACCCCATTACAGCCGCACACCGGTTCGTATGTCTGGAGGCAGTTGTTGGTAATTACACCGGTTGTAGCATCGAGCGAAGTATTGCCGCTTGTGATCACGTAAATCGGATCGTAGCAAGTCGTATTTGTATTACAAGGCCCGTTGACATAGCTCACTACCCCGGCGGCCTCTGCCTCGCAAGAATTTAGATAAGTGACTCCATTACAGCCACATACGGGTTGATAAACCGTAGGACAGACCGCATTAGGGTTCATTTCGGCGGGGTTAACGCATCCTACATAGCATACCCCGGGCGTATAGTCCGTGATGCCTGCTGCCTCGGCATAACATGAGTTCAAAAATGTAGTCCCGTTACTCCCGCAAACGGGTTCCACCACGGGAGGGCAAAACGTTTGCGGGCTACTTGCACTGCTTATTACTACGCGAGCCTGACTATTGGCCACGCGTGTGGTTTGGAGATTTTTATCTACCAGATAGATATTGCCGACCTTGAAGAGAATCGTATCAGAAACCACCCCTTGGGGCAATTGGCCGGCAAAAATAGACACCTTACCTATATTGCCATATCCGCTCACTTCGCTCAGATCGGTACGGGTAAGTGCAATACCTGCCACACCGGCTTGTGGATTGCTAACGGCCAAATGGTGGAGCGAGCCCTGCGGGGCAGTCCACCCCCCTGATTCAGGCAGAAAAAGGAAAGTATTGCCCACCACAAGTTGGCTGGAATATTCGAGCGTAAAGGCAACACCATAAAAGTTAGATATGGGAAAGTCGCTATCGCCCAATGAAAAGGTAAGCGTGATTTCCTGACCCGGTGCAACCACACTCGCGTTGGCTATTACTCCCAAGGTCGGGTCAAAACCCGGTTCTCCGATATCAAAGTCTTCATCGTTTACCGCACCGTGGGTTTTGCCGTAGTTTTCCACAATAGCATTATCCATGTCGGCGTCATTGATGATGCCGTCGCCATTGCAGTCGGCATAGGCATAGTTGATATTGCCGGGAAATTGTTGCAACCAGGGCGGCGGCATTTGATGAGCTTGCCAGGCCGTGCTCACGTTATTTCGGGGAGAACCCAGACTGCCATAGGCTACCCCCCAATACAGGAGGTCGATGCCATTGACTTTGCCGTTGTTATTCGCGTCTCCGGGCCAGATGCTTTGTCCATTCACAGGGATGCTTACTACTACAATAAGCGAAATCAAAAGTAAACCAATAGTAGTAGTTGGTTTCATAGTTTTGAATTTAGGATTATGAGCTTTTTCAAAAATCATTGCTGTTAAAAACTGATTATTATACGTACGGCCCTCTTGAAAACAAGCCGGCTTATAGTGCCAAATGTCAGTTTGTGAACTATTTGTATGGGTAGCAAAGGTGTAAAAGGCGATTGCATCTCAACGTAGCAATCGGCATATTAGTGGGGTAACATACCTTTTTTGTTAGAGTACATCGCATCAATAAAGATGCGAAAAGAAGGGGAAATGTACCTTTCACAAGGAAAAGCGGGGTAAAATTAGCAATAAACGGCAAATATCACAATCCTTTTTTTTCAATACGCCAATTCTTTTTCTCATGGGGCTGAGGCTGTCAATTGGTCGATCCGGTTTTTATAACTAAACCGGGGCGTATCGCGGTATAAATCCTCATAGAGGGATAATGCCGCCGCGCGATAGGATGCGTTTTCGCCGCCCATTTTGAATAACTCAAAATATACGGCTGCTTCCTGTTCTTTACTGAGGACTGTTTGGAGTAGTTCTTGTAACTGAGAGATTGCCTGTTGCGCCTGACCGCTAAAATACAAATTTTTTAATGAAAGTATACGGGATTCAAAAAGTAAATCCGGATTCCCCAATTCTTCGGCCAGTGCCTGGGCTTCTTCGCATAATGCGCCCAAGGGCTCGAATTGCTGCATGGCGATGAGCACGGCGCCTTTTTCTACCAGGCTCGCGCCCAATACCAGCTTGTTATTTATTTTCCGGGTAACCTCTATGGCTCTGTTGTAGTAATAAATAGAGCGGTCGTATTGCTGCAGGTAGGCAAACACGTCGCCGAGGGTATTCACTGCTTTTGCTATTCCTTTTTGATAACCCAATTCTTCACAGAGCATAAGGTTTTTCTGCAGATAGTCAATGGCTTTATGCGATTCTCCCTGCACATTGAGCAAATCGCCGATAAGGCCCAGCGCGATAGCAATACCTTGTTTGTCGCCGAGCTCTTCACAAATTTCGAGGTCGTGATGGAAGTGCTCCATGGCAGTCTGGTAATCCCCTTTGCGTTGGTATACACTTCCTATGCAACCGATGGCGATAGCCGTGAGTTGCTTGTTACCAAGTTCTTCACTAAGCAGCAAGCCTTTTTCGTAGCTGGCGAGGGCCTCGTCGTAATCGCCTTTTTCAAAAAAAACGATACCTATATTCACAAAAAGGGAGGCCATACCCTGTTTGTCGTTGTTGCGTTCACAAATGGCAAGCTGTGCCTGCTGGCATCGAATACCTTCATCAAAATTGCCCTGGTTCATATAGGTTAGCCCCAGGTTGGCTACAATCTGGGCGGCAGCGGTAGAGCCGCTGCGCATGCCTATGGCGATGCTTTGCTCGAAGTGTTCTTTTGCTTCGGCATAATTGCCTTGCCGGAAATAGAGATTGCCGAGGTTGCCGTACACTTTGGCGGTACCCAGTTTATCGTCTACCGATTCGAACAAACCGGCGGAGGTTTGCAGGTAACTCATTGCTTTGACGTAGTCGCCTTTGAGCATCAGCAACCGGCCCAGGCTGTTGTTGGCCTGTCCGAGCATGACTACATCGCGCGATTTTTTGGCCAATTGCAGCGCGCGCTCGTAGGTTTGCCTGCATTCGTCCCAGCGTCCTATGAGTTCCAGTATTTTCCCCTTCTTGAGGTTTGTTTTTATCTCGTCTACGGCATCCTTCTGGCGGCCCAGTTTTTTCAATAGCCGCTCATAATATTCCAGCGCCTGTTGGTTCTGGTAATTGCTGCGCGCATAATCGGCGGCCTTTCGCAAGTACTCGCAGGTTTTATCAAAAACGCCGGCTTGCTCATAGTGAAAAGCCAGGTCTACATAACGCTCTTCGATCGTATCAGCGTAGAGGCGTTCGATAGCTTCGGCAATGAGGTGGTGCAGTTGTTGAAGCCGGGCGCGCAATTGCATACTATACGCGGCTTCGCGAAGCAGCGAGTGCCTGAAAATATAGCGCAATTCATTCATAGCCAGCCATATCTGCCCTCGTTCCGCCGTCTTGATCTGCTCCCGCAATAGGGATTGCGTATTGTTGTCGCGCCTGATAAATTCTTCCTGCACTTTCATGACCTCGGTCAACACAGGTACTTCAAATTCCCTGCCGATGACGGCAGCCGCCTTTACGGTTTCTTTTACCAGCGTGGACAGCCGGTCGATTCGCGCAGTAAGGATCGCATTGATCGAATTCGACAAGCCGATGTTTTTGTCTTTCATCGTCCACTCGCCTTCTTCTTTTACTACTAAATTACTTTCCAGGAAGTATTCCAATACCTGCTCCACATAAAACGGATTGCTATTGGTGGTTCGCAACAGCATGTCGAAAAAAGTAGCGCTGATGGGCCCCTGCAGCCTCGTAGCAGCAAAGGTGTTGACGGCTTCGGGCTGTAATACGTTGAGGTTGACTTCCAGTTGGGGTATTCCGAGTATGTCGAGCAAGTCCTGGTTGACAATAACGACTTTCGAACCGTCGTCGCGATAGCGCGAAGTGACCAACAACATGATCGGGTAGCGGTTCATCTGGCGTATAAATTCGGTGAGCAGTTCTTCCGAACTATCGTCAAGCCAGTGGGCGTCTTCCAGTTCTATGACAAGCGGACGTTGCAGCGACAAGGCGCCCCATAGGTTCAATACCGCCTGGATGGCGTTTTGATACCGGCCTTTGGCGTCGAGTTGATCCCATAGCGAACCGGGCGAAACCAGTCCTACCATAGCAGCCAGCACCGAGCGGGTGCGCAGCAGTTCGCGGTGAGCCCGTTCGGCTTCGACGCCGTCCAACAAGGCGATTCCCGTGAGTAAATCGTCGTAGGCCTGGTCGAAATTGGACCAATTAGCCGCCTGGGTATGGTCGGCTGATTGTGAGAAAAAGTTTTTTAAAAAATAAATAAAGGGGTTAAAAGGCTTGCGCAAAATCTGGTCGGCCTGACAAAGGCACCAGGCGTGGTCTCCTTCTTCGTGCAAGATGCGGCGCAATTCAAACGACAGGCGGCTTTTACCGATACCCGCCTCGCCATACACATAGGCAATGCCGGCGCTTTTACCTTCGTCGAGCGGTGTGGCAAATTGGAGCAACTGGTCCAGTTCTATATTCCTGCCTACCATTTGGCCCAGGTGCGCGGGGCGCATATCGAAGTCGCGGCCTATTAGCTTGAAGGTGGGTACGTTGCCCTTGATGCCCTTGTATTTGATATCGCCTTTGTGCTGAAAGCGAAAATGGCGGTTGCGTTGTATTTCGCCATCTACAAGCACCTCGCCCCAATCGGCGAAGGTCATCAGGCGGGCCGCCAGGTTCACGCGGTTGCCTACCACCGCATACTGGCAGCGTTCTTCGCCTCCTACTATACCGGTAAATGCCGTGCCGATGGTAATGCCTGCCCTTACCTCAAGTCCGCTGTTTTCCTGTAATAAGCTTAATTCTTCTTTGAGCGAAAGCACAAATTCCAGCGCGCGGTCCACGTTATTTTCAAAAGAAACTGGCGCGCCAAAGAAGCAAACCAGCACACCGCCTTTGTCGCCAAAGTCGATTTCTTTGAAATACCCCGAAAAATCGTTGATTTGCTCTAATACTACCGATGCAAAATTGTCGAGCTGCTGGTGGCTGTCCACACCGTTAAAAGAGATGAATACGGCAATCACGATGCGAAATTCGCCCTCAAAGCTTTGCTCCCGCAAGGGAGGAGGCAGAAAGGCTGCCGCTACCTCTTCGTTCAAGGGGGGCAATACGGCAGGCGTTACTTGTACGGTAGGCTGACTGGCATGGCCTATGAGTTTATAAAAGCCGTGGTCGATCTCTTCAAGCAGAAAATGTTTGCCGTCGAGTTGCTCGTGGAGCGCATCGTCGATCACGATTTCATCTTGTCTGGCCTTGAGTTGACATTCCGAGCACTTATCGATGGCCTCCCCCCGAAAATAAAAAGCGCGGTTGCCGGCGCCTACGATACCCCATTCTACATCGCCGAATGACAAGCCCACTTTAATGCCGATCACGAAATCGCCGAAGGTATCGCCCCGCTCGCTGATAAGCTGGCGCGCCGCAATGGCGGTATGGATAGCCTCTTTGGCGCCACTGTGCTGCGCTGTGGCCGGGAATATCGCCGTAAAGGCATCGCCGGCAAAGTAGGGAATGAACCCGCCTTTGGCGTATACGAGCTCGACTAAAGGAGCAAAAATCTGGTTGAGAATGATCGACAAGTGCTCGGCGCCGGGAGTGCCTTCCCGCATCAGCGTTTCAGTGAGGGCGGTAAAACCGGAAAGGTCGACAAACATAGTATACGCAGACATATTGCCCTGCGAGAGTCCATCTAAAACGCGATCTTGTATGAAATGTGGTATTAGGTTCTTCACGTTATATACATCGGTCTACTTTACCCCACAAGGGGGCAAGTTACAAATTTCCGCACAGGTATGCGAATATCCACCCAATTTGCCTTGCTTGCATGCAACAGTTGTTATTTAATTTTGTCTTTTGATTGAACGCCTGAATTTCTTAGTCACTTATTTACCCGACAATGAAAAAACTAGTACTGGCCTTAGTCATGGGGCTGCTGTGTGCAGTCGTTTACGCCCACCACGAACCCCCGGAAGGAATCAAGTCAGTAGATGCCCTGCGTATCAAATCAAAGATTCAACTGGATGGTGTGTTAAATGAATCCGAATGGGCCACGGCCCCTTTGGCAAACGGATTTGTGCAAGCCGAACCTGTACCGGGCGCCACGCCCAGCCACGAAACGGAAGTGCGCATACTCTACGACGACAACGGCATCTATTTCGGCGCCCGCCTCTACGATACCCGACCTGATAGCATCCTGCGCGAGCTCTCCCAACGCGACCGCATTGCCAATACCGACTGGTTTGCCGTGTTTATCGACGCCTATCGCGACGGCAACAACGGACTGATGTTTCTCATCACACCCGGCGGCGTACAAATGGACGCCAAAATCACTCCCCTACAAAACAGCGATGGCGGCTGGAATATTGTGCGCGGCGAAGACCCCAACTGGGATGCCGTGTGGGAAAGTCACACCAGCATTGTGGAAGACGGCTGGATTGTGGAGATGCGAATACCATACGCTGCCCTGCGTTTTCCGAAAACTGCTGAGCAGGAATGGCGTATCAATTTTGGTCGCCTTATCCAACGCTACCAACAACGCAGCTACTGGAGCAATGTGAATCCCCAACAGGCCGGTTTTCTCAACCAGGGCGGTATGCTCACCGGTATCCGCGATATTCGCTCGCCCCTGCGACTACAGGCAACCCCTTTTGTCGCCGTATACGGACAGCACTTCCGCGATAAAAATGCCAGCCCTCAAAACAGTACCAGCCGATCATTCAACGGCGGCATGGATATCAAATACGGCATCAACGACGCCTTTACCCTCGATATGACGCTCATCCCTGATTTTGGCGAAGCCCAGTCGGACAACCAGGTGCTCAACCTGTCGCCTTTTGAAGTGCGTTTTGATGAAAACCGGCAGTTTTTTACCGAAGGCACCGAACTATTTAACAAAGGAGGCCTGTTCTACTCCCGCCGCGTAGGCGGTACGCCCCTGCATTATTGGGATGTGTACGACCAACTCCAGGATGGCGAAGAGGTTATCGAAAATCCGCAACAAGCCCAGCTTTACAATGCGACCAAGATTTCCGGCCGCACCAAAAGCGGACTGGGCGTCGGCTTTTTCAACGCTACTTCAGGCCGAAGCCTTGCCCGCATACGCAACGCCGAAGGCGATGTGCGCGAAGTGGAAACCAATCCGCTCACGAATTTTAATGTGCTGGTGCTCGATCAAAACCTGCCGCACAACTCCTACGCTACACTTATCAATACCACTGTAATCCGCAACGGCAGCGATTACGATGCGAATGTAAGCGGCGCCGTTTTTCTCCTGCGCAATAAGTCGAATACCTATTCTCTGGAAGGCAGAGGTATGCTGAGTCAATTGTATCATCCCGGCCAAACCGATTTGGGCCATTCCGCCAGCTTCGGCTTGCGCAAAACCAGCGGCAACCTGTTTTTCGGCATCCACTACCTCGAAGAAAGCGATACCTACAACCCCAATGACCTGGGCTTTTTGTACAACAACAACGAACGCGCGGCAGAAACCTGGGTCGAATACAACCAATTCAAGCCTTTCTGGAAATTCAACAGCGCCGGCATCGGTTTTTGGAATATGTACAGCCGGCTTTATGCGCCTAATACGTTTACGATGTATGGCGCAAATTTCTGGGGCTGGATTCAAACCAAAAGTTTCTGGAATTTCAACTTCTATACCTACCACGAACCCTTTACCGGCTATGATTATTTCGAACCGCGCACCGAAGGTCGGTATTTTAAGACGCCGGCCAGCAACAACTACGGCTTCAATATCAATACCGACAGCCGAAAAAAAATCCAGTTATCGGTCAACACCAATTACCGCACCTGGAGCGGATTTGGCCGCCACCGCTGGAACTGGACCGTATCGCCGCGCTATCGCGTAAACGACAAACTCAATTTCCGCCTGTCGGTGGGCGCCTATAATTTCGTCAACGACCAGGGTTTTGCAGATAAACAAACCGTGGATATTCTCAATCCCGAAACCGGCGAGCTGATCCCTACCGAACAGGTTATTTTCGGCCGCCGCGATAATATCACAGTGGAGAATATCCTGAATGCGTCGTATACTTTTAGTAAAAATATAGCCCTCACGTTCCGCATGCGCCACTACTGGTCGAAAGTGGAATACAACAAATACTACCTCCTGCTCGACGACGGCGGCCTTGGCGATACCAACTATGCCGGCAACCGCAACGGCAATTACAACGCCTTCAATATCGATATGATATTCCGCTGGCGTTTTGCCCCCGGCAGCGATATATTCCTGATCTGGAAAAACAATATCAACGACTTCAACGAGGCTGTTGTCGAAGACTATTTCCGCAACCTCGACGGCCTGGCCGGATTGCCGCAGCGCAACAGCCTGTCGCTAAAAGTTATTTACTTTTTGGATTATGCTTCGCTGATGAAGTCGTAATAGCGAGTTGTACCGCACGCTGTCAAGTTGTGGAATTTGACGGCGTGCGGTATAAGTAGCCACGAAGTCTTGTTAGCGCCCGTTTGGGAACGAAACACCTGTAATCTCTTTGCAGATGTTTAATAACTTCTCCTGTAGCAGCACCTCATCCGCTTCAGGATTACAGCGAATTTCTTTCTGATGATAGAAATAGCGTCCGCTGACCTTTGCTTTCATATCGTTACTACTGGCAAGCCATACTTGGGTTTGATACCCGCTTACCAAATCATCAGGAGCATTAGGGCCTCCCATCTTGGTGGGCACCCAGCCGGGGTCTAGTGCATTAACATAAACATCTGGCCATTTCCGTGCGACTGCTTTGCACAGCAACAGCACATGCAACTTCGTATCAGCGTAAGAAATACGATTAATATTTGTTTTAAAACACGCAAGTTTTGAACTTCCGCCTTCTTGCATATCAGAACTAAGGTAGATTAATCGCTTTGGCTTATGTATCAGGCAGGTTAAAATATAGGGGGCTAATGTGTTCACAGCAAAAAGCTCTTTCGGCGGAGCGTAATAAACGCCGGCATTGTGAATTACAGCATCGAACGTACCTAAAGCGTTGACTTTTTGAGCTAACTGAATGGTTTCTTCTATGCTTGAAAGGTCGGCTATGGCTACAGTTTCTGCACCGGGTACTTTATCCAAAGCTTCTCTGCCTCTTTTTTCATTGCGCGCATGAAGCACAACCTGATGGCCTTCGGCAATCAATAATATTGCGGCTAACTGCCCAAGCCCGTCTGCCGAGCCGGTGATGAATATTCTTGCCATTTAAGTAATGTTTGGCATAATAGAAGTTAAGTAGCCAGGCTTTTGTTTGGAATGCCTCGTATCAATATTACTCCACCTATTCCTTTTCTGGTCCCAATCTCAAAATCATCTCCCCCCGGCTGTTGATCCTGAACTGCATACCGAACTGCAACACCGTGGCATACCCATTGCCGTCGAAGCTGTTGAATTGCGTGGCCGCGTCGTAGCGGCAAGGTATGATGACGTTGCCCCTATGGTCTACCCAACCCCATTTACCATCTTTTTGCACCATTACCCAGGGGTCGCGGGGCTGAGCAATTTCCTCGTATTCCGGGGCGATGTAGGTTTTCTCATCTGTATAGAACAGGCCTTTTTTGTTGGAGCGGTAGAGGAGGTAGGTGTGTTCGGCGCAGAGCATGGAGTTGTCGAGGAAGCAGGGGACGATTTCGCGGCCATTAGTATCTATTATCCCCTTTTTATTAAACTTTTCAAATTCTGCGAAGCCCTTATCAAAATCATCGATACCTTCATATTGATAGGGCGTAACAATCCTCCCTTTTTTATCTATTAACCCCCATTTATCTTCTATTGCAACCCTAGCAACTCCGTCTTGAAAATCTTCAGCCTCATCAAATTGCGGTGGAATTATTTCGTTCCCATCTTTGTCGATAAATCCCCATAAGCCATCCACTTCGATCATCGCTACACCTTCACAAAAACTACCTACATTATCATAAATAAATGGTATATGCTCACTACCGTTCTTATCAATAAATCCCCACATTTCATCTTTTTTTACACATACGATACCTTCCTCAAAATCACATGCATCATCGTATTGCGGTATAATAATATTTCTTCCCTTTTTAGTTATAAACCCCCACTTTTCACCAACTCTAACCCTTGCAATACCTTCCTGGAAACTTCCCACTTCATCATATTGAATTGCAATTACTTCTTGCCCACTCGTATCAATAAAACCCCATTTATTCTCCCTCATGACAGCCACCATTCCTTCTTGGACGTCAATAGCATTTGTATATTGAAATGGCGTAAGCTCCCGTCCCTTTTTGTCAATTAGGCCATATTTTTCATTTACAGAGACAATTGCAAATCCTTGCTCATAAGAATAGCCAAAATCAAATTTTGGAGGAACAACTTCTCGGCCATTTTTGTCAATTACTCCCCATTTTCCATTTGTTTTAACAAATGCAACTCCCTCATTAAAATCCCAAGCATCGTCAAATTTTGGAGGTATGACTTCTCCTCCACTTTTATCTATATAGGAACGTGTCGTAAATAACTTACCTGTTTGGGCGGACTCTTTTTCCATCAGGCTGCGTTGCTTCGTCGGTCACTTAGTACTACTTTGTCACTTTAAACC
>JABWBR010000044.1 GCA_013360405.1 Saprospiraceae bacterium
TGGCAATGTCCTTTTCATCGGAAATCAGGATGAGCCATTTATCCTTGCCTTTGCGTGATCCGGTGTTGAACTGGGCGGTATAATAAAAAGTGTACCCGTTCACGGCGAAAGAAGCCGGGAACAAGCTATTTGCCTTGACTTTGCGCTCTATAAGCCGGGAGGTTTTGTAGATGGTCTTATCCAGCGATTGCGCCACAAGGGGCAAATAGTCCTGCCAGCGGGCCCGTATGACGAGCGAAAAATTGCTCCTGCGCAAGCGCACGAACCACTCCAGTCCGATGAATTCCCGGTCGGCCGGCACAGTGACGGGGCTTGAACCGAGGTGTTGCCAGACATGCAAAAAACGATTCATCAACACCAGGCGTTCTGCGGTGGAAGAATTGCCTCTTTTGTTCAACGGCAGCCACAAAACCGGCACAAACAACCCGCCCGGAAGCAACAGGCCGATGAACAGGACATTAATATTGACCCGGGCAATTTTCCAATTGGCTCTGTCCATGACCAGAAACACAGCGTCTTGTGTCTTGGTTAAATGGATGAGCAGCCAGGCGATGCCCACACACATTACATCTACACTCCCTTTGCAGTAGAAACGCACAAAGCGCTTGTATACAGAGTCAAGATTAAGGTTTTAGCGCTTCAAAACGCTTCCTGCCTCCGTTCGGCACTTATACAGGCACACCGTCCTGCCACGAATCATGCAGTGTACCAGCAAAATCAATGTTTCAAGCACATCCTTTCGTATGCCTGAAAAAAAGGTTTTAACTTCGGCCATTGGTGGGAGTGGGTCCATAGTAGTTTTAGGTTTTGGCGAACTCAAAGTTCTACTATTTTCCTAACTCTCACTATTTCAATTTCTTGTATCTAAAGTGTCCAGTAGTGTAATTAGCACATTAACACATTAGCACATTAGCACATTAACACATCAGCACATTAGCACATTAGCACATTAAAACTATGAATACTTCATTGATATTACTCCACGGCGCCATAGGCAGCAAAGATCAGTTAGCTGCTTTGAAAAACTTGTTGTCGAGCCATTATGAAGTGTTCGACCTGAATTTCAGCGGGCACGGCGGAAAGCCGGTGGCCGGCGATTTTTCTATTGCGGCATTTGCAGAAGAGGTAAGGCTTTTTATGCAGGAAAACCAGATTGCCTGTGCCGATTTTTTCGGCTATAGTATGGGCGGATACGTGGCACTATACCTGGCCCTCACCCACCCCGAACTGGTGAATCAGGTGACGACTCTGGGCACCAAATTCGCCTGGGACTCCGCCATCGCCGAAAAGGAAATGAAAATGCTCAACCCGGAAAAAATAGCGGAGAAGATACCCCATTTCGCCGCTGCCCTGCAGGCCAGGCATCAGCCCGTTGATTGGAAAGTGGTATTGCACAAAACCGCCGATATGCTGCACGGACTGGGCAACGGCCACGCGTTCTCACTCACCCAATGGGCCGCCATCCAGCAACCGGTGCTCATCTGTCTCGGCGATGACGACCAAATGGTGACCCGCGAAGAATCGGAGGCCGTAGCCGCCGCCCTGCCCAACGGCCGCTTTCAGCTATTGCCCAATTCCAAACATCCGATTGAACAAGCAGATTTGGAAAAGCTGGTTAATTTGCTAATTTGCTAATTTGCTAATTTGCTAATTTGCTAATTTGCTAATTTGCTAATTTGCTAATGTGCTGATTTGTTAATAATATATTGATAATCAGTGTATTAACACATTAGTACATTAACTCATCAGCAAATTAGCACATCAGGATCCCGACCTCCTTCCAGTCGGTACGGGACTCACTTCGTTCGCATCAGCAAATTAGCATCCCGACCTCCTTCCAGTCGGTACGGGACTCACTTCGGTCGCATCAGCAAATCAGCATCCCGACCTCCTTCCAGTCGGTACGGGACTCCCTTCGGTCGCATCAGCAAATCAGCATCCCGACCTCCTTCCAGTCGGTACGGGACTCACTTCGTTCGCATCAGCACATTAGCATCCCGACCTCCTTGCAGTCGGTACGGGACTCACTTCGTTCGCATCAGCACATTAGCATCCCGACCTCCTTCCAGTCGGTACGGGACTCACTTCGTTCGCATCAGCACATCAGCATCCCGACCTCCTTCCAGTCGGTACGGGACTCACTTCGTTCGCATCAGCACATCAGCACATCAGCACATCATTTCCGTGTCGCCTTGAATACCCCATTCGGCTGATGAAATTCGCAGGCATTGGCCTTCTCCGTGCCATTTTCAAAATAAAAAACCAGCGAAAAGCCGTTCAGATCCTTGAGCTTAAATTCATTGTCGCGATAAGGGGTTAACTCATAGGGCGGCTGACCGACCAACGTAACGTATAGCTTGGCGCCTTTTTTCTCCACGGTGCAAGTCGCACTTTCCAATTCATAGGCGCCGCTAATAGATGCGATATATTTATCGTCGTTGAGCAGGTCGGGCGGCAATTTGGTTAACACGATGTCTTCCGGCATGCTCGGCTCCAAGGGCGCCGACAGCTTTTCTATGACGCCGTCTTTATTGTTGTAAAAAGTGACCAGGACATCCGATTCTAGTTCGGGAATAAAAGCATTAAACACGTCGTAATGCCAGTGGCGAAGGGTAGCGTCAAAGGAGTTGAAAGCCATATGTAGGCTATCGCCCACCATTTTTACTTCCATAATACCATAACCCGGGTGTTCATATTTGCCGGCATAATCTTTCAGCGCATGGCTGGGCGTAGTGCCGGGTACAGGTTTTTTCTTTTTCGATTCCTCGTCTTTTTCTTCGTCTTTTTTCTTCGACTCGTCGCCAAATGCTTTGGTATACCAGTCGGTATAGGGCTTGTCGAGCAGCAGGTCGGTGGCGTAATTGGCCAACACGCCGGGTAATCCGGTGCCGTCTCTGTTGGTCAGGAATACCATGCCTATCTGTTGTTTGGGCAGCATATACACATAGGCCGAAAAGCCGTCGATATTGCCGCCGTGTTGCACTACTTTCATGTCGCCCCGGTTGTATACAAACCAGCCCAGGCCGTAGCTGCGCGCCGAGAATTCGGGGAATTCGGGCGATTCGCTGCTTTCGATCACTTTGTGCGGGTGGTGCATCTTGTTGATGACGTCGGCGCCTATGAAGGCCTGGCCGTTTACTTTGCCGGCGTCGAGGTGCATCTGCACCCATTTCAGCATGTCGTTTACGTTGGAATGGATAGAGCCTGCCGGGCCTATGGCGGCAATTTCGCGGTTGGGAATGCGCGCGGCTTTGTCGCCGTCTTTGCGATAGGGCAAGGCCGTCTCGGCGGTTTTGGGCGCCTCTTTTACCGAAAAAATGGAATTGGCCATG
Organism: Saprospiraceae bacterium; assembly: GCA_013360405.1. Taxonomy (GTDB): domain Bacteria; phylum Bacteroidota; class Bacteroidia; order Chitinophagales; family Saprospiraceae; genus JABWBR01. Next base: position 3,333 of record JABWBR010000044.1, read on the forward strand.
CCCAGCGGTTTGAAGATGCGCTCGCGGGTGAATTCTTCCCAGCTTTTTCCCGACAGCCGCTCGATCAATACGCCGGCGGTCATGTACATCAGGTTTTGGTATTGCCAGGCGGAGCGGAAGCTTTTATTGGGCGGCAAAAAGCGCAGGCGGTTGTATATTTCCTGCCGGCTGAAAGAAGAGCCGTACCACATCAGGTCGTGGCGCGGCAGGCCCGACTGGTGGGTGACCAGGTCGACGGCTGTCATTTCTTTGGTGGCAAATTCGTCGTATAGCTGGAAATCAGGCATATATTGGATCACGGGTTTGTCCCATTCCAATTTGCCGTCATCTACCAATAGCCCCAGGCCCATGGCCGTAAAAGCTTTTGAAGAAGAACCTATGGCAAATAGCGTTTGGGCTGTCACCGGCAGGTTTTTCTCTGCATCGCGTTGGCCTACGCCGCCGGCAAGGGCTATTTTTCCGTCCTGGATGATTCCAATGCCGATACCGGGCACTTGCTGCTTTTGCCGCAGCGAATCGGCCAGTTGCAAGAGGGTGGCAATAGCCTTATCCTGTCGGGCTTTGGCCTCTCGTTTGGCTACTTCGTCTTCCTTCTCCAGGCGCATGGCGAAGGTTTGCCCCATCTGGGTGAAATCGCCTTCGAGCAGGGAAGCGTTATTTTTAAAATTACCCGAAAAAGATGCATTGCCGGGCACTTCGGGCAGTTTGAATTTCAAGGCATTGCCTTCCAGTGTTAACTCGGCAAGGGCCATGTCTTTGATTTGCTGGAGCGGTATGTCCATGTCGCCGATCCACTTGCCGTCTTTCTGCGACAAGTCGATGGCCAATTCCAGTTTCGTGCCGGGTAGTTCTATGGCGCCTTTCCAGCGGCCGGCATAATCTTGAGCGGTTAAAGGTAGGAGCCAAAGGAGGCTCAGCAAGAGAGTTGTTAAGCGAGTTGGCATAATAGCTTGATTTAGTTTCGCAGCGAAACCCCATCGATTTTTACGTCTTCGAGTACGGCCTGGCCGTCGTTGATCTTCACTACGGCGTAGGTTACTTTCGTCGTATCGCGGGAGGCTTCATTGTATTGTTGTTCGGCCTTGGGGGCGCGGGTTTCTTCCATATAAAATCGATCGAAAGGCAGGATGAGCCACATCATGCGGGGAGTGGAAAAGTCTACATAGCTGACTTTGGCCTGCAAGTAGTCGCCCTCGACGGGAGGCATTTTAAGCGCGTCGGTAAAAACGGCATATCCTGCACTGTCGACGCCCAGGGTAAGGTACACGTCTTCACCTGAATTCCATTGCAACTGGGTGTCGCGCAATGCTATGCTGTTGTTCTCAAACCACAATTGCACATATCGCCCGCGGAAGGGGTCGCTGGGGTCAACGGGCGCCGTTTTGAATTTGTATGCTACGCCGGCATCGAGAATGCGCTCGCGTTGCCATATCATGTTGGCCGGCACAAACCACTGCGCGGCACAGGTGAGGACGAAGGCTATGAGGGCTATGTTTTTCATTGCTGTGTATTTTTTTTACCACAGAGTTAAAAGGAGTTTTCACGGAGTTGCGCAGAGTTTTTTATTCGGTTTTTCTACGCCGGAGCATCCAGTAGTTGGCGACAAAAAAGCCGATGCCGAGGGCCACAAAAGCCAAACCCCTGATTACAAAGCTGAAACGGTCATCGAGAAAACGGCTCACGATAAGCGCCGTCATGATGAGCAGACCGTAATTGAGAATCCCCAGGTGGTTGGCCTTGGTACCATGCCAGATGGTGCTAATGCCGAGGGCAAAAAGCAGGAGATTGGTCAATATAACGGGTAGGGTAGCATTGGTAAACCCAATCAGGAAAATAACGGCAAATATCAGTGGCGTCCACAATTTTAGCTGCCCGTCGGTCCAGTTTGGTTTTTCTTTATTAAAAAATAACAACGCGCCGCAAGCTAAGGTCAGCGCCAAGGCCAGCCAGCTTTCAGGGGCGTGCAGCGACTCGAATAGCGATGGCTCGCGGCCCATTTCTTTCCAAAACCAGTCAAAACTGGCCACTAACAGCAGTATGATCATCCCCAAAGAACCAATGATCTCGTAGCCGTTGAAGATGGTTTTTAGCCGCTGGAAGAATGGCGTATGTCCCACCAGGTAAAATAACCCCAACAAGCTGAAATAAGTCAAAAACATCAGATGCGCATCATTTTGCGCCAATACACCCAAAACGATCAAAACGGATATGGGGACCAGCCAGTTGAAGGCCAGAAAGAAGTTGCCGCCGGGTGATTTTTTTAATAAAAAATAATAATGCGGCGCCAGCAATAGCAATAAGCCCCAATAAATGGGCGATTCAGATTGGGGGTGGTTGAAATAACCTATTTCACAGGCGTAATAGGTGACGCCGATGAGGTACAAGATGCCCGCCATCGACGAGCGCAATACGTATACCAAGGGCAAACCCAGCAATATCCAGGTAAGCAGGAAGGATGAAATTTTACCCGAAATCTGATAGATCTGGCTGATTAAAGCGATGCAAACGCCGATGGCCAGAATGAGAAAAGTAGCCGATGCCTCCCGCCAGGCTACGCTTTCATTGCGGCGTAACAGCGCATAAGCGGCAACGGCCTGTCCCAGCACCATGGGCGCAAAAGCAATAATCGTCTTGGTAGCCCGGGAAAGCTCGTCCCAGTTGTGGGCGATCAGCAAAAAAATGCCCAGTCCGACCAACAAGGCGCCCAATATGCCGAAGATGCTGAAAAGCAAGTTGGGTTGTTGCCCTTCTTTTTGTTGGTAATAGCCACGTATGCGGTCGGCTGTGTCTTGCGAGATGACGCCGGCTTCCAATAACTCAGGAAGGGCGCGCAGGATTTTTTGGCTCATACACCATTAGGGATTTGCCTTAATATTACGCAAAATAATCCCCGCTTGTATAAAAGGTCAAGCAATCATAGACAAACGCGCTGCTTTCAACGACTTTCACCCGTTCTTCCCAATTTTGCCAATACCCGCTCGATCTCTTTGGGCTTTTGTGTGCCAATGAGTAACGCCGAGCCATTCGTAAATTCAAGTTGGAGGCCCATTTCGCCCGATACGGTAAGTGCACGGCCTTTTCCAGACATAGAAAACCGCATTCCCCAGCCGCCGAATTCAGCTATCGGCTGGGAATGATATATGTACGCTTTCGCAATGGTATCCCAGGCATAAAACCTATACTTAAGCTGAAAGGGAAAAAATCGCACGTAGATACCGTCTATTTTGATAAGCGTATCCAACCTAAAGCTTACGAAGAGTAGTATGAACAAAAGCGTGAAACCAAAGGTTAACAGCAGCCCGTTATCGCTCATTGGCTTATCGCCAAAAGGCTCCCCGCCAATGACCTGGTAATAAATGGCGTACAAAAACAACCCACCGATACCCAAAAGCACTAACCAAATCCACCATTGGGTAAAACGCTGTTTTTCAGTGAATAAGATGTCGTTTTGCATTTTAAGCTTATTTAAAAATAAATCGCCAAAAATCTCTCCCTCCCTCTCACCCTTGCCAAGCGGTTAGCGGTTAGCGCTAACCTTACGTATCTCACTCTTCCTCCCACTTCTCCGCAAAATAATCCTGAATAATCCGGTGCCGAAATCGCCAGGTAGCGCCGTCGGTTTCCATAAGGTGGCGGTCGGACATCTCATTTAGGAAATCAACTAGGCGGAGCGGGAGGACGCCTTTTTTGTAAAGTAGGTAGCGGAGGTGGAAGTGCTGTAGTTTGGAAAAATGCAACACTTTCATCGAGGCATTGAAACGATGATAGGGGGTCTTGATTTGGATGATTCCGGGGTTTTTGTCTTGGTCCAAAAAGTAGATCAATCCAATTAGTACAACAATTATTATAAAAAATAATACTCCTTGAAGATAACCGAGTAAGTTTATGGTTGTCAATACAAATAGAATAAACACCAAGGTCCAATGCCAGCGTATATTTATTGATCGTAATTTTTCAGTCAGCGACCAATCATGAAAATCACGTGTAGAAATACCAGGTCTGATTTTTTTCATGAATTGTATGATGGAATTTATCGCCAGTTCAAAAACCGAAAGAACGAATCCACAAAACATTCCTGTTACAAATAGTAGTTCACGATGTATTCGGGTTGGCTGTACGCTCACAATAAGGGAGGGGAGCATCCAAAATGATAACCCGATAAATAGCATAAATAGTATATATTGTTTCAATGAATTTACAAGTTCATTTATAAAGATTGATACTACTATCTCCAGCCATGGCCACCCTTTAAACCAATCATACTGCAAATCCCGCAACTCAAAGACTACCTTATTCCGCTCATTCATACGGGAAGCTAGAAAAGACAGCCATCGCATCGCAGACGCGGGTGGATAATACTTATTTTCAGTGTCGTCTAGCTTAGATGTCACAAATATGTCCATGATTTCAGCCTTTCGGCTTTCCAAATCATTTGTTGTGAACACAGGCAAACGCCCGGCAAAAAGTAGTTGCAGTGTATTCAAATAAAAAGGCGTTTCGACAGCCTGCCGTAGCAGTGGATCGGATTGAATAGCCTGTAGTAAAGGCAGGGCTTCCGGCTGCTCGCGGCCCATACGGGTAAGTTCCACTTCTAATTGGTCTCCCTGCAAAGGGCCTACTTCGATCTGCAGGTTGACCCGGGCGTCTTCCTGTACCCGTTTGTATTCTTCTATCCGACAGGTGATGACAAAGCGACGACCGGGCGTAGCCCCATAATCCGCGATGGCAGCCAAACAGGCACTTATAGCTTCGTCTTCCTTCAGCTCGTCCAAGCCATCGAGCAATAAAATCAGGTTAGTTTGGCGCAACACAGCCCTGGCGCCTGCTTTGTTGGTGCTGAGTTCAGCAGCGAGTACATTTTCCAGCCAGGTTTCCAATTTACGGTAGCTGCTTTGCCAGGTGGCCAGGTTTAATACAACTGGTAGGGCGTCGGGTTCAAGGTCGAAAATGCGGTCGGCCAACTGTAGTAACAGGGTGGTTTTACCAGCGCCAGGCTGTCCTACAATCAGCAAGCGCCCGTATGATTCCAAAAAGGTTTTGCCGATTTCCTCCCGGATGGCTTCGCCACTATACGGTAAGAATGTAGCCGCTACGCGTTCGCTAGTGCCTTCTGAGGTGGCCATCCGCCGCAGGTTTACCGGTTGCCGGAAAGCTAATTTTTGGACCAATCTGTCGCGGTATCGCTGACGGAAAGCTTCGCGCATTTGCTGGTATTCCTTTTCACCTTCAGACAATTGGTTTTCAATAGATTTGATCAGGTCGAAAAGGTCTTTGCTAATGCGATTGAAGGTGGTTTCTTTCTGTTCACTGTTTAATACCCCAATTCGGTTGTCTTGATAATATTTAGTAAGGCGAGCAGACAAAAGGGAGAGCTGTTCATCTCCTAGTGGATTTTTTAGTTCAGATAGGATTTCGATGCTTTCTACTAATTGTGCTTTTTCCAGTTTATCCAGGGCAGCTTGGAGTAGTTTTATGCCCTCTTGCGACCAGGCTATTTTTCCAGGTTGCCGGCTCGAAGTCCTTCGGCTAAGAGAAAATACACCTCTGAATTCGCCAGAAAAGGCCAACAATACAAAACAGCCCACAATATAAAAAACGATAAAATACAAGGAATAGGAAGGCCCCAAATGCCGCAGACACCAAGCTTTCAGCTCATCGGAAACGAGGTCGGGGATGAATCCTATAGGGACGGTTAGGCATCCGAGGAATAGGAAAATGAATAATCGTCTTCTTTGTGGCATTCAGGCTACTATGAGTACTTTTAGAAGGTGCAAACTAATAAAAAAACGCTAAGGATTCGGGTATGAAATATTTTGTTTTTTATACTATTTGCATTTTTCAAGCAAAGCGATTCATGCAGTAATGTACCCCTAAAAAGGTAGATCTTCATTTGTGTCCTCTTGCCGCCCATAAGTAAACTCTTTATAATAATTATGTTTAATGTATTCAGAATCTTTTATTCTATAAGTATCGCTTTTCATTCTGGTCGGGACTAGATAATCGGACTTTAGGTCATCATAAGATTTCTGTACATAATACGCATTAAATATAATTTCACAATATTCACTATTGACCCTTAATGCATCATAAAATTCACAGTCCGGTTCATTGGTTAATATTATACCAAACTCATCATCATATTCTAGTGTATGATAAGTTTCTGATATAATTTGTTGTAAATCATTATGCTGTCGAAAAAGATCAATCATAGCTTCAATTATCTCTTCGCTAGATTCATCTATTTCTGTATACCCCGTCTCTTCTGAGCAAGAAGTAGACTTAACATCTATGAAGCTATCTTTAGAAGTTCCACCCATAAAGAGTAAAGTAATTTTGAGCATATTGTTAATGTTAATTCAAATTGATAATCAATTATTTAAGTTGAAATCACAAATTCCAGTACTTATTCCTGCCATCATGATGTTTTGACTTTGCTATAGTGCAACTTGTCTGCTTTGATAAATAAAACAACCGCATTCATTGAGGGTCCTTCCTCGCATCCCTCAATTTATTGTAAGCTTCCGATGCCAGCCATTTAGTCACTTCCTTTTTAAATCCGTCGTCATTCATAAAGCGAGCAAAAATATCTTCGTTTTGATCCATACGTTCAACGAAGAGTGCCTGAAGAAGATTCTGAAAAACCAAAATGAATTTATCTTGGGGATTAACTTCTGCCGCCTTGATTATGGCTTCATCACGTATGGCTGTTTCGACAATTTGATCAAAGAATAATTGATCAGCTTGGTTGAAATCCGTAGCAAAACGTTCATTTACAATATCAATAAGGCGAGAAAGCGCCACCGGATCTTCTCGAACCATGCCAGTGCCAACCTCAGTGGGGCCGTCAAGGTGCTGGGAATACCCCTCCCGGAGGTCTATAGATCCTTCACTTATTTTTTGAAGCCTGTAGTATTCGAGCCTTACTTCATCGTCAAAATTGTAGCGCGGCCCACCATGTCGTAGCGGTAGTTTAGGCGAAAGATGTCTTAAAAAAACATAGAGCTTTTCCAGGTCAGAATCCTGGTATGGAATAACCTGGCTCAAAAAAGCGTAGAGATTTCGAAAAGACTGCAACTTCCCCCTCCACAATTCCGCTTCCTCTTCATTGTCTCTTAGCAAAGTCGAAAATCGCGAAACTGCAGGATCTAGTGATGCATTCATGGCCTCATGATCAGCAGGGCTTTGTCGCTGCTTGGGTTTGAAATAAACCTGGCAGAAACGTTCAATGTCTTCTCGCAAATAAATACCGGAAATTTCTAATTCATGCTGCAACCGGTACATATGCGCTGGATCAACCTCCTCCCCAATTTCAGCACCTTCATAATAGATTTTGAATGCAGCTTTGATTTCTTCCCGATCATTTACGAAATCGAGTACAAAAGTCTCTTCTTTGAGCGGATGTGTTCGGTTGAGCCTCGAAAGTGTTTGTACGGCTTGAATACCGGCCAATCGCTTATCAACATACATGGTATGCAAAAGCGGTTGATCAAATCCTGTTTGATATTTCTCCGCTACTAGTAAAACATGGTATTCCGGAGTACTGAATTTTTCCGGCAATTCTTTTTCTTTAATACCATCGTTCATGCCTTCTTCCGTATAGGTAACATTCGGAATTTTATCATCATTAACGACACCGGAGAAAGCAACTAGTGATTTAATTGCATAACCTTTTCTCTTGATGTAGGCGTCAAAACTCAATTTATAGCGCACCGCCTCCAGCCTTGAGCCTGTCACCACCATTGCTTTGGCATGGCCTCCAATTTTATGGCGCGTCATTGCGTAAAAATGCTCGACCATAATTTCCGTTTTTTGGGCAATATTGTGAGGGTGAAGCCGCAAAAAACGCGCTAATGCTTTTGCTGCATTTTTTCGTTCTACTTGTGGGTCGTCATCACTGGATTGTATGAGTTTGTAATATGTAGCATAAGTGGTGTAATTTTTAAGTACGTCTAGAATGAAGCCCTCTTCAATAGCCTGACGCATAGTATAGCGGTGGAATGGAGCGCCATTGTGCCCAAATACTTTCAATGTTTTGTGTTTTGGGGTGGCTGTAAATGCAAAAAAGCTGATGTTATCCTGTCTCCCGCGCTTGGCCATGCTGCGGTATAGATCAGCCATCTTGTCTTCCCCCTCCTCCAATGCCCGGCTTTGGGCTTCGTCTACCAGCTTTTCACCGCCCAATACTTCTTTCAGGTCAGTGGCAGCTTCGCCTCCTTGCGAGCTATGTGCTTCATCGATAATTACAGCAAATCGCCTGGTGGGCAACACACCTTTCTCCGCTTCACCCCGCTCTTCCGCCATTTTCATCAATTGTTTTGCAACGAAAGGGAATTTCTGTAACGTGGTAATCACAATGGGTACGGCATTCTCCAAGGCCTCTGCCAATTGCCGGGAGTTTTCATCAATTTTTAATACAACGCCTCGTTTGTGTTCAAATTGGTAAACGGTGTCCTGCAGTTGCTTGTCCAGCACAAGTCTATCGGTGATGACAACGACGGAATCAAAAACCCGCTGGTTTTCGTCATTATGTAAAGAGGCGAGCCGGTGTGCAAGCCATCCGATGGTATTGCTCTTACCGCTACCGGCGGAATGCTCAATCAGATAGTTATTCCCCGTACCGGCTGTTCGAGCAGCGTTTACTAATAACCTGACCGCTTCTAATTGGTGATAACGCGGAAAAATCATCGTTTCTTTTTTCACCTTGCGTCCTTCATCGCTTAGCTTTTCTTCGACCTGAAGGTGAATGTATCGGGCAAGCAAGTCGAGCAGACTATCATGTTGCAACATCTCTTCCCACAAATATGCCGTGCGGTAAGTTCTGCCATTTGGATCAGGGGGATTGCCGGCGCCTCCTTCGTAGCCTTTATTTAGGGGCAGAAAATAGGTGGCACTGCCCGCCAAACGGGTAGTCATGAACACGGATTCTGTGTCCACTGCGAAATGAACCAGCGTCCTGCGCTTGAACTCGAACAGCGTTTCGCGAGGGTCCCGATCCCGTTTGTATTGTCGTTTTGCATCTTCAACGGTCTGATTGGTCAGTGGGTTTTTGAGCTCCAGAGTAGCAATGGGAATGCCGTTCAGGCTGATGGTCAGATCAAGTGATTGATTGCTTCGTGTTGAAAATTGGAGTTGGCGGGTGATACCCAGACAATTTAGGGCGTAATTTGCCTCTAATTCAGGGTTCATCGTGTGCGCCGCTTTGAAATATGCGATGTATAAGGTGCGACCATAACATTTGAAACCGTGGCGAAGGGTGGTCAGTGAGCCATAGGTGTCCATCCATTTGCACAGATCGCCTAGTATTTGCGTGGAAGTATGCTCGCCGTGCAAGGCTTCGAGTTTGGCCCATTCTTTGGGTTGCGTCGTTCGGATAAAATCCAACGCCACCTGCGGAAAGATTGCCCTCGTTTTATCGTAACCGTTTTTGTCTATGGCTTTATAGCCGTTTTCGAGGAGGTAGGTTTCGATGACGGTTTCGAAGGCGGATTCGGTTGAGGACTTAATCATGACTTTCCAGAATTTTGAAGCCTATTCCGAGGGCGTGGTGAAACTACTTCCCCATTTTGGTCAAAGCAATCTGGCGCAGTGTTAGGAAATACCCTGATAAGTTCCAGTCGAACCGCTGAAATCCCTTCAAAAGCAGCCATCCAAATACTAAAAAAACCAGTCGAGGCAGCTTCCGCACAAATTCTACGAATATTTACTTGTCCTCGATCATAGTCTTCTCGGGCTTGTTTTGCTTGGACCCATGCTTGAACTCTTTGACTAAATCGTTCTAAAGCAGAAAATAATATTGTATCATCCCAATTATGGCAATCATTACGATTAAGTGCAACTAAATCTAGTGTTTTCGTTGCCATACTTGCCAAATTTTGATCTAACTGTGGATTGATTTCAACACTACCAGTTTCTTCATAAATATAAACAACAAAAGTATTATCTCTATCAGGAAGTAAATGAGTACCAAGGTCGATTATCTTGGTTGACTTTGCTGAATTGCAATTGACACATCCAAGTAAAAAATTATCCCAATTATTTCGGAGATGCATATATCCTAAAGCTGGATCCTTGGGCAAGATATGTTCAACTGCTATGTTTGTAGGTATTCTTCTTTCGCAATAGCAACAATAAGCACCAAGTTGGTTAACCAGATCTTGTTTTGCATCTTGATAGTTTGTATAATTTGCTCCATTACCTTTATCTACCGGTCTCATTTTCAATCATGTGTTAGATTAAGCCTTTACTTTCAAGCAAAGCTGTATAAGCTGGATTATCGGAAAAAGGTTCAAGTAATCGAATAATTGCGTTCTTGATTTCTTCTTTTCTTCGGTTATCAGCTGTTCTAGCTTCTTCAACAAGTCTAAAATAGCTTCGAGCTATTTCTCTCATATTCTTAATTCGGGGGCTATATTCAGTATTTTCAACTTCCATTACAAATTTCGCAATCTCCTCTAAACTTTTTCCATAAGGATCAACATCCAGATCACCATCTAATTTAATTACTTCACCTTGTCTAGCAGTTTGAATAATAAAAGGAGAATGCGTAGTTACAATGAATTGAATATTTGGGAAAGCCCTTCTTAATTTTTCTGCAATTTCCATTTGCCACTTAGGATGCAAATGCAACTCTAACTCATCAATTAAAACAACCCCTGATCCTTCTAGAGGATTCTGCAGTGACGGATTAGCCAAAGCAAGCCTTCTTCCAAGGTCACAGATCATGGCTATTAGAGCTCTTTCTCCGTCGGACAATTGACGTAGATCCAATTCTTCACTATTTTTTGTGACCAAAAATCTTAATGGTCTTTCTTTTACCTCTAATCTTGAGAATCCGTCCAAAAAATATTCAATAGCATTATTGATTGCCCTTACTACATTGTCCCCCATATAGGATGTATTTCGCGTTTCTCTATCATATGTCAATGCGATGGAAACGCGATATCTCGACATAAAATCTTGGTAGTCAACTAAATTGTTTAATAATGCTCCTGAATAAGCCATCGCTTGGCCTGATCTTTCAACCTGTGGAAGTGTTTTTGGGAAGCGATATCCAGCGCGATCGATGGTATAGTAGACGGCCAAGGGGGCCTGATCATCAGACCGAAAGGGGTTTCCGTAGGCGCTTTTTATTTCATTTGCAACTACTTCCTGTAACCTAGTGATAGGTGATGTACGTGTAGGTTCTACCTTTACACTGTATTGTATCGGAATTCCGGCGCAATTTGCATTTATTGATAATATAGCCTCTCTTCCTCCTATATTGATTTCTGACTTGTTTATTCTTCTTTGCTGAAAACTTGCTTCCGATATTTGAGGTATAAGATGAGAAAACAATAGCGCTAGAGCATCCAAAATAGTCGTTTTTCCTCGACCATTCACACCCGCGATAACGGTGAAATGTTCTGAAAAGGAGAATCTTGTTTGTTCCCTAAAACCTTTGTAATTTGATATATTCAATTCTAGTATTTTCATGTCAATTAGCTTTTCCAATTTGCCCTGTTACAGCTGCTGTAATTAATGCAATACGTCGCTCCTTAAGCAAATTAATACTACACAAAGTACTTATACGAATAGCATCAAGTCGTTGGGTCTCCTTATTAATAAAAGAAACAATTTCAACTTGTTCTTCCAAAGGTGGTAGTGCAATTAGCATTGCACCATATTTTTCACTATTAAAGTTTGGAATAGTTGCTTGAATCATGCCTTCATTTATTTGCGCCCAATAAAAGTTTGATTGAGCAAATTCAATTAGAAATTCAGGCAATAGACGTGTCCTATCACATCGGAATCTTATTAAGTAGCCTGCAAAACATGCTCTACCCCAGGATATTTTATAAATAAATGTTTTACCAACCGTTGCGCCACTTCTTGCAAAAAGTATGTCTCCTGATTCAAGAAGATAAGGTTCTGCTAGTTCTGGCGTTAAAGACTTGAACGTTTCTGGTCTTAAATTCCCAAACTCATCGATATCTGTAATTCTTACAAAGCGAGGATTATTGGGATCGTCATCTAAAGCAGCTTCATTTGCTCCATATTGTAAGGGAATGTTTGTAAGAAATTTTAGCTGCAATATTAGCCATCCCTCCGGCACTTCCCCTAACCACGCCACCCCTGAATCTTTCATATTTACATTGGGGTCAAGCCCGCGTGTGACTGCACGCGTAATAAGCGCCTGCCGTTTTTCAGCCAACAAAGCGAGCAGTCGTTCTTTGGCGGCAATGAGGGCGTCTATGCGGGCAGTTTCGCTATCTAGGAAAGAGGCAATTCGGCGCTGAACTTCAATGGTTGGTACTTTTACAAATATATTTCCTAAATCTGAGGCATTTATTGCCGGATAGCTTACACCTACCGACCTCATTTCAACTGCTGACAAAAACGATGTTGTTCGTAGTGAATACTTACAAAAACTCGGAATTATATAATCTGGATTAGGGCGTATGACAGCAAAACCAGTTGAAACAATCAAGTTATCCGGAGGAGCTTCAATTGGCGCTATGGCTTGTAAATAGGTTCTCACCGTTGATATTATTACGTCTCCGTCCTTAACAACTCTTCTTGCCCTACTCGGAGCATCTCCGAAACGATAAGTGGTCGGTGGCTCAACTCGCCCATTGGAACTTACGTTGCCTATATCAAGATACTTTAATTCATAGTCTGGATCTGTTGTATCAGGCAATGTTTCTTCATTAATTGATACCAAGTATTTCAATCTTTTTAAAGACCAATATATTTTTTCTTCTTTTCTCATCTCATCACCTCCCTTAACAGTTTTAAAATCTCCTCCTCAACTACTTTCAGTTCCTGGTCGATCACTTCCAGCTGTCTTGGGGGCTGGTAAGTATAAAAAAAACGGTTAAAGTTAATTTCATAACCCACTTTATCCTTACTCCTGTCCATCCAGGCATCCTGGACGTGAGGCAATACTTCCCTTTTGAAATAGACTTCAATATCTTCTTCAAGGGGTATATTCTCAAAATCGCGCAACTCGGGATCAGGTTCATAGTCATTTTTGCCTTTTCGCACGGGTACAGCCTTCGGGTCGCGCTGGGTGAAAACATCACGGAATAACTTATGCTCAGTATTTTTCCACTTCAGGCGCAAGAGTTTGCGGATTTGCTTTTCTGCTTCGTTCCAGTCTGACATTGGCTCGCGCCCAAGTGTTTTATCAATCATCTGCACATCATCGAGCAGGTGGGGAAAAGCGTTTAAAAACCGGGCTTTGTCTTCGAAGGTCATCTGGTAGCGCAGGCGGAGTGGGCGTTCCACCGTTACCCGGGTATAGCCAAAATTGGTATTTTTAAAAATTTTCACCTTATCAGTTGCATCAAACCGGCCGTACAGCCGAACAATATCGGCAATTTGTTCCTCGGATATTTCGCGTCTTTTGTCGCCGAGGCTGCGGCGCATAGGTACATAGTACTCGCGGGCATCTACCAATTGTATTTTGCCTTTTTTCTTTTGCTCCTTGCGATTGGTCACTATCCATATATAAGTGCCAATACCGGTATTGTAAAACATCTGCTCTGGCAAAGCCACAATGGCTTCGAGCCAGTCGTTTTCAATAATCCAGCGCCGGATATTACTCTCGCCGGAACCAGCCCCTCCGGTGAATAAAGGGGAGCCGCTGAATACGATGGCCAATCGCGAGCCATATTTGTTATTTGCTTCATCTACCGGCTCAAACTTGCTGATCATGTGCTGAAGGAACAGCAATGCTCCGTCGTTCACTCTTGGCAACCCGGCGCCAAACCGACCGCTCAATCCCAATTTTTCGTATTCTTGGGTTATTTCGCTTTGTTGCTTCTTCCAGTCTACGCCAAAAGGGGGGTTGGAGATAACATAATCAAACCGATTGCTACTAAATTGGTCATCAACCAGGCTGTCTCCATATTTAATATTTTCGCCCAGTCCATTGTGTGCCACCTCTTTAATAAGCATATCCGATGCTGCAGTGGCGAAGGCACGCTTATTGTAGTCTTGACCGTAGGTATAGAGTGTAGCTTGCTGATGATGGGCTCTAATATAAGCCTGAGCCTCTGCGAGCATACCTCCCGTACCGCAGCATGGGTCAAACATAGTGCGTATAGTTCCGGGTATGGTCAGTAATTTATCGTCGTTGATGAACAATAGATTAACCATAAGGCGGATGACCTCGCGTGGAGTGAAATGATCGCCTGCTGTTTCATTGGCCAATTCGTTGAATTTTCGAATCAAGTGTTCGAAAATTGTACCCATTTCTGTATTAGAGACGTTATTGGGGTGTAAATCCACCGTGCTGAATCGAGAAACGACGAGGTATAGAATATTTGCCTCGTTCATCCGCTCGATTTCCTTTTCAAACTCAAAATAGTCGAAGATGCGGCGCACATTTGCCGAGAATCCATTGATGTAGCTCACCAGGTCTTTCGCGATAGAATCCGGCGCTCCCTTTAGACGTTCAAAAGTGAAAGATGAGTGGTTGTGGAATTGCTGCTTAGAAATGCTATTGAGCTTGGCATCAATTACACCGTCTTGTCCTTTGTATTTAACTTCCAGTTGCCGATACTCGGCCAACACAGCCTCTTTTGTTTCCGCCAATACGCAATCGAAGCGGCGCAGCACGGTCATAGGCAACATGACCCGTTCGTATTGCGGCGGTCGGTATGGCCCCCTTAATAAGTCCGCAATTTGCCAGATAAGGTTAATATGATCGCTATGATTTGCCATAGGGTGTTGAAAACCACTTGGATTTAGAATAGCTTTGGAAAGGTGCAAAGTAAAAAAAAATGCTAAGTTTTTGCGTCAAAAACACTTTGTTTTTAAAACATATTGCACATTTATGAAAACTCAAAAAACACTTTGATATTTATAATCGAGTACTCCGATTAGTGATTTAGGATCCGGCTCGACCTAGCAAAATAAACCTCATCATTATCAACTTAATACGATTATCATCACTCCCAATGACATTCGGTTGCTTGTAGCAAGCGGCTAAGGATACAATTTAGATTTCAAAGCTAATGTCTCTTCCAAAGAATGGTATAGGTCTACGCTCCATCTCCGTTGCAAGTGGCGTTGTATTGATTGCGCCTACACGAACAATCCCGGAGGTTACTTGAAAAAACCTCCTGAATTAGCATCCGTGACAAAGCTTTGTTTCGACTCCGCTCAATGAACAACAAAGATCGCCCCCTCGCCCAGTCGTACAGTCGTACAGTCCTAAAGTCCTAAAGCCCTAAAGTCGTAAAGTCCTAAAGTCGTAAAGTCCTACAGTCGTACAGTCGTACAGTCGTACAGCCCCCCCTATCCCACCACAAAATGATACCCCACCCCCTTAATCGTCACAATCTCTATCGCCGCGTCGGCCTTCAGATAATCGCGCAATTTGGTAATATACACATCGAGGTTGCGGGAGTTGAAAAACGAATCATCGCCCCAGATTTGAAGCAGAATATCTTTGCGGTTGACTACCTGGCGCCGGTTTTCACTCAGTATGCGCAGCAATTCGGTCTCGCGGTGCGACAATTTGCGGGTTTCCGTTTCGTAGCGGAGTTCGTATTTCCAGGGCAAAAAGGTATAGCGCCCGATGGGGATAGGATCTTGCAATGGCGATTCGGCGGCCGCCTTTCCCGTTTGGGTGATCTGCAGCAGGTTTTGTATGCGGACTATGAGTTCTTCCATGCTGAAAGGCTTGCGGATGTAGTCGTTGCCGCCCGTTTGAAAACCTTTCAGCACGTCTTCGGTCTGGGTCTTGGCAGTGAGAAAGATGATGGGCACTCGCGGATTGCGTTGCCTGATCTCAGCGGCGATGGCGTAGCCGTCTTTGCGGGGCAACATGATGTCGAGCAGGCAGATGTCGGGGTGGAATCCTTCAAAAGCAGGTATGGCGCGCTGACCGTCGGACACCATACACACCTCAAAGGAGCGGCTTTCGAGGCTTTCTTTTACGATTCGCCCCAGAAAGGGCTCGTCTTCTACATAAAATACTTTAATCTGCTTGTCCATCTTTCGGAAAATATACGGTAAAACAACTGCCCGCCCCCTCTTCGCTCTCGAGTAGGATACGACCGTCATGGCGCTGCACTACTTCAGCTACATAACTCAGTCCCAGTCCATGTCCTTTGGTATTGTGCACGTCGCCGCTGGGCACCCTGAAAAAGCGTTCGTAAACGCGCCGTCGATAAGCCGGCGCAATGCCGATGCCGTTGTCGCACACGGCTAAGCTCACTTCCTGACCCTTGTCAATGAGGCTTAGTGTTATTTCAGGGTTTTCCGGACTGTATTTCAAGGCGTTATCTACCAGGTTGTATACCACGCTGAGCAAATGCGTGCGGTCGCCGTAGACCGGAAAGCTTTCGCCTTCTTCGCGCAGGTCGACTTGCGCCTGGACTTGCTCGAACTGCAGTTTCATAGAATTGAGCACTTCCTGTACCAGCGTTTTGAGGTCGAGATGTTCGCGTTGAAAGGCAAGTGCCTGTTGCTCAAAGATAGCCATTTTGAGCACTTTGTCAACCAGCAGGGTCAGCCTGCCGAGCTCGTTTTTGGAGATATCCAGGTATTCGCGGGTCAGCTGGGGGTTTTGCATGGCGTTGAAATTGCGCAGCGCTTCGATGGCTACGCTCACCGTGGCAATGGGGGTTTTGAGCTCGTGGGTCACGTTGCTGATAAAGTCGTTTTTTAGCTCGGTGAGCCGTTGTTGCTGGCGCAGACTCCTGAAAATAAACCAGAACGATAGCGAGGTCAACGCGACTAATATCAGTGAAAAGACCGCTTGCGGCGCTACCTGGCGGTACAGATAGCCCTGGTAAGGGTGTATGTTGGCGGCGTAGACGTATTCGGGAGGAAACCCGGCGGGGAATAGGGGAGTGGCAATGCCGGGCCGGTCGGCAAGCGTATCTCCCATAGTTAGCCGGAATAATTCAAATGGCAGCGAAATGCCCGCATTGGCCAGCGCAGCCTTGTAGGCCCGCCTGATTTCATCGAGGCGGAGCGAGTCGTCTTTAAAAGTAAAGGTGAAATTGCCGTGCAGCGAATCGGTCATCTTCTGGGCTTGGGTGACTACCGTCGACAACTGCCTGCGGTCGATGGTCTGTATATCGCCTTCTTCTGTAGAGGTAATAAAAACCTGGACTTTCGATAAACCCTCTACCGTATCACTTCTCATTACCCTTTCGGGATGCCCGGGCATGCCTGGCGGATGTAATTTCATGGTAAATTTGGGTATTTGGGTATCTCCCGAAAAATCAATACCCCGCTGTATGATGGAATCCTGGAGGCCGTAGACAACGTCCTTAAATAATACGGTCGCGTCTTTCTGCAATAGACCGCGTTCTTCCTGGTATACTTTTTTTAACCAAACATATTGGAATACCAGCAACAAGGCGATGCTGCTGATCATGAGCACTAGGGCGAGCCGCAATTTTCCTGGCAATAGCTTCATCCATTTTATTTTGATCTTACAAAAATAACCCCCGCTCACGTAAAAAGCTCGCGTCATTAACCTTAATTAACCTTAATTCAACAATGATTAACGGCTTTTCCAATCCCTCGCCCATAGCTTTGCAGAAAAAAAACGCACAACGATGAAACAGGTATTGCTCGTAATCGCACTTTTGCTGGCCAATATGTATAAGTACCTCGACAACCAGGGGGTTATTTTATACGAACAAAAAATAAATATGCACCGCCGCCTCCCCGCCGACGACCAGGAAGCCAGGCAGTTTATCCCGGAGTTTCAAACTTCAAAAATGGAATTGCTTTTTAATAAAATGGAATCCCTTTTCAGAACGGTGGAAGAGGAAGAAGACGAAGATATGGAGATGGAAAGCGGCGGCGTACATATTAAGATGAGACGCCCGGAGTTGACGATTTTTCGCAATATGTCCGAAAAACGCTCGGTAGAACAACGCGAGTTTTTGGGTAAAAAATACCTGGTTGAAGGCGATATCGCCCAGACACCCTGGAAAATTACCGGCGAAAGTAAAGAGATATTGGGCTACAAATGCCAGCAGGCAATGTATAAAGATACGGCCCAAAACCGCAAGGTGGTCGCCTGGTTTACCGGCGATATTCCCTGCCCCTCCGGCCCCGAAATGCTGGGCTCACTACCCGGCATGATCCTCGAAGCCGATGTCAACGACGGCGAGGTGGTCTATACCGCCCTGAAAATAGACACCAAAGGCCTCGTTGATGTGAAAGCCCTCAAAGCGCCCACCAGCGGCAAAAAAATGACCCGCGAGGAGTTTAAAAATATGGTGGATGAACATATGAAGCAAATGGGCGGCGGCAGCGGCATCCGCATTATTCGCAACTAACGTACCAATAATACACTGCCTTTTTTCTCAATCACCTGACCACCCGACTGTACCAATTTAATATGATAAAGGTAAACCCCTTGCGGCAAGGGACGGCCCTCTTTGGCGCCGTCCCATCCGTTTTCTATGGCGTTGCTCTCGAATATCTGCCCCCCCCAGCGGTCGTAGATGACCATCTGGTACGACTGCGGCGAACCAAACTGGTACAGGGGCCTGAAAATGCGGTTGATGCCGTCAGGCGAAAAGGCATTAGGCACAAATAATTTGGCGGCCTGCTCCAGGCATACTACGTTGGAGCGCGAAACCACCGTGCGGTTTGTGCCGTCGGATAATTGTAGTTGCGCTACGGCTTCTACATAATAGCAGGCCTGGGTTTGGTCGGGCTGGCTGATATCAATGAGATCTTCGTAAGTCAATACGCCGCTATCGGTGAGTCGAACCGGAGCGCCCACCGATTGCCTGTATAGCTCGTAGCGAATCGAATCGGCTAAGGAATGGCTGAATGGCGTCCAAAGTAACTGGTTTTTGTTGCCGTCGAGCGCTTGCCCGGAGAGGTATACGAGCCCCACTACGTTAGAATTAATGGTCTCGCCGCAGGCGTCGGTCGTCTGGATGCGGAAAAACAACTGCCTGTCGGCTACCGGCGCGGTATTGTCCAGGGCGTTATTATCGGCGGCCAATGGGATAGCAGTTGGAAGAGGAGCGATATCATTGAAATCCACTGTGTTGGATGCGCGCTGCAGGGAGGCGTCGGTGAGTTGTGCATTGTCGGGGCCCCAAAGCCAGCGCACGTCGGCGCCGCCGGCGGCATTCACCGTGGCATTGAGCAAAACAAGTTGGCGAAGCGGCTGCACTACAGTGGCGGTTTGGCAAACGGTATTGGAGACAGCGCTGATACCGGAGCCCGCTTCTACCCCCCTCACCACAAAACAGTAGTCGACCCCGTCGTCGGCCTGGTCAAATACATAAGTCAACGAAGAGCCTGGTACCGTATCCCACACTACCGGCGCCTGCCCATCCTGCCCTACCAGTATTTCATAGCGATCCACCCCGCCTGCCCAGTTTTGGTAGGCGTTCCAGTCGAGCGTGAGGCTTTGTGTGCAGGGATCTATGGCGCCGGCCTCGACGAATAGCGTAGTATGCGGCGAAGTGACCAGGCTTTTGTTGCCGCAGCGGTCGAGGGCGGTCACGAAGTAGGTCTCGGGACCCTCATCTGGGGCGGCGTTGACATCTACGTATACATTGGCGCCACCAAAAACAGTATCGATGATAGTGGTACCCGCAGCCGTATTGCGGGAAATAACGTAGGCATATACTTCGGGCGAGGGGCTCAGATCCCACCTGATCTCCACTTCGTCGCCATTCACCACCGACACATAGCGGATGGGCCCGGGGTCGGGAATGCGATTGTCGAGCGTATCGGAACTCAACGCGGGCTGCCCCGGACAGTTGTAATCGCTCAATAAGTAGTAATACCAGGTATCCCCCGCCGCCCCGGCGTGGTAATAGCTGGTCTGCGAAGCGTTATTGATTGATACTAAAATATTATACGGACCGCCTGGTTGCTGGCTGGCAAAAATCAGGTAGGCATTAAAGGCGCCGCAGGTGTTATTGGGCGCGGTCCAGACTAACGTATCGTTGGTGACGCACAAGAAATCGGGCGGCAAAATTTGCGCGGATAATTGCAGGGAGCAGCCCAATGCCAGTAAAATCAAAAATCTCTTCATCATGTCGCTATTGTTCTTCCTCCAGATCTTCCAGACCTTCCTCCGAAGTATTGCGCCGCTCCAGGAAAAGCTGTTCCAGCATTTCCATCGGATAGCGGCGTTCGAGTTGGTACGCGATATAGAGGTTTTCGTATATAATTTTTTTATAATAAACTAACCCCAGGCCTTCGGCGTAGATTTCTTCTCCCCGGTATTCGGGTTCTACCACGCCGTCGTTGGGGTCGAGGTCTTCTACCATTTCCCGCACACTAAACTTTATAGCCGGCAGGGTTTTGCCTTGCCACACAAAAGTGGTGTCACCCACATAACGGCGATTTTTGATGAGTGTTGTGGAAGCGCCGGGCATACCGGGAAATTCCAGTTTCACTTTATACAAATAGACTTCGTTGGAATCGCGCACTTCAAAAGGAAATACATTGCCGGCAATTATCCCCGCCTTGATGGTTTGTTGTTCGCCCAAACTATCTACGGGGTACATCAGCAACTCCTGCAGCAAAACGCCGTTGCCCACCAGTTTTTCTTTAACCAATTGCAGGGGCAGCAGTTCGTATTCGTAATACGTGCCGGTGAGTAATACGCTGTCTTTTGATAAAAAAGAACGGTAATACCAATATACAGGGGTGAGCCCTTCATTGCCTACCGGCTGGTATTCGTACACCAGGCCGTCCTGAAGTTCGCGAATGGGGAAATAATAGTTGCGCACATCCTTTTCTCCCCAGTTTCCACAACCTGCCACTAATACGGCAAGCAGCATCCATATGCCGTATAATCTTCCCGCTTTCAATCTGACAAAACTTAACATGCTCGTCATTCAACCTGTAATTATAGCATAACGTTTCCAATATAATGCCAATATGGCACGTCGGATACCAGAAAAGGCGAATTGGTATGATATATGCGAGCCAACGCTGTGGAATGGCTGTGCAAATATCGTATCTTTGCCGTTCGCTTTGTTACAATACTTATAAATATCATGTTCAAGAACATTGCCAATTCTTTTAAAAAGATCTTTGGATCTAAACACGAGCGTGACATTAACACTTACGCGCCCGCTGTAGATGAGATTCTAGCGCATTATGAATCCTACCAATCGCTGAGCAACGACGAGCTTCGCAATAAAACGCTGGAATTCCGCCGGCGCATTGCCGAACACCTCTCTGCCATAGATGCCGATAT
Organism: Saprospiraceae bacterium; assembly: GCA_013360405.1. Classification (GTDB taxonomy): domain Bacteria; phylum Bacteroidota; class Bacteroidia; order Chitinophagales; family Saprospiraceae; genus JABWBR01. Next base: position 24,529 of record JABWBR010000044.1, read on the forward strand.
TCAGGCTATCATCGAAGAAGCCAATAACCAGGAGGATCTTCACCAAAAAGAAGCGCTTTTTGGCGAAACCGACGAATTGCGCAAAGAACGCGACAAGGAGCTGGAGGTCATTCTGAAAGAATTATTGCCCGAAGCATTCGCCGTGGTCAAAGAAACCGCGCGCCGCTTTTCTGAAAATGAAGAATTGGTGGTGACCGCCACCGACCACGACCGCGACCTGGCCGCCAAATCGCACAAAAGCTATGTCCGCATTGATGGCGACAAGGCTATTTGGCGCAACCGCTGGGTAGCCGCCGGCGGCGATATCGTCTGGAATATGGTGCACTACGACGTACAGCTTATCGGCGGTATGGTGCTCCACGACGGCAAAATCGCCGAGATGGCCACCGGCGAAGGTAAAACGCTGGTAGCCACCCTGCCCGCCTACCTCAACGGCCTGTCGGGCGAGGGCGTCCACGTGGTAACCGTCAACGATTACCTGGCTCGTCGTGACTCGGAGTGGATAGGCCCCATCTTCGAGTTCCTGATGCTCACCATTGATTGTATAGATAAATACCGCCCCCACTCGGAAGAACGCCGCCGCGCCTATCTCTGTGATATTACTTACGGCACGAATAACGAATTCGGCTTCGACTATCTGCGCGACAATATGGTGCACTCACCCGAAGAAATGGTGCAGCGCAAACACCACTTTGCGATGGTCGACGAAGTAGACTCGGTACTCATCGACGACGCCCGTACCCCGCTGATTATCTCCGGGCCGGTCGGCCAGGCCAGCGAAGACCAGGATTATATCGAACTCAAACCCCACGTAGAACGCCTGATAGCCGCTCAGCGCAAACTGGCCACCGAATACCTGGCCGAAGCCCGCAAACTACTCGGCGATAACAAAACCGGCTATCAGGAAGGCGAAGCCGGCATGTCTCTGCTGCGCGCCTACCGGGCACTGCCCAAATACCGCCCGCTCATCAAATTCCTCAGCGAGGATGGTATTAAAGTGATGCTCCAGAAAGCGGAAAACTACTACATGCAGGAGCAGTCCAAAAATATGCACCTCGTAGACGACCCCCTGTTGTTTACTATCGATGAGAAAAATCGCAACGTAGAACTCACCGAAAGGGGCGTAGAATATCTGTCGAAAGGCAACGAAGATGCCCGCTTTTTTATCATGCCCGATCTCGCCGGCGAAATGGTGGAAATCGATAAAGACGAGGCATTAGATAAAGCGCAAAAAGACGAGGCCAAAACCCGCCTCTCGCAGGACTTCACCATTAAGTCGCGGCGCCTCCACGCCATGAGCCAGTTGCTGAAAGCATATACCCTCTTTGAGGTTGATGAAGAGTACGTGGTTATCGAAGGCCAGGTGAAAATCGTCGACGAGCAAACGGGGCGTATGATGGAAGGCCGCCGCTATTCCGACGGCTTGCACCAGGCCCTCGAAGCCAAAGAAAATGTAAAGGTGGGCGAGATCACACAAACCTACGCTACGGTTACTTTGCAGAATTACTTCCGCATGTACCATAAGCTATGCGGTATGACCGGTACCGCCGAAACGGAAGCCGGCGAATTCTGGACGATCTACAAACTCGACGTGGTGGTGATCCCCACCAATGTAAATTGCATCAGGGATGATCGCCAGGATTTGGTGTTCAAAACCCAGCGCGAGAAGTTTAACGCCGTCATCGACGAAATTGTACAACTCAGCGAGGCCGGCCGGCCTATCCTGGTGGGTACGACTTCGGTAGATATATCCGAAAAATTGAGCCGCATGCTCAAATTGCGCGGCCTCGACCACAACGTGCTCAATGCCAAGCAACACCAGCGCGAAGCAGAAATCGTAGCCGAAGCAGGCCGCCCCGGCAAAGTAACCATCGCCACCAACATGGCAGGCCGCGGTACCGACATCAAACTCTCTCCCGAAGTGCGCAAGGCAGGCGGCCTCGCGATTATAGGCACCGAACGCCACGAATCGCGCCGCGTAGACCGCCAGCTCCGCGGCCGCGCAGGCCGCCAGGGCGACCCCGGTACTTCCCAGTTTTATGTGTCGCTCGAAGATAACCTCATGCGACTCTTCCAATCCGAGCGCATCGCCGGCATCATGGACCGCCTCGGCCACAAAGACGGCGAGGTGATCCAGCATTCGATGGTGACCAAGTCTATCGAACGCGCCCAGAAAAAGGTGGAAGAAAATAACTTCGGCATACGTAAGCGATTACTCGAATACGACGACGTAATGAACATCCAGCGCGAGGCTATCTACAAAAAACGCAAAAACGCCCTCTCCGGCGAGCGTTTGTCGGTAGACCTCAACCATATGTTCCAGTCTATTATTGATAGCATAGTCGTTACTAACAAACAATCCGGCGACTACGACGCATTCCGTCGCGAGTGCCTCAGCATGCTCACCTACGACCCCCAAATTGACGCCGCCGCTTTCCGCGAAGCGCCGAACGCCGATTTGTCAGAGCAACTGATGCAGCAATTTCAGGAATACTACCACCGCAAAGGCGAAACTATTGCGAGCATCCTCATGCCGCAGATTCAAGACGTGTTCGCCACCCAGAGCCACCGCTACAAGCGCATACTCATTCCCTATTCCGACGGCCGCTCCAATCCGCTGGTCATTACCGCCGATATTGCCGACGCCGTTAAGACAAAAGGCAAGTCCATTATTCTCGATATCGAAAAAGCGGTCACGCTGGCTATTATCGATGAAAAATGGAAAGAGCACCTCCGCTCGATGGACGAACTCAAGGACTCGGTACAAGCCGCTTCTTTCGAACAAAAAGACCCCCTCGTAATCTATAAGATGGAGGCGTTTAATTTGTTTGAGCAATTGGTATTCGATATCAACGAGGCGGTGTCAGCCTACCTCACCAAAGGTATGCTGGTATTGCCCGACGGCAGCCCACTGGAGCAAGCCGCCGAACGCCGCCCCGCCGAAAATACCCGCGTCCGCACCAACCGAAATCCTCAAGAAGAAGCCCGCGCTGCCGCCGAAGGCGTGAGCCGCGGCCCCCGGCAGGAAACCGTGCGCCGCACCGCCGAAAAGGTAGGCCGCAATGAACCCTGCCCCTGCGGTAGCGGCAAGAAGTTCAAGCACTGCCACGGCAGGGATCTTTGAAACGACGGGGTTGGGAGTGTGAGAGGGAGTGAGTGAGAGCGTGAGAGAGGCAGCGACTTTACGGCTGTACGATGAACGAGGTGACATCTTCATGAGGCACGAATGAAGGTGTCTTCTCGCTCTCTGTCACTGTGCAATCCAAGCCGCTCGTTGAGCGGATGTGCGACCTTGAAACCTTGCGATCTCTGCCGCTCATTGAAGCGAAGTTGGAATAAAAATTCCCAGGCCTGCCGCCAATCCTTTCCATCCTTCCGCATCCCCCAAATCCTGATTCAAAAATTCCCGGGTGACCGGCGATGTTCGTTTCGACTCCGCTCAACGAACGACGGAGACGGGTATAAAACAAAGCCGTCACCCCCGCGGATTTTTCCGAGGCCGTCACCCCCCAAGACCCTCCTAAGCCGTCACCACCCCGGATTTTCCTGAGCCGTCACCCCCAAGGACGTTCCCCCGCCGTCACCCCAAATTACTAAGTATCTGCCACAGCAACTGCACAAACAAAATCTTGCCGATCAACAGCAGCGGATATGTAAGCGCATAACCGAAAGTGGGCATCTTATTGCCTGCTTTTTCGTTGGCGAAACTCAGGTTGGCAGGGTGGTGCGCCAACATGCCGGTGAGCAATACAAACGGGATGCGGAAAAATCGATAACCGATAAACATAGCCAGCATGGCGCTGACCAGGCTCACTACCGCTCCACTGAGCAGGAGTAACGGTCCCACACTGCTATTCATGGTACTTACAAACGTGTGCCCCGAATTAATGCCGATAGCAGCCAGCATGAGCATGAGCCCTATCTGGCGAAGCGTAAGGTTGGCAGAGTAGGGAAGCGTCCACACAATGGGGCCGCTGCGCCGCAAAGCCGACAGTACGAGCCCCGCTACCAGCGGCCCCCCGGCAAACCCCAGGCTAAACGTGATTCCTATGGGCAGGTCGAAATTGATAGACCCCAGCATAATACCCAGACCCATACCCAGGCCAAACGACAAAAGGTCGATCTGACTCAGCGAATCGTATGAATCGCCGAAGATTTTTTGCAGTTTGGGCATATCGCCACGCCTGGCCAACACCCGCACCCGGTCGCCCAATTCCAGTACCGTATTGCGGGTAACCAGCATATCTATGTCGCCGCGGCGCACCCGGGTGATCAGCGCCTCGTAGTCTTCTTCGATATCGAGCGTACTCACGGGCTGGCCGGCGATGCGTGGGTTGGATACGAACATGCGCCGAACGTCGAACACCGCCCGGTCGTCGGCCAGTTGATGTTCGCTCGGTTTGCCGATCATAGCGGCCACCCGCTGCACTTCTTCGTCGTCGCCGATGATGCTCACTTTGTCGCCCACGGCAAAACGCGTTTCGAGGTGGCAAATGCCCAACTCCTCGCCGTGCTGGTGCCGCGCAAACATGACGCCCCAGCCATGCTGCTGCCGAAGGGTGCGCAGCGGAATATCCGTAATGCCGGGATTTTCTATGTCGAAGGTTAAATTGACGATGTTTTGCTCTATGGGGTATTCGCTTTTCAGCGATTGTACTTCTTTTTTCATATCTACCCGTAGCCACCTGCGCATGAGGAGCAAAGCCACCATCGTACCCAATACGCCCATCGGATAGGAGATCGAATAACCTACTACCGCATTTTGCGATTGTACATCGGCACTGTCGGCGCCTTGTTTTTGAATGGCATCGAGCAATCCCGCCAGGGCAGGGGTATTCGTGGTAACCCCCGAAAGCAATCCCGCCGATGCCGAAGCGTCAAACTGAAACAACATGTGAAAAACTGCTGTAACGATAGACAAGATAGCCAATGCCACCAGGGCAAAACCCACGTTCTGGGCGCCCCGCTTTTGCATGGAACCAAAAAACGAAGGACCGCTGCTCAAGCCAATGCTATATACAAAAACAGCGAGGCCAAGTAGGGTAATTATTTTGGGAATTTGTATGTCGGGCCTGATGGCGCCTGCCGCCAATCCCACAAATAATACGGCGGCAACCCCCATCCCGCTACCCCTGTATTTGATATTGCCCAGCCAGGAACCCAGGGCCGCTACAATAAAAAGGTATAATAACGCGATTTCCGCGCCGGCATCATGTTGCATGCTACTTCGGGTTTGTGTGATGCGATGTTACAAAAAATTGAGGAAATTAGATATGACAGTCAAAATACCGTCTTTTTTTTGTAAATTGTCCTATCTGACAATTACCTAATACACATGGATAACGTTTCTTTCCGATACCTGAAATTTTATACAAACGTATTGCTTTTTACCGTACTGGCTTTCTTTATACTCTATCAGGGCAGAATTTTGTTTATTCCCCTGAGCTTTGCCGTACTCATCAGTTTTATTTTATATCCCATATGTAAAATACTGGAAAAATATACTGGAAGGGTGGTCTCCATTGCCGTGGGACTGCTACTGCTGGGTGTTTTCGGATTTATTTTGTTTGAAATACTGGCCAACAGCATCTCGCTGGTGCAGGAAAAGTTCGTAGTCTCAAAAGACAAAATTGTCGCATTAGGCGATGTCATCATTCAATACCTCGACAACCTGTTTTTAATTACTAACGAACAACGCCAGGCGCTGGTGCAACAATTATACGATCAGGTATTGCAGGGTATCTTTCCCCTCCTTTCCCGCACTATTTTTGCTTCTGCCGGCACACTTACTTTTCTTTTGATCATCCCCATATTCGTCACCCTCATCTTGTATTACCGGGAAATTCTTGTGGCGTTCGCACTGTCGGCAGTGCCTGAATCACAAGTAGCGCATATCAAAACCGCCTTACACGAGCTGACCACTACTTATTTCAGGTTTGCCAAAGGCATGGCGCTAGTGTATGCCATCGTAGGTACCTTAAATAGTATTGGCTTTTTACTCATCGGATTGCCCCACGCCGTTTATTTCGGCATGCTGGCCGCCATACTTACGTTTTTTCCGTACGTCGGCATCATGATCGGTGGCAGCGCTGCTATCATGGTAGCCTGGACGACCTACGACTCCATCTGGTATCCCTTGGGCGTCATTGCCATTCTCGGCGTGGTACAATACCTCGAAGCCAACGTGATCTTCCCCTATACGGTGGGTAAACAACTGAAAATAAACCCTTTTGCCACTTTTGTGGTTGTTATCGTCGGCGGAATTGTGTGGGGAGCGGCGGGCATTATCCTGTTTATCCCCTTCGCGGCTATCCTGAAGATCCTTGCCGACCAAATCGATGATTTACGGCCCCTGGCCATTTTACTTGGCGATGAGGATTTCCGCGATAAAAACGCCTAAATTCCGAATTCCGAAATCCGAATTCCGAAATCCGAAAAAGCAGTATATTTGCGCCCATGAAAAATATAAGGAACTTTTGCGTCATTGCACATATCGACCACGGCAAAAGCACTTTGTCGGATCGCCTGTTGGAATACACCAAGACGATTTCTGCCCGCGATATGAAAGAACAGACGCTCGATGACATGGACCTGGAGCGCGAACGCGGTATTACGATTAAAAGCCACGCAATCCAGATGAAGTATGTTCATGCCGATGGCCAGGTCTATACCTTTAATATGATTGATACGCCGGGCCACGTAGATTTCTCTTACGAAGTTTCGCGTTCAATAGCCGCTTGCGAAGGCGCACTGTTACTGGTCGACGCTTCGCAAGGTATTCAGGCTCAAACGATTTCCAACCTGTATCTTGCCATCGAACACGACCTCGAGATTATCCCCATCGTCAATAAAATCGACATGGAAAGCGCGATGGTTGACGAGGTTTCCGACCAGATCATTGACCTCATCGGCTGCAAACGCGAGGAGATTATCCTGGCTAGCGGCCGTACAGGAAAAGGGGTGCCCGATCTGCTCGATGCCATCGTTAACCGCATACCGGCGCCCAAAGGCGATCCCGAGGCTCCGCTGCAAGCCCTCATTTTCGACTCTATTTTCAACTCTTTCCGCGGGGTCATCGCCAGTATCCGTATTATGAACGGTACCTTGCGCCAGGGCGATAGGGTCAGGTTTATGAATACCGGGAAAGAATATTCTGCCGATGAAGTAGGTATACTGCAACTCTCTAACGTGCCCAAAACTGAGTTGTTGACTGGCGATGTGGGCTATGTGATTACCGGTATCAAAATTTCGAAAGAAATTAAAGTGGGCGATACGATTACCAAAGTGGAAAATCCAAGCCCCGAAGCTATCAAAGGTTTCGAAGACGTAAAACCTATGGTGTTCGCCGGTATTTTCCCCCTCGACAACGACGACTTCGAGGATTTGCGCGACAGCCTCGAAAAACTTCAGCTCAACGACGCTTCGCTTGTTTTTGAGCCCGAATCGTCGGCCGCCCTCGGCTTCGGCTTCCGCTGCGGTTTTCTGGGCATGCTCCACCTCGAAATCGTACAAGAACGCCTGGCCCGCGAATTCAACCAGGATGTAATTACTACGATCCCCAACGTGTCGTATATTGCTTATACCAAACGCGGCGAACAACTTACCGTGCGCAATCCGGCTGACTTGCCCGACCCCACGGTGCTCGACTATGTGGAAGAACCCTACATCCAGGCGCAGGTGATCACCAAACCCGAATATATCGGCTCCATCATGACGCTGTGTATGGAAAAAAGAGGCCTGCTCGCCAAGCAACACTACCTCACTGAAAATCGCGTGGAACTGCTCTTTGAGATACCCCTCGCCGAAATTGTATTCGATTTCTACGACCGCCTCAAGTCTATTTCTCGCGGATACGCCTCTTTTGACTATTCGCCCATCGGCTACCGCCAGTCTGAACTCGTACGCCTCGACATCAAGCTAAACGCAGAAAATGTCGACGCGCTTTCAGCACTCGTTCATCGCGATAAAGCCGAACCATTTGGCCGAAAGATTTGCAAGAAATTGAAAGATTTGCTGCCTCGTCAGCAATTTGTTATAGCCATCCAGGCCGCCATCGGCGCTAAAATTATCGCCCGCGAAACAATCTCCGCTATGCGCAAGGATGTTACCGCAAAATGTTATGGCGGCGATATTAGCCGTAAACGCAAACTACTGGAAAAGCAAAAGGAAGGTAAAAAGCGTATGCGCCAATTCGGCAAGATCGAAGTGCCCCAAAAGGCATTCCTCGATGTGCTCAAACTCGATTAGCAGCCGCTACCGGTCTGACGGCTTGAAGCCGTCTGACCGGTAGCGGCTGGTTTTTCGTTTTGTTTTGAAAAAGTGCAAATAAACAACCTGCCGGCAGCTTGTTATAAGCAGACAACCAAACATACTTCCCCGCTCCAATTTACGCTTGGATCAGGACATGTAATCATGAAAAACTATGTTCAAGGGATAAAATAAGTAGACTGTTGGAAATTGTTTTTGGGACCCCATGAAGGGACTGCATTTTCACCGGAGAGTGGGGATGCGCCTGTGGCGCAGGGGTCAGAGTAGATAGGTGTGCGGCTTTCGCCGCTAATCAATAAAACCTCCTGCTGCGCGCAGGTTGCATACCGGAAAGTAGAATCAACCCTCCGCCGACGATAAAGGCGCCCATAGCGATGTAGAGAATTAACATAGCCATAAAATTTAGATAGTTAAGGAAATTGGAATCAAAAAGCGTATGTTCACGAGGGCACCGCTAAAATGAGAATTTTTTTGAAAAGAATACTAATTTACGGCATTATTTTTATTTCAATATTTTTTCCATATCTCAATATCCGGTCACAAACTCGATTTCATATGCGTAAAGCAAACGGCAAAGAAGGGAAAACCGGATAAATGATCCCCCGTTTTGTCGGGCAACCGATGAAAAATAAGCAAATTCAGTTGGTCAACTTGACTTTAACATTTAACTTGGCATGCATATCTTATAAAAGGCCTTACTTTTAAGGCCTCTACTTTAAATCAACGACACCTATGAAGCTTAAACATCTACTTCTGCTAACTGTATTTCTTGCAATTGAAACACTACATGCCCAGGATTTACACTTCTCTTTGTTTAATATGTCGCCGCTTTCACTCAACCCGGCTCAGACCGGCGCATTCGAAGGTACGGCGCGCATCGGAGGTATCTATCGCGACCAATGGGGATTGGGTTTTTTGAAAAACCAATTTACCACGCCGGCTATCTATATCGATGCGCCCATTATCCGCGGCTTTCGCCAAACAGATTGGGTGGGCGTCGGGTTTTTGCTGGTACAGGATGAAGCGGGCAGCGCCCGTCTCCAAACTAACGTCAGCGCTCTATCGGCTTCTTATCACCTGGCCCTTAATAAAAAAGGAACCAGCGTGCTCACCTTGGGTATCCAGGGAGGAAGTACCCAGCGTAAGGCCAACCTGAAAGGAACCGCGCAAGGAGCCAATGAAGACATTACTTTCGAAGAAGAAATCCCCGTTGAATTGGGCGGCGGAGGCCTAGCCCAAGGTAGTAGCATGGACCGCACAGGCGATCGTACCACGAGCTTCGTCGATTTCGCCGTTGGGCTAATGCTTCGCACACAGGTCGCCGATAATACACCTCTTGAAGTAGGCATCACCGCAGGCCACGTCAATACGCCTCAGTATGCCCTGGCCAGCGCCGGCGGTACCGATGGCCTCAAACGCCCCATGCGCCTCAGCGCCCACGGTCGCGTAGAATTGCCCGTAAACGAAAAATGGAGCGTTACGCCTACGTTCTTATGGCAAAATACCGCCAAAACAAACGAAATAGCCCTCCAGGGCTGGGCTAACTACAAGCTCAATACCGATTTTACCCTCAAAGGCGGTCTCGGCTATCGCGTAAACGACGCCGGCAAAGTATTACTCGGCGCCGACTGGAAAGACCTTCGCGTAGCATTGGCCTACGACCTCAACCTGAGCTCGAACCCGGCAGAAGTTTATCAGGGAGGCTTCGAAATAGCTGCCTGGTATATCCTCAAGATTTTCAAAAAGCCGACGCTGAAACCGGCAATCCTTTGTCCAAGATTTTAACTTATTCTTAAGCAACATTTTACCTCTAAATTGCTTTAAAAAGCAGGAAACACTACCAACAAAATGCGTGATATGAAACGTTGGCTCGCAATATCCACCCTCCTTTTCAGCTTAACAGGCTTGTCGCAGCTTCTGGCGCAACCCCTGTCGAAGTCGTCTTACGAAACTACGCTCCAACTGGCAGCCGAAAAGATGGCCGAACAGGATTATTACAACGCGCTGGAACAATACGAAAAAGCCTATGAAGAGCGCAAAGACAAGGAACTTATTCTCACTATCGCTCAACTACACTACTTCCTGCGCGATTATGAAAAGGCAGAACGCTGGTATGACAGGCTCCTCACCCGGGATAAGGAAAATAAATACGCCGCCGAAAGATTTGTCTACGGCCGTGTACTCAAGATGACCGGTAAATACGACGAAGCCATACCCGAACTCCAACGCTTTGTCAACGAAACTACCGACCCGAAACTCAAAGAATTGGCTCAAAACGAGATTCTCGGCGCCGAACTGGCCAAATCATTGCCCGATGGCGCCAAAGGCGTCAAAGTAGAACACCTCGGCAAGGATGTCAACGCGCCACAATCAGAATATTCGCCCGTTCTCTACCGCGACGGCAAAACGCTCTATTTTGCCGCGTTTAATAAAGATGACGCCAAGGAAGTGATTATTGTCGATGATAAAAATAAGGAGACCCACCACGCTAAAATTTATACTACCAGCAAAGGCGAAAAAGGCTGGGCAGCTCCTAAAGTACTCGACGATAAGATTAATCGCCCCGGCTTCCATAGCCCCAACGTGGCTTTTTCTGCCGATGGCAAACGCATGTATTTTACCCGCGTGGAAAATAAAGGCAATACGATCGGTACCAGTAAGATCTATATGAGCGAAGGCGGCGACGAAGGCTGGCTCGGCCCCGTGGAAGTACAAGGCGTCAACGGTGAATATATCGCCAAACATCCCGCCGTCGGCGAACTCTTCGGCAAAGAAGTCCTCTTTTTTGTGTCTAATATGGACAGCGGTCAGGGCGGCGATGATATCTATTACGCCACCTACCAAGGTAACGGCGTGTATAGCGACCCCGTAAGCCTGGGCCCCAAAATTAATACCCCCGGCGACGAAGTAACGCCCTATTACCGCGAAGGTACGCTCTATTTTAGCTCTACAGGCCACCCCGGTATCGGTGGCCTGGATATTTTTTATAGCGTGTGGGACGGCTCTACCTGGAGCGAACCCAAAAATATGGGCAAACAATACAATACCAGCGTAGACGACCAGTATTTCTCTATGGATCAGGAAGGCTACACCGGATTTTTTGCGTCCAACCGCTTTATTTCGGGTACGACCAAATCGCTCAACGGCAAAAACTGCTGCGACGATATTTATATGTTCTCTATCGCCAAACTCTATGCCGACCTCGTCGCCGGCGTGTTTGATATTGGCAAAAAGCCGCTCAAAGGCGCCAGCGTAGCACTGATGGAAATGGCCAACAATACGCCGGGTACGCCCGATTCTAAAACCAGCGAAAACGGCAACCGCTTCGATTTCGGCCTCGGCCTCGAAAAAGCCTATATGATAGTGGCCAGCCATCCCGCGTATTTCCCCGATACGTTCCAGTTTAATACGGTGGGACTGAAAGAGTCGAAATCGTACGAACATCGCTTTTTCCTGAAACCTCGCCCAGTAGAACCCGAATACGACACGATTACGATAGAACAACCCTTCGTACTCGAGAATATTCTCTACGATTTCGACGATGACCGCATCAAACCGGACGCAGAAATCGACCTCAAAGCCGTACTCGGTCTTATGCAGCAATACCCCGATATGAAAATTGAAATGGGTTCGCATACCGACTTCAGGGGCAATGATGCATACAACCAGGAATTGTCGCAACGCCGCGCCGAATCGGCCCGCCGCTGGCTGGTACGCTACGAAATACCCCGCACCCGCATCGAAGCAAAAGGCTATGGCGAATCGGTACCCAAAACGGTATCAGCCAAGTGGGCCGCAAAGTATAATTTCCTCAAAGAAGGCGATGTGCTGACGGAAGAGTATATCAATAAGCTGGCTACCGAAGAACAAAAAGAAGCGGCGCATAGTATCAACCGCCGTACGGAATTCAAAATTATCGCCGGCCCGACAAGCGTGACGATCAAACGCACCGAATTGAAAAAACCGGAACAACCCCAGCCCAATACGACTACGCCGAAAACCAAACAGGCGCCGAAAGACAGAAATAGCTTGATCCAGGCAGCACCAGTACAACATAATCTCGATACGGTGAAAATTCACCAGTGGTCGTCGTTGTACGGCAAAAAGAAACTCAAGGGCGTGCCTATCATGCAGTTTGACCAGCGTTTTGTTGAACTGGGCAAGGTGAAAAAAGGAGAAAAGCGCTATTATACTTACCGCTTTACAAATCGTGGCGACACTGATCTCAAAATTTCCGTGATCACAGCCTGCGAATGTACCACGATCGATTACTCCACCAAAGCTATTAAACCCGGCCAGCGCGGCGAGTTTAAGATCACTTTTGACTCTACCGAAAAAGAAGAATCAGAAACGATCGATATCGATATTATGCTCGAAAATAGCGAGCCGGGTAACAACCGCCCCATTATGGAGACGGTGCGATACAAGTTCGATCTAGTGAAATAAGCATTTGATTCAAATTTACAATAGGAATTGGGTTTCTACCTTTATGGCGGAAACCCAATTTTTTTCTTAATCAATTTAAATGATTGATACAATCTGGCAGGCACTATGGAGAGAGGCTTCGGCTTTTTCCTGGGTGGAGTGGGCGGCCACGCTTATCGCACTGGGATACGTATGGCTCACCTCCCGCCAGAAAACCTGGGGTTGGTGGTGGGGCGTAATAAGCTGTGCGCTATGGGCCTACGCCTCTTATGCCATTTACAACCTGTATTCCGATGCCCTGCTTCAGGTGTTTTACGTGATTATGGGGGTATGGGGCTGGTACCAATGGAAATACGGCGGCGATAAACAGCAACAACTGCCGCTTAGTAATTTAAGCAATAAACAACATGCCCTGCTTATCGGCTGTGGAGTGGCAGCTTCCCTGCTTTCTGCCTATCTGTTTGATACTTTTACTTCAAGCTCCGCTCCCTGGTGGAATGCCCCGCTGACCGTCTTTTCTATATTGGCTACTTTCCTGTTGATCCACAAAAAATGGGAGTCCTGGCTATACTGGATGGTGATAGACGGGGCTTATGTGCTGTTTTATAGCAGCCAGGATGCCTATTTATTCGCGCTCGTCATGGTGGTGTATGTGATATTTGCCACAAGAGCTTATTTCTCCTGGCGGGCCGATTTTCGAAAGCTACAACGAATGCCCCTCTAAGCCGGGTTCGCATATTCCTTCATACAACGACATCATCTGCGGGGCCGTCACCTCGGGCAGAAAGCGACGGGAGTAAGCATATCCCTCGTCGGTAATGTATTGGCGGTAGGCCTCGTCGCTTAGTATGCGGCTAATCCCTTCGGCGATTTGCTCCGGACTGGCCGGGTCGACCAGGCAGGCGTGAGGGCCGGCGGCTTCCGGCAGCGAAGATACATTAGATGTGATTACCGGGGTGTAACTCCATAGCGCCTCAAGTACGGGAATGCCAAACCCCTCACAGTACGAAGGGTATATGAGCATATCGGCAAGTTGGTAGATGGCCGGTAGATCCTCGTGGGAAGGATCTGGAAAATAAAGTAAGGAGTCGAGCCGCTCGCTGCGGGCGTGTTCGATAACTTGCTGTAAATACGCCTTACCGCGACCTACAATTACCAAAGGCAGCCGGTCGGCAGCCGGCATCAAAGCCAACGCCTTTACGATTTGAAGCAGGTTTTTGCGCTCGATGACAGAGCCCACATACAACAAAAACCGGGCAGGAAGTTGATAGCGCAACCTGGTCTGCTCAAGCCACTGCGGCGTTTGACGTTCCAGGAAGCGTTCGTGCCCCGACTGATAGATCACGTGGATTTTTTCGGGGGGTATGCCAAAATAATGGATAATGTCCTTTTTTGTGCTTTCGCTAATGGCTACAATGGCGTCGGCATGACGGCAGGCGTGCTGAAATTTGAAGTGATAGATCTGGCGGTCGGCCCAGCGGTATTGTTCCGGATAACGCAGGAAAATGAGATCGTGAATAGTCACTATGCTTTTGATGCCCGCTTGCTTCAGCCCGAAGGGGATCTCGTGACTCAACCCATGATACAATGCAATTCGGTCGCGCTTCAACTGGCGTTTGACGCCGATCCTCCTCCACCACGCTTTGAACGGCCCCCGTGGGGTGCGCACAGAAAAAGCGGGGTCGGACATAAAATATTGCGTCTCGCTATTTACCCGGCTACTCGGCGAGTATAAAAAATAAGCTTGCTCGGGATAATAAGTGGCCAGGCTGCGCAACAGCGTACGGCTGTAATTGCCCAGACCGGTATAGTTGTGGAATAGCCGTTTTGCGTCGTAACCAATATGCATATATTCGCGCTTACTTACGTCCGGATAAAAACTGAGGGCGCCTCTCCAATTAGCTTGTGAGACACCCTCAGAATTAGCTTATGCGAAAAGACGTAGTAAAGTTACAATTATTATACGGCAAAACTTTCCCCACAACCACAGGTGCGTGCAGCATTGGGGTTGTTAAAGACAAACCCCTTTCCAGTTAACCCGCCCGAAAACTCCAGGGTGGAGTTAAAAAGGTAGAGAAAACTTTTGAGGTCGGTGACGATTTTTACGCCGTTATCTTCGAAGATCTGGTCATTTGGCTTTTGCTCGTTGTCAAAATCCATCTTGTAGGTTAACCCCGAGCAGCCACCGCTGGTGACCGATACGCGCACGAAGTAATCCGTGCCGATATGCTCGCTATTTCTGATCTCGTCGATCTTCTGTTTTGCACTTTCCGCTACAAATACCATAGCAAAATGCCTTTGTGATTACAAAAAATAAGCGGCATAGGTTAGTGCGAACTAGCTTCGGCTGTAACCTCGATGCCGTTTTTTACCTGATAGTCGCGAATGGCGGCTTTGATCGCGTCTTCTGCCAGCACCGAACAGTGAATTTTCACTGGAGGAAGTGCCAGCTCTTCTACGATATCCATGTTGTCAATCGTAAGAGCCTGGTCGATAGATTTGCCCTTGAGCCACTCGGTAGCCAGCGACGACGAAGCGATAGCCGAGCCGCATCCGAAGGTTTTGAATTTAGCGTCCAAAATTGTATTGGATGACGGGTCAACCTCGATTTGGAGGCGCATTACGTCGCCGCATTCGGGGGCGCCCACCAGGCCGGTGCCGACCGTGTTTTTCGATTTGTCAAGAGTGCCCACATTTTTGGGGTTCTTGAAGTGATCGAGTACTTTATCTGAATAAGCCATGATACCAGGTATTATGGGTGGTTAATAGTAAATATGATTGAATTAATGCTCTGACCAGGTTACCGTGCTGAGGTCGATTCCTTCTTTGTACATTTCCCAAATGGGGCTAAGGTCGCGCATATGGTTCACGCCCTGTGTAAGCGCCTGGATGGCGTAGTCTACGTCGTCTTCGGTTGTAAAGCGGCCGAGACTAAAACGAATAGACGAGTGCGCGAGGTCGTCGCCGAGGCCTAAGGCCACCAACACGTAGCTGGGTTCGAGCGAAGCCGACGTACAGGCCGATCCGGAAGACACGGCAATATTTTGGTTGAAGGTCATCATAAGGCCTTCACCTTCTACGTGTTTGAAAGAGAGGTTTGTCACGTGGGGCATGCGGCTGTCGCGCGTACCGTTGAGGTATACCTCTTCGAGGCTGGCCATCAGGGCCAGTTCCAGTTTGTCGCGCAGGCGGCTCAGTCGCTCGGCATCCTGCTGCATTTCTTTTTTGGCTATTTCGGCAGCTTTGCCAAAACCGACGATGCCGGGTACGTTGAGCGTGCCCGAGCGCATGCCGCGTTCGTGGCCGCCGCCGTCCATTTGCGCCGTTAGCTTCACTCGCGGCTGTTTGCGGCTTACGTATAAGGCGCCCACGCCTTTGGGGCCGTACATCTTGTGGCCTGTAAAAGCCATGATGTGTACGCCTACCTCGCGGGGATGAACGGGGATTTTTCCTACCGCCTGCGTGGCGTCGCTCATAAATAATACGCCGTGTTTTTCACAAATCTGGCCGATGGCCTTCATATCCTGAATAACGCCGGTTTCATTGTTTGCCCACATCAGCGACACCATGAAGCCCTTCGCGGCTTACGTCGAGGTAGGTCACCTCGGCGCCCATCGTTTCGAGTTTGTGGCAGGTATCGAGCACGGCCTTGTGCTCTGTTTTGGCGGTGATAATATGATTACCTTTGCGGCGATACATGTCAAAAACGCCTTTGAGGGCCAGGTTGTCAGATTCGGTGGCGCCACTTGTAAAGATAATCTCTTTGGAGTCGACTTCCAGCAGGCTCGCGATTTGTTCGCGGGCATAGTCCACCGCTTCTTCAGCTACCCAGCCGAAAGGGTGGTTGCGGCTGGCCGCATTGCCGGGGTTTTCGTAGAAAAAGGGCAGCATAGCCTCTACTACGCGTGGGTCGGTAGGCGTAGTGGCGTTGTTGTCTAAGTATATCAGGCGTTTATTCATGATCAGGAAAAAATAGTTTATTTAGATTTAATCTAAGTATCGCAATGCGATTACAAAGATAACGAATCTTCCACAAAAAAGTTTGCAAAAAAAGTGCGTTTTTGTCCTTTCAAATTGCGTTGCCGCTATTATCTTTAATAATTAGGAACCAAGTACGACTTCATGAGCGAATCATTATATTCCGAATTTACTCCGGTATCAAAAGCCGAGTGGTTGCAGCAATTGGAAAAAGACCTCAGGGGCAAGTCTTTTGAAGACCTCCGGTGGTTCCTGAGCGAGGATATACGGATCGACCCGTTTTATCATCCCGATGATTTTGTGGGGCAGCCTGCATTCCCTACACAAGTTGCATCACGACCCGCAAACAGTTGGGAAATAGGGGAGTATGTCGTGGTGACAGACATGGCACATGCCAACCGGGAAACGCTGGAAGGCTTGTTGGGGGGCGTGCAGGCGCCGTTATTCCAACTACATCACCAGCCTGCCGATGCCGAATTACACCGCTTACTCGAGGGCATTCGACCTGATTTCGTAGCCCTGCACTTCGAGCTGGATTACCCCGGAAAAGACCCCGAGCAATTGCTGTACAGCTTTGCTCACTGGGTAAAGGCACAGTCTGTCGACACCGACCACGTAGCCGGCAGTTTCGACTTTGATCCCTTGCTCGACTGGAGCGAGCCGCCTTTTGATATGCTTACGCGAATGCTGGCTTTTTGCAAATCCGAATTGCCGCATTTTCGCCCCCTGCAGATTGATGTGAGGCCTTTCCACGACCGGCCGCAGCACGTAGCCGACGAACTGGTATTTGCGCTGGCCAAGGGCGCCGAGTGTTTGGCGGCATTGACCGACAGAGGATTGACCGTCAATGAAATAAACCGGCATTTGCATATCAGCATTGCCATCAATACCAGCTTTTTTGTGGCTATCGCCAAATTGCGCGCACTTAAGGTGCTGTGGGTCAATTTGCTGGGCGCATACGGCCATGCCGATGCCCCGCTACCGCCGGTTTATGTGCACTTCGCCCCCGAAACGCAAACTGCCGATGTGTATACAAATATGATCAGAGCCGCCACGCAAGCCATGTCGGCTGTTATCGGCGGCGCCCATACCCTCTTTGTACTGCCTTCCGATGCCGCTACTACCGAAGAAAGCTCCCTTTTCTCCAGGCGTATCGCCCGCAACGTGCAGCACTTACTCAAAATGGAAAGCTACCTCGACCGCGTGGTTGACCCCGCCGCCGGCAGCTTCTATATGGAAAAACTGACGGCCGCACTCGCCCAACACGCCTGGCAAAAATTTCAGGAGATGGAACAAAAAGGCGGGTTTATGCAAATCACTGACCTTTAGGATTTCGGATTTCGGATTTCGGATTTCGGATTTCGGATTTCGGATTTCGGATTTCGGATTTCGGATTGTGCCAGGAAAATTCCGAAATCCGAAATCCGCAATCCGAAATCAATTTGGGCGTTAAACATTGGTTAAACCCCCTGCCAGGGCCTTTGCCTATTTGGAAAATAAACGATTGATTTTCAAATAATAAAAATACTATTAACGCATTTTTAACGTCTATAAATAGTATCGGCGACCCCATGGTTAAGTCTAAAGGGTAGAAAAAGTCGTAATTTTGAAAACGCAACAAATACATTTGCATAACCAATAAAATTCGCATTGATATGAACTACCGACCGTTTTTGCTCAAAGGACTGGCAGCCATGCTCTTGGTGATGTCCCTTGCATTCAGCGCTAATGCCCAGCGCATCGCCTGCGTGGATGTCAATAAAATATTGGAAAGTATCCAGGAATACAAGGACGCACAAGACGAATTGGACCGCCAGGCCAACAAGTGGAGACAAGATATTGCACAAGAATACGATGTTATTAAGGGTATGTACAACCGTTACCAGGCTGAACAAGTCCTTTTAAGTGATGAAGCGCGCCGTCAGCGCGAAGAGGAGATCACGAACAAGGAAAAAGAAGTGCGCGACATGCAAAAAGCCAAGTTCGGCCCCGAAGGCGAATTGTTCAAAAGACGCCAGGAACTCGTGCGGCCCATACAGGATAAAGTGTATTCGGCAATAGAAGATTATGCCGCTGAGCGCGGATTCGACTTTATTTTTGACAAAGGCGGATCGGCAGGTATCATTTTCAGCAGCGCGCAATACGACAAAACCTCGGAGGTTTTGGAAAGATTGAAAAAGAAATAGCGACCGGGAGTTCTAAAAGCTGTAACTTCGCGGGCGTTTTTATGTCAAAACCACAAAACTAAACACATTGAAGATGATGTCATTCCTCAAGTTCGGCAGTGTGCTGGTCTTGGTACTGGGCCTCACCATGAATCTCGGCGCCCAAAAATTCGGTTATATCAATTCAGCTGAAATACTATCGGCAATGCCCGAAGTAAAACAGGCTGATGCCAATCTCGAAGCGCTTCAAAAGCAATTGCAGAAGAAGGGCCAGGGTATGGTAGAACAACTGCAGAAAGATTATACCGAAATCCAGGCCAAGGTAGAGCGCGGTGAATTGTCACCCAAGCAGCAGGAAGAAGAAGCCGCCAAGCTCAAAGCGCGCGAGGAGGAAATCGGCAAGTTTGAGCAGGATATGGTGAAACAACTGCAGGATAAACGCACCGAGTTACTCCAGCCTATTTACGACAAAGTGAATAAAGCCATTAGCGACGTAGCTAAGGAAAACGGCTTCCAATTTGTTTTCGACCAGGGTGTTTTGCTCTATTATGAACAAACACAGGACGTAAGTCCGATGGTGAAAGCCAAATTGGGTATCAATCCATAAGTACAGCTTTGGCGCCTCGTGCTCCTATCGGAATTTTTGACTCTGGCATTGGCGGACTTACGGTCGCCAATGCCATTGTCAATATATTGCCGCATGAAACGCTGTTTTATTTTGGCGATACCGCCCACGTGCCCTATGGCGGCAAATCTGCCGAAACGGTAGTCAAGTATTCACACGATATCGTTTCTTTTTTACTCGACCAGGGTTGCAAAGCTATCGTAGTAGCCTGTAATACCGCTTCTGCCGCCGCACTTGCTTCTCTAAGGCACAACTGGCCTTCGATACCCATCATCGGCATGGAACCCGCCGTTAAACCCGCTTCTTCGGC
The DNA here is from genome assembly GCA_013360405.1 of Saprospiraceae bacterium. Taxonomy (GTDB): domain Bacteria; phylum Bacteroidota; class Bacteroidia; order Chitinophagales; family Saprospiraceae; genus JABWBR01. The sequence continues at coordinate 44,300 of JABWBR010000044.1, forward strand.
TACGCAAACGGGCGTGGTAGGCATTTTGGCCACCCGCGGCACTTTCTCCAGCGAGCGCTACGCCAACCTCGTAGATCGGTTTGGCCACGGCATCACCGTGCTCGAAAACCCCTGCATCGGTTTGGTAGAGCTCATCGAAGCGGGCCTCGTCGATGATGCGATCACCGAGAATTTTCTGCATCAGATACTTACGCCTATGCTCGACAAAGGCGCCGATACTTTTGTGCTGGGCTGTACGCACTATCCGCTGGTAAGACCCCTCATCGAACGAATTATTCCACCTTCCGCTACGATTATCGACCCCGCGCCGGCCGTAGCCAGGCAACTCCAACGCCGCCTTCAACACCTCTCTTTGTTGAGTGACCAGCGCACCGATGATCATCATTTCTTTGTGTCCGGCGACCCCCACGCTTTCCATACCATGGCAAAACGCTTTTTTTTAGCCGATTTTCTGCTCGAGCAGCATTTGATTTATTAACTTTAGGATTCTAGACAGTCTATTATGTCCATAAAAAAAGCCATCCTGCAGGTGCTCAACTCCAGGGAAGAGACCCATTTCGACGATATTGTCAGAACTATCCGACAACTGCATCCGAATAAAAAGTCGGCAGCCAAATTGATTGACGATATTGATAATTATATCTGGGATGAAGGTATTACAGATACCGTCGTCGACCGGGCACATAGCCGGCTGGTATTCCGCGAAAAACTGTTTAGTCAAACCCGGTTTCGCATCCTGCCGAATAAACTAGACCTGGAAAATCGCTGCCTCATATTCGGGCACCGGCTTATGCCTTTTATCAATCCGGAGATCGATGTCCAAACCCTTCAATTCGAAGACGATTCAGGCGTTATTATTCCTCACGTTAAAGTGAGCATTCCCATCGAGGAAGCGCAACAATTTACGATATTGATAGCGCCTTACAGCAATAATTATTTTGAGATTGATATAAAAAATAAAGCGCTGATTTTAAGCTCGCTTGATCTCTCGGTGTGGTTGAATGACCATCCTGTTTCCGACAAAGATATGTGGATGGTGATCCCCATTGATTACGCCCAGCGTCGCTTTCGTTTAACGAAGATCAGCTCCAAGCAAATTGCCGAACAAAGGTTGGTGATTAACAGGCACGACGAGCTATTCAAAGCCGCACTATTGGATATTGTAGAGACCGAACCCCAGCCCGTGCCCATCGACCTGATTACATTTTGGGCTTACGCACGTATCGGTAGCCCCTCCGTAGTGCAAAATCCAGGTTCGCCTATAGGACCTTTTCTAATGGGGGAAGAGGACTGGCAGCTTATGTTTGAAGGCAGTTTTTCTTATCTGCAATCAAGCGATTTTTTCGAAAATTTGCTCGAACAAGCCATAGAACAGCAGCTTAGCTTTGATCCCGACAAAATGGGAAAGGCAAAAACGATAGACGGTATTTTGGATGAAATGGGAAATAGCTATAGCGAGGCCTTTATTGCCGCCAAAATGGTATTAGATGGGCATCACGACAGAAAGAGCGATCTTTCGGCAATTATGTCTATTATTTTTCCTGACGAACGCTATGGATTTTACAACCCAAAGCAGCAAACGAATTTTAACAAGGCAGTGGATGGGTTGGCCAAAAAGCTGCAAAAAGTATGGTCGAATAAGCGACTTTCTATGCAGTCGTTGCGCCTCCTGAGGAAAATCGTGCAATTTAAAATGGAAATAGTGGGCACGTTGCGGGAATTTGGCGAGCATGATGGAGATGTTCTGCTCGATGATTTTTCGGCTATGATGCAGTTCCACCCCGTGGACAACCTCCTCGACCAATTGATGGATGCCATTGTTTGGGGCGATGAATTTTCGCCGCAGGAAGCCCATATCATGAACGAGCAATTGACGACCTCGCTAAACGAGTTTATGCAGTTTAAACGAAATTTACTTGGATAGGGTTATATAGTAAACTGAATGTATTTGATGGTTTTTCCTTCCTCCAGGTGTTTTTTTTCGTAGTAAGTTTTTAGCTCCAGCGCTTTCACGGGCAATTCTCCGGTGTATATGTCGGCACTGTGATACCTGATTACGGCGCCGGGGTAGCCGGCCAGCGTGTCGAGGGTGAAATCGTACAATTGTATTTCATCTGTTTTGAGGTGGATGAGGGCGCCGGGTTGCAGAAATTTGCGGTAGCGATCGAGAAAAGCAGCGGAGGTTAGGCGGCGGTTCGATTTGCTCTCGCGTAGGAAAGGATCGGGAAATGTGATCCATATTTCACTTACTTCCCCTTCTGCAAAAAAGTGTTCAATTTGCTCGATCCGCGTGCGCAAAAAAGCGGCATGGGTAATGCCCTGTTGGAGCGCCTGCGAGGCGCCCTTCCAAATACGGGCGCCCTTGACGTCTATGCCGATGTAGTTGCGCAGGGGGTCTTGTTGGGCAAGCCCGATCGTGTATTCGCCGCGCCCGCAAGCCAGTTCGAGTGTAAGGGGGTTGGTATTGCCGAAAAAAGCAACCGACCAGCGCCCGCGCAAATCAACCGTGACGCCGTGCGCAGCAGTCAATTGCGGATGGGCTGCGTCGAAATTTTCCAACACATTGGGAAATGACAATACTTCGGCAAATTTTTGCAATTTGTTGCGCTTGCTCATGTGCACTTTGGGATAAACCGCTGAATTAAGGCGCTAAAATAGGGTTCCGGAGACATAAAAACGACAATTTTTTATGGCTTATTTGTGCCGGAATAATCAAGCATAGCGCATATTTGTTAATAATAACATACACCTTAAGGCTATGAAACCATTACTCACCTTGCTTGTTTGTTTTTTGCTCTATGGCGTCCGGGCGCAAACCATTTCCATGTCGGAAGATATTACACTGCGCAACGAGATAGCTTACGAATTGATCGGCGAGATGAAAGGGCAATTGCTGTTGTTTCGCAACCGCAACCTCGAATTCGAAATCCAGGGTTTCGATCGCCAGATGAAACTCGGTTGGAGTAAGCTGCTGGAGCTCGACAAACGCACCCCTGTCGTATTGGGGTTCACCCATTCAAAATCCGATTTTACACTTTTTTATCAATACCGCAACAGAGGTAATACCGTGCTCAAAGCACACCGCTACGACCCGGGCGCCAACCTCATCGATTCTGTCACGATAGTCAATTGGGGTTATTTGTTTTATACCCCCAATATGCAGGTCGTTCGCTCAGAAGATAAAAGCAAGGTGCTTTTTTATTTTGTAGAACGACAAACAATTGTCAAAGCGGCCGCCTTCGACGTCAATAGCATGAAGCTGCTCTGGGAAAAGAATTTCATGCCCGACGATTTTATCTATGGTCAGGATATTTCCCATTTTCTCGTCAATAACGACGGGCACTTATTTATGATTATCGAACGCGATAATTTTAGAGCCCGAAAGAAGGTACATTACTACGAAATATATACGTTTACAGGCGAAGGCGATCTGCGATCTTTTAACGTGCCCCTCGAAGGAAAACTCACCTTCGACGTGGCCTTTGTCTGCGATAACCTCAATAACCGCCTGGTAGGCGCGGGCCTATATGGAGAAAAAGACCCCGAACGCGCCAACGGCTATTTCTATATGGGCGTGGATCTTACCGATAATAAAAAACACCTTTTGCGCTTCGAGCCTTTTGACGAGGCTTTTTTATCCGGACTTTTGGGCAAAACCAATGTGAGCAATAAAGGCCTCGATGAGATAACCGTGCGCGAAATCGTGCTTCGAAAGGATGGCGGCGCCTTGTTGATCGGCGAACGCACAAAGCAACTGTTCAGGAGTTCGGCCGCATACAACCGCACGTATTACGACCCCAGCAGCCGGTCGGTGGTGGATTATTATTATGACGATATGTTTGTCATTTCTCTGCATCCCGACGGCGCTACCCACTGGAAAAATGTGTTGCCCAAAAAACAATATTCGCAGGACGACGACGGGGTGTATTCTTCTTATTTTCTTTTTAAAACTACCGGAAATCTGCGCTTTCTGTTTAATGACGAAATTCGCTACGAAAATACGGTCAGCGAGTATATCGTCAATGGCATTGGGGAGTACGACCGCAACAGTATTCTCAGCACGCAAAACCTCGAGCTGCGGCTGCGGTTTCGCGATGCTATCCAGATAAGCGCCAATGAACTGGTAGTACCCAGCGAACGGCGCAATCGCCTCAGGCTGGTGAAGTTTATTTATAATTAAAAAACTAACGCTATCACGCATGACCAATCAACTACGCTCCCTGGTAGAAGCCGCCTGGGAAAACCGCGAATTGCTGAAAGAAAAACCCACCCAGGAGGCCGTGTTTCATGTGCTGGAATTACTCGATCAAGGCGAAGTAAGAGTGGCTGACCCGCTCGACAACGGAGAGTGGCAGGTGAACGAGTGGATAAAAAAAGCCGTTGTGCTGTTTTTTCCGCTACAGCAAATGCAGACGATCGAAGTAGGCCCGTTTGAATTTCACGATAAAATTCCATTGAAGCGCAATTACGCCTCACAGGGCGTGCGGGTAGTGCCCCATGCGATTGCCCGTTATGGCGCTTTCCTGGAGCGCGGCGTGATTCTGATGCCCAGCTATGTCAATATCGGCGCATGGGTGGGCGCGGGTTCTATGGTTGATACCTGGGCTACCGTGGGCAGTTGTGCGCAAATAGGCCGCAACGTGCACCTCAGCGGCGGCGTAGGCATCGGCGGCGTACTAGAACCCCCGCAAGCCGCCCCCACTATTATCGAAGACGAGTGTTTTATCGGCTCGCGCTGCATCGTGGTGGAAGGCGTGAGAGTAGAGCGCGAAGCGGTGCTTGGCGCCAATGTGGTGCTTACGCAGTCTACCCATATCATTGATGTCACAGGAGCAAAACCCATTACCTACAAAGGCCGCGTGCCGGCCCGCTCGGTGGTCATCCCCGGATCGTATACTAAGAAGTTTCCCGCCGGTGAATACCAGGTGCCCTGCGCGCTCATCATTGGCGAACGCAAGGAAAGTACCGACAAAAAGGTGTCGCTCAATGCCGCACTGCGTGACTACGGAGTAGCGGTATAGCTTTCGGCAGTTGGCGGTCGGCTGCTCAGAACCGACTGCCGACTGCCGACCGCCATTAGCTGCTAGCGGCTTGCCCGCCTACCTGTTCAATAAATATATCGTTGAGCGAGGGCAGGATCTCCTGGAAGGACGTGAGGTGTACTTGTGAATTCAAAAGGTATTGCAACAAGGCATTTGATTGCCCTTCTTTGGGTAGTTGTACCACGATGTCGTCCTTGCCCTGTTCTACGATTTCTGCCTTTTGGTGAATATCGGCGGGCAAAGTCCCTTCAAAACCTATGTGGAACAGGTTTTTCTTAAAGCGATTGCGGATGTCTTTCACCCGCCCCTCCAATACGTCTTTGCCTTTGTCGATGAGCACGATGTATTCACAGATTTCTTCTACTTGTTCCATGCGGTGTGTAGAGAAGATAATACTGGCGCCCTGGGCGCTCAGTTCTTTTATCTGCGATTTGATGAGGTTGGTATTGATCGGGTCGAGTCCCGAAAACGGCTCGTCGAGAATCAACAGGCGCGGCCGGTGGAGTACGGTGGCAATAAATTGCACTTTTTGCTGCATGCCTTTCGACAATTCTTCTACTTTTTTATTCCACCATTCTTCAATGCTGAATTTTTGGAGCCAACGCGTTATTTCTGTTTTGGCCTCCTCATAACTGAGCCCCTTGAGCTGCGCAAGGTAAAGCAGGTGTTCGCCTACTTTCATTTTTTTATACAACCCGCGTTCTTCCGGCATATAGCCGATTTCGGAAGGGTGGTCGCTATGGAGCGCCTGGCCGTTGAAAAAGACCCGGCCGGAATCAGCCTTGGTAATGGTAGTGATGATGCGTATTAAAGACGTTTTTCCGGCGCCGTTGGGGCCCAGCAGGCCAAATATACATCCTTCAGGCATGTCGAAGCTTACGTGGTCTACCGCCACCTGCCTGTCGTAATGTTTAACAACCTGGTCTAGCTGAAGTATTTGGTTCATAAAGTTATGCGTTTGGCACACACAAGATAAAGGCTTGTAGCCGGCAGAGGGTGAAAATTTATGTAAAATGCTTTACTTTCGATAAATTTTATTTATGAAACCCAAGGAGCAACAAGCCTGGTATGTGATCGTAAACCCCGCTGCATGCAATGGGGCGGTGGGAAAACAATGGCCTTCCCTCGAAGCAAAACTACTTGTTGCCATGCCGGGTGGCATAGAGGTAGCCTTTACGCAATATGCAGGTCACGCCACCCACCTTGCAGCCGAGGCCGTCGCAGCTGGCTACAGACGAATAGTGGCGGTGGGCGGCGACGGCACCAATCATGAAGTGACCAACGGCATACTGATGCAAACCAGCGTACCGGCTACCGATGTGTATTATGCCCTGTTGCCCGTTGGTACAGGCAATGATTGGGCGCGCCACCACGGCATCTCAAAGAAGCTGGAAGACTGGCTGGCTATGATTTCAAAGGGGCAAACGACGCTGCAAGACGTGGCCAGGGTGTCGTACCTCGACGAACAGGGCAACACGCAGGTGCGCTATGGCGTGAATGTGGTGGGACTAGCCTACGACGCTTTCGTGACGCAGTTTGCCCAACGCAATAAACGCTGGATATGGAACCGGTTTTTTTATTTGGTATTGGTGTTGCGCTGCCTTATGCTGTACAAACTGGTAAAAGCCAGGGTTACGGCCAACGGGACGACTTGGGAAAACAGGTTTTATACGATTAACGCGGGTATTTGCAAGTATTCGGGCGGAGGGCTTAGTCTGGTACCCCATGCCGTTGCCGATGACGGACTACTGGCGGTTACGGTTGCCGGCCCGCTCTCCAAACTTGGCGTTTTACTCAATACCTACCGCTTTTATAACGGCACGATCGGCGCACACCCCAAAATTTATACGGTGCAATCCAGAGAAGTGGTGGTGGAGGCAATGTTGGAAACACCTGTCTACGTCGAAGCCGACGGAGAACTGCTTGGCCAAACCCCCGTAGAAATCACTGTAATTGAAAAAGCATTGCGCATTATTGTACCATGAAAGGCATCCCTTACAAATGATGAAAAAATTAATCCCCATATTCTTGTCAGTCTGGTGTGTGAGCCACATCCAGGTAAACGCCCAGGGCAGTGCCGTGCCGCTGGGCAGTGAGGTGTACCCCGTTTTGGAACGCCTGCAAATTAGCACCGGCCTGCCGGCGCCCTACCACTCCGCACTAAAGTACTACAACAGGCGCGACGTAGCTCGTTACGCCCTTATGCTGGACACTACCGCTGCGCTTAACCTGAGCGAAAAAGACCGGCGCGACCTGGTGTATATTTTTAATGAAAATAACGAATGGCTCGGCGCCGCTGCCTTCGCTACTACGATCGGCGGGCGGAAGGAAAAATCGGGCCCCGAGCGCCAGTTTACCCAAATAGAAGCCAGCCGTGCCGATCCCCGCTATCTTCGCAGCCGCAGGCCTTTATTGAAGCATTTTTATGCCACGCCGGCTAATTTGTTGGAGGTGAACGACAAGTATTTCCATTTTCGCCTCAACCCCATGTTGAATCTCTCAGCTGCCCGGCCCAGCGCCGATAGCCAGCTTATTTTCACCAACTTACGGGGCCTTGAAGCCCGCGGCGGCGTGGACGACCGCATTTATTTTTATGCCAATATCGTGGAAACACAAGCCCGTTTTCCCAGTTATGTCAACGAACGGATTGACCGCGACCGGGCTGTCCCAGGAGCAGGGTATTTTAAGAGCTACCAAAGTGAATTGTTTGATATCAGCCAGGGCTACGATTTTTTGAACGCCCAGGGGTACATAGGGTTTAACCTCACCCGTCATGTCGGCGCCCAATTCGGCTATGGCCGCCATTTTATAGGCAACGGCTACCGCTCGTTGTTGCTATCGGATTTTGCCAATAATTACTTATACCTTAAGCTCAACTGGAAGGTGTGGCGCTTCCATTATCAGAATATTTTTGCCGAGCTGGCCGTGAATTCTGATAAAAATACCCCCGAAGGCCGGGTTATCCCCAAAAAGTACATGGCTGCCCATCATCTCAGCTACAACGTGCGGCCCAATTTGAATTTTGGCGTATTTGAAGCCGTGGTGTTCAGCCGCAACAACGGCTTTGAGCTCAACTACCTCAACCCCGTCATCCTGTATCGCACCGCGGAGCAGGGACTGAATAGCCCCGATAATGTGTTGATTGGTTTTGACGGACATTGGGATTTGTTCCGCCATATCCGCCTGTATGGACAGTTTATGCTCGATGAATTTGTGTTTAGAGAATTATTTATAGAACGCCGAGGCTGGTGGGCCAATAAATTCGGCATTCAATTGGGGATGCAATACGTCAATGTGTTGGGAATTGACCACCTCGATCTACGCGCCGAGTTCAACCTCGTGAGGCCTTATACTTATTCTTATAGCGATAGCGCTGCGGTATATAACCACTATCACCAGCCTTTAGCGCATCCTTTGGGGGCCAATTTTCAGGAGTGGCTGCTAAGCATCAGGTACCAACCATTGCCAAGGTTGTTGATCGAATCGCGCCTGATCAACATGCAAATCGGAGAAGACGACAAAGATGTCAATTGGGGAGGCAACCTCTTGTTGCCCAATACTACCCGCCCCAGTGACTATGGCAATACCGTGGCACAGGGCGTCGGGGCTCAGATTTGGCTGGCACAATTCGACGTGAGCTATCAATTGGCCCACAACGTTTTTGCCGACCTGTCTTATGTGATGCGCCGCAAAGACAGCGACGACGACCAGCGCGATAGCAATACAAGCTGGATCAGCCTGGGCTTTCGCATGAACGTGGGCAGGCAGCGATTTGATTTTTAGACTGATTACAATCCGTTGTCCTCAATCTCCATAATTGCGGCTACATGGGCGTCGGCAATTTTCTGGCGCATCTTGTCGTCCATGAGCGCTGCGGCTTCTTTTTTATTATTGTAAAATCCGTTTTCCGTGAGCACGGAAGTCATGGCTGTTTTACGCAATACATAGAATTGGCCGTCCGGTTTGGACTTAATATGCCGGTTTTTCAGGCCCGTTTTTTCGAGGAGGTATTTCTGGAAAATGCCGGCCATCTTTTGGCCGCGTTTGCTGCCGTGATAAAACCAGGTTTCGATGCCGCTTACATTGTCGGGCGCCCAGGAATTGGCGCTGGCGGCAGGGGCCGCGTTAGAGTGCACCGAAACAAATAACTTGGGTAGCGTCGATTTTTTGCTGTTGGCTCTGTTTACGCGGCCTTCGAGAAAATCGTCGATATCTTCTTCGGGCACGACGATAAAATAAGCTATGTCCTTATTGTCGAGCGCTTTAGTAATTCGGCTCACTATATCGCGGTTAAATTCATATTCGAGAAATTGGGTTGTTCCATCGTCAAAAAGGGGAGATCGTTTGCCCTTTGTTTTTTTGCCGTGGCCGTTGTCGAGGCACCACAGGTAACGTTGGTGAGTTGTTGGGGTAGGAGTGGGTATTTCCGGCTTAGGCGTCTCGGTGGGAGCGGGGGGAGGAGGAGCCGGTATTTCCTCTTTCTGTTCTTCTACAAAGATATCGTCGTCAAAATCTTTGTCGGGAGCATTGTCACCGGGTTGGGCCTTGGGAAAATCCATCTCATTGGCGACCACGACAATGGTATCGGGGGTTATTTCAGAGCCGTCCTGGGGGGCCAGATCAATGGGTTCCGGTTTTGTCTTGGGCGGTTTGGCCGTTGTCGGCTCATTTTGGGGCTTGCTGCCAAAAAGGGCATTAAAAAAAGATTTGATGGCCTGTATGATTTTTGCCAGCATAGGTGTGTGGTTTTTTTGATAAATCAGGATAAAGATAAGGAAATATATCGTTTTTGAGGGTTTATAGGGTTTATAGGTTTATGCGTGTATAAACCCATTAACGCATAAACCCATAAACGCACTATATGTGTACCTTTGCATATATGAAGCAAATAATAATCATTGGCGGTGGCGCCGCCGGTTTTTTTGCGGCTATACGTTGTGCCGAAATGGATCGGGGTGCACAGGTGATTATTTTAGAGAGAGGAAAAGATGTGCTGGGCAAAGTGAAAGTGTCGGGTGGAGGTCGCTGCAATGTTACCCACGCTTGTTTTGAACCGAAGGAATTAGTGAAGTTCTATCCGCGCGGCAGCAAAGAATTACTGGGGCCTTTTCACCGATTTGCCTGTGGGGATACGATGGCATGGTTTGAGCGGCGTGGCGTGGATACCAAGATCGAAGCAGATGGGCGGATTTTTCCGGTATCCGATAATTCCCAAACGATAATAGATGCCTTGACCCAAGCGGCACTGGCAGCCGGCGTGCGCGTGCTCACCCAGCAGCGGGTAGAAAAGTTAGTGCCGCCTGCTTCTCCAGGAGCTCCCTGGCTGGTGCAGAGTAAAAACAAGGAATGGCCTGCACACAAATTATTGATTGCGACAGGCAGCAATCTAAAAATCTGGGATCAATTGCGAGCCTTGGGCCATCAAATCATACCACCGGTACCTTCCCTGTTTACCTTTCATATCAAAGACCCTCGTATTGCCGGCCTGGAGGGTATTTCTACGCCTTCATCCCAGTTATGCATTCCCGCCTTGAAATTAAAAACGGAGGGCCCATTGCTCATCACGCATTGGGGATTGAGCGGCCCTGGTATCTTGAGACTTTCTGCATGGGGGGCTCGTCTTTTGGCAGAATCGAACTATCGGTTTACGCTGGAGGTAAATTGGCTGAATAAAAATACAGATCAAGTAAAAGACCTACTCGACACCGCCAAACGAGAATGGGCGAGAAAACTGGTGCAGGCGCATCCGCCGGTTGATTTGCCTGCGAGATTATGGCGGCAGCTTGTGATCGCTGCGGGTATACCTGCTGAATTGCGCTGGGCAGACGCCAGCAAGGTACAACTAAATGAGTTAATGCTCCAGCTAACCAGATGTACCTTTTTAGTGAAAGGTAAAAGCGCCTTTAAAGAAGAATTCGTTACCGCCGGCGGTATTCATTTACCAGAAGTAGACTTTAAAACTTTTGAGAGCAGGCTGTTGCCGGGTTTGTATTTCGCAGGTGAAGTCCTGGATATAGATGCCATCACCGGCGGTTTTAATTTTCAGGCGGCCTGGACCGGCGGATGGATTGCGGGCGAAGCTATGGCGCAATAAATTTATTTCTTATCGCCAAGCATTTGGATACAAGCCATTACCTCTTCTTCGCTTAGCTTCGTCAACCGGGCCAACAACTCCACAGAAAGTCCTTCCGACCAGCCATTTTTGATGACTTCTCTTTTTTCCAGGGTGATGCCTTGCTCAATACCCTGCTCGATGCCCTGCTCGATGCCCTGCTCAATGCCCTGCTCAATGCCTTGCTGGAGTGCATCGTGCAGCAAAATTTCTTCCAGACCCATGGCTCCTTTAATTTTTAATACTTTAATTGCTTCTAATTCAAAGTTACTGGAAAATTGGGGGTTTTCAAAATGTTCGTAAAATCTAATGAAAGTAAGGAGGCGCCGACAAACGGTTTGAGATAAGCCGGCTTGTTCTATTCTTCTTAGGTATGCCTGTTTAATATTAAGAAGCAGCGTATCATTTTTATTAACAAATAATACCTCTTTTGCAAAACCTAGCGCTAAGGCAAAGGGATTGCCATCGGCCATCAACGCCTCTGTATTTACTTTTAATAGCTTAATGCATCGAAAGTCCAGTTTAAGTTTTGTTCCTAAAAAAGAGGTTTCATAACCGGAAGGGTTATACGCCAGATTTTTATCTGTCAAAATGACAAAAGTAGAGACGGGGCACTGGTATTTGTCAAATATCCTGTAGTAGTAGGAAAATATTCGATCTGTAAAGAACTTATCAGTATACCCCTGCACTTCTATGTGTAACAACCCCCAGGCATTTGGGTTGTTTTTCAAAAATACTTTAACGAGCTTATCGGCATTCCTGTTGCCACTTTCAGAATCGGGAACGATTTGCTGAAGTTCTTTATCCAAATATTCGAAACCCCGATCTATGTCTATCGTAGGGTATTGATCTGGAAATAATAACCGAAGCAAATCAGTAAACAGATCTTCTATTATCCCTTTCCAAAGCGAATCGCGATTTGTATGTATCACTTGGCTTTTTTCTATACAAATATAGCCTAAACCAATTTTCAAAACCGGGACAAATTGGGGCATTTTGGGGCACACAGGTGTTTATTATAATTTCTGAGAAAATCGTCCTATTTTTTGCCTCTGTTACATTCAAATACGAGTTATGTCTATTAGAAACGCTTATCTGTCTTTGGCCCTGATTGCGGTCGCCCTTGCAGCTTGCAGTAATCGCGACGAACCCTCCCTTACGCGCACCGACCGATACGTATTATTAGTGCGGGATACGACATCAACACTCACCGCTTTTGATAGTACCCTGTTGACTGCTTTGGAAAAACTGGCCAGTGACAGCTTTATCATATTATGCCCTTTTTCCGATTCCATGCAAATCTCGGAAGAACACCTTCCTTATTACAGTTCAGTGGTGATGCTGCACCCGCAGGAGGATAGCCTGCGCCTGTGGCAGCGCACCGCCCTGGAGCGATATATAGAAGCGGGCAATGGGGTAGTAGCGATTGATAACCCGCAGGTAACTCCCTATCTCTGGCACTGGTACCAATTGCTCTTGCGCGATTCTTTTCCTGTTGCTGACACACTCGCAAACCCTGTCTTCGATAAACTGGCGTTTGCCGGCGGGCGCGTTGCCCGGTTTAATTATTGTTACGACCAACAACTTCCTGATACCTCTTTAGCTTCCCGCGTATACGATGCACTCCGATTTGCTATTGGCAGCAATAGCTGTAATTATCGACAATTAACTACCCCGCCGGCGCCCGAATTCAGCCAGTTTACCCGCAAAGTGCTCGATGACGACCTCTTTGAACCCATGGAAATGGAAATCCTTCCTTTCGGCGAAGTACTTTTTCTCGAACGCAGGGGTAAAATGAAACTCTATGACCCCTCAAGAGAAAAAACAAAAGTAGTGGCCGAATTTGATGTGTGCACCGAAGGCAACTACGAAGACGGCCTGCATGGCCTCGCCCTCGACCCCGGCTATGGCAAAAGCAACCACTATATTTACCTTTACTATTCCCCTCCTTGTGATACCCCCTACCAGTTTTTGTCGAGGTTTGTGTTTAAAAACCACCAGCTGGAGCGCGACTCCGAAATTGTGGTGCTACGGGTTAAAGTGCAACGCGAAACCTGCTGCCATTCAGGGGGAAGCCTCGAATTCGGTCCCGATAGCCTGCTCTACCTCTCTACCGGCGATAATACGAGCTCTAAAGAATCGGATGGGTATACCCCCACAGACGAACGACCGGGACGATCACCCTACGATGCGCAAAAATCATCGGGCAATACCCACGACCTGCGTGGTAAGATTATTCGCATCAGACCTCTGCCCAACGGTACGTATGCAATACCCCAGGGCAATTTGTTTCCCCCCGACGGCTCAAAAGGCCGCCCCGAAATTTACGCCATGGGCTGCCGAAACCCCTTCCGTATTAGTATCGACAGCAAGCACAATACCCTTTATTGGGGCGATGTAGGCCCCGACGGCGGGGAGGACGGCCGCTACGGCCCCCAAAGTTATGACGAATTCAACCAGGCCCGCCAAGCCGGCTTTTTCGGATGGCCTTATTTTGTGGGCAATAACAAAGGTTACCCCTATCGCAATTTTGACACCGATAGCGTGGGGCTTCCGCAAAACCCGGCTCATCCTATAAACTATTCTCCCAATAATGACGGCGATAAAAATTTGCCCCCCGCACAACCCGCTATGTTTTGGTACCCCTATTCGCGCGGAGCACAATTTCCCCTGCTAGGCGAAGGTTCCCGCAGCGCGCTGGCCGGCCCGTTTTATTATACCGACAAAATTATGCCTACCGCCACGGTGAAATTTCCTCCCTATTATGTCGGTAAGTGGTTTATTTACGAATGGGCCCGCAGTTGGATCAAGGTGGTAACCTTCGACTCGCTCCAGCGGCCTGTTCAAATAGAACCTTTTATGCCCGATATGGAGTTGAGCAAACCTATCGATATGAAATTCGGACCCAATGGCGCTTTGTATGTGTTGGAATACGGGAATATGTATTTTATGGATAACCCCGATGCCCGGCTTGTGAAAATTGAATTTGCAAGCGGCAACAGACCACCCGAAGCACGTCTGGCAGTGACGAACCCGGCAGGCGCCGCACCCCACACCGCCCATTTTTCTGCCGCCGCTTCTTTTGATTACGACCGCAAAGACAGTCTTTGCTATGAATGGTTTTTTACCCGTTATGATCAACCGGAATCAATAGATAGCTTGGTTTCGTATACGTTTAAAAACCCCGGAAAATATCGCGTATTGTTGCGGGTAATAGACAATGCGGGTGAAGTTACTACCGCCGAAACTACCATCCAGGTAGGCAATGCAGCGCCTGTGATCGCCCTGCAATCACCTATGAATAGCAGTTTTTATTTTGCTTCCGCAAATTGGCCTTATCATTTTCGCGTAAGCGATGAAGAAGATTCTCATAGCCCCGATGGCGTTTCAGCCGATCGGGCGCTGGTCAATTATACCTATATCAGCGATGCCAACCTGATGCGGGAACTACTGACAGGGGCCGTCCAGCTTCCCGAAGGGCCTATTCAACAACTAGAGGGCGCCAGGTTGATTAAAAGCAGCGATTGCTACAGCTGTCACCACGAGGAATTATCTAATATCGGGCCGTCCTTCAAGGCGATAGCCCAAAAATACAATCCTGCCGAAGCTATCGTTTCGCAACTGGCAGCCAAAGTAATCGCAGGAGGCAACGGAGCCTGGGGCAAGGCCATGATGTCGGCCCACCCCCAACTCGACCTGGCAACTACCCGGAAAATGGTGCAATATATTCTTTCTCTTGGACAGGAAAACCGCCTGCCCCTGCAAGGCGTACTTCCGCTGCGAGACCACATCAACAGCGACACAGCTGGCATCTACGTGGTATCGGCTATGTATCGCGACAAAGGGTTTCAGGCCTACGACCCAATCTCTACCCGGCTGATTACTATTCTCAGGCCGCCCAGGCAGGAAGCAGAACACGCCAATGAGCTGTCCAAGGCATATATCCCCAAAGGCGACCAGCCAGGCGCTTTTACACAGGTTAATGCTAAAGCGGGAGCCTATATCCGGTTTGATCGTATTGATTTAAAAGGCATACGGCAACTTAGACTTCGCCTCCAATATGCTAAGCCGGGCGAAATACAGATCAGGCTCGATGATCCCCAGGCCAAACCTGTCGCAACGTTGTCCCTTACGGATGAAGGCACTGTAGATTGGCAGGAGCGCCAGGTGGCGTTACCCGCCGTTTCGGGATTCCACCAGCTCTATATCTGTTTTGAAGGAGAGCAGGACTTCGAGATCCTTTCTAACCAAACCCGGAAAGCGAAAGATATGTGGTGGGTAGACTGGATTCAGTTTGTGGCTAATTGATCGCTACTGCTGCCCTTGAAGCGGAGTTTTGGGCTCGAATAGCATGTCGAGGTTGAGCGGGCGCCCGGTGGTGACCCAACGAAAACCTTTGATCTTCAGCGCTTCGTGGTCGGCTTCGCGCATGGGCTTAAAACTTCCCTGAGGTTGGGTATAAAACTTGATCTGATTGACCTGGTTATTGCCGAAATACAAGATCATCTCGCTGCATGCCGTCTTATTTACGCCTATATAGGCGCCTTGTTCATCCCGGGCGTAGTATACCGACTCGGCATTTCCAACTACCAGCATCGTGCGCAATTCGCTGCTATCAAACCGGGCGGTGATATCCTTGCCTTTTATTTGGTTGTAAAATAATTCGTCGGGCGAATTGATGATAAAGGAGTTGTTGAGCAGATAGATTGCATCCAACTGTTTGTCGGCCAACTGCATGTGAATGGTGTCGGCAGTAAATTGGGTGGTATCCGACCACACAATAGGGTTGTGAAATAACCTGAAAATGGAATCTACCGTACTATAAGCCAGCGAATCGCACAAAGCCTGCAGGTTGCTTTTAAAAATGCGCACATCCCGGTAGGCTTGTAAGAGGCGTGTACTGTCGGATGCCAGTGTATCGGTTTTGCTCGAAACCAGGGTATCGGCAGTCATAAAAAGCGAATCTCCATCGATCAGCGTGATGAGCAAGGGGCGATTATTGCGACCTCCGACAGCTTTCAGATAGCCGGTTTCGCGGTTGTATTCGGCCAGTTCGCACGCCACGGTTAGTTGCGCAGAAGTATCTTGCCATATTACGTTGCCTTTGGCGATGCCCAGTCCGTTGTCGCTACTGTAGTCCAGCTCATCGGCATCGAGTAGTTGAGGCGGGTCGCTTACACGCGAACGCCCTTTGGTGGCATACCGCTTTTTCTTTACGTCGTAGTTAATTTCTTCTGCCGATATCGTGCGCAGGGAATCCTGGAAAAAGGCGGCGCCTTTTAGCAAGTAGGTATCTTTATTGGCGTCGTAGCGGATAATATCGGCCTGGGCGGTTCGCCTGTCAGCTTCCACAAAGCGGGCATTGCCTTCGAGGGTGTATATACTTTGCCGGCCTTCGTAGCGTATACTATCGGCCCTGGCCTTTTGTTCTCCCTTCACGTATTGGGCGTTGTCGGTAAAAAGAGCCAGGTTATTTTCGGTATCGTAAAAACCGCCTTCACAATAAATGCGGCTGCTATCGCTGGTCACCAATGTCGGCCCCAGAAAATACACGGTTTTATTTTCGGTATTAAATTTCAGGGTGTCTGACCGCAAACTAAACCGGGGGTCGACTACTACTACGCTGTCTTTAAAATATACCTCTTTGGTATTGACATAATAATACCCCCTATTGCTGGTAAGTTGCGTTTCGCCCAAAGTCAATACAGCTTTGGTATTGTAAGTAGCTGTGCGGGTATTCAGGTCGTAAATCAGGTGGTCGGTAAACAATTTTTGCCGGCCGTTGACGAGGATCACCTCCCCGAATAATTCGGCTATACGCGAACTGCCGTCATAACGCAGCGAATCGGAAAAAACACTCACCGAATCGCCGTGCTGGATAAGCACTTCCCCTTGTGCCACTACGCGAATATTATCTTCTATAGTTGCTGAATCACAACTCATATACACGCTATCTTGGCTAAGGGCTACATTGCCGTTGAGCTTCTGGATGATCTTTTTATTTTGCTGGATATATTGAAAAAGGTCGGCATGATCTACATTTACCGGTTGCTTTTTGGTGGTATCGCGGGGAGTTGTGGTTTGTGCGCCGGCAAGCAAAGGCAAGCACAGTAAGAGGAGAATCGTACCGAAACAAAAAGTAGAAAACAATAAGCGCTTGTGCATATAAAATTACATTGTTCGCGTATTTACAACGCGACGCCGATGGGAATGTTGGTTATAAAAGCAAGCCTTAACCCTGCATTAACCTTTCGGCAGGTTGTTTTTCAAGGCGAATATACGGACTTTAAATTTTGCCTCTTTTTGTATCCAGAGTAGTAATTTTGGGTTTTCAAAAATAAATTTCCATGATACAACGCATTCAAACCTTATTTTTATTGCTAGGCGCAGCGGCCTCATTCACTACCCTGGCCTTGCCGTTTGCCACCACAGGGCAGGCCATTGCCGGATCGGCTATATTTGGCGACCAGATATTTGACGTAAACGATCACATCGCCCTTTTGGTCATTTTTGCAGTGGGCGGAGCATTAGCTGTAGCGGCGATCTTTTTGTTCAAAAAGCGGCAGGTACAACTTGTACTTTCTTTACTGGCCGCTTTGGTCAATGCGGGAGGTGGTATTTTGGCAGGGGCTATGTATTCGCAGGACGGCCATCAGTCAGAAGCCACACTGGGCGTGGGTATTGCCCTGCCCTTGATTGCGCTGGCCATGCACATGATAGCGCGCAAGTTTATCCGCAAAGATGAGCAATTGGTGAAGTCGATGGACCGGCTGCGATAAAAAAAATCGGGTGTCTGATAAGCCGGCCCCAAAACCTGGCAAACAGACACCCGATTTAAGGTCTTTGTAGCAGTATTAAAACCTTTCGGAATCGACCTTCTTTTTGGCGGAGTAATTCACCTTAAGCTGGCCGGATTTCCGGAGTTGCGTTTTAGTGTCTTGCACAATACCCATCGTCACATCGCCGTCTACGCGCAAAGAAGACGTAATACGGGGGCGTTTTGATTCGGGTACTTTTACGCGGTGCTTTTCGAGAAACAAGGGAATCTCGTTGAGCTCTGCAAATTTGTCGCCCAATTGCAGGCGGGGTTTGGTACCGTAAAGCGCCTGAAACTTCTGGATCGGGCGGCCTATGTATAGGTAATTCACCAGCGATTTTTCCTCCAGCTTGGTTAATTCAGTCACGTAGGGCGTAAATACCCTTACCTTAAGTTCGGCAGTACGCATAACCGTTACCACCATAAAGAAAAACAGCAGGATGAAGATAATATCAGGCAATGATGCCGTGGAAATAGAAGGCGACGTACCCGATCTTTTCTTTGAAAACTTGGACATAATGCGTTGAGTTTTCGGTATGATGGTTATTTTTCTTCGCCGAAGCTGGTAGGTTCAGCTTCAGAAAGTACCAGCGGAATTTCATCCTGGATAGACTTGCGGACTGCGAAAGGCAATTCGTCGCTGTAGTCTTTACCGTACTTTCTTTGGCACAACTCATTCCAGAGTTCGTTGTACGCTCCCTTCAGTTCGTTGTAAACTTCCAGGTACGTTCTGTAGTTCGTTCCCCGGTCGTTTTTCAGCGAGATGATAGCTCGGGTTGGCTTTTCAGCCAAATCGGGACGCCCGCTAGGGTTCATGATGAACTCCTTGGCGTTATCGCGTAAGTCGTTGATATCCATAGGTTGGTTGCGCACCAGCAATTGGTTCTGGGCGTTTACCAACACGGAGTAGACGTTGCGCGACTTGAGCTTCAACTCTTCTGCTTCTTCCTCCGACCAGGGTGGAAGTTTCACTGTAATCCCCTTGTCCTCGGCAACCGTAGTGGTTACGAGGAAGAAGATCAGTAGAAGAAATGCAATGTCGGCCATAGAGCTGGCATTGATTTCGTTCTTCATCAGGTCGCGAGCCTTGGATGCTTTTGCCATCGCTCTGTTATTTAAAGAAGTTTCTGATTTCGCCGTAGACAAACGCTACTAAAGTAGTGAGAGCTACGACAACCATAGTTGTCAAGCCGGCGCCGATCATTTTTTGCGTAGAGTCTGAGACGTTCATTTTATCGGCGGCGGCAGCCACAATTGCGTGAGAGTCCGGTTTTGAAGTAGCATAAGCTACAATAAAAAGAACGACCAACGCAAGAACTCCCAACAAACCTCTGATAGAAGTTTTGAAATTAGAAGCTATTTGCATAATGCCGAAACCCGCGGATGCTATCACCGCAACCAGGAATAAGAAGAATGAACCGATAAGACCTATGTCAAATATACCGGTATTCATCTGTTCTTCCTCCGGCATAGCCTGCAATGCAGAATAACCGGACAGCCAGGAGATTGCAAACAGGACAACCAAGAACGCACCGGTGCCAAAGGCTATCAACTGCCCGTTTTTTGACAGATATTTATACATGGTGGATCGTTATCTTATTTTTTAAAAATATTGTTTTGAGCCAGGATATCGACTACTGAGATAGAAGCGTCTTCCATCTTGTTGACGATGCTATCGATCTTGCTCACGATGTAGTTGTAGAACAACTGCAGGATGATAGCTACGATAAGACCGAATACCGTGGTCAAAAGAGCCACCTTGATACCGCCTGCCACAATGGTGGGAGAGATATCGCCCACTTGCTCAATGCGGTCGAAGGCCTGGATCATACCGATAACCGTTCCCAAGAAGCCAAGCATGGGTGCAAGTGCGATGAACAGCGAAATCCAAACGAGGCCTTTTTCCAGCAAGCCCATTTGTACGCTGCCGTAAGAAACAATGGCTTTTTCTACGGCTTCGGGTCCGTCTTTGGCATTGCGAATGCCTTCGTACAATACACTGGCGGTAGGCCCTTGCGTCGACTTGCATACTTCGAGGGCGCCTTCGACGTTACCCGTCTTCAGTTCATCATCGATACGTGCCAGCAGCCTATCGGTATTTACCGTACCGATATTCAGCGTGATGATACGCTCAATACAGAAGGCAAGCCCCAGGATCATACAAAGCAATACCGGGCTCATCCATATCGGGTCGCCGTCGATGAAGTACTTCTTCACCAACTGGTAGCCGGAAGGGCCTTCGACGGGCGCATCCACATCGGCAGGCGCAGCAGTTTCTTGCTGTTCTTCCTGCGGTGCAGCTTCTTGTTCGGTTGTTGTGGCTGTAGAATCCTGCGCATATACAGCTACATTGCTTGAAAATACAGCTAGCATCAATACAAGCAATAGAGTCAAAAATTTCCGCATGTCTGTAAGGTTTTACGATTGTTTTAGTGTACAATAGCGAATAACTAGTTCCTTGCGGAGAGAGCGGGATTCGAACCCGCGATACCCTTTGGGGGTATACACGCTTTCCAGGCGTGCCTCATAAACCACTCGAGCATCTCTCCTTTGGGAGCTACCGGCCGCCGATGCAACCGGCGACGACAAAAATAAGTATTAAGAACTTTTTAACAACGGTGGCGACCACAAAAATTGCAAAAAGATGCCAGAATTCAAAATATTTTGAAGTTACACGCCTCCCCAATGGGTTTTGAATACCTCAAATAGCTTGTCTGGACAGCTCAATAGCCTTTTCCTGCGCGCTAAACAACCTGTTTGCGTTATCGGTAGTAATACTTGCTATTTCTTCTACCGAAAGTTGTTTGACCTCCGCTAATTTATCGGCAACCAACCTCAAATAAGCGCTTTCGTTGCGTTTTCCTCTGTGCGGAGTCGGCGCCAGATAGGGCGAATCGGTTTCCAAAACCAAATGTTGTAAGTCAATTTGTGCCAGTACGGCGTCTAAGCCCGATTTTTTGAAGGTGAGTACGCCGCCGATGCCCAGCAAAAATCCCAACTCGATGATGGCCTCTGCCTGGGCTACCGTGCCGCCAAAACAATGAAATATACCCTTCAGTCGAGGTTCCCGCAGTTCGCGCAATATATCAATGAGCATATCTGTTGATTCGCGCGAATGAATGATAATAGGCAAGTCGTATGCCAACGACCATTCAACCTGCCGCAAAAAAGCCTGCTGCTGGGCGCCTACGTGCGTGGTATCCCAATACAAGTCGATGCCAATTTCACCGATGGCTACGAAACGGCGCCGCTCCAGCCATGCTTTGACGATGCTCAGCTCTTCTTCCCAATTGTCTTTTACCGAGCAGGGATGCAAGCCCATCATGGCAAAACAGTGCGATGGGTAAGCAGCCTCCAGTTGCAACATCGCATCGACCGTTCGACTGTCTACATTCGGCAAATAAAACCGGTTGACACCCGCAGCCATTGCGCGCGCTATCATGTCGTGCCGGTCTTCGTCAAATTCCGGCAGGTACAGGTGCGCATGCGTATCGATCAACTCCATATATATCTTGTGTGATTTCCTCAAAGGTACAGATTAATCGCGGAATACTTTTGGTGTGTGCCCCGTACTGTTTTTTTATAACTTTGGGCGCATGGCAAAACAATCAAAAAAATACTACGTAGTATGGCAGGGCCATACGCCGGGCATTTACGATTCCTGGACCGACTGCCAGCTGCAGATCAAGGCTTTTCCCAATGCGCAATACAAATCTTTCGATAGCCGGCAAGCAGCAGAGGAGGCATTTAAAGGTAATTATTGGACTTATGCCAAAACAGCCGGCTCAAAACCGGCACCCAAGCCGGCAAGTCGCTCGAGTATCGTATGGGAGAGCATCAGCGTAGACGCCGCCTGCAGCGGCAATCCCGGTGTTATGGAATACCAGGGTGTGGACACAAGCACCGGCCGCCGGCTCTTTCACAAGAAATTTAATATGGGCACTAATAATATAGGTGAATTCCTGGCTATCGTACACGCGCTGGCCCTCCTGCAGAAGGAAGGCAAACGCCAGATGCCGATATACAGCGATTCCGTCAATGCCATGAAGTGGGTCAAGCAGAAAAAAGCGAAGACCAAACTGGAACTTAACGCACAGACCGCCGAGTTGCACGAGGTGATCAAACGCGCCGAAAACTGGCTGGCCGCCAATACCTACGACAACCCGCTACTCAAGTGGGAAACGGAAAGCTGGGGCGAAATCCCCGCCGATTTTGGCCGGAAATAACAACCTATTTTAAGTAGGGTTTAGTGCATACGCAGTTTAGCTAAACCCAATCGCTAAACCCAATCGCTAAACCCCAATGTCGTTGACTTAAGGAAAAAAATGAGGTGACATCTCCGACGCAGGAGGAGGTGTAATTTCATTTTTTTGAGTTCCGAAGCCCGGATTTTGAGATGACACCAGCCTCGTTCCTCGTGCGCTAAACCCTACTAAACAGTTAAGATTTCGGATAAAAGCGGTAGATCACCGGCCCCTTCACCCGGCCTTCATTAGCCACATACAGGGTGCCATCCTTGTCAAAACAAATTCCTTCGGGCTGGGCATGGATGTCTTTGTCTAACTTCTCGATATGCCTGATCTGGCCGTCGGCGCTCAATACCAGCAGCATTTTACCCACCGACGACAGGATGTATAAATCGCCGGTGCCGGGGTGAATGGCAATACCCGAAGGACAAAAGCTGAAATCTGTAATGCCCGGGGCAAACGTATCGCTCAATTTCTTATGACCAGGCAAGCCGGGATGCTGTTCCAGGTAACGGCGGATGTCTTCTATACTAATAAGGTATACCGGATTGGGATTCAGGCTTTGGGAAGATAAGTCGAAAGCGTAAATCGCCCGTTTGAACAAATAGGTTTCACCGGTACCGGCATTACCTTTACAAGCCAGTAGTAAACGATTGTTAGCCGCATCGAAGGCGATCCCCTCTACATTGTTGGTCTTGTCGAGTGAGGTTTTGATTTTATCGGCGCGCTGGTTTTTTTTACCAAAATGGCAGATGCGGTATATCGATCCCGAGCTTTTTATCGCGTAGATATCATCGCCGGCCACCTCTACACCTTCAAAATCCCCATCTTCGCCAAATGGGACTTCTGACAGGAGTTCCCCGTCGGCTTTGTTGATCACCATCAGCTTGGCGGCCTCGTCCTGCACGGCGATCAGGTGTTTGCCGTCAGCAGATATGGTCAGCCCCGATATCTCATGCAACGAAGCAGGCAGCGTAAACGTTTGTGCAGGCTGTTGCATGGCATAGGGAAAGACGTAGTCTGGCGAACAACTCATGCTCGTGGCGATTAAAAGCAATAATATTGTATTCATGATTGAAAAACGCAGTATGTGAACGGTTTCTTGTAAAAATTTCAAAAATATTATATGTGATAAATAGTTCAATAGAAAAATTCCTTTATTTTTACATAATAGAAACCTGAACAGATATCATCATACTCAGGTGCGCTAATAACATCATATCTCACAGCTTTGTAGGGGCGGATTTCTAACACTGAAACTCATATACTATGAAAAAAAAATGGTATATGTGTAAATTATTCCGCAGAAAGTTTAAATTTGTGAAACATTACGATGTTTTGTCCGTATAGGACAATATGTATGTTACATCCAATCTGCGTATTCCCCCCCTGCGGATGTCACTCTGAGCTTTTAGTTACATACCATTTTTAGTGCTGTAAAAACCTGCTTAATCCGATTGACCATCCAAACTGTGGCTTGCACGATGGTCAATGCTGGCTGTATTTACCTGTTTAAACAAGATCCCCCCTTTGTTTCAGGTCAGGTTTTTTGTTAAATCGAATTTTTTGTCACTTCTTTTTTTCATATTAAAACTAATTGATTAGACGTATGAAAGCACTTAACAAATTCATTCTACAACTGACAGCAGTGGTATTCGGCGTAATGTTGGCCGGCGCCGCTTTGGCGCAGCCCGCTAACGACCTGTGTACGGGCGCTATCACGGTTACCTGTGGTACGACCGTAACGGGCAACACCAACACCTCTACTATTGACGCACCTCCGGCTTGCGGCCTTACCTTCCCGCGTTATGGCGTATGGTACAAATTCGCAGGCACGGGCCAGTCGGTAACGCTGAGCACTTGTAGCGCTACGACCAATTTCGACACGCAGATCGGCGTTTTCAGCGGATCTTGCACGGGTTTGGTTTGCGTTGCCGGCAACAACGACGACTACAGCTGTTCTTCGAACAACCGCAACTCGACGCTTACGTTCAGCACGAACTGCGGCACTGATTACTACATCTGGGTAACGGGCAAACTCAGCTCGCGCGGCGCTTTCTCAATGTCGGTAGCTTGCACGGGCACTGCTTGTGGCGCTAACCCATGCACCAACGTTGCTACGGTATCTTGCGGCACGTCTACCACGACTGCACTGACGGGCGCCGGTATCTGGAACTTAACGAGCTGCGGTTTCTCTACGCCTGGTAACGAGCGCATCTACCAGTTCACTGCTCCTACAACGGGTAACTACACCCTGCAGATCACTGCTGCTAACCCGACCGGTTACATCGACTACTACTACAAGCCGGTTAGCGCAGGTTGCGGCTCTACGGGCTGGATTTGCATCGATGACAACTTCAGCACGGGTTCTGACGTATTCTCGCTGACTGCAGGTACTTACTACATCCTGTTGGATGCTGAAGGTACGACGGCTCGCACGCACACCTGGCAAATCAACTGCCCGGCTGGTCCTCCTCCTCCCGGTGACAACGACGCTTGCGCCAACGCAACGACGATCGCTTGCGGTGGCTCGGCTTCCGGTACTACGGTAGGCGCTACTACTGACGGCCCCACTACTTCTTGCACGGGCACTAGCGTAGCTGCTGACCGCTGGTATGTGGTAACGGGCAACGGAGGTACGATCACGGCTTCTATGTGTACGGGTACTTCTTACGACTCTAAGCTTGACATCTACACCGGCACTTGCGGCGCTTTGACCAGCGTAGCTTGCAATGACGACTTCTGCGGCTTGCAGTCTCAGGTATCCTGGGCTTCTACGGCAGGTGTTCAATACCTCATTCGCGTTCACGGCTTCGGCGGCGCTACCGGCGCTTTCACGCTTACTGTTAGCTGCACGACTCCGCTGGTGGAAGGCGTTAACAACAACCCGGTTGAAGTTGCCAATGTAGGCAAACTGGCTGTAGGCGAATTCTTCCCCAACCCTGCACAGTTTGACAACACCAACGTGAAGATCTACTCACCCAACGAATCAAACGCACGTATCGTGTTGTTTGACAACCTGGGCCGCGCTGTACACAACCAGGAAGTAGAACTCTACAGCGGTGAAAACAATGTAGAACTGCAACTGAACAACCTTGCTATCGGCACTTATTTTGCCGCTATCAACGTTAACGGCGAAACGATTCACAAGAAATTGGTTATCGTAAGATAATCTTCTTCTCCTACCGGTCAGACCGTATGCAGCGGTCAGACCGGTAACCCGAAGGGCGGCATCGGCAACGGTGTCGCCCTTTTTTTTGGACTATTGGACTGTTGGACTATTGGACTGTGCGATTAGCTTTTTGTTTTTATCTAAATAAGCACTAAAATTGAGGTATTAAAATTTATAACTGAACAGATAACCGACAACTGACAACCGATAACTGGTGAACCGACAACCCACAACTCACAACCCACAACCGAGAACCCACCATGCGCACCTTCTTCAAACGCCTATTTGTTATACTGCTGGTTTTTATCGCCGTCGTCATGATTTTGGCGCTGGTCATCACCGCTTTTTTTAGCGATAACCTGGGCAGGCAGATCGTGGGACAGGTAAAAAAGCAATTGAAAACGGAACTCACCGTAGGCAAGGTAGACATGACCATCCTGTCGAGTTTTCCGTATGCGGCCATCAACCTGCGGCAGGTAAAACTCAAAGATACGCGGGGCAGAAACCTGCTCGAAGCGGGCAACGTGTCGTTCCGCTTTGGCTTATACAGCCTGCTGGGCTCGCAAATAGAAGTTTCTTCTTTAAAAGTATCCGACGGCGCCCTGTGGGTGCAGCACGACCGGCGGGGAAAGGGCAATTACGACGTATTTAAGCCCTCCGAAAGTGAAACACCTTCCAAAGGCGACGGCCCTACCATTGCATTAGAAGAAGCGTTGCTCGACAACATCGAACTGGCCTATATAGACGAGCCCTCGAACGAAAATATCCGGATGCTGGTAGAAAATGCCGTTTTTGCCGGGCAGTTTAACGCCCAACGTTTCACCCTGGCCAGCCATGCCTCCCTCTTATCGCATTTTATGGATATAGACAGCGTGCGCTATCTCGCCGGCAAGCCGCTGGCTTACACGGCCAAAATCGCCGTCGATATGGAAAAAGGGCGCTACCAGCTGGAAGAAGTATCGCTTTCGCTCGAAGAAAATACGTTTAAAGCGTACGGTTTTGTAGAAAGTCGCGGCAAAGCGAGTTATTACGACCTATATATAAACAACGAGCAAGGCAATCTTGCCTCGCTGACGCAGTTGCTGCCCAGCGCCTATGCCGCAAAAATTGCCGACCTGCAGAGTAGCGGCGATTTTCAGGTAAAAACGCTAGTCAAGGGCGAGTCGGGGGCGGGCAAAATACCGCAGGTACGCACGGAAGTCATCCTGGAAGACGGCCGCCTGAGCAGCCCCAAAATGGACGGCGAGTTGAAAGACCTCTCATTTGTAATGATCTACGACAACGGCGAATACAGCGCCGCCGGGCACTCTTATTTCGAAATCCGCGATTTTAAGGGCTTCTACGAACGAGAACTGCTGGAAATGGCCCTGCGCCTCGACAACCTCGACAACCCGGATGTCCATTTTGCTATGAACGGCGCCCTGCCCCTGCACCTGGTCTACGGTCTGCTGGCCAGCCCCCTGATCAGCGATGGAAGCGGAGAAATCGAAATAAAATCGCTTACCCTCGACGGACGACTGGAAGATATGCAGAGCGAATACCGCATGAGTCGCGTGCGCGCCGGCGGCGCCCTGGTTTTTGACGACGCCTCGCTCACTATCAATAACGAAAAAATGGTGGTGGATGAAGGAACCGTCCAATTGCAGGATAGCGTGCTCAGCGTGAGCAATTTTAAATTGGAAGGCGCCGGCAGCGACCTATTGTTCAATGGAACCGCTTCCAATTTTATCCCGGTGCTTTTTGCCGATTCTATGAATACCCAACGTGTAGAGTTGCAGTTTGATGCCAGTTTGCTTTCGCAAAATCTCGATATCGACCGCTTGATCCAAATCACGGCGGTTTCCCCCGAAAACATAGACACCGCCATAGTTAGCATCGATTCGCTAAAAGAAGAGCAAATACAGCGCAGAGAGAGTATTACTCAATTCCTGAAGGGCGCTTTCAAGGCGGACATAGCCACATTTAATTACGGCAAAATAGAAGGCAGCGGCTTTAACGGCGCCTTTACCTTCCTCAACAACGAGTTGCAGATAACCGGTAAAACAAGAGCTATGGGCGGCAATTTTAGCCTGGAAGGGCAGTTGTTTTTTGAGGAGGAACCCCGGCTGAAGGCTCGGCTGGTGTGCCAAAAAGTGGATGTCACCGAATTTTTCAGGCAGGCCGAAAATTTCGGGCAGGGGGTACTCACCGATAAACAACTCAAAGGAGCGCTCGACGCCAAAATTGCCATTTTTGCATACTGGGATAAGGAGGGGCATTTTCTCATGGACCGCCTCCGCGTTTTGGCGGGGGTTGGCATTGAAAATGGCGAGTTGATCGAACTGGAGATGCTGCGCAGCTTTTCTTCATTTGTCAAGTTAAAAGACCTCATGCATATCCGGTTTGTGAATATGAATAACTATCTGGAAGTCAGTAACCGGAAGATCTATATTCCCACCATGTTTATTCAAAGCAACGCCCTCAACCTCACCATCAGCGGCGAGCACAGTTTCGACAACGATATCTCTTATAGTGTCAAGGTAAATGCAGGCCAGGTAGTGGCCAATAAACTCAAGTCACATGACCCCAAACTCAGCCCACAGCCTGCAAGGAAAAAAGGTTTCTTTAATTTATACTATACGGTCAAAGGTACCATTGACGAATACGACGTCAAGTCGGCAAAACGAAATGTAAAATCGGATTTTGAGCGCAGTGAGCGCCGCAAAGACCTGGTGCGCGAAGCGCTGGAGTTAGAATTCGGGGCTGTGCGGGAGGTCGATGAGCCGGCGGAGTGGGGAGATGGGAGTTAGTTATCGGTTGTCAGTTATCGGTTGTCAGTTCTTATTGAGAGAAATGAACCGACAACCGACAACTGACAACCGACAACAATTTAGAATGAATCTAAATAGAACCGATGTATGAACAACAAAAAGCGCTAAATGCTTATTAATTCGAAACGTTTCTATATTTGCCAAGTTTTTTTAATCCGGCTCACACAACTGACTGATAAATGATGAAAAGCGGGATCATAAAGCTGGTTTTACCGGCATTTTTGTTGCTTGCGCAAATTGGCCATGCACAAACTCCAGCGCCTGAAAAAAGCGATTCCAATTGGTTCGTATACGGCCTGGCTGCTATAGCGCTATTGATAGTTATCTATATCATCGTACAGGTATCAGAAAACCTGATGGCGATAGAGGCCAAGCGACTGGGCGCCGACAAATCGGGCGCTAATTTTTCCCTTTTCCCGCAAATGCGCGAACTAATTGATTCCAAGCGGCCTGCCTACCTCAGTGGTCAACCCTTGTTTTCCTTGCGCAGAGGGTTTGACATTAAACTCGAAGGCGAAGCCCCTACTCAAATCAATTCAAAGGTCAAGTCAACCACATACGCGTTGACGCCTGCCAATTTTCGCGGCATCTTTCCCATTCCCAAAATGGAAGTAGAAGTAGGTAGCATAGTAAAAGCCGGCGATCCTTTGTTTCACGACAAGAGCCAACCCGACATAAAATATGCGGCTCCGGTGAGTGGCGAAATAGTGGCCATCAACCGCGGCGAAAAACGCGCGATCAAAGAGGTGGTTATATTGGCCGACATGGACATGAAATACCGCGAGTTCAAAGCCCCCGATCTGGGCAAATGTACGCGCGAAGAACTGGTAGCCTTTTTGCTCGACAGCGGCGTATGGCCCATGATTCGCCAGCGCCCCTTCGACGTTACGCCGGCGCCTGGCGATGAGCCCCGCGATATTTTTATCAGTACTTTCGACACAGCGCCCTTGGCCCCCGACCTCAACTTTGTGGTAGAAGGTCGTGGCGAAGCCTTTCAGAAAGGCCTCGACGTATTGGGCAAGCTGACCGCCGGCAAAGTTTACCTGGGGTTAGACGCCCGGGGTGACAATGCGCCTTCGGCCGTATTTACCCAGGCTGCCGGCGTAGAAAAATACTGGTTCCGCGGCAAACACCCCGCCGGCAACGTGGGTATTCAAATTCACCATATCAAACCTATCAACACCGGCGACAAAGTATGGGTGATGGGCGTACAGGAAGTAATTACGCTCGGCACGCTTTTCACCGAAGGCCGCTTTGATACTACCCGCGTAGTGGCGCTTGCCGGGGCCGAACTCGAAACGCCGCAATACGTAAAAACCTATTTGGGCGCCAGTCTCAGCGATTTGTTGAAAGGCAACCTCAAAGGAAAACACGTGCGCATCATCTCCGGCGATGTACTTACCGGCGAGCACAAAGCAGAATCGGGATTCCTGAACTATTGGGACGACCAGGTCACCGTGATCGAAGAAGGCGATTATTTCGAATTATTCGGTTGGTTGATCCCCGGATCGCTTCGCCCTACGTTGTCGAGAACATACCCCAACTTCCTGATGCCGGGCGCCAAATTCCGTGCCGACAGCAACACCCACGGCGAAAAGCGGGCATTTGTAGTCACCGGTCAATACGAGCAGGTATTGCCCATGGATTTGTACCCTCAACATTTGATGAAAGCCATCCTGGCCGGCAATTTCGAGAAAATGGAAGGCCTGGGTATCCTCGAGTTAAGCGAAGAAGACATAGCGCTCTGCGAATTTGCGTGTACGTCCAAGCAGCCGCTGCAGCATATTTTGCGGCAGGGGCTCGACATGATGCGCGAGCAGAGCTAATTTAAATACACACATCCAGTAACCGCTATATAATTGTTATGAAAAAAGCGTTACTTCATTTTTTTGAAAGAATCGAACCCGACAAGAAGAAGTCGCCGCTGTTGCATACGGCCTACGACGCGTTCTTCACGTTTGCGTTCACGCCCAAAACCGTCACTACGGACGGGGTGCACATTCGCGACGGTATAGACCTTAAGCGCACCATGGTATACGTGGTACTTGCCTTGCAGCTATGCTACCTTTTCGGCGCCTACAATATCGGTTACCAGCATTTTCATGCTATCGGCCAATATCCCGGGTTGCTCGACGGATTGCACCTCAAATTGGTGTATGGGTTGATCAAAATTTTGCCCATCTTCATCGTTACTCACGTGGTGGGTCTGGGTATTGAATTTTACTATGCTTCGCGCAAAGGGCACGGTGTAGAAGAGGGTTTCCTGGTCACCGGCGCCCTGATTCCCTTGCTCATGCCGCCTGATATCCCCATGTGGATACTGGCTTTTGCCGTTGCTTTCGCCGTCATCATCGGCAAAGAAGCATTCGGCGGCACGGGCATGAACATCGTCAACATTGCTTTATTGGCGCGGGTATTTGTATTTTTCGCATACCCCACATATATCGCGGGGGACGAGGTATGGGTTTCCGGTCTTGAAAAAGTCAACGGCGTGTATCAAACCGCGGCATACGGCGGGGTATATCAATTTTTCGACGGCATTTTTAATGCCTGGGGTTGGGATACCTTTGGCGCCGGCGGCGCCGCTGTTATCGATGCCTACACAGGCGCTACGCCTTTGGCTTTAGGCTACCAGGGCGGCTGGGAGAAAATTGTGGCCACGTATAGCGTAAGCGACATGTGGTGGGGTTTCATACCTGGTTCCATAGGCGAGACAAGCAAACCATTGATCATTTTGGGTGCTTTGTTTCTGATAGGCACGGGTATTGCCAGTTGGCGCATCATGGTGGCAGGTGTTTTTGGGGTAGCGTTCACGGGGCTGTTGTTCAATGCCTGGGGTATGACGCCGTTTATGGAAGTGCCCTGGTATTACCACTTCTACATGGGTAGCTTCCTATTCGCCATTGTTTTTATGGCTACCGACCCGGTTACCGCATCATCTACCAATAGGGGCAAATGGATATACGGCTTCTTCATCGGCGTAATAGGCTTAGTCATCCGCGTGATGAACCCGGCCTATCCCGAGGGATGGATGCTGGCAATTTTGCTGCTCAACGTATTTGCGCCATTGATCGACCATTATATATTGGAAGGCAATATGAAGCGCAGGGCGCGCAGGGCCAAAGCGGCTGCGCAATAGCAGCGCTTAATTGTTTTTAATAAACTAAAACTGACAAGCGTGGGATCTTCAGGCTATATTCTTCGATTTACGCTGATCATGACCGTTATCACGGCGTTGGTACTGGCCGGGATGTTTTATGTTACCGAGCCGTATGCCTTGCGCAGCGAAGCCGTTTTCAACAAGCGGGCTATTTTGTCGGCGGTGCGTTCCCAGTTGGGAGGCGATAAATTTGACGAGCTGAGCGACCAGCAGGTACTCGATATTTTTGAAAAGCAAGTTGAACAATTGGTTGTCAATATGCAGGGCGAAGTGGTGGATGGTGAAAAGGCCGAGAATATTAGCCTCGCGCAAGAGAAAAAGAAACCTGAATCAAATCGCCTGCTGCCCGTTTTCATTTATAACAGCCCCGACGACAGCAAAAAATATTACATCCTTTCTATTCGTGGCAATGGATTGTGGGATGAGATATGGGGCAATATCGCGCTAGAGTCTGATTTGAACACAGTGGCCGGCGCCAGCTTCGACCATAAAGGAGAAACTCCCGGCCTCGGCGCTGAGATCAAGGATAATCCGGGTTTTCCCGCCGCTTTTATTAACAAAAAAATGTACAACGACAAGGGCGAGTTTGTTTCTATCGTTGTTCGCAAAGGCGGCGCGCGCGACCCTCAACACGAGGTGGACGCCATCACGGGGTCTACCATCACGAGTAACGGCGTATCAGAAATGATCAGCAGAGGTATTACCTATTACAAGCCGTACCTCGACAAGCTGAAAAAGAGCTAATTGAACACCAATATTTGCCTCGTATAGCCATTTAGGTGGTAAATTTTAAAAACGAAAAAAAGCGTAGGCTATGGCTGAAAATACAGTAATAAGCGCTCCAAAAGAGAAAGAGGAGTGGTTCGGCAAAAAAGAGCGCAAACTGCTCACCGACCCGTTCAATGACAATAACCCGATTACTGTGCAAATCCTTGGGGTATGTTCGGCATTGGCAGTGACCACGCAGGTATATCCCTCGGTGGTAATGGCAATCGCAGTAACCTTTGTCACCGCTTTTTCCAACCTGGCTACCTCCGCTGTGCGTAGTTATATTCCAAAGGAAGTACGTATGATTGCTCAATTGGTGATCATCGCCCTCTTGGTAACCATCGTAGAGCTTTTCCTCAAGGCATTCAACTATGCGATTTGGAAACAGCTGTCCGTTTTCATCGGCCTTATCATCACCAACTGTATCGTAATGGGCCGCCTCGAGGCATTTGCCATGGCCAACAAGCCCTGGCGTTCGTTCCTCGATGGTATCGGCAACGGATTGGGGTATGGCGCCGTATTGATCCTGGTGTCGGTAGTTCGCGAGATTACGGGAAAGGGGTCTTTGTTTGCAGGTAGCCCGATAGAGTGGAAAATCATTGGCAATACCAGCGCTTATATGATCAATACCACTGCCGAGGGCAGTTGGTTTGGCTGGTATGCCAACAACAACCTGATGGTATTGCCCACCTCGGCGCTCTTGCTCATAGGCATCATCATCTGGATCCAGCGCAGTTATAATAAGAAGCTGGTGGACATTTCCTAATCTCGCTCAAAAGCAATAATCATGGAAGCTATTAACATCTTCATAAAATCGGCCTTCATCGAGAACATGGTGCTTTCTTATTTTCTGGGCATGTGTTCTTTCCTGGCCGTTTCCAAATCAGTGAAAACAGCCGTGGGTTTGGGCGCTGCCGTCATTTTTGTTCAGGTCATTACCATACCTGTCAACTGGCTTATCAATGAATATCTGCTCCTGGAGCGAGGCATATTCGGTCTCGACCTCACATTCTTGCGTTTTATCCTGTTTATCGCCACTATTGCCGCTATGGTGCAATTGGTAGAGATGATCGTGGAGCGTTTTTCGCCCTCCCTATATAATGCGTTGGGTATCTTTTTGCCGCTTATCACGGTAAACTGCGCTATTCTGGGCGGTTCGCTGTTTATGATTTCGCGTGAATATAATTTCACCAATTCGCTTTCGTTCGGCTTCGGCAGCGGCTTCGGCTGGGCGCTGGCTATTATTGTGATGGCCGCCATCCGCGAAAAGATGGCTTATTCGAATGTACCGCCCGCGTTGCGCGGACTGGGCATGGCTTTTATTCTCACCGGCCTCATGGGTATCGCCTTTATGAGTCTGATGGGTATTGACCCCGCGTTGTACATGGGGTTGAAGAAATAAGATATTTACTTTTTCACTACAAAGTGATCTGCGATATGCTATTAATGTCAATGGTCGGTAATATACTCCTCTCTATCGGGGTGTTTAGCGCGGTGATCCTCCTGCTGGCTTTTTTGCTTATTTATGCAAAAAAGAAACTAGTGCCGCAAGGCGATGTCAAAATCGTTATTAATGGCGACGAAGGCAACCCGCTGCTGGTTCAGCCGGGCTCGTCGCTGCTGGTAGCGCTGTCCGACAAAAATATTTTTCTGCCCTCTGCCTGTGGCGGCGGCGGCACCTGCGCCATGTGCGAATGCCATGTAGACGCCGGCGGCGGCGACGTACTGCCCACCGAGCTCAACCACCTCACCCGCAAGGAAGTGGCCGAACACAAACGCCTGGCCTGCCAGGTGAAAGTGCGCCAGGATATGCAAATCCGCGTGCCGGAAGAAATATTCGGTATCAAAAAATGGGAGTGCGAAGTGGTGTCTAACTACAACGTGGCTACGTTTATCAAAGAATTCGTGGTAAAACTGCCCGAAGGCGAGCACCTCGAATTCGAATCGGGCGGCTATGTACAAATCGACGTGCCTCCTATTACCTGCGATTTCAAAGGGATCGACATCACTTCGCACCCTCGCATGGGTAAAACCCCCGACGAGTTTAAGCCGGAATGGGATAAGTTCAACCTTTGGAATCTTAAAATGGTCAACCCCGAGCCGGAATTTCGGGCTTACTCAATGGCCAACCACCCCGCCGAGGGCAACATCGTGATGCTCAACATCCGCATCGCCACGCCGCCCTGGGATCGCAAGACGAACAACTGGATGGCTGTTAATCCCGGTATCTGCTCTTCGTACGTGTTTACCCGCAAACCGGGCGACAAGGTGACGATCTCGGGCCCCTACGGTGAGTTCTTTATCAAACCCACCAAAAAGGAGATGATCTATATCGGCGGTGGCGCCGGTATGGCCCCGCTTCGTTCCCATATCTTCCACCTGTTCCACACCCTCAAAACGCGCGACCGCAAAGTATCGTACTGGTACGGCGGCCGCTCGGCCCGCGAGTTGTTCTATACCGAAGACTTTACGAACATCGAAAAGGAATTCGACAATTTCAAGTATCATATCGCCCTGTCGGAGCCGCTTCCCGAAGACAACTGGACGGGCCCCGTGGGCTTTATTCACCAGGTAGTACTCGAAAACTACCTCAAGAACCACCCCGAACCCGAAGAAGTGGAATACTACCTCTGCGGGCCGCCGCTCATGCTCTCGGCCGTCATGAAGATGCTCGACGATTTGGGCGTGCCTCCGGGCAATATTGCGTTTGATGATTTTGGTAGCTAAATAATAGCTGCATAATATAAAAAGCGGCCTCCGGGATGACTACCCGGAGGCCGCTTGTGTTTTATGACAAAAAACATATTTGGGCATTGATAACAAAAACACCTGCAAGGGTACAAATGAACAGCAGGGATAATTGCTTTTAAATCAGTAGATTTGTTTAGGTCATTTCTCCCGGACTAACCAATACTACTGTTAATGGCTACAGACACAAACCTGCTACAATCCTTAAAGAGAGGCGAAGAGGATGCTTTTCGCCGGGTGTATCAATCTTGCTATCGGAGCGCTTCTACTGCTGTCTTTAATCATGGCGGCAGCGACGAGGACGCCGAAGATATTTTTCAGGAGGCGCTGTTCGTTTTTGTGAAACAACTGCGCACGCCGGGATTTGATATCAAAGTGCAAGTGTGTACGTATTTGTACGCTGTTGTGCGCAACCTATGGCTAAAAAAACTGCGCGACAATAGCCGCGAAATCCCCGTAGCCGAAGAAACTATCCAAACCCTGAAAGACCAAAATCCGGAAGAAAACGCGGTAGAAATACTCGAAGACCTGCGCGAACGCGAATCGAAATACGCCCATATGTTGCGCGCGCTGGAGCAAATCGGCGAAGAGTGCAAAAAGGTGATCCTCCTGTCGTATTACGAACAACGCCCCGATGCCGAAATCGCGCAGATCTTGAATTACGTTTACGATTTTGTGCGCCAGAAGCGGCTCAGGTGCATGAATAAATTGAGGGATATTTTGGGACTTTAAAAGGTAAAGGTGATGGAAAAAGAATTTTCACATATCGACATACTGGATGCCTGGTTTCGAAATGAAATGAACGAAGATCAACGCCGGGTTTTCGAACAACGTCTGGCTACCGAACCCGGCCTCAAAGCCGAGTTCGACCTGTATGCTGAAATGATGGCCGGCATACAAACTGCCGGCGATAAGGCGCTTATGGCGCAGATCAGGCAGACCCATAGCCAAATGAAAGCGGAAGGTTTTTTTCAGGAAAAACGGGAGGCTAAGTTGGTCTCTTTTCGCTCCAATGCTATTCGCTGGAGCGCCGCCGCCGCTGTGGCGTTGTTGGCTGTGGTAACAGCCTGGTGGTATTGGTCGCCCAGCGCTTATGATAAAGCCTTTGCGGCTCATTACCAGCCCAATCCTGCCTCCTTGAATACCCTGCTCGATTCGTTGGAAACGCTGGGTTTTGCCGCCGGGAAAGATGAAGCCTACCGCGATTTCGTGGCCGGTGTGCAGGCTTATGAAAAAGGCGATTTTGCGCAAGCAGAAAAACAATTGGCGGCCTGGCATCGGCTTCACCCTGAAGACGACAACGGTCGATATATGCTGGCATTGAGCTTGCTTGCCCAGCAACGATTCGGCAAAGCAGCAAATTTGTTGCTACCGTTAATAGATAACCAAAAGCAGGAATTGGCCCACGAAGCCCGGTTTTACCTGGCCCTGGCTTATTGCAAGCAATCCTTTCAACGCTCGGCGGCACGACGATTGCTGCAGGAGATCGCCTCCGATAGCAACTCTCCCTATCGCCAACAGGCTGCCGATATGCTGGCCCAACTCGAAAGCCGGTAATAATGAAAGCGATAACCCCATATCCCGTCTTTTATTGCGCCCTTTTGGTATGGTGTGCAGCCTGTGGCGGCAAAAAAACGGCGAATGACCAATCCGTACCAATAAAACAGAAATTAGAAGAAGCTGTAGTTGACGATAATTCTTCCAAAAACGAAATATCTCCGGTACGGAAAAACGACGATGGCACAACGGTCTTTCTACAGGGCTTGTTGAACGAACTGTACAAAGCCGGAGGTGATTTCCGCAGGCCCCGGCCTAAAATACGCCTGGTGCAAAGCGAAGAAAATGTAGCCTCTTACCGACCCCGTACCAATGTGATTGTGATCGAAGAAAAAGCTTTCCAGGCTTGCCGCACCTTCGGAAAAGACTCTACGGCTATGCTTGCCTTTCTCCTCGGTCATGAGTTGACCCATTATTACCAGCGTACTACCGGAGAGACGACTAATTTTCTGGCCTACCACCAACATCGCAATGCCAATCTGGAATCGGAAATCAATGCCGACTTGCAGGGCATTTTCCTCTGCCACCTGTCGGGTTATAATCGCATTCGTCCTTTGTTGCCCCAATTTATCGACCGCATTTACCAAACCTACCAACTACAGGAAAAAACGCTGGCCAATTACCCCAAACAAACCGAACGCCGGCAACATGCGCTGCTTGTACAACAACGGGCAGATACGCTGTTTCACGTTTTTCAGGCGGCTACCTACCTGACGGGCTTTGGAAAATACGAAGAAGCTGCAGCTTGTTTTGGTTATCTTCTGCCGGTTTATGCCGGCCAGGAAGTACACAATAATCTCGGTGTGTTGTATGCCTTACAGGCCATGCAGGTAGGCGGCAAACACCCCGATCTGCTGTGGTATCCACTGGAATTAGACGTATACACCCGACTGGAGAAGGCCAGAGGAGCGCCGCTTACCGATAGCGAACAAAAACAACGAAATACTTTGCTGCAACAGGCGCTACAGCATCTTGAAACGGCGCTGACTATGAATCCCGGCTACGAACCCGCCCAAATCAATAGATGGTGTGTGCTATTGCTATTCGGAAAAATCGAAGAAGTCGAAAAGGAACTTCAGCGCAGCAAAGTAAAAAGCGATCGCAAAAAGTTGTTATGGGCTATTGCCAAAGCGCAATCCGGATCGGAGCAAGCTGAGGCCATCGAGATATTCCGGGGACTGGAACAATCGACCGACAAACAGGTGGCTACTCTGGCGCAATTCAATTTGGCGTCTTTATTAGGAGAAGAAATTGCTGTCAGTCCGGTTGCCTGTAAAATGGCGGATCAAAACGGCTACCCCGATGGCGTCAGGCTGCGCGATCTGCGCCAACCCGGCGGCATGCCGCTCGATGAAGCGGGAAAGACCATCTTGCAGTGGCAGGAGAAAAAGCATTCTACATTATTTATTATCAATCGCTTGGGGCAGGTCAGTGCTTTCCAGGTTGTTCCGTCGGCAGCCCTGGCCATTCAGCCCGATATCCGGGTGGGCTTGTCGCTCAAGTCTAACCTCACAAACGGCGCCCACCGCTTATCTATTCCCACCCAATCGGGTTTGTTCTGGTATATGGCGCCCTGTAAGATCATAATCAAGACGGGCAGTAAAAACAAGATAGAGGCTTGGGCGGTGGCGTTTTGAAAAATTAGACGCTAGTGCATTTGCAGATATTCTATCCAAATTGGAGATAAGTTCATATCTATAAGAACTTTCATGCAGCGGGGTATAGCGGAACTTCGATTTCTTCTGCACGCCAGGCGGCATATATCAGGGCTTGTCTAATATCCTCTGCTTCGAGGTATGGATAAAGAGATAAAATGTCGATCGTAGTCTTACCTGAGGCAACCAGCCCTACAATTGTCCCCACCGTTATACGCATACCTCGAATACATGGTTTGCCGCCCATGACTTCAGACTGAAAAGTAATTCGATCTAATGTCTGCATTTTGATACAAATTGAATTTTGTATGTACAAATATACAAAAATGTAGAGATGAAGTCTGAGAAGCGATTATGTTTGGATGGTTTACTCCACAATAAACAGCGTAACCGAATCCATACAGGCGGCGCCGGTGGAGATGTTGGGATGATCGTCGCCGCGGTGGCGCATTGAAAAAGAACGTGCCAGCGCCTTGCCGAGGGGGGTATTGGTCTCCGCCATGCCCCGGGTCTGGATGATCTGTCGTAGATCAACGGGTTCTTCGGTGGCGATCAATTTGACCATTTCGTAGCCCAGGGGTGGGCTGGCCACCCATTCTTCATTGTTATCGCCGCTTTTGAGGCGTTTTCGTTCGCCGGGTTGAAGTAGGAAATCTTCAGGCTGCTGACGGCTGTTTTCCCCGGGTATCAGCGAAACGATCCTGGAATCGGGCTGAATGTCCAGTAAGTTGATATAACAGGCTTTTGAGCCTTCGTTGATCACGTCAATATAAAAAGTTTCGCCTTCGCGTAAGGTCAGTAAACCTGTTGTAGTATTTCCGGCGGTTGACGCAGCCGGTACGATAAGTTCCAGCCGGGCTTTCAGCCAGGGGTCGGCGTATTCGAGGTGTTTGAGATATTGCGCCTGGGCGTATTTTAAAATAACCTCTTCTACAAAATACACGGCGTCGGCGTAGGGAGAATTGCTTTGTTCTTCCGCCAGGATGAATTCGTCGGCGGTAATAACCCGGATGGCGCCGTTGGGAGATGCCTCCACCAATACGGCAAATTGTTGCTCAGATAGCTGTAAGGCAGGATAGTCAGCCAGTTGTTTTTTGAGCTCGGCGGCCAATTCCGGGTGGCTGGGCAGCGAAAGCTTCACGGCCAATTTGGCGCTGCCCAGGTTTTGTTCTGCTACGAATACCCAGGTCGAAGTGATTATTGCCTTTGATACTGGTTGGTCCAATTCCACGTCGGCCCGTATCAGTTCGCTGAAAGCAATCGTGCCGGTGGCGATGGGTTTGTCTGATGTCGGAAATCGGGTATCGGCAGGATAAAAGGCCAGCCGGGCGCCGGGATGCAGTTGGTGCAGCAGTCCGCCGTTAATACGCAGTTCCTGGTTATTGGCAACCATGATTACTTCATAGTGGGGTTGTGTGGTTGGTAGACTTTCGCTTCCCCACACGGTTTGGTTTAGCGAGCCTTCGGCGCGAGGCGTTTGCCGGGGGGCGATGAGAGCCATTTCTGCCTGGATGACCCCAAAAAGAGCTTGATACGACTGGCCCATCGGCCGGCCTATAGCCTTGGCGAGCGCATAGCTTAGCGGCCCGTAGCGCTTGCCGTCTTCGGCGGCAAACTCCCAGTTGGCCTCCTGTGCCGAGGAGGCAGAAAAAACTACCATCGGCGCCAGGCGGACTTCCGGGGTGGAGTCTTCCAGGAAAGGGCCGCCATCCGTCGAAGCAGATTGTACGATCTGAAATTGGGGAGGCGCCATCACCTGGTCGGTACCGCGGCACACTGACAACCCGCGGGTTGCCGTACCGGAGTGGCAGGCATCGAGCGTGACGAAGACCTGTCCCCGTGGGCCCAGTTTGCGCCGTATGTCGAGTAGCACGATGCTCAATTCGTCGTCGAGCAGGTGGTCTTGGCCGCTATAGCTGTCGCTGTATTGGGCGGGGGCGTCGAAGGGTACGAGGGCTTCGTCGAGGCCGTCGAATTCATCGCCGTTGATATCCATCACCTGCTGGCCGTGGCCCGAGAAGTGAAAGAAAAAGATGTCGCCGGTCTGCAAGTCGGCTTCGATTTGCGACAGGGCGTCGAGTATCTGTCTTTTGGTAGCCTGGTCATCCTGAAGCGTTCGCACCTCAAAGCCGTCGGCTGCGATAACAGGTTGTAGCAGCGCCAGGTCGTTGGCGGCGTTAATAGCGCGCCAGCCAGACCCCTCGGGATACTTGCCCACGCCGACGAGCAGGGCTACCTTGGATTGGGCAAATAAAAATTGGCCTGACCCCAGGTAGGCGACAAAGCACAACAGGCAGAGGAAGGGATGTTTCATGTTATAATAGTTAGCGAGTAGCGTTTAGCAGTCAGTTTCAAGCACTGAGTGCTAATTTACCATATCCCGGGCAGCAAGCGCCTTGTACGTGCCTGGTAATCGACGTAAATTGCGCCAAAATGCGCAGCCAGGGTGCGCTCTTCGGTGTTAATCCGGTGGTAATAGGCGTAAAACATCGCCAACGCAGCTACTGCCAGACTAATCCAGGACTGTAAAAGCAGCGCAGAGCCCACTATAGCCAAATAAGCGCCCAGATAACTCGGATGGCGTATCAGGGCGTAAGGGCCGTGTGTCACCAGCGGTTGCTCGCTGGAGGTTTGCACCGTAGCCGTAAAATGCCTGCCCAGCGTGCGGATGGCCCAAAGCCGGATGACAATACCTCCGCTGATAAACAGGAGCCCTGCGATATTTCCTGCAGGGGTTCCATCCTTTGAGGTTTTGAAATAGGCCCACTCGAGTTCGGGTAGTATTGTGCTCAAAGCAACCATCGCCAGAATAAGCCATGTGGTATGGTTGTCCGTCTTCTTATTAGCTTTTACTTCCTCGCTGCGCAGGGCCGGCTGGCTCAGCCAGACAATGGCCGCGGTTGAAATAATGAGGATGATTTTCCAGTGGGTCAACAAATTGGGGGTTCCTACAAGGGGCGCTACCTGGAATAAAAAAACAACGATGAGGGTAAAGATTACTTTTTTCATGGCTGATAATTTTTTAGATTTCGCGGATGATTCTGCCATTGATGCCATACTGGCCTGTTAAATTTTCAAATAGCGGATGCAATCCTGCAGGAATAGAAGAGGTAATAGACTGTGTCAAAGGCAATATCAAAGTGGTTGCTATACAGGGACAATCTTCATCAAAAATGGAATACGTAGTATCTGGAGTTATTCTCTGGAATCCCAGCAGCTTATAAAATCTCTCGTGGGATACGCAACAAGAAATTGCAGCCAATCCGATTTTTGTTCCAGCTAAATGCATGCCTGCAACTATAGCGCATTCCACGATAGCCCGGGCAAGTTTTAGACTGCGATACTCCTTGGTCACTACCAGCCGGCTTCCTTCAAAAAACGGCGTTTTGGGTTGGTTTTTTTTGTAAAAAATCCTGGCGCTTTTCGGCATGCCTGCATAGCTCAGGAAAGGAAATTCGGCATTGCCTTCTGCTTCAAAAATATCCGGGTATTTATCTTGAACAGCTACAGCGGTCTGGTTGGTATAATTATGGCGGCTTTCTACCACTCTTATATACGCGATCATTTCGCTGTTGTGAAATATGCCGTAATGATGCGCGTGCAAATCAAACACATCGACGTCCATGCGGTGGATGTTTTCTTTCACCAGTGATTTGCATCTGCAGTCGGTAAAGACATCATACCTGAGCCGGAATGCGCTTTCAAGTTCAATCTGATCGGTGATCTCTCGGAATTCATACGTCTTTTTCATGGCCTTGATATTTTCGTTTGCTTACCGGTTTGTACCGGGCAACGAAAGGTTGTTGTCAAGGCCGGAGTTTTTTTTGATTTATACCGCTAGAAGGATTGCTTTTGCGATGTCAACCAATCCAGGTATTGCTCCAATTTATTAAACACAGAGTAAGGGTAATTTTTATTAAAATTTGCTATAATTCTACTTTGTTACTTTAAACCAGGCATACAGCATATTACGCTCCTCCGGAGCTTTTGAGATATTTTCATTGTTGATTCTACCAATATTTCGGCCCTCCGGGCCTTTTAAGAGGCCAAGAAGCTCCAGCGGAGCGTATATGTTGGTAGAAAAATCAGAAGCAAAGCGTATTACAGCCCCAGAGGGGCGCAATATGTGCACATGTTTCATGTGAAATTTTAAAGTGACAAAGTAGTAATAAAGCAAAGGCAATTGAAAGGCGTTCACTCCACCAGCACAAACCCCGCCCACACGAAGGGGTCTTTGTACCGCTTGCGCATTTGGCTTTGGGTATCGTAGAAGGCGTCGCGAATGTTTGAGCCTTTGGTAAGCCAGTTGGTGTAAAACGACTCCATGAATACGGCGGTTTGTTTGTCGGGTACTTGCCAGAGGCTGACGATGAGTTTCTCCACGCCGGCCATTTTGAAGGCTCGTTGCAGGCCCATGACGCCCTCGGAGGCCTGGATATCGCCAAGTCCCGTTTCACAGGCAGACAATACGGCCAATTGCGTACCGGAGAGGTTTACCTGGGCAATTTCGTAGGCGGTGAGGATGCCGTCTTCTTTACCGGGCAGGGGTTTGCCTTCTTTCCAGGCCTGGTTGGCGCCCGCCAGTAACAACCCCGAGCGCATCAGAGGGTTTTCAGAAAGCGGGATCGAATTGCCGTCGAGGCCGTGCAAGCGGTTTTTATCGAGTTTGGGATCGGGAAAGAAAAAGCCGTGGGTAGCCAGGTGGAGGATGGCGGGAGAAGATGCCGTATCGTCTAAAGCTTTAAATTCTTCTTCCGTAGCCAGTGAATCGGTCCAAATGGCGGAAGAGATGCCCTGTTGCCGAAATACTTCCTGAAGACGAGTCACTTCCTGAGCAGTACCTGGTAAATATTGCCAACCCTCACCGCGATTTATGCGAGTATCCGGCAACAGGGGGGTACTCAGTTGTACTGACGCCAGTTCATTTGAATCCAGGGGAGTAAAAGTATTTTCATTTGATAATTCATATCTGATACCACCAAATAATGCCACAGAAGCCGGTACTAAGGCCAGGTGATTCGCCTGTGCCGGGGGTACAATACTTCGCGTACTGAACAATTGGATCAGCTTGTATTGATCGGCCAATACTTCGTTTGTATCTGGAATTGGAATAGCAGAAAAGGCTATGCGATGCAACTGTCCTGATGGAGAAAAATATACTGTGTTCACTCCGTTGAGAAGGCTATTTATTGGCTGCCAGAGCAACCTATACAACTGTGAAGAGGATGCCTTACTCCCAGGCGTAATGCCGCGTGATGTATAAAGTTGTTCTACTGTAATGTCGACGTCAGCTTCCTGTAATAAGCTGTCGAGCTGGCGTTGCTCACAGAGATATACCATACGGGGCGACTCCCAGCCCGGGCGCAACACCAGGGCGCTATAGAATATACTATCCCTAAAATTAGGGGTACAGTATCCAAAGTGTATAAATTCAATAGCAGCTTCATTGGGTTTGAGACCGGCTTGTATTTCCTGCCAGGATATTTGTTTTCGCGCTTCCCCATAGCCGGCTACCGTGCGCACCAGTTCTTTTTCGAGGGTATTGGCTTTTTCTTCGAGGTCGGCTACCAAAGTGCTGTTGCGTTCGGCTATAGGGTGAGCGTATTGGGTGGCAAGGCGGCTATGATAGGATAAATAATTATTGTAAAGTTCAGAAGCTGTTGTATCAGAAAATATTCTTTTTTTTGTTTCTGCAGTCAGTGTCATTAAATAACCCTTATAAAACTAGGCTGTTCAGTTTGACAGTGTTTTCATCCTACGGTTTTTAGCTCCTGTTCCAAACGTCGTCGCAATCCCAGGAAGTTATGACACACGTTTTTTTCTT
>JABWBR010000045.1 GCA_013360405.1 Saprospiraceae bacterium
AGTGTGGGAGGGAGAGAGTGAGAGATATTCAGGACAAGTCACACCCTCTCACATTGACCGTTCTAAGGGTAACGGCAATATGATATTCAAGTGTGGGAGGGAGAGAGTGAGAGA
The DNA here is from genome assembly GCA_013360405.1 of Saprospiraceae bacterium. Taxonomy (GTDB): domain Bacteria; phylum Bacteroidota; class Bacteroidia; order Chitinophagales; family Saprospiraceae; genus JABWBR01. Next base: position 115 of record JABWBR010000045.1, read on the forward strand.
TATTCAGGACAAGTCACACCCTCTCACCCTCCCACACTCTCACCCTCTTACTCCGTTATTTCCACCTCATGCGCCTGCAACACCTCCTTCGAGCCGCCGCCAAAGTGCACAAACGCCACAATATGGCAATTGTCGGCCACCCAGCCGTCGGGGAGCGTAAGGGTATAGCTTTTGCTGATCTCCGCGCCGTCTACAAGGGGTTCCGTGAGCGGATTGCCGTCGTAGCTGGTCATCATATCGCGCAACACGTGAAGGTGCACGTAATTCGAAATAAGGGCATCGGGCGTGAGTTGGTAGTCTACGATGCCATTTTCGGTGATCATCACGCTGAGCCGCACGTCGCTTTCGCTGATGTTTTCTTCAATAAAAAGATCGATATCGGCTTTCAATAAGCGCGTGACAGCATTGAATTCGGGCGTAATATCGATTTTCACGCTGGGCGGCGTAGCTAATTCCTGGCCGATGAAATACGGCCACTGCGATTGGCCCAGTTGAAGGTCTTGCTCGCCGTCGAATAATTTGCGGTTGACGACCGCCGTGGGGAAACCCAGCGGCTCGCCCAGATAGCTCAAAATACTGGTGCCTTCCGATGTGCGAAAGTCATAGAGACTCTGCGTATAAGGCGGCGAAAAGAAACCCGCATGGATAGACACGGCTACCAATTGATCTCCATGAGCGCCCAACAGGCTTTGAATAGCCTGGGTTCCTGCCGGACAGTTGACGCAGCGCACGCCTGTGAATTCTTCAATCAACACCTGGCGTTGCTGAGTTTGTACTCCCGAAGTATCGTCGGGATCGACCACGAAGGGTTTGACTTCGGGCGGCACTTCTTCGCAGGCGCTGAATAACAAAACGCCCATAACCAGGGAGAAAAGGACTTGCTTCATAGCTTTGGATTTAAAAGGTAGTATTAACAACCTAAGACCTGAGTGCTGACAGCTGACTGCCAAATTTTGCTTCATAGCTTTTGATTTAGAAGGTAGTGTTAACCGTAAATTTTACCCCGCTGAAGGCCGGCTCCAATCGGCAGATGCCGCCGGTGCAGACCACGCCTTCCACCTGCTTGATATAGCTAAGTGAAAAACGGCTGGATTTTATGGTATAAAAAATATCGAATCGCGGATAGTGTAGCGACAAGCCATCGCCGTTGCTGTCTTTGGGCGAGTTTTTGCCAGGGTTCACATTGTACATGTCGGCAGCGGTGAAGGTCCAGTTAGGCGCAATATTGAATTCGATGAGCGCAAAGGCCCAGTCGCCGTAATCCTGCTTGGCGCCTGCCTTGGCGTCGTCGCCGATAAACATGTATTGGGCCTCGAAGCGCACCGACTTTTTGCGGTCTATTTTATATAAAAAGTCGACATAGGGAATAACGGTTTCTACGATGGGTACCTCGGGTTTGAATTCGTAGATCTCCTGGTTGTAATTCTGTATCTGCACGCCGCCGCTGAGCGTCCATTTGCGTTCGTATTTGTAGGTAATTTCGGTAAATAATTCGCGATAGAGCTTCACGCTGTCGAGGCGATTGATAAAAGAATAATTGACGTTAAAGCTCCACTTTTTGTTGGGCGAATAACGGACGTCGGCCTGGAAGGCCAGCTCGCCGAGTTCCTGGGTGGCGGCGTTGTAGCGGGCGGTGAGGCGGTAGGTATTCACGCGGGTCATCGGCGGCAGAAAGTTGACCAGTCCGCGGTTGAGTTGCTCCTGCGGGCGCGTACGGAAACTGAAATTTTCGGTGCGCTTGGCTTCCAGGGTGATGCCCAGGCCTTTGGCGGCGTAGCTCAGACTGGTATACAATACCGAACCTGTGCGATTGATAAACTTGTCGCCGATGATTATTGAATCGGGCGAAATAACAGTAACTCCGAAAGGATCATTGATGGCGTCTTTGGTTTTGTAGGCGCCCTCTACGTACCACGAGAAAGGCCCGGCGTGCAGGGTATTGTAAGCCGAAAAAGCGTAGTTGTTGTATTTGGGTACAAAAATATCCTCCGGGAGATAAAATCTGAGCGAAGAGACGAGCGAATTCATCGACGCATCGTCGAGTGTGCGGTTCACCACGCCGATACCCGGCGCCAGCGACCAGGTGGAGGTGGAGTCGCCGGTGACGAAGCCCTCCAGGCTAAAACCTTTGATGATCGAGCGGTAGGCGTCGAATTGCTGTTTCTGGCGGCCGGTGAAACCTTTTATCACCCAGTTGGGCGCTATGTCGTAGGTGAGCCGCAAGCCCACCAGCGCGTTGTCGATGAGCAGCGGGCGCTCCTCAAAAGCGCGGAAGATGATGCCGCTGCCTATCTGGTCGTACATATAACCCACCGTAATGCCCAGCTTGTTGATACGCTTGCGCACAAACCAGTTGCCGATGCCCTGGTCGGTATACGAACTGGTGGGATTGAGCAGGTTGGAGTTGTTGAATAAGTCGAAGCGTAGGCCGATATCGAAGCCCCAATTGCTGTACAGGAGGTTGAGCCAGGCGTCGGCGCCGTAGAGTTGGCGATCGTATTGAGGCGTATTGGCCGCACCGATGAGCGAGTCGCGCATGAAAAAATTGGCGTTGCCTTCGAGGCTCCCCGAGATGCGCCCGCCGCCGGATTCTTGCTCCTGGCTGTACGCCAACTGACAAAAGCACGTTAAGCAAATCGCACAGACTAGTAGTAAGTGGTTTTTCATCGAAAATCGTTTAGTTTTGCCTCGCCGGCAAGTGTTACCGTCGGGTTAAAGGTGACTGATAGATACAACTTTAGTCTACAAAGATACGTATAGCCTCAGTGAAGGCAATTTTCGCGTATTTTAGCCAAATCACAGATGATATTTGCAAAAATAGTCTTTCAGCAAACATCTTTTTTTCATCATACAAACCGTAAAAGGCGATGCACACAAAATTAACCGTAGTTACCCTTTTTATGAGTCTTTTTTCTCTTACGGCTTTCGCCCAAAAAGGCGTGCCGGCAGTAGAGGTAAAAACCCTCGACGGCAAAAGCGTAAATATCCAGGATTATACCCAAAACGGCAAGATCACGGTGATCAGCTTCTGGGCCACCTGGTGCAAACCCTGCCAATTGGAACTCGACAATGTGATGGAACTTTACCCCGAATGGCAGGAGAAATACAACGTGCAATTCCTCGCCGTTACGATTGATACCCAACGCGCCCTGGCCAAGGTAGGCCCCCTGGTGGAATCCAAAGGCTGGGAATATACCATCCTCGCCGATGCCAACCAGGCGCTCAAAACGGCGATGAATTTCCAGGCTATCCCCCAGACTTTCCTGGTGGACGCCTCCGGCAATATCGTTTATGAGCACTCCGGCTATGTGCCCGGCAATGAGTTCGAATTGGAGGAGAAGATCAAGGCGGTGGCGGGGAAATAGTTCTCTGTTCTCTGTTAAAGTTTAATTAGCAAAGATAATGAACGGAGAACGGACAACCGACAACCGACAACCGAGAACTCAATCCCCCATCCCCCTTCTGTTTACATATGCCGACAGGATGACGATGGAGGCTCTCACTGCAAAGAAGCTCAGCCGGCTCTTGACTTTGTCCAAAAAGGTTTGCTCCATCCGGAATTGCTCGTGGCTGATTTTCCGGCTACTGGACAGTTTATCGTGCAAATGAGCGGAGAATTGCGAGGAGAAAGCGGCATCGGGTACTTCGATGTTCATTTCTATACTTGAATAAGCGCTCAACCAGTTGATATTGTATGAGCCTACGGTCGACCATTGGCCGTCTACAACCGCTGCTTTTCCGTGCATAACGGAATGCGGCCATTCGTATATTTCGATATTATTTTTAAATAAAAAAGAATACATATAGCGGGTGGCGTATTTTATCAAAGGCACATCAGAAATGCCGGATAGGAGTATTTTTATTTTTACGCCGCGTTTTGCCGCGTTTTTGAGCGCTTTTCGAAATTTATACCCAGGAATAAAATAACTCCCAAGGATAATGATTTCTGTTTTGGCATTTCCAATAGCTCTCCGGTAAGCAGTAGAGATTTCGTTTTTATAATTTAGCCAGTCGTTTTGGCTTATTTTAATAGCTGTTTTATGGGTACTATTAGCAGGGTGGGCATGTGATTTTCTTTTACTCCTGTTGTGATAATAAAAATCAGCACAGATTTTTTGTAGTTTTTTGCACACCTCTCCACGCACTAATACCGCGTAATCCAGCCAGGCTTTCTCCGTAGCCGTGCCTTTGTATTTATCGGCAATATTTATGCCTCCTATCAGCGCTACGGCGCCGTCGGCAACCACAATTTTGTGGTGTAACCTTCTTCCGAAGTATATATTTTTATACGTAAATAACGGTGCAAAAAAACGAAAGTGGATATTGTTTTTTAATAATTCAGACGCTTTGTTTTTAAAAGAAGAAGATCCGTAGCTGTCGAGCAATACGAATATTTTTACACCCCGCTGCGCAGCTTTAATAAGCTCCGAGGCTATACTATTCCCGGTGTCGTCGTTTTCAAAAATATAGGTCTGGATATGCAATTCGCGATGCGCATCGGCGATGAGTTTTATTAATTTATTAAAATAATCATCCCCGCTGTGCACCAGCTGTACTTCGTCGGCGTAATCTACCGTGGCAGTTTTTTTTGGCATAAACTAAATCATGAAACCATAAAGGGAGGCGGGCACATGGCCCACCTCCCCTTATTAACGTTATACGGAAGGTTTATTATTTATTCCTGAAAAAAACATAGCCGACAGAGATGCCAAGCACATTATTGCTCACCGTGAAACCATCTTCTGTGTAGGGTGAAATATTGGCTAACCCCAGCGCATAAGATACGCCGACTCGGAAAGCATTTATTTCTACTCCTCCACCGATCGTTACACCAAAATCGCCTCTCAAAAAGTCGTCATTTTCTTCATCCGAACCCCAGTGTATGGCTGCTTCGTCTTTTTCCGTTTCACCCTGGTAACTTGCTTTGGCTTTAACGTTACCGGTCAGGCCTACGCCGACATACGGCCCTATTGCGCCGTTGATTTTAACGCCTCCCGCGTCAAAAGTAAATTTACCGGTCACTGGCACTTCTAAATAATAAAGATTCATGGTCTCTTTAATCTCAAACGGACCACCTTCGAATGTTTCCTTCTCCTGGATTCTAAACCCTCTTGTAGAAAGAAGCGCTCCGGTTTCCAATGAAAATACACCTGCTATCGGAAATTCGGCCGTTATCCCCGCGTGAAAGCCCGGGTTCAGCTTCAAGTCGTCACTGTACGTATCATCGTTGTCCTTCATCACCATAGTTGATAAATTCAAACCACCTTTCACAGCAAATGTTTGAGCGAAAGCGCCCGTCGCCAGGGTGACTACCACAGCTAAAAGCGCTAGTTTCATCAGAGCTCTCATGATGGTATTTTTAATGGTTAAGCCTACTCTTAAGGCTTTTCGGCATTGCCCCGTTTTTTTAAGTGGTTACTGGATTCCACTTTTGTGTAAATTATTAGTAATGAGTTTTTTATAAAAATTTACGACAAATAAATATACGTGTTTTTTTTGAGAAAAACAAGATTTTTCCATGTTTAATTCAGGAGGTGACTTCGAGTCTAATTTCGTCAACTTAATACTACTTTGCCACTTTAAACCAAGCATACTAGATATTGCGCTCCTCCGGAGCTTTTGAGATCATTTTATTGCTAGTTCTACCAATATTTCGGCCCTCCGGGCCTTTAAAGATGCCCCAAAAGCCCCAGAGGGGCGTACCTATTGGTAGAAAATCATGAGCAAAGCGTATTACAGCCCCAGCGGGGCGAAATATGTGCACATGTTTCATGCGACATTTTAAAGTGACAAAGTACTATTAAGTTGACGACATTAGTCCCAAACTCCCCCTTAATACTTCCTTAACCACAACTCCCTCATTTTTAACAAATTCCTAACCAAGAATTTTTCAAAAAGGGTGTCTTGTCATGTAGTACAGATACTTAAGTCATTGCGCAAAAGCGTTTTATTGAATAAAATTTGTATAGACTGTTACCCCGGGAAAGCTCTGTTTGAGGGTGGGAGTGTGAGAGTGTGGGAGAGTGGGAATCAAAGATCCCTCCCTCTCTCCCTCTCTCCCTCCCACCCTCAAACCGGGCAACCCGGGCTAATATCCACAAAAACCTGAGATTATGAGGGCTCCACACATCATCCTGGCCTTATTGCTGGCAGCTTCATCTATCACTACTATGCAGGCCCAGTATTTTGGCCGCAACAAACCGAACTACGAGCAATTTGATTTCAAGGTGTACAAAACACCGCATTTTGAAATTTATCATTATCTGAATAACCAGGAAAAACTGTCGGAACTCGCCGGCTGGAGTGAACACTGGTACACCCTGCACCAGCGCGTGCTGCGCGATACCATCCTTGGACTCAACCCCCTCATTTTTTATAACGACCATGCCGATTTCCAGCAAACCAATACCATCGGAGGCTCAGTGGGCGTGGGCACCGGCGGCGTCACAGAAGCGCTGAAAAACCGGGTGATTATGCCCATCGCCATGTCGAACCAGCAGACCTTCCACGTGCTGGGCCACGAGATGGTGCACGCTTTTCAATACGATATGATCCTGAAAGGCGACTCGACGTCGATGCGCGATTTTGGCAATATACCCCTGTGGATGACGGAGGGCCTCGCCGAATATCTTTCTATCGGCAGCGTTGACCCCCACACAGCTATGTGGATGCGCGACGCCGTGCTGCACGACGATGTGCCGACGATCAAACAACTCAGTAATCCCAAGTATTTCCCCTATCGCTACGGTCAGGCATTCTGGGCATTCCTCACAGGACTGCAAGGCGACAAGGTGATCGCTCCGTTTTACGTGGCTACGGCCCGCTACGGCTTCGACGAGGCCTGCAAGAAGGTGCTCAATATGAGCTCGACCGATTTGTCAAAGCTGTGGGTGGATGCGATTAAATTGAAGTTCGGACCTTACCTGGGCGATAAGAAGGAGCGGCTGGCCGGCAAGGAACTGATCAACGACAAAAACGGCGGACTGATGAACCTATCCCCCGAGATCAGCCCCAATGGCAGGTATGTCATGTTTATGTCGGAGCGCAGCCTGTTTTCGATAGACCTCTACATAGCCGATGCCCGCACCGGCGAGGTGATCCGCAAGGTGGCCAATACGCTCACCGATGGCCATATCGACGACTATAATTTTATCGAGTCCTCCGGCGCCTGGTCGCCCGATAGCAAACAATTTGCTTTTGTGGCGGTAAGCAAAGGGCAGAATATCCTGGTGATCAAAGAGGCCCTCAGCGGAAAAACCGTGCGCGAAGTGAAAATCAAAGGCCTGCCCGCGTTCAGCAACCCGGCCTGGTCGCCCGACGGCAAAACGATTGTGGTCTGCGGCCTGCTGGATGGACAAGTCGACCTTTTTTCTTATAATTTAAAAAATAAAACCGTCACCCGCCTCACCAACGACCGCTACTCGGAGATGCACTCCGAATGGTCGGCCGACGGCGCCCAATTGCTCTTCGCTACCGACGAGCTGAGCTGGCGCCGCGGTAGCGACCAGGGCCGTTGGACGTTCAATATCGCCTCGTTCGATGTCGCTTCCGGGCAAACCCGTCATTTCGACGTATTCCCCGGCGCCAACAACCTCAACCCCGTGCTGGATACCGCCGGCAATGTGCTCTTTTTATCGGACCGCGACGGGTTCCGCAATATTTATAAATACGAAACCGCTACCGGCAAGGTATTCCAACTCACTAAGCTGCTCACCGGCGTGAGCGGCATCACGACTTACTCGCCGGCGATGAGCGTGGATGCGCGCCGCGATAAGCTGGTGTATTCGTATTACGGCAAAAACAATTATATGGTCTATACCGCCAAACCGGCTGATTTTTTAAATGAGGAGGTCGACCCGCTGGCCGTGAATTATGAGGCGGCCCAACTGCCCCGCGTGAACAAACGGGCGGATATGGTAGTCGACCCGCAAATTGCCCAGGGCGTCGACGAAGCAACCCTGGCAGCCGAATCCGGCAAATACGTGGCATCGCCCTATAAATCAAAATTCAAACTCGACTACGTGGGCGGCAGCACGGCAATCGGTATCGGCAACAGCCCTACTTTTGGCACCACTACCGGCGCTGCCGGCGGGGTTGATTTGTTGTTCAGCGATATGGTGGGCAATCACCAGCTATACACCAGCCTGGCACTCAACGGCGAAGTATCTGATTTTGGCGGCATCGTGGCCTATTTCAACCGCGAACACCGCGTGAACTGGGGCGGCGTGATCTCGCATATCCCTTACCGCTTTTCCAGCGGCTATAATTTCGGGGGGCTCGATACACTACCCATCAGCGACGACCTCGCTATCCAGGCCTACGAGTACAATTACCAGATCTACCGCTTGTTTACGCAGGAGATAGGCGCTTTTGCCCAATTGCCCTTTACTTCTACCCTCAGGGTGGAGGCCGGTGCTTATTATACGCATTACAGCGGCCGCGTGGATGAATACAAAGATTATTACGAAGCGATAGACCACGACGGAAACCCGAATACCTGGCCGCTGATAGGCAATCTGATTGCGCAGGATCGCGACAAGGTGGGCAAGCTGCCCCGCTACGATACCTGGCGACTCGAAGCAGCCCTCGTGGGCGACAATTCGGTGTTTGGCCTTACGGCGCCGCTGGCCGGCCGGCGTTTCCGCGTGGGTGTCAACCAATATTTCGGCGAATTCCACTACGCCGAAGCACTGGCTGATTTCCGTTTTTATAAATTCCTGAAGCCGCTGGGTTTTGCCTTCCGGGCTATGCACTATGGGCGCTATGGCCGCGACCACATGAGTGGTTATGATATGTATGTGGGGAGTCCGTGGTTTATGCACGGCCTCAACACGGGCGGCATCAGTCAGACTTTATTCGAAAACGGCATACAGATCGACCAGTTGCTGGGCAGCAAAGTGATAGTGTCCAATTTTGAGGTACGCCTGCCGTTTACAGGTCCCAAGCGCCTCGCATTGATACCCTCGAAAGTGCTGTTCACCGACCTCAACCTGTTTGTCGACGGCGGCATGTCGTGGTACCTGCCCAGCCAGTTTTCAGAAAATACCTACAAAAAAGATGCCTTCGGCAATATCATCCTGGATGAAAACGGCAATCCATTGATTGAATATTACAAGGTCCGGCCCATTTTCACGGCGGGCATGTCGCTGCGCTTCAACTTGTTCGGAGCGATGGTGCTAGAACCGTATTATGCGTTTCCGCTGGTGAAAAATACCAAAGGCGTGTTTGGCCTGAATATTATACCGGGATGGTGAGGGGACGGCTTTTGGACTATCGGACTGTTGGACTTTCAGACTATCAGCGCAAAAAGTCTAACAGTCTGATAGTCTCAAACTCCTCCCTTCTCTGCCAGCTACATCCACCGGAGTTCCTTGTCTTCTCTATCCGATTTTACCTCGGCGAGTTGCCTGGCGAGTTCGTTGATACGTTCGGGGCTTAGGTCAGGAGAGGCGAATTGCTTTTCGATATCGTTTTTGTGTTCTTCGAGGCGGCTGATCTCTTTTTCGAGGCGGTTGAGCTCCTTGCGTCGTTCGTAGCTGAGGTCTGCAGTTGATTGTTGTTTCACCTGTTGTTGTTTTGCGCGCCTTTGCCGGCGTTGGTTGCTTTCTCGCAATTTTTGATTGTCGCGGTATTCGGTGCAGTCGCCGTTGAAATCTTTGACCTGTCCTTTGCCTTCAAAAACAAAAAGGTGGTCGACCAGCTTGACCTTGAATTAGCGGTCGTAGGTAACGATGAGTACACAGCCTGGAAAATCGAGTAGAAAATCTTCCAGCACGTTTAGCGTAATAATATCAAGGACGTTGGTAGGTTCGTCGAGGATCAGGAAATTGGGGTTTTTCATTAGCACCGTGAGTAAATAGAGGCGCCTGCGCCCCCCCGGTTTAAAAACGCGCTGATTTCGAAAAAGAAATCCGCGCCAACCCAGATTTATCTGAAGAGGTAGACATCCTGCGCGACGCCATCAAAGCTTTTCGTCGGGAGCTGGAATTGGCGGCAGGGAGCAAAAGTGGCAGGCGCGGATTGTGGAGAATTCGGAGCATCCGTTTAATGGACGGGGGAAGGCGATGGAGCGGTAGGGGCTGCGGAACTATTTCAACCAGGATTTTGGAGATGGGAGAGGATGATTGAAGGATGGTTTTTTGTTTTCTTTTCTTGTCATTCACCGTGAGAATCTGCAATGTTACGTTGGATATAGTGTGATTTTGGGTTTGTAAAATTATCGTAACAAAGGTTACTGTAACGGCCGTTACGATATTTTTCTTACCTTTGCAAAATGAAATTCACAGATAGAGAAACAGAACTCAAGCTGCTAAATGCCACCCGGCAGATGTCGGCAAGTAAATCGTCGCAGATGACTGTAGTCGTTGGTCGGCGGCGTATCGGCAAAACCCGGTTAATTGCTGAGAGCCTGAAAAAAGAAAAATATCTCTACTTTTTTGTAGCCCGAAAAGACGAAAGGCTGCTTTGCGAGGAGTTTTCGGAGCAAATCCGGGCAACGTTGGGCCTCAACGTTTATGGCGAAATCACTCGTTTTCGTGATATCTTTGGCTTATTATTGGATTATACAGAACGAGAACCCCTCACCCTGGTTATCGACGAATTCCAGGAATTCAACCGGATAAACCCGGCCGTTTACAGCGAAATACAGGATTTGTGGGACAGAAAAAAAGACCGCACCAAAATGAATCTAATCCTCAGCGGGTCGGTTTATTCGCTAATGAAAAAAATATTTGAAAGTAACAAAGAACCCCTCTTTGGGCGCGCCAACGAGAGGCTATACGTCAGGCCGTTTACAGTAGATACGCTCAAGACAATCATCTCGGAATACAATCCGCACTATGAGCCCAAAGACCTACTGGCATTTTACATATTCAGCGGCGGAGTACCCAAATACGTAGAAAATTTTGTGGACAAAAGTCTGCTCACCTTCGACGGTATGCTGGGCGAAATCCTGCGTGAGAATTCGCTTTTCCTTGAAGAAGGTAAAAACGTATTGATCGAAGAATTTGGTAAAGAATACACCACCTATTTTTCCATATTGTCATTGCTTGCCTCGTCAAAAACCTCCCGAACCGAGATTGAAAGCATCCTGCAAAAAGACATAGGCGGATATTTAAGTCGCCTCGAAGTGGACTACCAGATTATCCGAAAAATCCAGCCGATTTTTTCCAAGCCCGGCACTAGAAATATCAAATACGAAATTGAAGATAACTTCCTCCATTTTTGGTTTCGGTTCATTTATAAAAACAGGGGCGCTGTTGAAATCGGAAATTTTGATTACCTCAAAAAACTGATCGTCCGGGATTTTCCAATGTATAGCGGCAGGTTTTTAGAAAAATATTTCATCGAAAAGTTATCGCTTTCCGGCGATTGGTCTGAAATAGGCAGCTATTGGGAAAGCGGCTTCCAAAATCAAATCGATATCGTCGCCATAAACCATATAGAAAAAAAAGCCCTCCTTGCCGAAGTGAAACTTAACGAGAAACAATACTCAGAAGCGCAGCTAAAGGCTAAGACGCACCATATTGCGAAAGCGCTGAGTGGGTATGAGTTGGTTTTTCGGGGGTTTTCGGTGGGGGATGTGTAAGGGAGGGCAGATTTCTTCCGATTGACCGGTTTACCCTTTCCTCAATGTCTGAATTTGGCTTGCTGTTAGATCAAGTCGTGGCTATTACATTTTATTGTTCTGAGTCCCAACCAGTTTTTGAGCTCTTTTGACGTGACATACGCTGGCCAGAATTTCCTATTTCAATCCTATTTGAATCTTCTTTATAGACAGGTTTATCAGGTTTAAAATTTCTTATGCCCTTTTTCTCAGTAGAAAATGCATCGAAAAACTCTTGTACCCCCAAGGCAGTCAACCCAGAAACTAATTTTGTTGCAGTTTTATCTACGTTCAGATCTTTTAGGGTTAACTCTGTCAATATTCCAGCTGCTAAGGTACTCGATTGGCCGATACCCTCATAAGCTTCTCCACTTATAAACTTATAACCTATTTCAGCCCCATCGGCTATTAAACCTCCCATTTCAAGTTTATTTATCAAAGATACCAACTTACTGCTTGGTAAAACGGCACCAAGTGCCGTGCTAAACCCCAACCCCACAATACTGCCTCCACGTGAGGCTGCGGATTTATTTATTACATCACCAGTATTTAATATGTATTTATTCAACTTAGTTATTAACCCACCAGTATAACTGTCTGCAAAACTTTGAGAAAAATCAGCCGTGGCTTGCATTATTTTCATGGTGGTACCGCTCTCTATCATATTAGTTAATAAAGATATTGATTTTGCAGCTTTCCCATCCGGATCCACAAACCTCACCGGATTCTGTAATGTATAATTATACGGACTCCACCCCGCGTATTTCTCCGCCATTGGATCTACACTCACCCAGATAGACGTCTTCGGATCGTAATAGCGTGCACCATAATAATACAAACCCGTTTCCGCATCCAGTTCTTTGGCGTTGTACAGGTAGGGTTGCACATCGCTATTGGTATGTTCATCTACGAAGGTTTCGCCGAAAGGCAGGTATTCTATATGCTGCCGGGGCTGGCCGTTAATATCGGTTATATAACTGGAGCTTCCGAGGTGGTCGGGATGATAAAAAAATTGGTTGCCCTCGTGGTTGAAATTCCCGTCGCCAAAAAAGCCGTAGCCGGCTTGCACGTCGTCATTGGTGACAGTAGTGTTGTTGGGAAGTGTGGGGGCTCCCGGCGCCGACCCGGGCGGGGGAATCTGCGGCGGTTGAGGCCATCCCATTGGAGGAATGGTGTAGGCAGAATCAAGTCCGAACGGAGGGATGGGATTCCCGGTAATTTCTGGCTGGGCATAATAACCCGGTAAAGTGGGTGGGCCAGGGGCGATACCCTGGGCCTGGTAGAACGCATTAGCGCTCTGTTGCAATAATTGTATACGGTGGGTGTAGTTGCGCCTGCCTGCTGTAATACCGCCGTGGTGCCAGAATTTATTATGGAATTTTCCCGTGCCTGTTTTTGTGGCAATACGCTGTCCTTCAACGTAGTAGTGTTTGGTAAAGCGATGTTCTTTTGCTACAAAATACGTGCTGACATAAGCAGTGTAGTTATCTCTGTGGCTGACCACGCCGGCAGGCGCTGCATTGATAAAAATACCTTGTACGCCGCCGTGACTCTTTATAACTCTTTCGCCGTTCGCGTCATAGGTATAGCGGCTCAAATACCCGTTGTCTGATATCCCCATAATCCGATTCTCTTCGTCCCAAACGATCTGGCGACTGCTGAAGAAGTTTTCTCCGCGCCATGCGCTAAGATTTCCATTGGCGTCGTAGTTATACAGGCGCCCGCCGATTTTTGAGGGAGCATGGGGCTTAGCTCCTTCATATTGGTAATAATTATCATAAGTGGTTTCGGCCTGCAGTATAGTATCGCGCCAGTGTGATTGATTTTTTCGGGTAATATTGTGCAAATTATCGTATTCCAAGCGTAAAGAAAAGGAGTCCCTACGGTTTACGGCTTCCCATTCGCCGTTTGCCGCGCTTAGACGGTAGAGATTGTCGTAAATGTAGGAATATTTGGATGGACCGCCCAGTTGAAGGTGAAATGCCTGACCGGAGTTGCTCATGCCGACAATATTGTCTACAGGATCATATACATAGGTATTATCCATAAACGTTCTTCCGGCCGGGTTGGTCACTTGCAGGGCGCTCAGCCGGCGTCGTTCGGGCTCATAGGCGTACTTTGTTACGGTTCCGTTGCCGTATTTAAGGAAAGTGCGCTGCTCAAATTTGTCATACCCTAATTGTTCTACGTAAGTGTAATCTCTGGTTTGTTTTTTTCCTTTCATCTGGCGCAGCTTGCCCGCGCGATTGTAGGTATAGGTGACTATTTCTCCGTCGGGATAAAAGAGGCGTTTGATTCGATTCCAGGTATCGTATTCGGATTGCGATACAAAGGTGATTACATTAGCCTCTGTAATCAGCAACGTGCGGATATTTTTGATCACTTCGCCAAGCGGACCGTAGAAAAATTCCTGGCCGCCGGAGGCGTCTTCCTGTAGCCAGACCCGCCCCACGCGGTTGTGGGTTGCCGTAGAATCTCCGTAATGCAATTGTACCTTGTTCTGAAAATTTTTGGGGTAGTCAATTTCTATAAGGCGTTCTTTGTCGTAGATATATTTTACAGCGCCGTCGTTTGGAATGATTTCCCGAATATTTGCCGTTACTTTTTCGGTCATGTTCCCAGCCAGATCATACTTAAAGGTGGTAAGTCCGCCATCGGGATGATCCATACTTAATTTTCGCCCCAAAAAGTCGTAAGTATAAGTAGTTTCATTGTCATCATTATCCACTACTTTTATCAGTTCTGACAGTGCGTTGTAGTGAAAATCTGTCCAGATTTCCCCAATAGGACCGTTGTCTTTCATAGCGCGATTGCGCCCCTTTATGTCGGTATAGCGTTCTTTCGAATTTCCGAGCGCATCGACCGTAGTAGATCGGAAATGGGAAAAACCCTGGCTATCGGTTCCTATGTCATACGTCATCGTAGTCGTTGCGCCGTCCGGCAGGGTTATTGATAGTTGGCGGTCGAGAATATCATAAGTAGTAATAGCGGGCGGAACGGTATCAATATCGGTGTTATACTGGTCTACCGCCCCTTGTAGTTCAACTATTGGGTAGCGACTGCTTATTGTTCTGCCAAAAGCATCGAAAGTAATTCGGCCTGATACAATCATTCCAACATTGTCGTCGATGTTTTCACCTGCAAAAAACGAGCCTGTTTTTTTTACCTGTATTGGGCGCATGAAACCGTCCATAAAAGTATAAGTTTCAATGTCCATGTCGTGTTCGGGGTCGTAGTGTCTGGCTTTTGCATAAGGAGTTGCAGCGTCGGGATAGTATTCAAAGGCAATGGTGTAGGGCTTGCCCGCAGCTAATTCATAGGGCCCTGTAATAGTAGCGATACGACCCTTAGTATCCAGGGTATATACCATTTTTTGGCCATTCATATCGACGGTTTCCCGCAATTTGCCAAAATACAGATCGTATGCGCTACGGGATTTATAGCCATAACCATCCCGAATATACGTAACGTAAGTGTGAACGATGGGGTCATATTCGAACTCAAAATGTAAACGCTCGTTGCGATGATTTACCGGGCGGGTTATTTTTCGCAGATTTCCATACGCATCATATTCCATATTGTGATTGGCAGAAGAACCATCTTGTAAATATTGACGAATTTGTAGCACATTGCCGGCTGGGTCAATGGTTGTTTCCCGCCTGCGTATCTGCGGAGTTGCAGTTGTATTTACTGTAATAGAGGCTGGAATGGCCTTGATGTAATTTACATCGTTATTGTGGTAAGTAATTATAGCCGTGATTAAGTCGTTGGGTGTACCATCTCCTATGTCGGTATAATTAGAAATATTTCCTAAAGAATCATATTCGAAGCTTGTGGTAGTTTGTATCCCCTGGCCAGGTTGCCCTTCAAAGTAAGTTTTTTTCGTTTGCGTCAATGCTGGAAAAGCAGCAGCATAATCGTTATTTGCAAAGGCGGTGGGCAATGTGCCCCCGTTAAAAATATCTTTTAACTCATAGGTGTTGAAGGTTTCGGAAAATACATTGCCGAGGCCGTCCTGCAAGGTTTCAGAGACCAGGAGGCCTTTCCGGTAATAGCTATCATTGTGGTAAACGGCAATAGTAGAGCGGTAGATTTCGTCGTTGTTTTCCGTATCCAATTGGTGTGTTTTGACGGTGTTAAACCCATAAAACTCCCGTTCATGGCGATTAAAAAAGCCGTCTTCGTATTCGAATGTCGTTTTCACCCAATCGGCGCCGTCTCCTGAAAATCCATCGTAAAACTCCACGCTTGCCAACACCCACTTGGAGCTGGGCATTTCGTACGTATTAGTTGACGGGACATAATCAAGCGTAAAATAAGCGCCGAAGGGGCGTTCTACTTTTTTTAGCAGGTTAGTCCGCCTTATAGTAGAACGTCTTATGTTGAGATGGCCGTCGTTATCAGAAAATAATAAGTCGGTATATCCATCCCCGTCGATATCTCCAAGTTGGGAGGTTTGCTTACTGGCGCCGTCAGTTGTAAACGCTTGGGGATTAAAGCATATCCTGAAAATGGGGAAAACATAACTACAATAAGTAAAAGCGGCGTTGACCGACGACGAAGTGGAGGATCCCCTATCAAGGGTACTGACATTGGGCCAGTCTACCGGGGGCGAAAACCCGTTGCCGCTATTGATTCTGACTTGCGAAGGATTGCCGGGAAGCAATAAATCGAGCAGACCGTCGTCATTGACGTCTTGAAGCGATTTTGTAGCTTCGTTTTCTGTCTTACTGTAACTGACCCCGGCTGCGAAACTCATGTTTCCCGCATTTACACCTCCGCCAAGTCCAAAGTCTTCGCTTTCTCCCATACGGATTATTGAAAAATTCCATAATTCTGGCGGCGCAAATTTATAGCCGAGGTTGAGCGCTACGGTATCGTTTTTGTATAGCTTATCGGGTAATCCGTCGCCGTTGACGTCCAACCAGGTGCTGGCTGTTTCGTCTTCACCGCTATTAGAACTTATATTAATTCCAATGGAGGCAACAGCTGAAAAGGCAGCCTCATTGGAGTTGTTGCCCAATTTGTCAATTGTCGAACTTACATTCGTTGATATTCTGTAGGAACCCTGTCCTGCCGTACTTCCCGTATTTGCCGACTTTGACACAACGCAATTACCACCCAGCGTAAATCCGCTTGAGGAGCCGTTAGTAAGGTGACTTTTTAATTCATGGCTGATGATATCGTTTTCAAGCCCTCCGCGTGCATTAGTGTGCTGTATACCTGTTTCGCCGATTACGTCAGGATATCTATCCAAATTCATATCAAAAACATCGAGTATGTTTCTGAGGTCGCTATCCGAACTACTGGCAGTACCAATTATCGCTGCTCCGCTTGAAACACTGCTCACCTCGGATATAGCTATTTTAAACGGTGCATTTAAATCTGTACCAAAAAGGGCTTCATAATTAAAGTCAATATCATCCCTGCCCAATCGGGAACTGCTCATCGTATCTCTCTTGATGTAAGTATATGTATCGAATCCTTTCCATGAGCCCGTTTTAGGATCAGGAAACATGATGATAAAAATAGCTTGGGTCGGATTAATAATCCCCGCGAGATCATCAGCTGTCTGAATGTTATTGAGAATATCTATTGACGCGTTAATTCCGTTAGGGTCTATCACCAATAGCGTTTCATCAATAGGGTCTTGCGCCCTTTCTCGATTGCCATTGTACACAAATTGCCCCCAGCCTCTATATAAGGGTCCAAAAAGGCGGTCATTGTCGGTGATTATAGTAAAAATCCCCGGATTAACGGTTGTTGATCCACCACTATAAGCTACCGTTGCCGTAGTGTTACTAATAATATACGCAAGGTTGTTATCGGAAACATGGAAGTCAATGAATACAGGATTACCAGCCGGCACCGTTACTGTAATAGGGGTAGGTAAACCAATCGGGAAGGTGGTCTCACCATACCAGGTATTGGCGCCTTTTACAGACATCGTCACAGTGCCTGATACAAATGGCGGAATAAAAATGTTGGGCTGCACGGTAATTTGAATATTTCCAGAACCTGGGGCTGTCCATGCGGTCGATCTTCTAACTACATCATTCAGCATCGTAAAATCAACGGCTGGATAGAATTCATACCCAATCAAGGCGGTATTGGGCGAGGCGGTATAGCGACATCGAGGAGTCCATTTTACTTTTGCCCAGTCGATATTTGTATTAGAACTGACCCTAAATAATAGGATATCTCCGGTCTGAACATTGATATTAGTTGTAATCGGGGAATTGGTATAGGATTGTTCCCAATTGTATAATTGCGTGAGAAGGGGTATTTCATTCCCCGCGTCAATTTTTAACACTTCAACCTTGAGATCATCAGAAGTGATAGGTTTGCTGAAGGCGCCGTCAATGTTAATTGTTCCCGATTCGAAAATTTCAATATACTGCGGGGCACTAACCAAAAAGTCTTCAGAGGCCTTGAAGCGCCGGTTTGGGCGATTATTTGCATCAATTTGAGAGGAGGGAATGTCTATATATTGTATTAGCGGATCCCATACAACCCTATCGTTACTGCCGTTAAATATTGACTGTACCCTAAAATAAATTCTTTCACCTTTATCTACATCAATAGGGGTAATATTCATTGTTCTGGGTGCAAAGTCCTGACCAGATATATTATCTGACCATACTGAACTTCCTTCGTTTTCGACAGAAACTTTAACGCCGTCATCCTCCGGCGTATTGGCAGAAGAGGAGAGGAGTTTAACATTCCCTGAAATTGTTACTGTTCCGGGATAAGGAGCTTGCCACATCCTCACAACATCGTGGAGCGGAAATTGGTCTGTCAATTCCTCTACGGCAAGCGAATCAATAGAAATAATAGTCGGGTTAATAGCGGCGCCATCTACTATTGGGCTGGGCGTGTCAATACTTTGGAGGGTAAAAACGGGATCGCCGGAGGAATTGATATGGTTAAAATACACCCGTCCTTTATATGCGATATCGATTAGTCCATCTCCATTAAAATCGCTAAAATAAGTGCTGGTAATACTTTCCGTTTCTATATCGCTTGTGCCGAAAAATAATGGGAACGGATGGGCTTCCAAGCCGCCACCGCTGGTACTGTTATTTGTGATATTAAAATGATAAATTCCATTGATAATTCGTTTTGCGCCGAATGCAGCTTGACCTTCGGCACTCAGGTTTTTTCTGTATTTTAAGAGGCCGTTCTCTTTAAAAACCTTATCTGGAAGCCCGTCGCCGTTGATATCTACTAGTACGGTTTGCCCGTTACTTTCAGAATCGGAAGAGGTTACATTCCCCCCTACCGTGAACTCTTTAGAAGTGAAACTGCCAAATACAAGCCCAAAAGTAATGGCAAAAGTTGAGCCGCTGCCACTAGATACTGTAGTGCCGAACAGGGATGCATCCGTGCCAAGATTATCGGATGGCGTAGTCCAGTTTTCAAGGCTATGATAGGGGCGATATTCTCCATCTACACGTACATCGTCATGGTACTCGAATTTGTGTTTATAAAATACAGCCTCTTCTTGATCATACTCTATAATTTCATGAAGCAGTGTTTTATAAAATGCGCCTTCTATATAGTTTAATTTATAGCTCCTGATCGGTTTGTTTTGGAAAGTAATTTTTATTTCCCGTAGTAGGTCGGCAGTAACTTGTTTGAATCCTAAACGGGCGCTTATAATAACATCTTGTCTTTGGGGTTCATTAAGCTGACGATCTCTAACAAATTGCACGGCATACTCTCCCTCGTCGTTCCCATGGCCGGTATAAGAAACGCGATCAATATAGAGCTGCTTACCTGGAACCGTACCGCCTGGAATACCGACATCTTCAATGGTGCGATAATGATAGCGTATAAAGTTGTCATTTAGGTCTCTGACTTCCAGCAAAGCCCAATGTCCGATATTATCGTCATCATCCCTCAATACGGCGCCATTGCTAACGCCAACATTTCTACGTCCTCCATAGGAGTACCGGATCCCGTCTTTAGTTGTTACTTCCCACCAGTAGTTCTTTGGGGAACTACCGTATCTGATGATGCGCTGAAAGGCGCCTTCTACCCGGGGATAGAAAGTTTTATCTGTAGACCGGCTGACAAGTTCCTGGCGATGCCCCACCGGAGAAAGCTGCTCGCCGCTAAGCGTATATGTTTCTGTTTCCAGGGCCGGATTATACCGGGGCACGCCCCAACGCGTGTCCAATCCAATAAACGGTACCGGTATGTCCCAACCTAAACCCAACCAACCGTTTCCACCTTCGCTATGATATTGAACAGAGAATTGAGGAGACATCCCTTGTCTACCGTCAGGCAACTTCAGAGGGAACGCTGTTGTAGCCGAACCCATACTATTTGCTGTTGGCGGCGCAATAGTTACAATTTCAGCTGATGGATATTCGTTTTTTATATCCTTTATGGAAGTCGGTGTGTATCCTTGGGTCTCAGGCGATTCGGGAACTTTTATAATACCAGCTATGAAATCTGTAAAGTGGCTGGTTTTTGAAATAAGGACATTGCAGTCAATGATCAGCGTATCCTTGGGTAGCGCCATCCATCTACGCGCTTCTTCGTCAAAATAAAAAGTCCGAATATCCTCAGTCGTATAGCCTTCGGGAACTAATGCAGGGTCATACGCAATCTGAATACTGATTTCCTTTTCAAACACCAGGCCATCGGGGCCCAATCGATAACCTTTTCGACCTTTTGTTACATTTACCAAATCAGCATTTAAAGCTGCCATATCTATGTCGCGAAGCGGTAATACACTGATCGTCTCATCCTCGCATAGCGCTGTTTCAGGAACATCAATTTGCAGATCGGCATAGAAGAGTTGTCCTACCCTACTTGTTTGGAATAATTTGCTCGTGCCAAGTTCTCTGTCTCTTAAAGGAAAGACAAAAGAAGGGGTATGATTTTCGGAAAAACGGACAATTTCGGTAATAACCAATCCGTCCGGAAAAATAGCTTGTAGTTCAGCCGCCCATGATCCGTCTGCGTTTGTCGGTTTTTCAACAAAACATTCAAATTCATTTTTAAGCAATTGAACCGGTTTGGAATCAATATATAAGGAAGCATTTGACACGTCAGGCCCGGTCAAGATGCCTTTAATATAACCTTTATTATGAAAATACGTCTCAGTTGAACGATTGATGGCTATAGTGGGTTTTTCCTCGGTTTCCTGATTTTTTTCAATAACAATATTCAGGTTCCTAATTCGGTAGCCGTGATTTGCGCCGTCCGGCAATGAAAAGCGAATAATGTTATTCCCTTTTTTCAACCAGTCTCCACTAATGCGTTCTTGCTGTTTTATCCAGTGATTGCTCTTTTGGCCTATGTATCCTCCTGTTGCAGGCAAATCATTAATGCTTCTTGACAAGCCGGTTAAGTCTTCAAGGCCGTTTAACTCGTAATGCAACCATACTTCATCATTCCATTCAGGCAATTCTCCGATTTGAACGTGAAAGATATTATCAAATACATCGTCTACCGGCTTATTATCGCTAATGCCAATAAAACCTTCGGTTATATCTGCTGAATAACTAATTGTTGATTGATTGATATCCGGCTTACCGAAATAATGGAACAAGCTATTATTATTAGCCTGAAATTCCTTATACCTTGAACTCAAAGGTTTGATAGGATGAAAGGGCGAAACGAACCCAAATGATGTTAAAACGGGTAAATTAATGCTTGTTGAACTGATAAGCAGGATACAAAAAACAGCTATAAAAGGAGTAATATTTTTCATGCCTGGAAGATTAGTTTCCGATTAATACAAAAGACCTATCAGCGTTTTGAGAACGCAACGTGACTATATAGCTTCCTGTGGAGGGGAGTTTACCCTCAAACCAGTACCGGTCGTTACCCTGTAAAGTTTGTAATTGTTTAGTATGACCAGACAAGTCTGCGATATCGATTACAACATCAGCCTTGCGTTTGAGTTGAATTCTCATGGCGTAATACCCATTGCTGGTTGGGTTTGGAAATACCTCAATATGCTCAAAAACATCGGGATCGTATTTTACGATTTCAATATTTTGATAGGAGGAACACCCCGCTTTATCTACTATTAATTGATAATTACCAGGCTCAGTTATCTCAATAATGGGAGAATTGCTGTGAAAGCCGTTAGGTCCTGTCCAGGCGTATGATATATCTCCACCTTCCAAATGAGTTGTAGCATCCAATCGCAGCAGTTGACCAGTGTGCAAATCATATTGGGGGTATAAATTCGAAACAGGAGCATCTATGGCTTGTATATATAGCGTATCGCGAAATAGTATTCCGTCAGCATCTCTAACATTTAAATAATAAGTGCCCGGCTGCACATTTTCAATCTCTTGGATCCTATTATCGTTCAATGTCCACTGGTTTGAATAGGTAGAATTGATCTTGCTTACGGATAAATTATAGGGAGGAACTCCGCCCACTATGGAAACATTAATTTTCCCGGAATGTAAGGGCACGCAGGTTGGCGCCGAAATCCAGGCGATAGCCATCATTTCCGGCCCTTCACAAAAAGTAAAATAGTCCTGTCCTGAACAATCCGTATCCCATTGAATATTATCGAATACTATAACCCCTTTATCTGGCAAAGCAGCCCCTTTGAAATATTCAACTTCGCCAGGTTGGAATTGCCCGGTACTACTTCTATCGATTGATATCCACCATTGTTGGTTTGGACTCAATGTTGCGCCCATTTTTTTCGTGTCTATTCTGATTTCTGTTTTTATACCAGATATATCGCCATTTGCAGTCATTAGCCATTTTCGAAGTAACTGAACAGGTTGTCCCTGCACTTTTTCATCCCAATCTAAATAAGCGTTGTTATCCCCCCAAAGAAGAAAACCCATATTTGGGAGAACTGTAGGGTTTTTACCATTTGTATTAAATAGGTTACCGGCGCTTAGTACCAAAAGACCTGGATTGTTAGCGCTGGTCGATTGCTTTTGATATAGATTAGAATGATCATCTCTGCCAATACCTGTGATGTTAAACGAAAAAGCCTTGTTATTGAACGTATTCCAGATTATATTGCCTTCGGAATTTAAATAGGATTTCGCCTCACCTAAATCCAACGAAATTCCATATTTTATAGCAAGATAAGACTCTACTTGTATGCGTTCTTTTTCATCGAGAACCCTATCAAAAATAATAAATTCAGGTAGGATACCTTTGAAAGTGGAAACCGGTAGCTCAGGTGTAAAGCCTTTTTCACCGATTCGCAATATTCGAGAAAATACTGTAGAATCTACATGGCTTTTAAATTGGTGATAAGTTTTAATACTTGGTATATTGTTAGCGTTAGGTTCGAAATTCATATAGTTAAATGATTCCAGGTCGGCCATTCTATGTGTTGTTAATACAAGAGTACTTTTATTATCTTTTTCATAGCTCCAAATTATTCTTTCGGATAACATATCTATTGGATGACAGACAATAAAAAAAGTAGCCCTGGATAAGTCAAAATCATTTAAATAAAATAAAATATCGTTTTCAGGAGTGTTAATCGATAATGCCTCGTTGAAATTAAGCAAATTTATCTTATCACTAGGCATCAGACTGATGTAAGGAGGAAATTGAATCTGGTCAGGTAAAAGGTTTTTCCATTTTTGCTCGCCAGCCTGATTTGACACAGTAACATACCATGTCACTGGATGAAAGACGCCACCGGGAGCATGCCCTTGAGCACACGTCAGCATGGGTGTTAACAACAGTCCAATCAGGTATACATATTTATTACTCATAATAATTAATCTATTTGCCAGGCGTATCCTACAGAAAGTTGAAAGGATATGCTTGGGTTGCGATTTTGAATGAAATTATATCCATTAGCGAGCGTTTCGATAGTATCTGCCAATCCAAGATTGACTCTGCCGTCAAAGCTAAGCGGAATTTTTCCTTTTAATTCGCCGCTTATGCCCAGAACCACCGCAACATCCGTACGTCCTTTTAAAACACTTCTCAAATTTTCTTCAATTTGCAGATCGGGACCCAGATAAGGTTTGTTAGACTCGTATTTAATGTTTTCTTGGGCGACATTTATACCGAGTTGCAAACCAATATTCAGATTAATCGCTCTAAGAAAATTGTCATTTTGAAAAAAAGGATAAATTTTCAACATAGGCATGATATTCAAATATTGATATCTGAATTTCATTTCGTAACTTAACCCAACCGTATCAATCGGAGAAAGCAAGATGGAATCCGTATAGTGAAACCGACTTCCTTGCATGGAATATGTTATTTCTTGTTGGAAGGCAACAGCCGAATTTTTAAATCTATAGTAAAAAAACACACCTCCTGTTGCCCCCCAGCGATACTTTTTTTCGGCTGTAAATGTACTATCCGGGTACCATTCTCTGATAAGCGTGCTCTTTATTCCGTCAATAGAAGATAACGCAGCCCCGGCTTTGATGCCGATAAGCCATTTTCCTGCATCAAAATATGCTTCTTTAGCTTGTGTGAAAGCTGATGCCTGGAAGAAAAGTATGCAAATGGTTGTGTAGATTAATCGCATATCCGATTTTTAAAAAATTTTGGAAAAACAAAGAAGTATAAATATTAAATGTTACCTGTGTTAAACTAAAGCAGGGCTTTAGCCATTTGGGGTAAAAACAGAAAAGGTTATTTTCGGAGAAAATCTACAACATCATGCTTTGTTAACAAGTCCACCGAGACCATATCAGATTTAATCCAACTGGCTAAAGTCTGGCTAAGCTATGGCGCTATTTGTTTGGGCGTTGTCGAAGGAGATTCCGTTTTTGGGACCAACAAGAAAAGTCAATACATTTTAGTCTGTCTCGGCTTTGTTGCATGAATATTTTTTTGTTTGGCGAAAGCTTTTTACATCCAAATTTTTCTTAAATAATCAACACTATTTTTAAAAAAAATTTGGCCAAGTCTTACTTTTACAACATAGGATTGTTTCATGCAACAACGCCGTCTGTCTCCCTCTCCACAAATATGCACTCCCCTGCCCCGTATCTTATTAGCCCTAAGTAATCGATCGCAATCACAATCGGCCCACTTTGGGTGGGGCAT
Source organism: Saprospiraceae bacterium (assembly GCA_013360405.1). Lineage (GTDB taxonomy): Bacteria > Bacteroidota > Bacteroidia > Chitinophagales > Saprospiraceae > JABWBR01. The sequence goes on from JABWBR010000045.1 coordinate 24,743, forward strand.
ATTATTAGGGCTGCACTTCAAATGTCCGGGTCAGACGATTCAACTGAGTGTAGCTCAGGGCCTACAAAACCTCTAATCCCAGTATTCCGCACGCAAATCCTTGCGCCTGACGATAGTCTAATTTGAACACGACCTTGAGCAACAGTATCGTCTCTATGCTCAGATCGCTCGGCTGAGCAGCTGAATCACTCACTATACCATGCCCAATAACTTCTTCATCGAAATACAGGTTTATATCACCTCGCTTTACCAGCGCTGCATTATAGGTCTTCCAGTTGAGTACCTGATATTTTTGCTTTGCCTTTTCCCTTTTAACCTCATCTTTTTTCACCTTTGACATGGGCCGGATTTGGTGTCTTTAGTGCTGGAAAAACCAAAGATACTTATTCGGCCTAACTCTTCAGCCTACCCGATTCATGCAACAACGCCTATTTCAGCAAAATGATCCTTTTGGTAATTTGTTCATTATTGCTAATTAACCGGATAAAATTAATGCCATATAATAGATCTCTTTTGTCAATATATACATTATATACACCTCGGTTAAACTGTCCATCAATTATTGTATTGTTTATTGTCCCAAATTGATTAATAATTTGTATTTTAACACTGGCAAAGTCTTCATCGATCTTAAAGAAAATCGTTCCTCCATCAGTAGTTGGATTTGGATAAATAAAGAAATCAATTTGTGGGTTGTTACTCACAATATTATACATTGTAGCTTGGTTTGATGATAAATTAGCTTCAATAATACTTTTGTCATTGCTATACCTCTTGTCAAGAGGTAAGTACGTTAGTTCTTTTTTTAATTCATTATTTGAAGGAATTGTACCTGACAAAACTCCAATTGAATCCAATTTTTCAGCAATGCTTTCTACTTCATAAATAGTTGAAAAGGGATTGTATTGGGTCCCATTAGCTCTATATGTAAACGGTCCTACCTCATTATCTCCAGGGTTATCTACACTTATTGATGAACTTAAATCCGGAGTTATAGGGGGAAATAGAAGCCCCTCACTTGGGCTCAAATAAATATAAATACTATCTACAACAGGATAATTAACAATAATAGGGGTTATTTGGATTGAATCCTGATATGGACACTGATTCTCGTGAATGCATACTACATATTTATAGAGAGTATCAACAGGCATATTATTTTGATCAACCTGAATATAAGTTTTTTGAACAAAGGGTACTGAGAATTCTCCATTATAAAAGCTATGTACTTTTTTTTCGCCATTAAAATATGTAAAAGAGAGACAGAGCTGATCATCGTTATCATTACAACCAATATATTGTATCAAATTTTCCTTGAACAAGTGTTTATTTCTTTCATGCTTCGCTAATGGTCCTAGTACTAAATCCTGAATACTAGATTCCCAATTAGGATACCAATAATAATCGGTTATTTCAGCAGATGTATTATTGTTGTGCATATATTTTTCAAGAATAACCCACCCTGACATGCCAATTTTAATTAATTTATGTGCATCACTTCTTTTTATTATGCCAGATCCAAGAACATCTGAATAATTCGACCATGTAAAAATCCACCAGTCTCCCTTATCTGCTTCTGTAATTAAGATTGCAACACTATCAAGGCCATCATATATATTTTCGGACCAATCTATTAATGGAAAATTTGAATAATATGTTCCCCATGGCCCATCACTCCATTCGTTATGAGGTGATGGAGCATACTGGTGATTACCAAAAATATCGATTCCATCACATGCAGGAGGGGAAAAAAAAATTGGCCCTAGTAGTGTGTATGATTTTAAAAGTTTTTGAGAGAGAGTGAGGATATCTCCATTTTGGGCATTGTAATAATTACATACGTCTGTAGGGCCATAATTTGGTGGCAAACCACAATTTGATATTGAATATACCCCATTACAATTTATAGTACAATCAGATCTAGCCCCCCATAAATGAGGATGTGCCCCCAAAACCCATAGTGGATAGTTTATGATACTTGGGTGGCAGATGTTTATTTTAATATCTCCGGCTGGCCCATGAGGATCAATTCCGAAGAAAGGAGGCGCATCAAGATCACAATTTAATTGTTCCGAATTTTCCCAAAAATATGCGCGATTCAGAAAAACATATTCTGTATTTGAATCAGGAATGATGATTTCATCAAGATCAAGCACCGATCCTTTGTGAGCGTTTCGTAGATCAATAGGTATATATATAGGAGGCTCAAGATTAAGACGTTCAGTACAATAAATCCATTTAGAATAATTCCCATTTGACCATTGATCCGTACCTATAATATGAGGCAATTCTAACTCTTCAGAGTAAAAGTACATATTTTTATATATAGCATCCCAATTTTCCAATTCAGAATAAACATCTCCGTTAGCTTTTACTAATAAAGCTGCGCCATTTGATAACTTAAAACTCATATTATCGTGCGCGCCCAAAATAATGGATGAATCGCCAATGTTTAAAGAGATAGGAGTGCCACCATAATTGCCTTGTAAATACAATAGGCAATCTTGAGAACATAAAGCAATCGGGAAAAGTATACTCAACGTGACGAGTATCTTTTTTAATGAACTCTTTTTATTCTTTTTCATGATATTAATTTAATTCGCTGAAAAAATGACATTTAAAGATCGGCTTTTTATCGAATACTTTTCTATTCTGCCTTGCCATGTAGTCGAGCTTTTAATTGCTCAATTTCATTATTTTGATATATGATATATAGGGTTATCTCTTCTATTTTTCTCAATAAGATTGCATTCATTTCTCCCACGTCAATGCCATTGTCTTGTATGTCATGTACGTTTGGGACATCAGGTAAATGCCGATTATTCTTAATGAATTCTTCAACTTCCTTAAGCTCCATTAATCTATAATTATTATCAAACACATAATCCGGCCAATTCTGGGTAAATAATATTTTAACTTCAGTACACAGTATACCGCCATCCGTGAAAATCCGGTAGTTACTCAGGCTTGAGTGGGGTGTATAATCTGTACCAACAAATAACCTGTCCTGAATTGTTTCCTTGCCCTTTATTAAAGCATTTCCTTTTACGACTAACCTTTCCTGGGGTTTTTCTTCGCCAATACCTAAGTTTCCGGTTTGTGTCAATGACATATACAGATTACCACTTCCGTAGTTGCCATTATACCACCGTAACGCTCTTACCCCTGCTGCGACGTCAGATGTGTTGTAAAAATTATCAGAAATAGCAGCATTGAATCCAATCTGGTAGCCTTCTGAAGGAATGTGAAGGCTTGTAGCCGGCGTCATAATGCCTAAACCGATTCTACCAGAATCTGTGATGATCATTTGGTTTTTTGCCGCAGTAAGCCCTGTTCGGAATATTAGACTCGAAGGCAGTGAATTAGAGGTGACATTCCCAGAAGCATATGCCAATATCGATGCCCCAATCTGGAATTGATTAGAGGGGGTCAATCCACGAAATGTTAACTTGCCAATTGTGTCTCCGCTGGAAATAGGCGAAGGACCACTATTATATCTTGAAAATATTGCGTTTGGGTCACTGCCGCTAAATTGAGCAATAAGACCGCAAGGTAGAGCAAGTAACAAGCTAGCTATCCATATTAATTTATTCATAAGTATCAGATTTTAAGATTATTAAGAATTGAATTATATCAAAATATCTGTTTGGGTGTGCTCAAGGAATTTTGTTTTTTGGGCCAACAGGAAAAACCAACACTTCCTCTTCCACAAATATGCACTCCCCCCACAACACCCCCAAGCACTATTGTTCCATCCTTAGCACTATTGTTCGCTTCGGTGTTGGTGCATGAAAAAGGAAAACTAAAATCCGCCCCTACGCTTTTTGTGGGGACACAGATAGACATAATAATTGATGGCTCCACTTAGCAATTATTCCATATTGGGCACAACATAACATTGGACATACCATTTTGCCAAAAATTGGGTATTCCCTTATTTATTCCTTTTTTTATTCCCTTAGATTCTTTAAATTTGCAATTAACCTAATGTGCTCATAATCAGAACCAAATGGCAAGAACAGAAAAACTTTCATCAGATGATCTCGAGCTGCTCAGAGAAAAGATCCGAAAGAAATTCCAATATAGAATGCCCGGGAAAGAGATTCCAGGATCTACCTACAAAGAAGCTTATGAGGATTTGCGCGAGGATATTTTAAAACAAGCCCCCGATGGCAAGGGGTCGGTAAGCCTTAACCGATTGCGAAAACTGTTTTATTACACTGATCCTAAATTCTGCTCTGAAGACAAACTGGAAAATGCTGTATTTGGGAAGGATTTTTTATCTGTGCTTGAGCTTTATATCTCGGATGAAAATGGTACACAACAAAGGCCTGTTCAATATGAACCATCCTTCAAAGGTACAAAGAGATGGATTTGGCTTGGTAGCCTAGGGCTTTTGATTATCACTTTTCTAAGCATGGTAGCTTTATTAAATTCCAAAGTCACAAAGAAAGAAATCGGATGGAAAGAAGATTTTACGAGCCTTTCTAAAGATAGTCTTAAAGCAAGAGGATGGGAAATTTGGGATTCTGTTCCAAACGAGTGGCCAAATCAATTAAAGCCAGGGTATTTAACGCTGTACACAATACCTGGAGATTATTGGGTTAAGCCAGGTGAATCCCGAACAATAGGAAACTTTCTTGTTAAGCGAATTGACTGTGATTGCTGTATTGTTACTATGAAAATTAATGGTTTTTTTCCTTCTCAAAATCATCAACAAGTAGGTTTTTTCATTCTTGACGAAAAGAATCCACGAAAAAACAATCTTAAATACACATACAGATATGCCAAAATCAAAAAAAGGGATTTGCACCATGAGGATATTCTATTTGAAATAGAAGAAATTGGCTTAGAAACATTCAACCAAAAGGAAGGAGAAATAATTGATTACGACCAAATGACACTTTGCGATCTTCAAAAAATAACCCCTAGGCCATGTTTGGATACCGTTCAATTACAAATTCGGTTTGCAAATGGAAGCGCAGAATTTTATTGGCAAGAAGGAAATGATTGGCAAGGGTTCCGCGCGACTACCATGCATGCGCTTGCTTACAATTTTAAACCTCATTACCTTGGCATAACTGCAATTCAAGGATTAACAAAAGAAGATTATACGCCACTCGGCGCAAAAAATATACCGGCATTTATTGACTTTGTAAAAGTTGAACCATGCAGTAGCAATTAAATTTTAACAAATTCTTACACAAAATATAAGGAATTAATGGCAAGGACTCAAAAGTTATCATTAACCGAGCTTAGCATACTCAGAGAAAGAATTCAAGCTCGATTTAATAATAGAGTGCCAGGAAAAAAATTAACAGGAACCACCTATAAGGAGGCTTACGAAGACTTGCGTAACGATATCCTATTATTAAACCCGGAAGGAGAAAGTGCAGTAAGCCTTAACCGATTGCGAAAACTGTTTTATTACACTGACCCTCAAATCTGTTCAGAAGATAAGTTAGAGAACCCAATATTCGGGAAAGATTTTTTATCTGTACTTGACAATTATATTGCAGATGAAAAAGATATTATATACAAAAAGGATGAATTATCCCATTCCCTGAACAGAAGAAAACAGTTGATATGGATTGGGCTCTTTGGGTTTTCAATTCTTACGTTATTTAGTGTATGCTTTCTTTTCATATTTGGTACCAAAGACGTGGAACGTGGATGGAAAGAAGACTTTTCAACTCTTTCCTTTAAGAACCTCAAAGAAAAAGGATGGGAAATATGGGATTATGACGCTACCTATTTTTCCAAACAATTAGTGGATTCAGGTTATTTGACTTTATATACTTTGCCAGGAGATTATTGGGGAAAACCAGGCGAGAATCGTATAATAAAAAATTTATTAGTGCGAAGAATAGATTGTGAGTGTTGTATTATTAGGATTAAATTCAAGAATTTTTATCCGTACCAAAATTATCAGCAACTTGCGACTTTTATAATGGCCAGGCAAAACCCCAGGGAAAATCACATTAAACTGAGTTTTACATACTGGCAGCCAGAAGACCGGGAAGTTAGTGTGGAAAAAAAATTAAGAGGCACTCAAGTAATAATTCAGAAGAATGGAGAAATATCAGATATCGATAGTATGTCAATTTGTTACACAAGTTTAAAGCCGGCATATCCTTGTCCGGATACGCTTCAATATAGATTGACATTAAAAGAAAATAGAATGACATTTCAGTTCAAAGAGAACCCAGACTGGCAAGTATTTAGGATATCAAAAGAAATCAATTATTCTTTTGGATTTGAACCTTTTTACGTCGGAATTGGCGCTTTCCAGGGTACAACTGATTCAAAAGGTATACCCTTGAATGGAGATATTATCCCTGTTCTTATTGATTTTGTCGAAGTTGAACCTTGCAGCAATTCTGATTAATTTTCGTCTGAATCCTATTTAAAATTAATCCGCGCTCACCATACGCCCCCCCCATAAAAAAACCGGCCCCCCAGATTCCCTCCGAGCGGCCGGTTTTTCCCCGTCTGATAGTCTACTTCTTCGTCAGCCCTTTCTGATTAATCAGATCGTGCATGATGTTCAGCGTTTCGCGCAGGTAGGCGTCTTTAGAGATCGAGCTGAGCCAATCCTCGTTGCGGGCTTTCTTCGACTCGTCGGCCTGGATGCCCGACATATCTACCGGCAGGTTGCGCACACCCGTGTTGACGGGATTTTTGAAGAGGTCTTTGAAGGCCTGCGATTCTTCGCTGCGGGTCTTGCGGTAGTCCCTGAAGGCTTCCAGTTGCAGCGGGTAGGCTGTTTGGTCGTATTGCGTTTTAACGCGCTGGGCATACGAGGTAATTTGCTGGAACACCGGGTCGGCGCCGATGCGTTTCTGGCTGTTAGCCTTGATCTTATCAAGTTTCGCGATTTTCATCACGTTTTGAGTATAAGAAACGGCGCCGATTTCGGTCCACTCCAGGGGATATTTTTCTTCCCTTTCGCCGGTTTCAATAAAAGCGTAGGCATCGGGCATTACGATATCGGGCGTAACGCCTTTGAGTTGTGTGGAGCCGCCGTTGATGCGATAGAATTTCTGCATCGTCAGCTTCACGTTGCCCAGTGGTTTTACCTCGCTGTGCGCCATTGCTACTGAGCGGTCGAGGTCGATGAAGCGCTGTACGGTGCCCTTGCCGAAGGTGGGAGTGCCCACGATGACGGCGCGGTTGTAGTCTTGCAAGGCCGCAGCGATAATTTCGGAGGCGGAGGCGCTATTAGAGTTGACCATTACCACCAGCGGGCCGTCGTATTGTACGCCGGGATCGTTGTCGTTCATCACATCGGGGCTCTGGTTGCGCGATTTCACCTGCACGATAGGGCCTTTTTCGATGAAGTAGCCGGTCATGCGCACTACGTCGCGCAGCGAGCCGCCGCCGTTGTTGCGCAGGTCGAGGATAATGCCGTTGACATTCTCTGATTTGAGCTTTTCGATTTCAATAGCTACGTCTTCGGCGCAGTTGCGGCCGTTTTCGTTCTCGAAATCTGCATAAAAGCTGGGCAAATATATATAGCCGACCTTTTCGCCGGGTTCTTTACCGTCGATGAGCAGCGATTTGGCGAATTGTTCTTCGAGGATGACGATGTCGCGAATGATGGAGATCACCTTTACGGAGCCGTCTTTTTTCTTGACGGTAAGGCGCACTTCGGTGCCTTTGGCGCCGCGTACCTGCTGCACCACGTCGTCGATATACATGCCTTTGATATCCACGGGTTCATCATTGCCCTGGCCTACTTTGAGGATCACGTCGTCGGCTTCGAGTTCTTTGCCTTTCCAGGCGGGGCCGCCCACCACAATGCTCGATACCTTGGTGAGTTCGCCGTCGGTTTGCAACAGGGCGCCGATGCCTTCGAGGCGGCCGCTAAAGCGGATATCGAAGTTTTGCTTGTCGATGGGTTTGAAATAATTGGTATGGGGGTCGAAGACAGCCGTAATACAGTTGAGGTACAAGCTCAGTCGGTCGTCGCGCTTGAGTTTGCGTAGCCGCGAATCCCTGTCTTCAAAAATTTTGAGTATTTCTTCGCGGGCTTCTTTTTCGAGGGTTTCGGGCGATTTGCGCTCGGCGTCGGCGCCGGCCTTTTCCTGGGCCTCGAGTTTGTCGACGTAGGTATCCAGCACTTCGTATTTGAGGTATTTGTGCCAGTATTGTTTCAACTCGGCGTCGTTGGCGGCAAAGGGCAGCTTATCGCCGTCGAATTCGATGGTTTCTTTGGCCTCGAAATCGAAGGGCTGGGCCAGGATTTCGCGGTAAAAGCCCTGCGTTTTGTCGAGCGCAGCCAGGAATAAATCGCTGGAGAGGTTGAAAAAGTCGTAGTTGCCGGCCTGAGCCTGGTCGTCGAGCTGCAACTCGTATGCTTTCAACTTGTCGATGTCGGCCTGGGTGAAATAACGCCGGCCGCCGTCGAGTTGGTCGAGATAATAATTGAAAACTTTTTTTGAAAAGTTGTCGTCAATGGGTTGTGGTTGGTAGTGCATATCGGCCAGCCGCTTGAGCATGACCTGTATGAGTACCGCTTCCTTTTGCGCACTGTCGGGTCGCGGGAAATAGGCTGCCGCTATAAATCCTACGGCTACCAGAGAGAGAAAGATAGAGCCTCTGAATCTCATAATTGCGGATTGATTTAATTATACTTCTTAATGTAAAGATACCTCGTTTGTTGTAAAATAGTTGTACCAGAATCGTGCCAAAGCAAATCTTTAACGTAATACTAACGAATTGTATAATGTTTTGATTTTACTACCTTAGCGGAAAATCAATTTTGCAATCCAATTGACATGAGAAACCTTGTTGCTTTTCTGCTGGGCATAGCCATATTCGGTTATCTGGGATGCCGCTCGACTCATGCAGACCATCACTCCGACTCACAACGCGCACACGACCCCTGGGTGTTTCGCTCGGTACTCGATGCCCGCGCTCGAATGCTCACGATTGCACTGCACGACGACCTCTGGGTAGCCTACAGCGCCCAAACCGGCGCCCTCTACAAAGCCTGGAAAGGCGGCGTCAATTTTGACGGCGCCGTGTACACCACGGTCCACGGCCCCCAACCCAGCACGCTGGGCAAAGGCTGGGTGGAAAATCGCTTTGAACAACCCTGGACGGTGCTGCGCAACGGCCAATCGATCACGCCCCGTATCCAATACCGCGGCCACCGCTTTGAAAAAGACGGCGTGCGGATCAATTACGAACTCCAACTCGACGACGGCACGGTCATTCACGTGAGCGAACGCCCCGAATACCGGAAAAGCAAGGGCGGACAAACGGTGTTTGAACGCACCTTTACCACCGAAGGTCTTCCCAAGGGCGCGCAATTGGTGTGGAAAACCAACGCCTCTTCCATTGCATTTGCCTCCAGCATACAAACCAACGGCCAGTTCAAGACGCTGAAAAGTACGCCGGTTATTAGCGATAAGTTGCAAGCCATCGACCTGGAAGGCGAACTCACGCTGCGCCCCAATGCGGATACCCGTTTTTCGCTCACTTTCGTGAAACATCCCCTGCTCGAAAACCCCAACAAAGTGGAGGGCGCCGAGGAAGAAGAAGAACGCCCGCTGGGTTTCCGCCTTATTTCGCGCAACGACTGCAAAACCTGCCACAATACCTACGTGCCCACCATCGGCCCCAGTTATGTCGACGTAGCTAAAAAATACCGCAATTCCGATGACAATGTGGTAATGCTGTCCAGCAAAGTGAAAAACGGCGGCTCCGGCGTGTGGGGCCAGGCTGCGATGACCGCGCATGCCGACCTCGACGACGCCGATATCCGGGACATGGTAGAATACATCATGTCGCTCGACGCCGAAGAAGAAGCCAAACTGGCCGCTATTCCCGAGGGCAAAGTACCCGAAGACAGCGACCTCACCAGTGGCGAAGCCGGCATCGAAGAAGCCGACCTCTTCCCCGGCGCGGTGATAAATGTGTTCCTTCCCGGTAAAACACCTTCGGCGCTCAAAGACGTCGACTTCAAGGCCAAACCCGCCTTCCAGGGTATCGTGCCTAGGCTGCACGCCGAAGGCGGCGACTTCGGCGACCTGGCCGAAGATTTTGCGCTGGCAGCCACTGGTTATCTCAAAATTCCCAAATCAAATAATTATACCTTCCGCCTGATCAGCGACGACGGCTCCCGCCTGCTCATCGACGATAAAGAGATCATCAATAGCGACGGTATCCACGGCGCTACGCCCGTCGACGGCGAAATAGCCCTGCGCGAAGGCTACCACCCCTTCCGGCTGGAGTATTTCCAGGCCAAAGGCGGCAAAGCCATCTCGCTGCAATGGCGCTCGTTTGATACCAAAGCATTTGAAATTATTCCCAATACGGTGCTCGCCCACCACAAAAACGAGCAACCCAAAGAAGTGAGCGGCGCACTTGCCGCCAACGACAAAATCCCCGGCGACGCCGCCCCGCTGATGGACGTACACCCCAGCTACGACCGCTCGCAGGCCCGCCCCGACGATTTTATGCCCAAAGTAGGCGGATTAGACTTCCTCTCCGACGGGCGCCTCGTGGTGAGTTCCTGGGACGCCGAAGGCGGCATCTACCTCCTCGACGGCGTACAAAGCGGCGACCCCTCGAAAATGACCGTCAAAAAAATCGCCAAAGGACTCGCCGAACCGCTGGGCGTTAAGGTGGTCGAAGGCGATATTTATGTATTGCAAAAACAAGAACTCACCAAACTCATCGACCACGACGGCGACGACGTGATCGACGAATATTATACGCTGAGCAACGACTGGCTCGTGTCGGCCAATTTCCACGAATTTGCCTTCGGACTGGCCTACAAAGACGGGTATTTCTATGCCGCCCTGGCCATCGCCATCCTGCCCGGCGGCGCCAGCGCCAACCCGCAAATCCCCGATCGCGGCAAGGCCGTGCGCATCTCGCAGGAAACGGGCAAACTGGAAATAGTGGCCGAAGGCCTGCGCACACCCAACGGCGTAGGCATCGGCGCCGACGGCGAGGTGTTTATCGCCGACAACCAGGGCGACTGGCTGCCCGCCAGTAAGATCCTGCACGTGAGCAAGGGCGCTTTCTTCGGCTCCCGGGCCGTCGACTCGGCCCGCGTAGCCAATCTGCCCGTCAAACTACCCGTGGTATGGCTTCCCCAGGACGAAATCGGCAACTCGCCCTCTACCCCTTCCTACCTCAACGACGGCCCCTACAAAGGCCAGATGATACACGGCGAGGTGACCCACGGCGGTATCAAACGCGTGTATGTGGAAAAGGTAGACGGCGAATACCAGGGCTGCGTGTTCCGCTTTATCCAGGGCCTCGAGGCCGGCGTCAACCGCATCACCTGGGGCCCCGACGGCGCCTTGTACGTAGGCGGCATCGGCTCTACCGGCAACTGGGGCCATACCGGCAAACTGTGGTACGGCCTCCAACGCCTCAAATACAACGGCAAACCGGCCTTCGAAATGCTCGCCGTACGCGCCAAATCGGACGGCATAGAGATCGAATTCACCGAACCCCTCGCCGAAGGACTCGGCTGGAACACCGCCGATTACAATATCCAGCAGTGGCGCTACGAACCCACCCACAACTACGGCGGCCCCAAACTCGACCAGGAACGCCTGCCTGTGAAATCGGCCAGCGTATCCAAGGACCGCAAAAAGGTTTTTCTCGAATTGGGCAATATGAAAGCCAACCGGGTAGTGTACGTGCGACTGCCCTACGATTGGACCAGCGCCGGCGACCTCGAATTGTGGTCGACGGAAGCCTGGTACACTATGAACCGCATTCCCGCCGGCAAACCCGGCTTTAAAGCTACGGCGCCCGCGCCACCCGCGCCCAATACCCTGACGGCAGCAGAGAAAAAAGAAGGCTGGAAACTCCTCTTCGACGGCAAAACCACCAAAGGCTGGCGCAATTTCAAGAAAAAGACCATCGGCAAAGCCTGGCAGGTGTCCGACGGCGCCCTGATGCTCAGCACCTCCAAACTCGACGGCTGGCAAAGCGCGGAAGGCGGCGACATCCTCACCGAAGAACAATTCCAGGATTACGATTTCAGAATAGAATGGAAAATCGAGCCCTGCGGCAATAGCGGCATCATTTTCAACGCAGTCGAAGACGACAAATTCGACTACATATGGCAGACCGGCCCCGAAATGCAGGTGCTCGACAATGCCTGCCACCCCGACGCCCTCATCGAAAAACACCGCGCCGGCGACCTCTACGACCTGATCGCCTGTAAATTTGAAACCGTAAAACCCTCCGGGCAGTGGAACAAAGCGCGCATCAGGGTCAAAGACGGCCAACTCGACTTGTGGCTCAACGGCCGCAAAGTGGTGTCGACTACCATGTTTACCCCGGAGTGGAAACAACTGATCGCCAATAGCAAATTCAAAGACATGCCCGGCTTCGGCGCCTACAAAAAAGGGCATATCTCGCTGCAGGACCACGGCAACCAGGTGTGGTATCGGAATATTAAAATCAAAGCATTATAAACGAAATAACCATGGAGTACATCAACAGAGACAGACTATTTCTCGCCAGCTGCGTTGCGCTGGTAGTTACCTCAATGACATTTGCCATTCGGGCGGGTATGATCAACCCGCTGGGCGTACAGTTCGGCTTGTCGAACGAACAACTGGGCTGGATTGCCAGTATGGCCTTCCTCGGGTTCCCGATTGCCGTCATCATCGGCGGCCTGGTAGTGGACATCATCGGCATGGGGCGCCTGATGGTAGTGGCTTTTATCGCCCACCTGGCGGGCATTTTGCTCACCATCTTTGCCAGCGATTTCTGGACGCTGCTCATTTCCACCCTGCTCATCGGCCTGGCCAACGGTACGGTTGAAGCGGCCTGCAACCCGCTGGTAGCCACGCTGTATCCCGAAAACAAAACCACCAAGCTCAACCACTTCCACGTGTGGTTTCCCGGCGGTATCGTCATCGGTGGCCTGATTGTTTTTTTCATGAACCAGGCAGATCTCAACTGGCAGTGGCAGATGTCTACGATGTTTTTACCACTGCTGGCTTACGGCTACCTGTTCTGGGGGCAGCGTTTTCCCGTTACCGAACGCGTGGCGGTGGGCGTGAGTACCTCGGAGATGTACAGCGCGGTAGTATCGCCCTTGTTTTTGTTCATGGTATTGTGCATGTTCGGCACGGCCATCACCGAATTGGGCACCAACCAATGGATCGACGTATTACTCAAAAAAGTAACCGATAGTCCGATCCTCATACTCGTACTCGTCAGCGGCATCATGGCGCTGGGGCGCAGCCTGGCCGAGCCGGTCGTACACCGTTTTTCGCCTCCCGGCGTATTGCTTGCCTCTGCGATTCTTGCGGCGCTGGGCTTGTACGCCATGAGTTTAGCTGACGGGGTTACCATATTTGCCGCAGCGGCTGTTTTTGCGCTGGGCGTCACCTATTTCTGGCCTACCATGCTGGGTTTTGTGTCTGAATACATCCACAAATCTGGCGCCGTGGGATTGGCCGTTATTGGCGCTGCGGGTATGTTTGCCACCTTCATCTTCCAGCCCGTCATCGGCGCGGTATACGATGCCGCTTTGGCACAGGCTTTACCTGCCGGCGCCGAGTTGGCCACATACAAAGCTGCTGTTGCGGGCTCAACCGAAGCCGCTGCCTACGCCGACGCCCAGGTATTGGCCGGGCCGTCTATTTTACGGCGCATGGCATTCATTCCGGTGGTGTTGACCGTAGCTTTCGGCGTGTTGTTTTTTATGCGAAAAAGGCTCGAACACCGGAGAACCCGGGCTTGATTGCGGCTGTACGACTGTACGACTGTACGACTGTATGACTTTACGATACAAGTCGGTCGTTGAGCGGAGTCGAAACGACCGTTAGGGTCTGCTCTTTTCGACCCCGCTCAACGAGCTGACTGCAGATTTCACCGCACAATTACCACCCTCACTACCGGAAGGCCGGGATGTATTTCCAGGCCGTACACTCCCGGCGGCAAACCCGCCACGTCCAAGGTGAAGCGTCCGGCTACAGCGCTAAAACTCCATTGTCGGGCCAACGCGCCCTGCGCGGTGTATAGCCGGGCTGTGCCCTCCCGCAGGTCGGATAGCCCCGTTTCTACCACTACCTGATCACCTTGCACGGGATTGGGATATACCACCGGCGCTAAGGCCTGCTTTTGCTCCTGCACGCTCACTACCGGCTGGCATGGCAATCCTTCCTCACCCGCAGGACCGAGCCGGTAATTGGGGAAATGAGGCATGGTATGAAACATCGGATAGGGTAGTTGAATAGCTTGCTGCTCTACCTGGCAGGCCAACCCTGGCTCATCAGGGTAATGGATAACTTGTATTACATCGCAGCTCCCGCAGTAAACGTATATCCTGCAATCCGGTCCTAATTGGGCATTCCTGAAACGAGTGGGGAAAGGAGAGGAAACCCCATTCCACTCGGCGACCACTGTTTTAGTTGCCGCCACATCAGCCGCTTCGGTGTCATACTGATAGATAAATAGACCCGAAGGAATGTACAAATAGCGAGAATTGGGTGAAAAAACAGCTCCGCCAGTAGTTTCCTCTTCTTCTTCCAAAGGAATAAACTGAAAATTACTTAACAAGCCGGTAGCGCGATCGAAATCAAATAAAAAAATATCGTCTTGTGGTGTATAACGCACGTATTTTGCTCCATTTGGTGAAAAATTGGCTTGTCCAGCACCACTAGCAGCTAGTGTACTAGATAATCCGATTTGTTGTTCATAAGGCCCAGAAAACCCATCTGGTGTTAGTAATAGCAAACTATACACATTTGTAGTATCTAACGAATTTATTACCCACCAGTCCCGACCATTAGCATGTTTTACCGCTGTCATTTGTCCGAAAGTTAGTTCTCCAGTGCTAAGGGTTACATTTTTCTGAACTACTTTGCCTAACCCATTATTTAGAGATATATCTACAACCGACAGCAATAATGCATCTGCCACAGTTTCGAAGGATGGTTCATATTCGTAGATAATATGTTTGTGAAACAAATAATAGATATTTGGAGCTTCCGGTTTAGGTAAAATTAAACAGCTTTGGTAGCCTGCGGTATAAGCATTTACATCATCCTCATCACAGCGCAGATCGTGAACTTCCCCTGGGTTGATCCCATCCCCGTTTTGCATCAAATTATGAGTGTGGTCAGCTATCCAACATCCGTTGGTGTAAAATAATAAATTGCCACTTGCATTGCTTATCATGGCCACACTCGATTGCAGTCCCATATTTCTGATATTAGGCTCTACCGCTACCGGCTGATAATTGAAATCAAGCAATGAGCCCTCAATGCCTGGGTTTGCAGGCTGGTAATCATAGCCAAACAGCCAGATGTAGTCATGTTTCTGGCTGTATAAAACCTCTGTGTATGAATATATCAGTAAAATGAAAATCATCTTTTTCATCTTGTTGGGAATATAAAAAGGGATACACCTACCCATATATTTTGAGCAGATATATCCCTAAGTTTAACCATTAATTATTTAAC
>JABWBR010000046.1 GCA_013360405.1 Saprospiraceae bacterium
TTGAAAACGAGCACTTAACGTACCGGCGTGAAGATCAATCCCGACAGCAGGCTGATTTTGCCTGAAAAAGCAGCCGAATGTCGGGGTACCCAGTCAGATTACTAAAACCGGAGCCGGAGGCGGCACGATTAGCCTCACCTACGACGCAGCCGGACGCAAATGGCGAAAACAAGTAACAGGCGTGATCAAAGACTACTGCCAGGGCATCGAATACAAAGACGGAAAAGTAGAAGCCGTGTACGGCCAGGAAGGCCGCCTGACGGCTGTGTATGACGAGTACGGCGTGACGCTCACGCGCTTTAGGGCCGAATACTGGCTGAAAGACCATCTCGGCAACACCCGCATCGCCTTCGCCGATGAAAACCACAACGGAACCATCGAGGTGTGGGATGACCCTTCGACGCCGGAGAATGAAGCGGAAATAGTACAAGCGCAGCGAAGCGGAGTCCCGTACCGACGCAAGGAGGTCGGGAAGAATCATTATTATCCCTTCGGGATGAACCACGAAGGGCCGTGGTATGCCACCATTGGGCCGAGGAATGGGTATCAGTACAATGGCAAGGAGCTGAATGAGGAATTGGAATTGGGGTGGAATGATTTTGGGGCGAGGTGGCAGGATCCTTCAATAGGGCGGTTTGCTGGGGTAGATGCCTTGGCGGAGCTTAGTCCTGATTGGACGCCATATAGATATGCTTACAATAATCCTCTTAGATATTCCGATCCTTTTGGATTGACTGAAAATGATGAAATAGATAGGCAAATCCAATATGATGACAAGGGTAATCCAACTGGCGTTCATCTTTACTACAGTTCGAACGAAACTTCTAACTCCTCAAATACTGCTATATTTTTCGGGTTCGCAAATAGCGATAATGGCTCAAGCAGAAATTCATCGATAAATAACTTTTCGGACCTACCTTCACAAACTTCACTTCAGCCAAAAGCTCTCTTCGTTCAGAATCGATTAGGGCAAGAAGAATTAAGGGGTGGCCCTCCCTGGGAGTATAATGGTAAGATGTATGATACGGAAAGTGAACTCTATTGGGGAATAATGCTGGACAAAGCTGCAGAACAGTTTGGAGTAAAAGATCTAGCCGCTCTGACGGGAATTATAGGAGGGTTACCTTTAATCAAAAAACGCTTTGTAACTGCTGGCACCTCTACACGAACATCTATACTCTCAAGTACAATTGGAAAGGCAGGTAAGACTTCTGCCAGGCTTCCAACCATAACTATGAAAGGCCTGAAATACACAACATCCATTGGGCGTTTTGCCTCGAGGTGGATTCCTTTGATTGGGTGGGGGGTTTTAGGTTATGATCTAATCCAGGTGTATAGGAAGACTGAAGATGAATATAACAGAATAACACGGCATTAAAGCTATGAAAAACAATGAATTAGATAATTTGGTCTCTTTTGTGAGAGAGTTTGTAGGCGACTATCCTAATGAAATTGATTTGGATACTAGAGTTAGCGAAGATTTAGGATTGGAAGGTGACGATGCAATAGAATTCTTGCATGGATACAGTAAAATGTTTAATGTTGATATTTCAGAGTTTCCATTTGATAAATATTTTTGCTCAGAAGGCTTTGAGCTATTCACATTTATTGTTTCGTTTTTTCGAAGGAAAACATACCTAACATTAACTGTAGGAAATTTAAGGGACGCGATCTCCAAAGGGAAACTCTAAGTCAATAATCGGCCGCCCCCTGCTGTAGGTAGCATGGTAAGTCCATCACTCTGCAGAATTTGATGATACCCCTATAGACGACCTGACCTACAGCTACAACCCCCAGCGCACCCACCTGGTAGGCGTACAAGACAACGCCCCCCTGCCGGGCAGAGACAAAGGCTTCAAACCCAAACCCGGCGCAGGGTGTTTTGACTTTAGGACTGTACGACTATACGACTGTAAGACTATACGACTGCACAATTAAAGTTGGACAAATAATGATACGGAAAGTTCCCCTGTTCGTACAGTCGTAAAGGTGCTGTGTTAAAAAACAAGAGTTCTTTGAAAAAAAAGTTAGTTTTAAGCTATCAAAGGAGGTTACTCTAAAGAGTGATCATCCAGCGTAGGCAGGACTAGTTTCCTGCCTACTTCCTAAGAATTGTTTCTGTTTATTGGCAAAGTTGGGGTCGTAATTTTCATTTTTTTTGAATAAGGTATAAATAAGCAACAAGAGCTTTCGCTGAACAGCCACCAGGCCTTTCATTTTGATGGCTGTTCTGAGGGTTACCCGTTCATACAACTGCTTAAATTGGGGCTCATATCGAACGGCGGTCAAAGCAGGACAGTACAGGGCTCGTCGGATAAAGTGGTTACCCTTTTTAGAAATACGGGTTTTACCCTTGATGGAGGAGCCGGATTGCCTTTCTACGATATCGTAGCCGGCAAAGCTGGTCAACTGGCTTTGAGAAGAAAACAACTCAAAACCATTGGTTTCGGCCACGATGGTAGCTACGGTGACCCACCCAAGTCCTCTGACCTGGCAAACTTTGTCGATACGCTCTTTGAGGGCTGGATCCTCCTTAATAGCCTGCTGGATGAGCTGCTCAACTTGTTGAAGTTGTTTTTCAAGCAGTTTGAGTCTTTGCTGTAGGCGTTTGATCACGTCTTTGGAAGGAGCATAAGCATGCTGACGGGCATGAAGCTTATTCATTAGGGCTACTTTTTCGTCCAGCAGGCTTACTCTTTCCCGCGTTAATTGTTTGATTGCGAACAGACTTGTGCACATCGGCGCCCATGGCTCCAAATTTCTTTCCAAGCCCATTTGACCAAGGATTTGAGCATCGACCTTGTCGGTTTTGGTTTTGACGTTCAAACTCTTGGCAAAAGCTTTGGATTTGTTAGGCAACACTACACTGATATGATAATGTTGCTCATCATGTAGGAAATGAACCAGGGGCTCATAATAAACACCGGTGGCTTCAACCGTAATACAAAGCACGATGTCTGCGGCACGATGTTTATCCATCCACTTTGCAAATTCTTTGAAACCGGCCAACGTATTCTTAAAGGTTCGGCTAGCCTTTATCCGACTTTGCTGATCTTGTTTTAATTGAAAAAAACAGACTTTAAAGTCGTCCTTGGAAATGTCGACGCCTACATTTTGCTTGATTACTTGGATGCTCATAATCCAGGAGTTTGCTGGTGAAAGAAAAAAATCGGTTCTCTCTAGGGTTAGTCTCGTGGTCTTATGCTGGCTGCCGGCGACTATAGTCCGGTGCCTTAAGTGCTGTTCAAACTCTAGAGAACCTCCCCGGGATCGGCCAAATCTTTACGTCAACATACTCTTTAATAAGGGTTGTTTAGTCGTACATGACTCGTATCCCAGACTGATAGCAAACTAACATTTTTCAATGAACTTTTTGTTCTTTACAAACATACGAGTCGTAAAGTCATAAAAACAATTATCAGGCGTGACCAAAGACTACTGCCAGGGCATAGAATA
Source organism: Saprospiraceae bacterium (assembly GCA_013360405.1). Classification (GTDB taxonomy): domain Bacteria; phylum Bacteroidota; class Bacteroidia; order Chitinophagales; family Saprospiraceae; genus JABWBR01. The sequence goes on from JABWBR010000046.1 coordinate 3,457, forward strand.
CAAAGACGGCAAAGTAGAAGCCGTGTACGGCCAGGAAGGCCGCCTTACAGCCGTGTACGACCAGTACGGCGTGACGCTCACGCGCTTCCGGGCCGAATATTGGCTGAAAGACCACTTAGGCAACACCCGCATCGCCTTCGCCGATGACAACCACAACGGAACCATCGAGGTTTGGGATGACCCTTCGACACAGGAAAATGAGGCGGAGATAACCCAGGAGAACCACTACTATCCCTTCGGGATGAATCAGGAAGGGCCGTGGTATGCCACTATTGGGCCGAGGAATGGGTATCAGTACAATGGCAAGGAGCTGAATGAGGAATTGGAATTGGGGTGGAATGATTTTGGGGCGAGGTGGCAGGATCCGGCTACGGGGAGGTGGTGGCAGGTGGATCCGCTGGGGGAAAAGTATGTAAATATCTCTTCCTATGCTTATGCTGTAAATAATCCAATTATTTTCATTGATAACAACGGTGACTCTATCGATGTATATAATCCAGAAGGGGAATTACTATACACAGTTGATGATGGAAAAAAAGAGGTGAAAGGTTTGTATTTCCAGAAATCTTCTACCGATTCAGAAGGTAATGTTACTTATTCTGACGGGTTATCTTTTTCTTACAATGATCCTGATGAAGATAGAAAAAGTGTAAAAGAAGATGGTTTCAGGATAAAAGTAACAAGCATGCGAGATATTCAGGATATGGTTTTAGGAAGTGGGGCAGGTTCAGCAAAACATCCTTATCAATATGCATATAAAGAGGGAAAAAAAGATCAAAAATTAGATTTTTTTGTGCAAAACCCTGAAAGAATCCCGACCCACACACTTTCTATTATCATCGATAGAAAAGGAACAGCCGTAGCATACAATCCGAAGGACTATGGAAATTTTATGTTTGGATTATCAATGCGGTTTCTTGGAATTCCTTTATCACATGCAAAAATAGGCGCTCACGGAAATAATTTTTTCAATGGTCGAAGAGATGGATCAGATCGTTGGAGAATGCTTGACTCGAAAGGAGATCAACGAGCCATAAGAAACGGTTATTATCTCAATATTAAAATCCAGGCTAAAGTATATTTATATGAAATATATACATATTTTATTTTGGGCATTAGTTTTATTTCTTTCTACTAATTGCCATAAAAAAGAGCTTAGCCAAGAGGTAGAAAGAGTTATAAATACCATTAACAATGATAATGTATCAACATTTAACAATATTTTAATATCAACTCGGGGGAGAGACGAAGACAGCAATAGTTTTATAATTGCAAGTTTTACTTTTTTCACCCAACAAGGAGAAGAAATTATACTACTTCCTCATAATAAACAGACGACCCTATCATATCTTTATAAACAAGGTTATATAGACAGGATATTTCGCTTTAGTGAGATACATGGCGTTAATAAAGATGAAGCTATTAGCTTTTATATTGCTTACAGCCAAAAAGTTGTCAATCTTTTTAACCAATTAGACTTGCCGGAGGTTTTTAACAAGCCGAGCTTAGGGAGTTTTACAGTATTTAGGATTAATGAAGATTATGACCTGGTATATCTCAAGGATAGCAATCAAATAAAAAGTGAGCATTGGAAAACCTTTTTCAGTACAAATCAAAACTATCGAAATAATTGGTATTTAAAAAGGCGAAATTGACCAAGAACAAGTGTACACTTCCCCTAAGCTGCAACAGGATAAAAGTAGAGATTAGCATTGTTTTGTTCAAATTCATCAGGGGGCAAATAGCTAATAGAAGTATGCGGCCTGGTGAAATTACAGCTAAGCGGATCCTCAATCCCCCGCCACCAACACCGTCATCTTCCACTCCTGCGGGCCCTTGCGCGCAAACATGGCTCGGTACCCAACCGACAACCCCAGAAATTGACCATATATATACCCCTCTTTTTTGTCGGCCATCTTGACCTTGTACCAGGGGTGAGCCCTGCCCGCCAAGGTATCAGGCGCTTCTGAGGTTTCGAGAATTTCGACGATGTCGTAGGAAATCGTCTTCACAATTTCGCTTGTCAGGTTGGGCTCCGCGCGCAATCGCACCCCACTGCCAGTGACGGCGCCGTAGGTATAGCTGTCGTATTGCTCGGGAAAAGTACCAAATACATACGGCGCATAAAACTCGTTTTTTGACTCGTTAAAAACGCCGCCGCCGGCCAGAATACCGTCCAAGACGCCCCAAAGCTGGGATGTAGGCGTTTTGGCAGGCGTATCTATCTCCCATTGGCGCACAAACGCCGCCGCGCCGTTGTCGTCGCCAAAGCTGCATTGGATTTGCGGGTCCACTATCTTCATCAAACCGATAACGTCTTTGTCAGCTACCGTTTGGCGCAGCAACTCCCGGAATACGTAAAAACCCGTATCCAACGGCGCCTCGTCTACCGGGTACAATTTTCCCACTTCTATGATTTGTTGGGTGGGCATGGCCGTTTGTTTGGCTTTCGCCAAATACGAAGTATACAGACGACTTAGCGAATCGGGCGACAGCGGCACAAAGGTGTCGGCGCCCTGCTTGCCATCTTTTTGCCCATCGCCCTGCATGCAAGAAGGCAAAACGGCAACAAGTACGATCAATCCCAAAAGAATAGGTCTCATGATTTGATGATTTTCTTATTTTTGCCAGGCTTAACTATTCCTAATCGAGTAAAACTTTTCATATGATTATTGGTGTTCCAAAGGAAATCAAAGACTACGAAAACCGCGTAGCGCTCACCCCGGCGGGTGCGCTCGAACTAACCAAACGCCGCCATACGGTGTACGTGCAATCTACCGCAGGCGTTGGCAGTGGCTTTTCGGACGAAGAATATGTATCTGCCGGCGCTCGTATACTCCCCACTATCGAGGAGGTGTATTCTATCGCCGAAATGATCATTAAAGTTAAAGAACCTATCGAACGCGAGTACAAGTTGGTGAAAAAAGATCAACTCGTATTTACGTATTTTCACTTTGCCTCTTACGAACCGCTCACCCGCGCGATGATCGACAGCGGAGCGATTTGCCTGGCTTATGAAACGGTAGAGCTTCCCGACCGCAGCCTGCCCCTGTTGGTGCCTATGTCGGAAGTGGCCGGCCGTATGGCCATCCAGGAAGGCGCCAAATATCTCGAAAAACCGATCAAAGGCCGCGGAGTATTGCTGGGCGGCGTGCCGGGCGTAGCACCTGGTAAAGTGCTCATCCTGGGCGGAGGTATCGTAGGTACCCAGGCTGCCAAGATGGCCGCCGGCCTCGGCGCCGAAGTGGTCATTATGGATGTGAGCCTGCCCCGCCTCCGCTATCTGTCGGATATTATGCCGCCCAATGTGATTACGGTGTATTCCAATGAATATAATATCCGCCAGCATATCAAAGACGCCGACCTCATCGTAGGCGCAGTGCTCATACCCGGCGCCAAAGCCCCCAAGCTGATTACCCGCGATATGCTCAAGCTGATGCGCCCCGGCACGGTACTTGTCGACGTGGCCGTCGACCAGGGCGGCTGTATCGAAACCTGCACGCCCACCACGCACGCCAATCCCACTTTTATTATTGATGATGTGGTACACTATTGCGTGGCGAATATGCCGGGCGCCGTTCCCTATACGTCTACTAACGCACTTACTAACGCTACCCTCCCCTACGCCATCCAATTGGCCGACAAGGGCTGGCAAGAGGCCTGCCGCCAAAATGCTTCGCTCAAATTGGGACTGAATGTGGTGAAAGGCACGGTTGTCTACGAAGGCGTAGCCGAAGCCTTCGGCCTGGAATGGGAGAATGTGGATAAATTTCTTTAATGTGCTGATTAGTTAATGTGCTGATGTGCTGATTAGTTAATGTGCTGATGTGCTGATGTGCTGATTAGTTAATGTGCTAATAATTAATTCAAAAATCAGCACATCAGCACATCAGCACATTAATTTTTCACCTTCACCAACTCCCCGCTCGCCGTTTCCTCCACTACATAGGCATCGGGGAAACCGGCTGACTTTGCCCTGCTCAAGGCTTGATTAGCCTCGCTAAACGTGGCGTAACCGCCGAGATATTTTACCGTCAACTGGCCTTTTTTGCGTTCTTCAACCGTACCTATGCTGCCGGCTTTGCTTTCGTCAAAATTGCGCACATCGCGATAAGCGGCTAATTGTACTTTGTAGCGGCCCGTCGAAGCGGGGACATTGGGTTTTACCGTGTTGCCCTTGGCCTGTGAGTCACCCGATACGGCGCCGCCCGTTTCTTCTACGATAAAAGCGCCTTTATACCCTTTGCTCTTGACAGATTTCAGCGCCGATTCCGCTTCTGCGCGGGTGGGGAAAACGCCCACCCTGATTTTGTAGCGCCCGCCTTCGCTTTTTGAATAGACCGTGCCTAATTGAGTCAAATTATCAAAAGCTGACATATTGGGATTTGAAACGGCAGAAACCTGGACCGAATAACCCCTGCCTACTTCTGAAGTTCCGCCGGGTTCATTCGGCGGCCTCACGGCGTCGTCTATGTCAGCAGGGCCGCCTACAGATGGCAGCATCGCGATGACGCCGAGTATCGTGCGGTCGAGGCCGTCTTCGGTGCGGGCTGTGAAATTGAGATCGCGGTAGCCGGGGCGCGACAAGCGCAAGACATAAGAGGCATAAGGGCTGAGCGCCAGATAATAATCGCCGTTGGCATTCGTGGTCGTTTCGGTCTGGCTACCGCTGTTTTGGTTGAGCGCCGTCACCAGTACGCCATCCAGGGGTCGGCGCGATGTATAGTCAAGCACTTTGCCGGCGTAGGCTTCGTTGGCCCGGCTGAGGATGACTTCATATTCGCGGCTTTCTCCGCCGCCCTGCGTAGATACCTGCAGCGATGAGCTCAGGTAACCGTCTTTTTTTATGCTCAGGTTGCAGTTGAGGCCCTGTACTGCCTGAAAGCCGTATACTCCCCTGTTGTCTGTTTGGTAAATACCTTCTCCGCAACTGCTAAAGTCGATGGTGGCGCCGGGTACCGGCGAGCCGTCGCCGGCGTTTTTCACGCGGATCACAATATAATCGGCCGAGCGTTGTACGCGGTAGATATCTTCGTTGCCGCGGCCGCCGGGGCGGTTAGACACCACGTAGCCGATATTGCGGAAGCCGTCGTACAGAAAACCGTAGTCGTCATAAGGCGAATTCACGGAACTGCCGAGATGGTATATTTTCGTCCAGCGTTCGCCGGTAGGCTCTGCGCGGAAGACATCGTAACCGCCGAGCCCCTGGTGCCAGTCGGAGGCAAAAAACAACATATTGCCATCGTAATAAGGCGTAACTTCATTGGCCGGCGAATTGACCACAGGGCCCAGGTTTTCGGGCGTACTCCAGGAATTTCCTACCCGCTTGGAAATGTATATGTCATATCCGCCAAATCCTTCCTGGCGGGTAGAAGCAAAATACAAGGCGTTGCCGTCGGGCGAGAAACAAGGAAAGCCGGTAGAAAAATCCGTGCCGTTATACGGGAAAGGCTGCTCGTTTACCCAGTCGCCGGCAGCGTTCACCGTGGCAATGTAAATACTGAGTTCCATGCCGCTGGTAGCGATATGGCGGGTGCCGTCCACAAAATTATTTTTGGTATAGGCTACCACCTTGCCGTCGGGCGAAAATGAAACGGGGCCTACGTTGAATTCGTTGTTTACGCTGCCGCGCAAAAATACGGGTGATTCGAGGTAGCCGTTTCTGCCGATATTGGCGAGGAAAAGCTGGTTATTGGCCTTGCCCGTCCAGTTGGAACTGGAGCGAATGATATCCGTGCGGGCAGAGGCATATACGACCTGCTGCTGTCCGAAAAAGGCAGCCCCGAAGTCGGAAGCAGAGGTATTGATCAATTCGTTGGTGAGCGTATAAGAGGATGTCACGTTTAACTGCGATTTGGCAAAATCACAGCTCTGCGCGAAATGATTGCCGATCATGGCGTTTTCCACCTGCGCAAATTTTTGGAATTGCTGTTTGGCTTCATCGTACCGCCCCAGTGATTTGAGTACCAGGCCGTACTGCAGAATATGCGCTTTGTCTACGTCTTTTTGCTTGACAGCCAAGGCGTAATATTTTGCGGCTTCCTCCATATTGTTAATATGACGGTAGCAATCGGCCAGTTTCCCCAGCGCCTCTGCATTATCCGAGCGCCGCTTTACCGCGTCCAGATAATCCGGAATAGCCAGATTGTATGCATGTAGTTCGTATTGCTTATTCGCTTTCCGCAGGTCTGCTTTGAATTGGGCAGAGGCAGGAAAGCAAAGAAATACCGCCAGAATGGTGATGAGAATGGTACTCCCTTTCATAGTTCAACGGGATTGTGATGAGTAAATTAATGATAAATTTACGAATAATATTTTGATGTTTGATGTTTGATGCTGGATGTTTGGTAATATGAAAAATAATCCAACATTAAACATCCAAAATCCAACATCAATCATCTCACATGCAGCACCTGCTCCTCCTCCAAAAGCGGCATGCGTTTAAAGCGCAAAAACAATTGTACGGTAGCCAGGACATCTTTTTCACAGTATAGCGAAAGCCGGTCGAAATCGCGTTCTTCCCAAAACACGCGCCCTACGTCGCTGCCGTCGATATCGTCTTTAGGAGAGGGGAATTGGAGCACGGCTGCTAGTAATTTCAGTGAAGTATAGTTTTTTGAATCGCCAAACTTCCACAATTCCATGGTGTCGAGCAGATGTTTGGTTTCCCAGGGCTTTTTTCCCGCCAGGTTGAGCATAGCCGGCAGGGGTAATTGGTTGACCACCATTCGCCGGCAGATATAGGGTATGTCGAATTCGCGAATATTGTGGCCGCAAATAAAAAATTTGGCTGGGTCGCCGTAGTGCTGTTGAAGCAACTGGGAGAAATCCTGCAAAATCTGGCTTTCATCATCGCCTATAAACGATTTTAGCCGCACGCGCAGGCGTTTATCGTCTGTATTGCGGTACACAACACCCACCGATATACAGGCAATTTTGCCGAATTCGGCGTAAATAGCCGCGCGCTGTTCGTAGAAGGCCGCTATTTCGTCTTCCTCTAGTTCTTCCTGTCGCTTGAGCAACTGCCGGCTTTTGATGGACCACAATTCCTGCAATTCTTCGGCTAATTCTTCATATACCGGCCGGCCGGATACCGTCTCGATATCCAGGAATAAAACGTGGGCAATATCCACTTGATCTATCATGAAAATGGGTTTGAAATGGCTGATTGTCGCCAATTTAGAAAAAAAACGCCTGGAAAATTACAGGTGGGGCATACAATTTTTTAAAACTACCTGCCGTTCAATAGTCGCAAGTAATTCATGCTTTGTTAACCAATTTAAATAAGATATGATACCTAACAGTGGTAGCACCAGCTCAAATCCAATGCCTTCTAACTCTCCCAACAAAGGAGACAACTCCAAGCAAAAGCTTATAGCTATTGCTGCTGTAATCGTGGTTGCCCTACTGGCAGTGAACGCCTTCCTGCTCATCAGCTACAACAAACGCGGAAAAGTGAATACCGAACTCACCTCGCAATTGGATGAAACTGAAAAGCTCAAGCAAGACCTTGAAAAGCAGTATTACGAAGCCGTTACCGAACTCGAATCGATGCGCGGCAGCAACGAAGAACTGAATGCGCTTATCGAAAAGCAAAAGGAAGAACTTTCCACACAAAAGGGCAAAATTGACCAATTGCTTGCCAATAAAGGCAGCCTGGATAAAGCCCGCAAGGAAATTGGCAACCTCAAAGCCCAGGTGCAGCAATACCTGGCCGAAGTCAATCAACTACGCGAGCAAAATCAATTGCTGACCGATGACAATACTCGTTTGAAAGACGAAAACACCAATCTCGCCACTACCCTCGAAACGGAGAAGATGACGACAGCCCAGCTCAGCTCCGACAAAGCGGTGCTGGTTAGCGAAAGAGAGGAACTCTCTAAAAAGGTAAGCATCGCTTCCGTGGTTAAAGTCGGCGATATCCAGGTGGTAGGTCAAAAAATGCGCAAAAGCGGAAAATCCGTTTCCCGCAAAAATGCCAGCAATATTGACCAGCTCAATATTTGCTTCAATACGACCGACAACCAGGTGGTTGCCGAAGGCCCCGAATCGTTCTATATCCGCATCGTCAACCCGCTTGGCGAAACGCTGGCCGTAGAGGAAATGGGCTCGGGCGTACTCACCAACAGCGCCAACGGCGAACAAGTGCGCTATACGCAGGTCAAAGAAATCAATTACAACCGCGACGCCAACCGCTATTGCGTCAACTGGTCGCCCAGCAACCTGGAATTCCAGAAAGGTAGCTACGAGATTGAAATTTACAACAAGGGCTACCTCGCAGGTAAATCTACGTTTACGTTGAAATAACTTTTATTAGCACTCGGCAGTCGGCACTCGGCTATCGGTTCAAAGAGCCGACTGCTGACTGCCGACTGCTAAGTGCTGACAATGATACACATACGCCGGGGGCACGTTTAAGGTCCACTTATATGTAGCGGCGGGGAAGAATCGTTTGAAAAGGGGAAAATGCGTAAGCAGGTACAATACCTGACTCATCCAACCGCCCGGTCGGAGTAGGAAGGCGCTTTTCTCGAGCAAATCTATCCGCTGGGCAGGCGTAAGAAAAGTAAACGGTACCGAAGAAATAATCACATCTACGCTGCCCTCTTCAGGTACTACGCTATCAAAAACTTCATTAACCGGCGCTTCTACTACCCTGAGCCTGGGGTCGTTTATTTTCCGCAACAACTCGCAAAAGTCCGGATTGATCTCAAAAGAAACCAGACGGGATTCAGGGTGCATCTTCGACAGAATGTGGCGGGTGATGTTGCCATGTCCTGCGCCGTATTCCAGGATATACTGCGGAACGCCCGGGTCTACGTGCTTACTGATCTCCCTTTCCACAAACCGGGAGGTCTCACTAAAAGCTCCCGTCTCCGTAAGGTGGCGGGTAAATGAGACGACTGTTTTCAGTGATTTCCACATGGCTTACCGATAAAAAACAAGAGTCATCCCAAATATACAATTCAGGATGACTCTAGTCCATTCATATTAATAACCTTAAAAGATCAATAATCTTCTTCTACCTCTTCAAATTGCTCGCGATGCGCTTCGTAAGCCTCGTCGCCGTTTTTGGGCGCTACAAACAAATCCTGGTACTTGCGCAAGCCCGTACCTGCCGGTATGCGTTTGCCCACGATCACGTTTTCTTTGAGGCCCATCAGGCCGTCGCGCTTAGCGCCGATAGCCGCATGGCTGAGTACTTTGGTAGTTTCCTGGAACGAAGCCGCTGAAATCCAGCTTTCCGTGCCCAGCGACGCTTTGGTAATACCCAGCAACAAGGGGCTGGAAGTAGCCGCAATAGCATCGCGGTACTGTACCATAGCCTTGTCATTGCGCTTGAGGTAAGAGTTTTCATCGCGCAATTGTCGCAGCGTCACCAACTGACCGGGTTTGAGTTTATTCGAATCGCCGGAGTCAGTGACTACTTTCTTATCGAAAATAAAGTCGTTCATCTCCATAAATTCGAACTTATCAGCCGCCTCGCCTTCGAGGAAGGTCGTATCTCCCGGGTCTTCTATCTGTACACGGCGCATCATCTGACGCACGATGCCTTCGATGTGTTTGTTGTTGATCGTAATACCCTGCGAGCGATACACCTCTTGCACACCGTTTACCAAGTAAGATTGTACGGCAAAGGGGCCTTTGATCGCGAGAATATCGCGGGGAGCAATCGCGCCGTCAGAAAGCGGCGTGCCTGCCCGTACAAAGTCGCCTTCCTGTACCAGGATGTGCTTCGACAAGCCGATGAGATACTTGCGCGTCTGGCCGTCTTTAGCGGTAACGGCTACCTCGCGGTTGCCGCGTTTGATCTTGCCGAAGGAAACCACGCCGTCGATCTCCGATACGATTGCGGGATTCGACGGGTTGCGCGCTTCAAACAATTCGGTAACACGGGGCAGACCGCCGGTGATGTCCTGGATTTTGCCCAGCTTACGCGGAATTTTCACGATGCGCTGACCGGCCTCTACGTGTTCGCCGTCTTCAATAGATATATAGGCGCCCACAGGCAGGTTGTAATTGCGCAATTCTTCGCCCTCGGGGCTGATAATGCGAATCGTGGGAATCTTCCGCCTGTTCTTGGGTTCTACGATAACTTTTTCCTGGTAGCCCGTTTGTTCGTCGCGTTCTACGCGGAACGTAACGCCGTCTTCAATATCTTCGAATTGGGCTATGCCCGTAAATTCAGAAACGATTACGGCGTTGAAGGGGTCCCACTCGCAAATAATGCTACCCTTGCTGATCACTTCGCCTTCCTTCACGCGCAAAATAGAACCGTAAGGAATGTGGTGGGTGACAAACTGCTTGCCCGTGTTGGGGTCAACCAGCCTTACTTCACCTGTACGCGACAGCACCACGTGGCCTGTCCTGCCCAATTCATCGACAGCTTCCGTTACGCGAACGCCGTCGAATTCTACTTTGCCGTTAAATTTGGATACAATTTCCGATTCGGTTCTCGACAGTGAAGCCACACCGCCCACGTGGAAAGTACGCAGGGTAAGCTGGGTGCCGGGTTCGCCAATCGACTGGGCAGCGATGATGCCTACGGCGTCACCCATTTCAGCCACGCGACCGGTAGCCAGGTTTTTGCCATAACACTTCGTACATACGCCACGGCGCGTTTCGCAAGTGAGTACCGAGCGGATAGTAACGGTTTCAACACCTATTTCCTCGATGTATTCGGCCATCCTGGCATCGATGATCTCGCCGGCGCGCAGGATGATCTCATCCGTCTCCGGATGGTAGATATCGTACAGCGTATAGCGGCCTTCGATACGAGAAGACAGTTGTTCGATTACCTTATCGTTGTCTTTTAATGCCTGCGTTTCAATACCCCGCATAGTGGCGCAGTCCTCTTCCATGATAACCACGTCTTGAGCCACATCCACCAAACGACGGGTAAGGTAACCGGCGTCAGCCGTTTTCAAAGCGGTATCGGCCAAACCCTTACGGGCGCCGTGCGTAGAAATAAAGTATTCCAATACCGACAGGCCGTCTACGAAGTTCGACAAGATCGGGTTTTCGATAACCGCGCCGCCGGTATCACCCGACTTACGCGGTTTGGCCATCAGGCCCCGCAACCCGCACAACTGCTTGATCTGCTGCTTGGAACCACGCGCACCTGAGTCGAGCATCATGTATACCGAGTTGAAGCCCAGTTTGTGCGCTGCCAATTCGCGCATCAACGAATCCGTAATGCGGTTGTCGGCGTATGTCCATTTGTCAATGATCTGGTTGTAGCGCTCATTGTTGGTGATCAAACCCATATTGTAGTTTTCCCACACTTCGTCTACTTCCAGTTGCGCCTGGTCCAGCGTATTCTGCTTGACCGTCGGCGTGATCAGGTCGCCCAGGTTGAACGAGAGGCCGCCTTTGAATGCCCACATAAAGCCCATATCCTTGATGTCGTCGAGGAAGTCGGCCGTAGTGGCAAAGTCGGTGCGTTCCAGGATATCGGAAATGATACGCTTCAGGTTCTTCTTGGTCATCAATTCGTTGACGAAAGGTACGCTTTTGGGTACCGCTTCATTAAACATGACGCGACCCGCTGTCGTATCGATCAGCTTATTGACTAATTGACCGTCTTCGGTTTCAACCGGCGCTTTTACCTTGATAACGGCGTGCAGGTCGAGTTGTCCTTCGTTGTATGCAATGATCACTTCTTCTGGCGAATAGAAAGCGCGGTTTTCACCTTTTACTTTGATATCGCCTTTAGAGCGCTTTTCTTTAGTAATATAATAAAGGCCCAATACCATGTCCTGCGAAGGCAGCGTAATCGGCGTACCGTTCTGGGGGTTTAGCATGTTGTGCGACGACAACATGAGCACTTGAGCTTCCAGAATGGCAGCCTGGCTCAGGGGTACGTGCACAGCCATCTGGTCGCCGTCAAAGTCGGCATTGAAAGCGCCGCAAACCAGGGGGTGAAGCTGAATAGCCTTGCCCTCAATCAGTTTGGGCTGGAATGCCTGTATGGACAAACGGTGTAGTGTCGGGGCGCGGTTGAGCATTACAGGGTGCCCCTTCAATATATTTTCCAGAATTTCCCAGATCACCGGATCCTTGCGATCGACGAGTTTTTTTGCCGACTTAACCGTCTTGACGATGCCGCGCTCGATAAGTTTGCGGATAATAAACGGTTTGAACAATTCGGCGGCCATCGCCTTTGGCAAACCGCATTCGTGCAGTTTGAGCGTGGGGCCTACTACGATTACCGAACGGCCCGAGTAGTCTACGCGTTTACCCAGGAGGTTTTGGCGGAAACGGCCTTGTTTGCCTTTCAGAATATCGCTGAGCGATTTCAATGCCCGTCCGCCTTCTGCTTTTACGGCATTCGATTTGCGCGAGTTGTCAAACAGCGAGTCTACCGCTTCCTGCAACATACGCTTCTCGTTGCGCAAAATCACCTCCGGCGCTTTGATCTCGAGCAATCGCTTCAAACGGTTGTTGCGGATAATCACGCGACGATACAGGTCGTTCAGGTCGGAGCTGGCAAAACGTCCGCCATCGAGAGGCACCAGAGGGCGCAATTCGGGCGGCACGACCGGCAGGTACTGAATGACCGTCCACTCCGGGCGGTTTTCCATATGCTGCAGGCCTTCGCGGAAAGCCTCCACCACGCGCAGGCGCTTGAGGGCTTCCGACTTACGCTGCTGCGAAGACTCGCTCGATGCCTGGTGGCGCAGATCGTAAGAAAGCGTGTCCAGATCGAGGCGCATCAACAAATCGCGGACCGCCTCTGCACCCATGCGGGCAATAAACTTATTGGGGTCGCTGTCGTCGAGCAGGTGGTTGTCTGCGGGCAGCGTATCCAGAATTTCCAGATACTCTTCTTCCGACAACAAGTCCATCTGGCTGACGCCTTCGCTGCCTTTAATACCAGGCTGTACTACTACATAGCGTTCGTAGTATACGATAGCCTCCAATTTCTTGGAGGAGAGGCCCAGCATATAGCCGATTTTATTGGGGAGCGACTTAAAAAACCAGATGTGTACCACCGGTACCACCAGCTTGATATGGCCCATGCGTTCCCGGCGAACCTTCTTTTCTGTTACCTCCACGCCACACCTGTCGCACACAATGCCTTTATAACGAATGCGCTTGTATTTGCCGCAATAGCATTCATAGTCCTTTACGGGGCCAAAAATGCGTTCGCAAAACAAGCCATCGCGCTCCGGCTTATAAGAACGGTAATTGATGGTTTCAGGCTTCAATACCTCCCCATAGGAGCGCTCCAGAATTTCATCGGGCGACGCCAGGCTAATGGTTATGCTATCGAAGTCCTGAGCGGGGATATGACTTTTTTTCTTAAAAGGCATATATCAAAATTTATGATCGTTGATCAAAAAAAACGATTACTCAAATTTTACGTCCAAGGCAAGGCCCCGGAGTTCATGCACCAATACGTTGAACGATTCGGGTATACCGGGTTCAGGCAGGTTGTCGCCTTTCACAATTGCTTCGTATGCTTTGGCGCGGCCGTTGATGTCGTCCGACTTAATCGTAAGCAATTCCTGCAGGATATTGGAAGCGCCGAATGCTTCGAGCGCCCACACTTCCATCTCGCCGAAACGCTGACCGCCAAACTGGGCCTTACCGCCCAACGGCTGCTGGGTGATGAGCGAGTATGGGCCTATCGAACGGGCGTGCATCTTATCGTCAACCATGTGCGACAGCTTGAGCATATAAATCACGCCTACCGTAGCCTGCTGGTGGAAGCGGTCGCCCGTTTCACCGTCGCTCAGGTAAGTTTGACCCAAAGAAGGTAAACCTGCTTTAACAATATTCTCTTCGATCTCGTCGCGACTGGCGCCGTCAAATATCGGAGTAGCAAACTTAACTCCCATTTTTTCGCCTGCCCAGCCCAATACGGTTTCAAAAATCTGCCCCAGGTTCATACGCGAGGGTACGCCCAGCGGGTTGAGCACGATATCAACCGCAGTACCGTCTTCGAGGAAAGGCATATCTTCGATACGCACGATTTTGGAAACGATACCCTTGTTGCCGTGGCGGCCGGCCAGTTTGTCGCCCACTTTGAGTTTGCGCTTTTTGGCGAGGTAAACCTTGGCGAGTTTGAGCACGCCCGCGGGCAACTCGTCGCCGATGCTGATATTGAACTTTTCGCGCTTGTAGCGACCCACTTCCTCATTCACCTTAATGCTGTAATTGTGCAGCAAACGGGCGATAAGCTCGTTTTTCTTCTGGTCATCAGTCCAGTTGGTATAATCCACCACGCCGTAGTCCAACTCGCGGAGTAATTCCTGCGTATACTTGGCGCCTTTAGGAATCATCGGTTCGCCATAGATACTCTTCACACCCTGCGACGACTTATCGCGCACCAGGAGTATGAGTTTGTCCATCAGCACCGTCTTGAGCTCGTTGAGGGCAATTTTATGCTGGTCGTCGAGCTTGGTGAGCTGATCTTTTTCCTGATTTTTCTTGACGTTGTCTTTTTTGGCGCGGGAAAAAAGCTGCTTGTCGATCACCACACCCTGGATTGAGGGGGGCGCCTTTAGAGAAGCATCTTTCACGTCGCCGGCTTTGTCGCCAAAAATAGCGCGCAGCAACTTTTCTTCGGGCGTCGGATCCGATTCGCCTTTGGGGGTGATTTTGCCGATAAGGATATCGCCTTCCTTCACCCAGGCGCCAATGCGGATGATGCCGTATTCGTCGAGGTCTTTGGTAGCCTCTTCGCTCACATTGGGAATATCGTTGGTCAGTTCTTCTTCGCCCAGTTTGGTATCGCGCACATCGAGTTCGAAGTGTTCGATATGCAGAGACGTGAAGACGTCTTCGCGAACTACGCGTTCAGAAATAACGATAGCATCTTCAAAATTATACCCTTTCCAGGGCATGAAGGCCACCTTGAGGTTTTGGCCAAGTGCCAGTTCACCCTTATCGGTTGCGTAACCGTCGCAAAGAATCTGGCCTTTTACCACGCGATCGCCCTTGCGCACGATAGGCTTCAGGTTGATACAAGTACCCTGGTTGGTTCGCAGGAACTTCGTGAGCACGTACACCTTTCTGCTATCTTCAAAAGAGATCAGTTGTTCTTCTTCTGTGCGGTCGTAGCGGATATGGATTTCGGTGGCGTCTACGTATTCTACTACGCCGTCGCCTTCTGCGTTAATCAGCATACGCGAGTCGCGGGCTACTTTACCTTCCAGGCCGGTACCTACTATAGGCGAAGAAGGCCTGATGAGGGGCACTGCCTGGCGTTGCATGTTAGAGCCCATGAGTGCGCGGTTGGCGTCGTCGTTTTCGAGGAACGGAATAAGCGATGCCGAAACGCCTACGATCTGATTGGGCGCCACGTCCATGAATTCGATTTCATCGGGCATGAGCACCGGAAAATCGCCGTGATCGCGGCATTTTACTTTATCGTCTACAAAAGATCCCACATCGGTGAGCGGGGCGTTAGCCTGGGCAATCTTCTTGTGGTCTTCGCCTTCTGCCGACAGATAAATCACGTTACCTTTTACGTCTACCTGGCCGCTCAGCACTGAGCGATAAGGGGTTTCGAGGAAACCCATCTTATTTACCTTGGCGTGTACGCACAGCGTAGAGATCAGACCGATATTGGGTCCTTCCGGCGTTTCGATCGTACAGAGGCGTCCGTAGTGCGAATAGTGTACGTCGCGCACTTCAAAGCCGGCGCGTTCTCTCGACAGACCTCCGGGACCCAGGGCAGAAATACGGCGTTTGTGCGTAATTTCCGACAGGGGGTTGGTTTGGTCGAGGAACTGCGACAACTGGCTCGTCCCGAAAAATGAATTAATTACCGACGAGAGCGTACGCGCATTGATCAGGTCGACCGGGGTAAACACCTCGTTATCGCGCACGTTCATGCGTTCGCGGATCGTACGGGCCATACGGGCAAGTCCCACGCCAAATTGGGCGTAGAGTTGCTCGCCAACTGTGCGTACGCGGCGATTGCTGAGGTGGTCGATATCGTCGATCTCAGCCTTCTGGTTCATCAGGCGAACGAGATACTGGATAATTGCGATAATATCCTCTTTGGTAAGTACGAGTACTTCTTCAGAGATATCCAGTTCAAGTTTGCGGTTGATTTTATAGCGGCCTACCTCGCCGAGGTTATATCTTTTATCAGAGAAAAAGAGTTTCTCGATAATCCCCCTTGCCGTTTCTTCATCGGGTGGGTCGGTACCGCGCAATTGGCGATAAATATGTGTAACGGCCTCGATTTCGGAGCTGGAGGGATCCTTTTGCAGGGTATTGAAGATAATGGAATAGTCCATTTCGATATCTTCCTTCTGCAGGATCACCGTATTCATACCTGCCTGCAGGATGAGTTCGATATTATCTTCGTCGAGCACCACATCGCGTTCGAGGATAATCTCGTTGCGTTCAATAGTGACCACCTCGCCGGTATCCTCATCCACAAAGTCTTCGGTCCAACTGCGCAATACGCGGGCGGCGAGTTTGCGGCCTATCGCATTTTCGAGCACATCGCGGGTAGCGGGCACTTCAACGGCCAGGCCGAAGATATCGAGAATAGCCTTATCGGTATCGTAGCCGATAGCGCGCAGGAGCGTAGTTACGGGAAACTTCTTCTTGCGGTCGATATAGGCATACATCACCGTATTGATATCGGTAGCAAATTCCATCCAGGCGCCCTTAAAGGGGATCACGCGGGCGGAATATATCTTGGTGCCGTTGGGGTGGAACGTTTGCCCGAAAAACACACCGGGTGAGCGGTGTAATTGCGAGACGATCACGCGTTCGGCGCCATTGATCACGAACGTACCCTTGGGCGTCATATAGGGGATATTGCCCAGGAATACATCTTGAATTATCGTTTGGAAATCGACGTGTTCTTCGTCGTTACAGGACAAGCGGAGCTTGGCCTTAAGTGGTACGCTGTACGTGAGACCGCGCTGCATACACTCTTCGATAGTATAGCGGGGCGGGTCGATGAAATAATCCAGGAATTCGAGTACGAAAATATTCCTGGCGTCAACAATGGGGAAATTTTCCTGAAACACCTTATAAAGTCCTTCATTCATTCTGTTTTCAGGGGTTGTTTCCAGTTGGAAAAACTCCTGGAAGGACTTGAGTTGTATCTCGAGCAGATCGGGATACTGCGGGGCTAGCTTAATCTTGCCAAAATGAACCCGCTTGCTTTCGGCAGTTTGAACACCGTTGGATGTCATTTGCGCTTTGAGTTTAAATGAAGACTGAAAAGCTTTCCTTTGTCAGTCGGTTACTACAGGCTTCTCATGCATGCAGAATAAGTACTCATCTATACGACGATAGGCTTAGAGAGTTGGCAGCAACTCGCTAAGCCTTGATAGGCCAGAGAACGGCGGGCTGCCGCTCTCTGGCCGACAAGTAGGCATTACTTAACCTCGACAGAAGCGCCTACTTCTTCGAGTTTAGACTTAGCGTTTTCAGCATCTTCTTTGGAAACGCCAGTCATTACCACGCTGGGAGCGCCATCAACAAGGTCTTTGGCTTCTTTCAGACCCAGGTTGAGCAGGTCTTTAACAGCCTTAACCACTTTGAGTTTCTCCGCGCCGGCTGAAGTAAGGTGTACATCGAACTCAGTTTGTTCAACTACTGCGGCTGCGCCGCCGTCGCCACCGCCTGCAGGTGCAGCGTAAGCTACAGCCGCTGCTGCGGGTTCAATGCCGTACTCATCTTTCAATATTTTGGCTAGCTCATTTACTTCTTTCACGGAAAGGTTTACAAGCTGCTCAGCAAATGCTTTCAAATCTGCCATTGTAAATGGATTTTAAAATTTTGATCAATGCAATAGAAACATCTATGTGCGAAATGACTTGGAAGCCAAATCTATTTGTCGCCGCGGTCTTCGAGCGTCTGGAGGAGACCCATAAGGGTAGTTCCTCCTGATTGCAGCGCGCTGACCACATTGCGAGCGGGCGATTGCAGCAGGCCGATAATCTCACCTACAAGTTCTTCTTTCGACTTGAGGCGGATAAGATCTTCGAGCTGGTCGTCGCCGATAAAAACTGCCGTATCGATATACGCGGCTTTGAGTACCGGCCTTTCGGCGTCCTTGCGGAAATCCTTTATCAGGCGGGCAGGTACGTTGGCCGTATCTGTAAACAAAATTGCGGTAGGGCCTGCCAACACGGCGAAGAGAGGCTCATAGCCTTTTTCTTGTGGTAAAGCCTCCAGCGCTTTTTGCGCCAGCGTATTTTTTACCACCTTCATCTCAACGCCCCGCTCGAAGCAAAGCCTTCTGAATTTATTGACCTGTTCTACCGTAAGGGTGGAAGAGTCGGCAAGGTAAAAGAAATCCGTACTGCTGAATTTTTCCTTCAACGCCTCTATGGTAGCTGTCTTTTCTGCTTTAGTCATGGTGTGCTTGCGTTTTAAAAAAGCTTACCTAACAATTTTAGCATCGATCTTAATACCTGGGCTCATCGTGCTGGCCACCGTGATCGACTTCATATAAATACCTTTGGCCGAAGAAGGCTTGAGTCTTACCAGCGTAGAGAGAAACTCGCTGGCGTTGTCTATCAATTTATCCGGCGTGAAAGAAACCCTGCCTATCGAAGAGTGTACGATACCGTATTTGTCTACACGGAAGGCGATTTTACCACTCTTGATATCATCTACGGCGGCGCCCACATCCTGGGTTACCGTACCGGTTTTAGGGTTAGGCATCAGGCCGCGGGGGCCCAGTATGCGGCCTACGCGACCTACTTTAGCCATCACCTGCGGCATAGCGATAACCACGTCTACATCGGTCCATCCTTCGGCAACCTTATTAATAAGGTCGTCAAGGCCGACATAATCGGCGCCGGCAGCTTTTGCCTCTTCCTCCTTGTCGGGTGTACAGAAAACGAGTACGCGTTTTACCTTACCAGTACCATGAGGTAAAGAAACGGTACCGCGCAGCGCCTGGTCTGCTTTTCTCGGGTCGATACCCAAGCGGACGTGAAGGTCTACCGAGGCGTCAAATTTGGCAATGTTGACATCTTTGACCAGCTTCATCGCCTCTTCGAGGTTGTGCAGCTTGGTAGTGTCCACTTTGCCGTTTACTGCCTGGCGTTTTTTAGTTGCTTTACGCGACATTGTTCAACGTTTTGAGGTGAATAACATCCTTCAATTTGAAGGACTCCCTACTATCAAAGTGAGATAAATAAATACGTATTATTCGGCTTCGCCACCCCAAGGCGGCGTACCGGCAACCGTGATACCCATACTGCGTGCCGTACCGGCCACCATTCTCATGGCAGAATCCAGGGTAAAGCAATTGAGGTCGGGCATCTTGTCTTCGGCGATATCTTTTACCTGATCCCAGGTAACCGAACCGACTTTTTTGCGGTTGGGCTCGGGCGATCCCGACTTGAGTTTGGAGGCTTCCAAAAGTTGGATAGCTGCCGGCGGTGTTTTGATGACGAAGTCGAACGACTTGTCCTTGTACACCGAAATCAGTACAGGAAGGATTTTACCCGGTTTGTCTTGCGTAACGGCATTAAAGCGTTTGCAAAACTCCATGATATTCACTCCCTTAGAGCCGAGTGCGGGGCCGATGGGCGGTGCGGGGTTAGCCTGTGCGCCTTTGACCTGTAGCTTGATAAAAACTTCTATTTCCTTCGCCATTGTTTGTGCATTTTCGTACCACGGCTACCTCGCTTCAGGGAAGCTATTCCGGTCAACCCGGAACAAAAGCGCGTAGCGCGCTTGTGCTATCAAGATTGTTTTTCTACTTGCATAAAATTGAGTTCGACCTCTGTACCGCGGCCGAAAATCTTTACGATCACCTTCAGCTTTTTCTTCTCTTCGTTCACTTCCTGGATATCGCCCACAAATTCGCTGAAAGGCCCGTCTATAATCTTCACGGTTTCACCCACGATAAAGGGTTCGATCAGCGATTCTCCGGCATCCTGCGATTCATCCACCTTGCCCAGCATCCTGTTGGCTTCAGAAGCCTTCATGGGAATCGGGGTGTTTTTACCCAAAAAGTGGATCACATTGGGCACATTAGCGATCACTTGAACCACTTCCGCGGTCAGCTTGCCCGGTAATGCCTCGATGAGGATATAGCCTGGCAAAATATTTCTTTCGGAAATGACCTTCTTGCCATTCCGGATTTTGTAAACCTTTTCAGTAGGAACGATTACCTGCGAGATAAAATCATCCCAGCCCGAACGCTGAATCTCCAGTTCTATCCTCTCTTTGATCTTTCGTTCTTTCCCACTAATTACCCTGAGAGAATACCATCTTTTTTCTTCAGACATCAGTCTTAATTTATTACAGCCCGTAGATCAGGTCGGTGATCTGTTTGGACGCCAGGTCCATCACTAAAATGAGCAGGGACAAGATCACGGCTGCCACTACAACAACAATCGTGCTGCTTTGAAGGTTTGCCCAGCTCGGCCAGGTCACCTTGTGTAGTAACTCGTTATAACTTTCCCTGAGATACAATTTGATCCTTTCCATTGTTGCGGTTTATCATCGCTAAGGATGCGATCTTTTAGTTGAAATTTGCAGGGGAGACAGGAATCGAACCCGCAGCCTACGGTTTTGGAGACCGTCGCTCTACCAATTGAGCTACTCCCCTAAGCATCTTACCTTCTTATACAGGAAAGATTAAGCATCCCTTTCGAGATGCTTAACCTTTGTGTATCGTAATTTTACGACTAAGCCAAGGCTTAATCGAGGATCTCTGTAACCTGACCGGCGCCTACGGTACGACCGCCTTCGCGAATAGCGAAGCGAAGTCCTTTTTCCATAGCGATGGTGCTAAGCAGTTTTACTTCGAGCGTCAGGTTGTCGCCGGGCATTACCATTTCAACACCTGCAGGCAACGCGCAATCGCCCGTTACGTCTGTGGTACGGAAATAGAATTGCGGGCGGTAACCGTTAAAGAACGGCGTGTGACGGCCGCCTTCTTCTTTGCCCAATACGTATACTTCACATTTGAAGTGTTTGTGCGGAGTTACCGACTTGGGTTTGCAGATAACCATACCTCGGCGGATCATCTCTTTGTCGATACCGCGGAGCAGCAGACCTGCGTTGTCGCCGGCTTCGCCGCGGTCGAGCAGTTTGCGGAACATCTCCACACCCGTAACCGTAGAGGTGAGTGGCTTTTCGCCTTCTTTCATCATACCCACGATTTCTACAGGGTCGCCGGTATTGATTACACCACGCTCGATACGACCGGTAGCTACCGTGCCGCGGCCCGTGATAGAGAACACGTCTTCGATAGGCATCAGGAAGTCCTTATCTACGGCGCGAACGGGCGTCGGGATCTTGGAGTCTACAGCTTCCATCAATTCGCGGATAGCAGCAATACCATCGGCTTCGCCGGCCAATGCACGCAGTGCAGAGCCACGGATAACAGCGGCGTTGTCGCCGTCGTACTGATAGGTAGTAAGCAGTTCGCGAACTTCCATTTCTACGAGTTCCAACATTTCTTCGTCATCCACAAGGTCAACCTTGTTCATGAATACGACAATGTTAGGAACACCTACCTGGCGAGCCAGCAGGATGTGTTCGCGCGTTTGGGGCATGGGGCCGTCAGTAGCAGCTACCACAAGGATAGCGCCGTCCATCTGAGCAGCACCCGTAACCATGTTTTTCACATAGTCGGCGTGGCCCGGACAGTCAACGTGCGCGTAGTGACGGTTTGCCGTCTGGTATTCTACGTGCGCTGTATTAATGGTAATACCCCTTTCTTTTTCTTCAGGAGCAGCGTCAATTGAGTCGTAGCTTGTTTTCTCAGCGAGGCCGTCAGAAGCCAACACATAAGTGATTGCAGCCGTCAACGTAGTTTTACCGTGGTCTACGTGGCCGATTGTACCTACGTTAACGTGAGGTTTGTCTCTTTTAAAAGTATCCTTTGCCATCGGTATCGGATTTAAATAAAGGTTAAAGCGGTTAGCAAATATTTATGACACCTAGAGCCAATGGAGGGAATTGAACCCTCGACCCCTTCCTTACCATGGAAGTGCTCTACCCCTGAGCTACATTGGCGGTAGTTTGTTTCTAAAAATGGAGCGGGCGACGAGACTCGAACCCGCGACCCTCAGCTTGGAAGGCTGATGCTCTACCAACTGAGCTACGCCCGCAAAATCAGGTGTGGGTTTGGGTGTGGGAGTGTGGGTATGATTAAAAAGTAATCACACCTCACACTACCACACTTTCACACACAAACCCAATCTAGTGGGGGTGGTTGGATTCGAACCAACTCAGTCTGAGACACCAGATTTACAGTCTGGCCCGGCTCTCCAACTCCGGCGCACCCCCTTTTGATCTTGTAATGATATCTTTTGGCTTTGCCCGCCCCTTTGCATCGTTGTTAACACATCGGATGGTGAATTCGTTCCAACCTTTGCATTCATATTATATGGAGCCAGCAGAGGGACTCGAACCCCCGACCAGCTGATTACAAATCAGCTGCTCTACCAGCTGAGCTATGCTGGCTTAAACGCTCCGAAAACGGGAATTGACAAGGCGTTTGAGCGATTCTAAAGCTCTTTGCCAGCATGTCGTTTGAGCCGCCAAAAGACTCATTTCCAACCTTTTCAAATGCAATTTTAACTGCTCTTTCGCAAAGCGATTGCAAAGATATGACTTTTTAGTAAAACAAAAAGCCTGGCCTGATTTTTTTTCTTGAATTACACCAGGGCTTTTCCACCTATACAACAGCGGGGGCGTCTCTTTGTGATCGAGACGCCCCTGCTGTATTTTGAAAGACCCGGGGTGAACGGTAAACGTTCACCCTACACCTTGTCACCTTGTCACCTTGTCATTTTTTTCTTTGTATTTAATGAGTTGGCGCTTGAGTGTGTCAACGGCACTGTCAATCGAAGCTTCAAAAGTTTTACTGGTTTCTTTAACGATGATCGTATCACCGGGGACGGAAAGCCTCACCTCTGCAATTTTATCTCTTACTTGTCCTGAATTTTCGAGTTTGAGGTACACTTGTGCCTCGATAATATGGTCAAAATACTGTTCCATCTTGCCGACCTTTTTTTCAACATAATCGATCAGCTTGCTGTCAGCTTTAAACTGTACTGCTTCCGTGTGCACTTTCATAAACACTCGTTTAATGGATGAACAAATGTATTTCTTGCAGCAGGCCCAAGTCACTCCTCCTGCTTTTCAGCTTTAGGGTGGGCCTGCCGGTATACTTGCTTCAGTCTTTCTATGGAATTATGGGTGTAAATTTGCGTCGCTGCCAGGCTGGAATGCCCCAGCAACTCTTTTATCGCATTGAGATCGGCGCCGTTTTCCGACAAGTGAGTGGCAAAGGTATGCCGCAATACGTGCGGGCTGCGCTTATCGAGGGTCGTTACACCCGACAACAGGCGCTTCACCACGATGTATACATAACGCGCATACAAGGGTTTTCCTTTTGCGGTAAGTAATAATTGCCGGTAATCGAGTTGGGGGAATGCAGCACTGCGCAACTTCAGGTACAGCCTCAGGTGTTCGTCGAGCAAAGCGCCGAAGGGCGCCACCCGCTCTTTACCACCTTTCCCTCTGATGCGTAGTTGGCGCGAACTCCATTCTATATCCTCCATCCTAAGCGCTATCAATTCCGACCTGCGAACTCCGGTAGTATATAGCAGGTCGATGATCAGATAGTTGCGCCAGGCAAGCCAATCATCCTCCTGTGGTGGTACAGCCAGCAATCGCTGCATGTCGGGCTGCTGCACATACACCGGTAATTTTCGGCCTATTTTGGGAGAAACGACCTTTAACATCGGGTTATGCGAGATGACCTGACGTTTGAGCAGGAAGCGAAAATAACCTTTTAGCGTGGATAATTTTCTTCTGATGGAGGTAGGCGTTAATCCTTCGTTGAGCAAGTTCACGATCCACGAACGAACGTGAAGATGTTGGATTTGCGTTTCATCGGTGCTGCCGAAAGTTTCCTGCAAAAAACCAAAGAACTGCAGCAAATCATTCTCATAGGCAATAACGGTATGAGAAGAGTAGCGCTTTTCAAACTGGAGATACTTCACAAATCGCTCGATCGTCATATTCATCAGTACGGTATATGGAACTCGCTCTAAACTAGAATCAATATAAAGGATTTTGGGCAAAAAATCAAGTGCAAAAAATCTGTTTTTGCAATGCAATCGATCATCGACACATCTTAGTAGCTGTTTATCTTGGCATTATGCAGTGCAAGGTCACTTTTACAACAGATACTTTGCAAAAAAAAATACAAACAAACAGCTATCCGGGGGGCATTCCTTATGTTTGTACCTATAGTTATCCGTTTATATGCAACACCAAAAGAAAGACAAACATTTCATCAAGCAGCCCATATACGCCGGCGGCCCCAAAGCTATGGGCGTTTTCATTAGCAGTCATTTGCAATATCCCCCTGAAGCCCTTCAGCAAGGTATCGAAGGTACGGTTAATATTCGCTACGCCATTGACCAGAAAGGTGATGTCGTTGAGGCCAAAGTGATTTCCGGCCTGGGCCATGGCTGCGATGAGGAAGCGCAACGGGTGGTAAAGCTGCTCAAATTTGATGTGCCCAAAACCCGCGGCTTACGCGTACTCTATCACAAAAACATCCACGTTCATTTCAAAATACCTGTACCCCAATCTTCTCCCCCCAGCGCTGAAATCCAATACCACTACACGCAGCCGACACCAGCTAAGGAAGACTCCCCTACCCCGCCGCCCGCCGGGTATTCGTATACGATCAGGTTTTGATCGTGTAGAGCCGTAAAATTTTACACCTCTACAGGCTATTATAATAAACAAGCGCGCGCTGCAAATCTGCGTCGTTTTTCAGGCTAAGCCCGTTATCCGATATGTATTTTTCTACCTTATCGGCTTTGCTGCCCATTAGGGCCAACAGCTTCTTCTTTGACGGTTTGAACTGAACGAGTGAGTTTTGAGCGCCTTTTTTCTCCATATAGTAATAGATACCTTTCTTGTATATCTTGGCATCTTTCTCACCTACGTCGAGGGCTACATTATACGTTGGTTCTTTCACCTTGAGGACGACAGATTTTACAACGGTCAGCTTGCCGGAAGAAAGCAGTTCCAGGAATCCCTTCGGAGCCACATTGTCTTTATCAATATCTTTGGCGTTTACCAGCTTGATGAGGCGGCCCGATTCGTAATATAGCTTTCTGACGCTGCTAATATCTACGGCCTTAACGCCTTCTTTGAGTTGAAACTCCACAACCTGATTGATCAAATCTACTCTCACCATATAACCTGCAATTGAATCAGGCGCCTTCGGATCGTAGCGTTTTACGATTTCAGGATAAAATACCACGGCGGCCCTGTGCCATTCCGGGTCGAGATAAGCGTCTCCTTTTACTACTCCCGGTTTTTGTTTTACACCATAATATACATGGTTGGCGCCGGGGTTAAACTCTCCGTAGTTAAAATCGTCGCGCAGGTTTTGCATCATTTCGGTATCGGTTTGCGCATACAGGTTGATGCAAATCATGGAAAATAGTACGAGAAAAATTCTTTTCATAGCAGAGATAATTAATTATCGGCATGAGCCGGTTCGTATAAATTGAGTTTTTCGTCACCTGCTTGATAATCGAGGTATTCAAATACGAGGTTACACATTTCATTGAAGGTACCCCAGCCATAGGTGACTTCCTTTGGAGGGAAGTGAGGGTTTCGGGGGTTATCGGCGGTATTGTCATACACGGCTTCGGCGTAAACCACCGAACCTTTGGGTAGTTTGATCAGCTTTTTGAACGCATAGGTCATTTGCCAGTTGAATTTCCAATCGGGAATATGTATCAGCGGAATGATTTTACCCGCAGGCGTAATGGCATAGGCTTTGAAGCTTTTGCCCAGCAGGTGCATGTGGGGCAATACATTGATCAATGAAATATCGGCAGGCGCCATCGGCGATCGCATATAAAATTTCACTACCTGGCCGGCGGGTATGACAAAAGGCGGGTTGGTAATCCAGTTTTCGTCGAGTATTAAATCATGAATAGGTCTTTTGGGCGGAGTTGTGTCCAAATACAGCCTTATCTCCGATTGATCGTAAGCGGGTTGGGGAGTAGGCGAATAATGCATATTGAGGATGATATCTGAATTTTTGGGTAGCACTTTGGCAATACCCTCCGGGTAGCGCACGGGAAAATTGCCGGGCACCCAGCCCTGCCAGAAGGCATGCGCCAATTGTACGCTGCGGCGGGTAAACTCAGTAGCGGTATCGCCGGCCATTGAGCCGTCGTCGGCACGTAGCATTTGCGTGGTATCGAGCATCAGCCGGGCATGATGGGCGAGTTGGGCGTTGCCGGGGCGGAAGTCGATGCCTTTTATATACAAATCTTCTTTGCTGTTAGAAGGTATGACGAAAATGCGAAACTGCTCGGTATTGTCGCCGGGGATGAGGAAGGGGCGTTGCATAGGCAGCACTAAATCGGGTTTGGGCCAGGTATACGATGCCGTTTTCGCCTCAGCAGTTTTTGTCGCTTTGCCTTTGCGTCTGCCCTGTGCCACCCAGGTGGCGATAGATTTCAGTTCTATACTGCTTAAGCCGCGCTGATTGTGGTAAGTTTGGAAGGTCGTATCGGCAAACCAGGGCGGCATGTAGCGGGTTTCCACCGCGATTTGAATAAAATCGGCTCTTTTTTCTACGTCTTCAAACGAGGTCAGCTCAAACGGCGCCGCCCCACCCGCCGAATGGCATTCCACGCAATGCCGGTCGAGGATGGGTTTGATATCGCTATAATAGGTAAGTTGTTGGGCACAAAGCGGTATTGTCGTCAAAACGAGCAAGCAACTACACCATATAGTTTTCATACTGCACAATTTCATTCCCAATATACGCTATTGTTGAATTATACAACCAATGGGCCGCGTCACTTTCACCGGCGCAGTTTTCCCCTCGGCCAAGGCTTTGACGGCATCTTCGAGATAAAACTCGGTAATGTGAGGTCGGTAATTGCCCAAGCCGAAAAACCAATTGTCGATAGCCCCTCGATATTGCAGCCCTCCCTGGCGGTCAAATAAAAAAACTTCCGGTGTGGTAGTAGCTTTAAGCGCGCGAACAAGCCGGTGCCGGGGGTCTCGCAGCAAAGGCAATTTCAACTCGTATTGCCTGGCAAAAGTTGTAATGGCCTCATCGTCGTTCCACTTTGTAAAAACACCCACAAAAGCTGTTTTTGGATAACGCGCCTCCAATTCCCGCAAGGTAAGCGTATATTTTTGACAAATGGGGCATTCGGCATCCAGCATGATGACGACCAGGCCGGAATCTCTCATTTGTAGATCGAGCTGAGTCAGCCCACCTTCAATTGCATGAAGTTGGAGTTGCATAGCCTTCTTTGTGGAGACGGAGACTGCGGTACAGGAAGCGAGAAACAGGAAGAGGTACAAGGGGATTCGCATAGATTAATGTTGGATGTTGGATGTTGGATGTTGGATGTTGGATGTTTGATGTTTAATTATTGATTTTTCATTACAATTCAACATCCAACATTCAGCATTCAACATTAAAAACAACGGAGCACCCCCATACAAGGAATGCTCCGTCGATATCAAAGATTGTCGTAAGACAAAAAAAATCACTTCAGATCAGGCCAATCTTTGCCATCGCGGCGGGTAAGTACGGCCGTACCGCTGTCGCCGTAGGTATTCACCCAATCGATGGTAATGCTGGCGCCGTTGCGGTCGCGGAACGTATAGGTATACGAGTCGCCGTATTGGTCGCCGCCTGTAAGCGAAATATCGTTGCAAGCGTCGATAATGCGAATCGTACCCACTGCCGGGTCATCGCCCCAAACAAAGCCGAATTGGCCGAAGGAGGCATCCGTAGTGGTATACTTGCCGGCAGATTCTGCTGCCCAGGTTACTTCGCCTGTCACTTCGCCGGCTACGGGGCCGCCGCCGCCTTGCACGAAGTTGTTAGCCACATAGTCAAACGTACCTGCAAGGTCGGAAACACAGATCACCGTCCAGTCGTAGAAGCAGTTGAAGCCTCCGTTGTTGGGCGTAGAGCCGTGATAGGTTTCGAATTCGCCGCAGATAGAGTCCGACCAGGAGTCGAAGTAGCGACCGTCGGCAGTTGTCAATGCCCAGTTTACCTGGAACTTGTCAACCGAGTAGAAAGGATCTGCAAGCGTACGAGGCGACTTGGAAAAAACAGAAACCGAACCGGCGCCATCGCCGTAGTCGAAAGTAGCATCCTTAAACAGGTTGTATACATCGGCCTGCGAGATGGAGAAGTTGAGGTTAGTGCGGTTGGCTGGAACTGCGCCGCCTTCGTATAGTTTGAACAGCTTGGTACCATGATTGGCAATACGGGGGTTGCCTTCCTGGTCTTCGTAGCCTTCGGAATAAGCGATATAGATTTCGATGCGGGTAACCGTGTTTTTGTTATCGATAGATACCCATTGAAAATCCATATTGATCAACTTGGAAGGGTCGCCGAGCTGGAAATTGCCGGCAGAGTTGGCCGTAAGTTTGCCATAGCCGTGCACTGCCGTTTCGTAATCGGGAACGGGATTGGTATCCTCGTCCTTGCAGGAAGAAAACGGCAGTAGCAAAGCTGCTGCAAGTGCAAGATAAAATATTTTGAGTTTTTTCATAATCGTTCAACTTTTGATGATAAAACCGGCTTGACTTATTTATCCCAGAAAACAGGATCCTGGTCGTACACCACGCTCGAATAAGCCGAAGCGTTGGGGTTGAGCGTCAGTTCTATTTGCGGATAAGGCAGTCGCAAGGGGAAGTCACGCACCGGCGTAATCGGTTGCTGAATCGTATTGGGATACCCTGTGCGGCGCATGGCGTTAAAAATCTCGTAGCCGTTGCCCCAGCTTGAGAACCACAACTGCTTCATTACTACGTTTAGTTTGGCATCGTTGGTAGCGGCGTTGTCATAGCGACCGAGCCAGGTAGCCACATAAGCGTCGACATCTGCTGCTGCAGGCGTAACGCTGTTGGCGTCGGCTGCTTTTCCGAAGTTGACCACTTTTGTAATATGACTGCGGATAGCCGACTCAAACAAAGTGCGCCCGTCGCCGGCAGAACCGAGTGCCAGTACGGCTTCGATCTGGTAATACAGCGTGTTGACGTGCGTAATGATCGGGAAGATGCCGCCGCCGGGAGCTGTGTTCGTGCCAGGCAGGGCGGGGTTGGCTACGTCATAAAAGCCGCCGCAAGGATAAACGCCGGGCATGAGGCGAAGGTCGCCATCGAGGGGTACGCCTGCGGGGTCTGAACGGTCGCGGCCAAAACAACCGGCGAGGAAGTCGATTTGATCCTGTGTAATATCGGTAGTACCATAGATACGCTCGCGCACGTTGTCGTTGAGTACGAGGTAGCCGTACTGGCAACCTACGGTCATCGAGCAAGGCGTAGTATTGCGCTCGCTGGGGTTACTCTGGTCGAGCACCTGCTTGGTTTGGCGGCGGAAATAGAAGGGGAAGCGGGGGTCGCCGTCTTCCAGCATTTCCACCATTTGCTGGTGCAGGATATAGGTAAACCCGTTGGCATTGGCTGTATAGGAGGCTTGGTACCAGGGGTGGCGATTGTCGGGCGCTACCAATTTACTAAACGTGAACTGGAAGTCATCGCCGGCAGCCGTGATCAGGTTGCCCGGTTCTGCGAGCAATTTGTTGATTTCCGTAGCGGCGTTGGGAATAGCCAGACGAGCCTGCACATACAAGCGCAGTTTGAGGGTATTGGCCAGCTTTTTCCACCTGGTGATATTGCCGCTGTATATAGCATCCCCCTTGATAGAAACGGGGCTACTCAGCGCGAAGTTGGCGATAGCCTGATCCAGCAAGCCGATACACGAATTGTAAACGTCGGCATCGGTATCAAAATTAGGATTTTTGATAGTCGCATCCGCGTCGCCCTGAAGGGCTTCGCTGTAGGGAATATCGCCAAACAAGTCAACCAGGGTACTTGCCACATAAGCCTTGAGCGTTTGGGCTATAGCCAGGTAGTGCGGGTTGTCGGGATTGCCGTCGCCATTGTTATCTACGTCGGCTACGTCAATGATGCCCTCGAGATCCTTCAACGGGCCGGCATACAGGTTATTCCAAATGCCGTTGAAAGAAGAGTTGCTCATATTGAAATTGTCGAAAGAAGCAAGTATGCCTGCGAAGCCCAGTTGAGCATCGTTGGTACCGCCTGCGAGGTTGGCTGCGATGCTGTATTCGGCCGATGTGAGCAACAATTCGGGAGAAGCTTGCGAGGGGTTATTGGGATCTTCGTTGATATCGAGATCGAAATAATCGCAACTACTGATCACCCAAATCATGGCGAAGGCCGCGAACCATTTATATAGGAATTTTCCTTTCATCATGTTAATAAAAAAGTTAGTGAAACAAAAATTCACCGCTTGTCGGTTTTGCGTTTAGAACGTAACCGACAAGTTCACACCATAACGACGCGTAGTGGGCGCACTGCCGTATTCGAAGCCTTGCACGTTGCTGTCGGCGGTTTCCGCCAATACTTCCGGGTCGAAGTTGAGGCCTTCGAGGAAGTTGGGGGCTTTAAACCACAAGTTACGGCCGGAAACAGAAAGGCGCAGCGAGCCGAACGGCGTTTTGTCCAAAATTTTCTTGGGCAGGTCGTAGCCGAGCGATACTTCGCGCAAGCGGATAGTAGTGCCGTCAAAAACGATGGTTTCATCGGCGCCGTAGGGGCCGAAGCCGTTCGAGAAGTAGAAGTCGAAAGCGGTGATTGCCGTCGTGTTGCGGATAAAGTTGCCGTTTTCGTCAGTTACCGGCTCAAACGTACGCGGGTCGCCGTAGACGCCGGGGATTACGCGCAATTCTTCGCGGTTTTCCGTAATTTTGAGGTGACCGCGAGCCATGAGGGCGCCGGCGCTGATCGAGAAGATATCGCCGCCCTGGCGCCAGTCGATGAGGGCGCGCAGCGTGATATTTTTAAACGTAAAGGTATTGACAAACCCCATGAGGAAATCAGGGTTAGGGTTGCCGATGATTTGAGATTCGGGCAGGTAGATGGTAGTTCCCAGATTTTTGTCGATGAGCAGTTCGCCTTCGCCGATGTAGTTGCCGTCAGCATCGAATGAATTGGTACGGGCGTTGGCCACACCGAAGATTTGACCGTAAGGGAATCCGTTGCGGTGGATAGTGCCAAGGCCGGAATAAACGCCTCCGACAAATAATTCGCCGCCTTCGCCGGCGTCTATTACCTCGGTACGAATACGGGTATAGTTGATAAACGTATTCCAGGTAAAGCCGCCGGCGGTTTTCACCGGTGTCAGGTCGAGGCCGATCTCGAAACCTTTGTTTTCGATTTCGCCGGCATTGATGATGGCGGAGCGGAAGCCGCTGGTAGCGGGCACGGCAGTTTCAGTGATCTGGTCGGTTGAGCTACGCTTGAAATACGTCAGATCGAGGCCGATGCGATTGTTGAGGAAGCGCAGGTCGGCGCCGAATTCTATTTCGGTGGTCAACTCGTTGCGCAGGTCGGCATTGCCGAGGCGGTTGCCGAGGGAGGCCTGGTTGAGTACCGAACCGCCTGCAGTAGTAAAGGGCGTATTGAGGAAGTACACCGTAGAAGTTTGATACGGGCGGGCTTCGTTACCTACCTGCGTATAAGCGGCGCGCACCTTGCCCGAGCTGAGGATCTTGCCGCTCAGGTCGAAAGCGTCGGTGAATACAAAAGAGACGTTACCGCCGCCGTAGAAGTAGCTTTGCGAGCTTTTCGGCAGGGTTGACGACCAGTCGTTGCGGCCTACCAAACCTACGTACAGGTAATCTTTAAACCCTAATTGAACGTCAGCGTAGAGCGCATACAGCCGCTGTTTGCGGCGGAAGTCATTGCCTACGATTTGCGTAGAGGTGCCATCAAGCGTATAAAGGCCGGTAGAGATTACGTTATCGCCTGTTACAAACCGACGGTTGAAGTCGCGTTGGTTGTGGTTGAGACCCACCAAAGCGCGGATATCTATGTCTTCCGTAATATCCGTAGTAACAGTAGCGATATAGTTGAAGTCAACTTCCGTATTGGTAAGGTCATCAGTCCAAACAGCGCCGTTGGGGTCGGCTACGCCGCCCGGGCGAACATTATTGCGACGAGCTTCGCTATAAGTATTGACACCGCCCTTGGCTGTAAGATTCAGCCAGGGAGTTACGTCGTAGCTCAGGGTAATATTACCGAACACGCGGTTGAGCGCGCTGGAATAACGGTTGTATTTAGACAGCCAGCGCGGGTCGTCGAGGGCACGGTAGAACACATTAGAACCGTCAACCGGATTTTCGAAAGGATAGTCGATCAGGTTGTAATTACGGGGCAGATAGAACAAACGCGCGAAGATAGAGCCTTCGGCAGCGCCGCCGTACCAGCCGCTTTCAAAGATAGAACCGTTGATTGGCGGGTTGGACTGAGCGGTATTAACGTAGTTTACATTGCCCGACACGACGAAGCCGTTGGACAAACGGCTGGTGCCGCCAAAGCTGAGGGTAGTACGTGAAGACTCGGCATTGGGCACAATACCTTTGTTGTCCATGCGGGAAACCGTAGCGCTGATGCTTGAGTTGTCGCCGCCGGCATTGATGGACAAAGAGTTTTCCCAGAGGCGGCCGTCGCCAAAGAAATTTTCAACGTTGTCATGGTAGGTATAAGGTACCGGAACAGGACGCTTTGCACCCGGCACATTGGGATCATCCTCGAAGAATTCGGGGAATACGCTGGAATAGCGGGGTGCTGCATAACCCGTTGATACGAGCGGGTGGGGCACGGTGCCGTCGGGATAAGCATAGGTTTGCCCGCCGGCAGAATAATAAGAAATCGTGCTTGAGTAGTCGGTGCCGTAGGTAGAGTTGATACGATCAACCTCCGAGGCAAAGGGAGCGCCCCAGTTGCCGATAAAGCCGCCGTTGTAAACCTGGTTGGCGCCCTGACCGTACACGTTCTGATAATCGGGTATTCCCGAAATCTGCTCTAACTGGAAAGAAGAGTTGAACGTCACTTCAAGGCCTTTGCGTTTTTTAGCGCCGGTTTTGGTAGTGATCACCACTACGCCGTTGGTAGCGCGCGAGCCATAGAGGGCGGCGGCAGCTGCGCCTTTCAGGATCGTCATCGACTCGATGTTGTTTGGGTCGATGTCGAAAGCACGGTTGGAGAACTGCGTACCGCCGGTAGCGCCGGTGGAGGCGTTTACCGAGTTGTCGAAGGGAATACCATCAACAACGAACAGTGGTTGGGTATTGCCGGTCAATGAGGAATTGCCGCGGATGTTGATCTTGGTAGACTGGCCGGGCATACCGCCGCCGCCTTGTACCAATACGCCAGGCGTTTTACCTGCAATGGCCCGCACGGGGTCGGGTTCGGAGCGCTGGGCGAGGTCATCACTGCCCAAGTCGCTCACCGCGTATCCCAACGCTTTCTTTTCGCGCGAGATACCGATAGCGGTAACGACGACTTCGGAGAGCTGCTCGGCGGATTCTTCAAGCGCAATGTCTACCGCGTTGGAAGGGCCTAAAGCAACTTCCTTCGTAGTAAAGCCTGTGTAGCTCACAACGAGCATACCTTCCGCAGGAGCTTGAAGCGAGTACTTACCGTCGACATCCGTCACGGTACCGCTGGTAGTTCCTTTAACCAGGATACTGGCGCCGATCAGGGGCTCGCCCTTCTCATCCGTCACCGTACCTGAGATGGTCCGTTGGGCCATGGCAAAGCCCATGACGCCAAGAACTAGCATCAGAACTAGTGAGAGTTTTTTCATACTAATCCAATTTTGTTTTAAAATCAAGTTCAAAGGCAAACAAAGATATGTTTTTCATTATGAAAAGTGAAATCAAAAATTTACTTTCCAAGAATGAACAATCATATTTTAAATCAGGGATACACTGCAAAGCGTTCAATACTAATTTTTTCTGTTTTTGGGCTCCGGTTTGCCACCGGATGAGTATTTGGCGTTAGCCGAAAGGAGTAATATGTTTGCTTGATGCGGGGTGAATTCCCGGACACAAGTTAAGAAAAAGTGAATAATTGCAAAATACAATGAAAAAAAAAGGTGTTGTCGGTTATCCGTTGTCGGTTGTCCGTTCTCTGTTATCCGTTCTCGGTTGTCTGTTATCCGTTCATTAACTTTGCCAGTAGAGACAAATCATGATTTGTCTCTACCTAACCAAACAGAGAACCGAGAACAGAGAACAGAGAACAGAGAACATCACAGGCCTGATAAATCCTTGATAAATCCGAGGATATCATTGCGATGGAGATAATCGAGAAACTGTTGAGCTTCCGGTTTGGAAGAAAAAAGGCCTACGATCACCTTATAAACCTGCTTGCCGTTTTGATCGCCGCCGTATAAATTGACCGGTTGATTAAATTTTTGTTCCAGGCGCCTGACCTCTACGAGCGCATTGCCATAATCAGTATACACGCCGATTTGGATACCATAACCTTTATCTGATTTCAACTTTGTAGTAACAACAGGTCGTTGCTCTGGTTGGGTAATATGACTACCTGTAGGAGAGGCTGGGGTATAATTTGCAGGCATGGTCTGTTCGGGAATGAGAGCAGGCCGGGTAATGGCAAAGCGGGGCCGGGGACTACTTAGCACCCCTGACTGGCCGCCAATTTGTGCATCTGCCACCGTTTTATTAGCCGGTTTATCGTGTGTTTGCAAAATTTTGAGCATGGCTTCGGGTTCGAGCGACTCCTCATAGCGGTCAATCAGCACACCCTGGGCATTAAAAATGAGCAGCGAGGGAAGAGCCCTGACGCTAAACTGCTGTTTGTAGCGGCGTCCGCGCGATTCATCGACATCGAATTGGACGGGCAGGTAGTGGCTACTTACATACTGGCTTAGCCGGGGGTCGGAAAAAGTGTGTTCTTCCATCCATTGGCAGGGCATACACCAACTAGCGGTGAAGTGGACAAAATACAATTTGCCCTCTAGTGCGGCTCTGTCGCGCACTTCTCCCAATTCGGCATTAATGAAACTGATTTCTGCCTTCGAGGTGGGCAGGCAAAAAAGAATAGCGGCGATAAGCGCCCAGGGGGTCGGTCGCGTCATAGTGCAGGGATTATAATTTGTTTTCAATTCAGGCAAATCTCCTCTTGCTTTTTCCTTTCGGCGAGCAACAGGGGCCCATGTGTCTATTTGTCAGACTAAAAGTAAGATATTATGACATATTGCGCAAGTGAAACTAACGGAATGGAGAAAATAATATGGTAAGCGGTAAAAACTACAAACTTTCAGGCTGCGTATTTGCGGGTGTATGCGGGTGAGCAGGTTTAGCCACTTTTGATTTCAGCAAATCAATTAACTCCTGGTAGTGGCTGAGCAAAGTAAGTGCTGCGTCGTGTAATTGATCGAAAGAACTCATCAGGAACTGCATGTCGCGGGGAATTTCCGACATGTTTTTTGCCTTAAACTGGTAGCAGGCATAAATGCTTTTTATAAATTCCTGCAATTCGTCGCTGTGCTCGAGGTGGAGGCGGAATAGCTCCCATTCGTGCCGGCTGAAGTATGTCTGATTTTCAATAGCTTCGTTGATACTATTTTCTTCTCCGAGATCGCGCTGGGTGAGGTCTACTACTGAAATGCCGAAGATATGCGACAATTTGAGCAGATTACAAATTTTGGGTTCTGCGGTCCCGTTTTCATACGAAGCAATGTTGCCGCGATTTAATCCCACTTTTTGAGCTAGCTCTTCCTGGCTGAGGTTAAACCGGCGCCTCAGTGAGCGGAGATTTTGTTGCAAAAAATGGGAAAACTGGCCGTTCAACGCATCCATATCTGCTAATTAAGGTAAAAATGCCTAGGTGTTCGTCTATTTTATACAACACAATCGGTTTTTTGTTGAGAGCTGTTAATAATTTTAACGTTTTTACGCATGCAACTCTTTGCCCAATAACGCCCTCATTAAGAAAGTATATCGTATTTTTGTACCATCAGGCGATTAGACACAAGTAATTCTAGTCCTAACCTAACTATTTGGTTTTTAGTTTTTTACCACATCATCATCCACCTGCACTCCCAATTATCCGTTACATTGCCTGTTTGTCATAATCGCACCTGACATAACGGCATGAAATGTCGCGGCTGGTACGGTTTTTGTTAATATTCATTCTAAATAGGCAATTTTTTTTGCACAAATCGGCAAATACCGATAATTTTGTAAATAAGAATTACATTGAAGCATAAAAATCACCGACCATGATGATCTATGCCTTGCAGAAAAATCAGATCCAGGAGCAACTGGAGCGGATCAGCAGTTCGCTGCGGGCTTTTTCCCTGAAATTAACAGGGAATAGCGACGACGCGGAGGATTTGTACCAGGATACGGCGCTTCGGATTATCACCAATGCGGATAAGTACCACCCGGGTACTAATTTCAAAGCATGGGCGGTGACCATCATGCGCAATATTTTCATCAATAACTACCGCAAGCGCGTACGCCGGAGTTTGATCATTGACCAGACGCCCAACAATTACTATCTCAACCTGGGCAACGACGGTGTGGGCAACGAAGGCGAAACGAGCGTAACGATCGCCGAGTTGATGCACATGGTGGATTCGCTGCCTGAAGATTTTCGCAAACCGTTTATGATGGCCTTCGAAGGTTACAAATACGATGAAATTGCCGAAGAGTTGGATTCTCCCCTCGGCACGATCAAAAGCCGAATCTTTTTTGCCCGCAGGAAGTTGCAGAAGATGTACGAAGACGCGGTGCGGGAAAGAGCATAGGGAAGGAGTGTGAGAGTGTGAGAGTGTGAGAGTGTGAGAGTGTGAGAGTGTGAGAGTGTGAGAGTGTGAGAGTGTGAGAGTGTGAGAGTGTGAGAGTGTGAGA
>JABWBR010000117.1 GCA_013360405.1 Saprospiraceae bacterium
GGTACAAAACTGCGAGGTGGGCATTCTGCAACAGCAAAACCCCTCGGGGTATCCCGGCGATGCCGACCAAAGCAACCTGGCCGACCAGTATTTCGGCAGAGGCAACTCGCCGGCTACCTGTGGCAACACCATCAGCGGCAATACTTTTAGCGGCAACACCTTAGACGAACGCAACATCGGCGTAGGGTACGGAGTAGTGACCAATACCAATACAGGTGAGATTTTCTGCTCTATCCAGTCGGCCGTAAGTGATGCCCAAACATTAGACGGACATACGTTGGAGGTAAGCGCAAGTACATTCAATGAAAACGTAACAGTTAATAAAGGAGTCACTATTAATGGCGCCGGCAATGGCAGCAACCCCGCAACCAACACCGTACTTACACCTGCAACATCATGCACAGGAACCGGCTTCACGATTTCAGCCGCTAACGTGACCTTGAATAACATGCACGTAACGGGCTATCAGGACGCTGTGGCGCTTGGCGGCGTTTCCGCGCCGGCACTGACGGATATGGCGCTTATTGACTACTGCAGGTACGGCGTCCGTCTTGACGGTAACAACAGCTCGGTGAGCATCACAGGAACGGACATACAACGGACTACTTTTCTGGCCGCTACTGTGGGTATCCGCGCAGGTACCGCCAACGCGGTGAACGGTATGACCATTGACGACTGTACCATCAGTGGAAACGTGCAGGGCATGGCGATTTTCCAATCGAGCACCCCGGTCGCTTTCGACAATATCTCAATCATAAACAGTACCATCAGCAACAACACGCAAAAAGGTCTGTATTTTGAAAAACTGAGCAATGCCATACTGCAAAACCTGACGATGGACAACAACGGTACCGATGCCGCTTACGGCTTCAACAACGGTATCGACATTAACCTGAAGTATAGCAGTTATTCCAATATTACTATTGAGGATTGCGATATCATCAACTCCGGTGTAACCGGCACGGCTACCGACGTGGAAAACCCGGCCGTCATCGCGATCAAAGCAAGGGATGACGCGTCTTCTTATAACAGCATCCCGGCCATGCTGACCGGTCTGACAATCAAAAACAACAGGATAACCGGTCCGCAAAACGGTATTCGGTTGGGCGAATTTGGCAAGATCAACAACACGCCTTCGAATGTTACTATCGAGGGCAACGACCTTTCGTATGCCTTTTCCAACAAAACAATCGTGTTGCGCACTAACAATGATGTAAACCTTGTGTGCAACTGGCATGGCAGCACCGATTTACCCACTATTCTGGCTACTTTGACCGAAGCCGGCAGTGGCAGCTTCATGCTGTCAAGCGTCTTGGGTTCGGGTGGCGATAGCAGCCCCGATGCAGGCTTCCAACCCTCGGGTTCTTGTTCCTGCCCTTCGGGAAATCTCGTAACAAATACCAACACCTCAGAAACCTTCTGTACCATTCAGGGCGCTATCGACGATCCGGATACGCAGAACGGCCATACCCTTTCGGTAAGCGCCGGTACGTATATTGAAAACGTTATCGTAGACAAATCCCTCACTATTAACGGCCCCAACGCCGCTATCAACCCTTGCTCCGGTACTCGCGTTGCCGAAGCTATTGTAGTCCCGGCAGTTGCAGCAATTTCAAGCGGCGAGATATTCCATGTAGCAGCTTCGAATGTTACTATTTCCGGCTTTACTATTGACGGCGACAACCCGTCGCTAACCAGTGGTTTTACCAGTACTAACGGCGCCGATATCGACGCGGCAGAAGGCGTGACGGTTTACGAAACGGGGATTAACAACCTGACTGTTACAAATAATATTCTACAAAATCTCTCTTATTTCGGCGTTACTCTTTATGATTATCCTGCAGGCGTGCCTTCAAGCGGGCACAGTATTTCTAATAACAGATTTACAGACTTTGGCACTTATGACGCCGGTTCGGGCATAGATTATTGGGGCGGCGGCGTGTTGCTTTACAACAACCAGTACGCCCATGTAAGCAACAACTGTATGACCAACGTGCGCTCGGGAGTACAAACCGGCAATTTCTACTTGCCCAACCCCGGCGCGGCGACATACCAGGTTATTGAGAACAACACCATCCAGGCGCGCCGGCGGGGGATTTTCCACAACCTCTTCTACAGCTCGGCTTCGCCTTATACTTTAGACGACAACGCCATTACAGCGCTCGACCACATCAGTGAAAGCTACTGGGACGGCATCCTGATATCCTCCCACCAGGGCGTCGCTTCTACGACGAGCGATAACGTCATCGACGGCTCGGCCGTTACGGGCAAACCCACGGAAGGCATCGAAGTGTGGAACGTACGCAATACCGCCCCGGCGCTCATCAGCGGAGGCTCCGTCACTGGCGTAAGCATCGGCTTGTTCGTCAACAACTACGAAGGCTACGTCTCTGATGCCGGCGAAGGTGCGCATGCCACGGTCAGCGGACTTACGGTGACCGATTGCCCGCTGGGCGCCAAGATATTCGATAGCCCCTCCAGCACCTTGCATGCAGCCGTAAATGCGACCATCCAGGACGACTGCCACTTTAGCCATTCCTCGGGGGGCACAACGGGCATCCTGGTGTCCGGCGCAGCGGCCTCGGCTACCATCCAGAACAACGACGCCTCCTTCCACGGCTTCACTACCGGGATTGACGTCGATGCCGGCTCGGCAACCATCGACAACAACCACATCTACGACAATACCACCGGTATCCGTTTTACCAACGGCGGCTCGGGTTCCGTTACCAATAACGATTTTGACGGCGCCACCGATAACGGTACCGACCTTCGCCTCGATTCCGACGCGGGCACGGTGAGCGCCGACGGCGGTAACGCCTTCGCCGGCGATACTTATGGCGCCGATAATCAATCGGCAGCTACGCTTGACGCGGAAAACAACTACTGGGACGCTCCCGACGGCCCCGCGCCTTACCCCATTGCCTTCGGCAGCGGCGTAAATATTACAACCAATGTGGATTACTGCCCCTACCTCGATACTCCCGGCGGTACCCCTCTGCCGGAAACGGCTTGCAGTTGCGGGTTTATTTGCGCTGCACCCATAACATATACCGGCAACGTGACGCTTTCCACGCAGTCCCAGGTCAATACTTTCTTGAACGGCTCCGGCTGCAAATACACCCACATCACCGGCAACCTGGTCATTGACGGCAATGGCAACGCCGCTACAGGCGCCGACGCCGCCGGCGGCGACCCCATCACTGATCTGTGTAATTTGCAGGAACTACTGAGCATCGGCGGAAGCCTGACTATCCGCGACTTTAAAGTGGCCGGCAACCCGACCACGCTGGCCGACCTCGCCAATTTGCAAACTATCGGAACCTCGCTCACCATCGGCGCTACCAATACGAATGATGGCAATAGTTCGTTTACTGCCATCCAACTTAACGGTATTACCGATGTAGGCGATGCAGGCGCTATTACCATCAGGTTTAATACTAATGCCGTCGATATCGAATTGCCTAACCTGGCTGGACAGGTAGGCGCTACTACGGTAAGCGATAATGGCGCCGTGGATAATATTGATATCGGCAGCCAGGGCGCCGGCTGGAATACGGCAGGCACGAACTCGGTAGTGGTACAGAACAACGGCACGCTGAATTCCGTCGATTTTTCTAAATTGACTTCCACAGGCGGAGACGTCACCATCTCTAATAATAATAGCGCCGACCTGTCTGATATCAACCTCGCCCAACTCGTCACCGTAGGCGACGCCTTTACATTAGACAACAATAACACAAACCCGACCGGCGCCGCTATAGCCCTTGACGCCCTGACTACCGTGGGCGGCGACGGCGCAGGCGATATGAATATCAACGATATTGCTACAGGCACGCTCGACCTTTCAGCTCTGGTCACCGTGAACGGCAATATGAGTATTAGCAACAATGACGGCGGCCTGGTTGCCATCGAGCTTTTACAACTTAATCTGGTGGGCATTGGAAACCACACCTTGAGTATTACCGGAAATAATAATCTTACGACTATTACCGACGGCTTGGCCGGTCCGGCGATTACAGTTACCAGGGATGTCACCATCTCTACCAACCCTAATCTGCAAACCGTTGACCTGGCTGATTTGACGACCGTTACCCGCGATGTGTCGATCAGCGGTAACGACTCGCCCTCCCTGGCTACTGTCAATTTGCCCGCACTAACTTCCGTAGGTCGCAATTTAACCATCGATAACGACAATACCGCCACAAGCGGTGCTGTAGTCTCT
Organism: Saprospiraceae bacterium; assembly: GCA_013360405.1. Taxonomy (GTDB): domain Bacteria; phylum Bacteroidota; class Bacteroidia; order Chitinophagales; family Saprospiraceae; genus JABWBR01. Next base: position 4,226 of record JABWBR010000117.1, read on the forward strand.
ATGCCTCTGCTCACTACTGTCGGTACCTCGCTTACCGGCAACATGAACGTCTCGCAGGTCGCTTCCAGCCTTACAGCCGGCAGCAGCCTGGTGGTGGAAGGCAACCTGACCGTAGACGACAACAATCCAATGTGCGCCCTCGATTTGAGCGGGTTGACCCAGGTAAAAGGTTTCGTCCTGATTTCTGACAACTTTGAGAATTGTACTTCATCCAGCATTGACATCAGTAACCTCGCTACAGTGGGCGATAATTTACCTGCAGCGACTTCTGACTACCTGACTATTGAGGGCAACAACGACATGCCCGCACTCAGCCTTACCAGCCTCACCGCCGTTAACGGCACAGGAGCAGGCAATAGTCGCAGCATTGAAATTGTATCCAATACCGATATGATGACCTCGCTGAGTATGCCTGCGCTGATTACCGTGCCCGGTGAAATTTACATCCAAAACAACACCAACCTTGCCGGTATCTCGGCGCCCCTGCTGCCTACGGTCGGTGAAGATTTGCGCATCGTTACCAACCCTGCGCTGACTTCAATCGCCTTCGGCGCATTGACCGGCGTCACCGGCGCATTCGAAATCAATAACAACGACGCATTGCCCGACCTGAACGGCTTCGGCGTCCTTGCTACCATAGGCGGAGCGGCTACCATTACCGGCAACGGCAATTCTTTCCCCGGCAGCGGCTCCGACCTGACATCACTCGACGGACTGGCGAGCCTGACAACTATCGGCGGTGCGCTCACGGTGACCAACAACCCGATGCTGGGGACTTGCTGTATCATTCCCTGCGGGCTGGTCAGCGTGAATAGTAGCCCTGATCCCTTTACCGGCAATTTGACCATCTCGGGCAACCTGTCATTCGCCAATGGCGGCCGCTGTATCGCTAACGGCCCCACAGCAGCCATCGAAGTAGCGCGAACGGCTTGTACAGTGACCATCAGTAGCTTCACCTCGTCCGATAATTCAGGTATTGTAGCCGATGACGATATAATTTGTTTCGGCGACGATATCGACTTCGAGGTGATGGCAAGCGCCACTTCCGGCACGTTGAATTATCTCTTCTTCGAAGATGTGGATAATTCGGGCGACTTCTCGGTGGGCGACGTTACTATCCAGAATGGAACTTCCAATACCTGTACTGCGTCGGGTCTTTCCGCAGGCGCCCACAACATAAACATACAAGTCAGCAATGGAGGAGGTTGTGAAGTCTATTCTTTGACCATTGTAGTTACTGTCTATACCCTGCCTTCTGCAGGTATTACGGTCTCCAACGGCAGCGTGTGTACGGGCGACGAAATTACGCTGGATGGAAATCCCGTAGCTGGAACGGCCACGCTCACTAACCCTGTTCACACCTGGTCGGTGACCGGCGGCTCGGGTAGCGGCTCCTTTAATCCAGGCACAGCCGACGTCAACCCCATTGGTTTCATAGGCGCCACTGCCGGCACGGTTGACCTCGCTTACACCGTGACAGACGATTACGGCTGCGTATCCGACCCTGCAACGCTTACTATTTCGGCGTTACCGGGCGGTATGGCATGCCCCGGACCGATCACCTACACGGGCAACATTACCCTCGATTCACAAACCGACCTCAATGCCTTCATCGGCCCCGGCGGCTGCAAGTACACCCACGTCACCGGCAACCTGACCCTGGTGGGCAATACGGGTAGCGACCCGATCGTCAATTTGTGTAATCTCACAGAATTACAATCGGTAGGCGGCGCATTTGCCATTCGCGACTTCAACAGCCCGTTGAACCCCACAGGGCTTGCCGAATTGTCGAACCTGGCCAATGTAACCGGAAGCCTGACCGTCGGCGGCGCCGCAGGCGATGCCAATACGCAATTCAACAGCATTATCAGCTTGCCCGCTTTGACTACTGTAGGCGGAACCTTAAATATGTCGTACAATGCCGGCGTTACCGGTCTTGCAGTGAATGCTTTAACTTCTGTAGGCACAGATATCAACATCAACAATAGTGCCGGCTTGCTATCTATCAATATAGGCGCTGCCACCGTAGGCCGCGACTTCCTTATCCAGGGCAATAACGCCACAGCATTGGCTACCATCACCGCAGGCGTGACCTCGGTGGGCCGCAACCTCACTTTTGATAACAACAATACCGGCGCCGGAACTACAATCGCACTGGCCGGTCTGACCAATGTAACGGGCAATTGCAATATTTCGGAAATTGCAGCCGGAACGCTGACGTTACCGGTGCTGGCCACCGTAGGCGGTACAGCCACGTTCTCTAATAATGACGACGGGCTCGCCGGCATCGCGCTTCCTGCACTGGTCTCCATAGGAAACCTCGGCGGCGTAACGGGCGATCTTTCGATTACCAACAACAACAGTCTGGCCTCTATCTCTACGCTCGGCTCGAATTTCACCGTCGGCCGCGACCTGGCGGTTACCGGCAACCACGACGGTACGACTTCCAGCCTGGCTACCGTTGACTTTACCGGCCTGACGCAGGTGGGGCGCGATATCAATCTCGACAATGACAACCGCACATCTGGGGGCGCTACCGTCAATTTCTCTAACCTCGCCAATGTGGGCGACGATATGACGATCAGCCAGATTGCCGCCGCGATCACTGCCACAACAGCCCTTGCTATTGTCAGCGACTTAACAGTAAGCGATAACAACAATCTGTGCGACGCCAACCTGAGCGGTTTGCAGACTACCGGAGGCTTCTTGTCGTTTACCGATAACTATGACCTCTGCGGCTCGCAGTCTATCGATTTTACCAATCTGCAAACAGTAGGCGCTTATCTGATTTTTACCGGCAATGACGATATGCCTTCTCTGGTGTTCACCGACCTCACAGCCGTTAACGGCGCCAACGGCAGCGGACGCAGCTTAGACATTACCAACAACGACCTCAAGATGACCGCCGTCATGATGCCGGCGCTAAATACGGGTACTACCGGCGAGTTTCGCATCAACGGCAACGCTGCGCTTCTAACGGTCAATGTGCCGCTGCTACCCAGTGTTGGCGAGGATTTGAGACTTGAGAATAACAATGCTGTCAGTACGCTGAATTTCAGTGCGTTAAGCGCTGTGACCGGCTTGATCAATATTGACGACGAAGACGCCGTTACCGATCTCGGCGGATTTGCCGCGCTGGTTACTGTTAATGGCCTGACCATCAACGGCAATAATGCATTGCAAACGGTGAGCAGCATGACCGGACTAACGACGATGAGCGGTTCGCTGAACATCAGCAATAACCCGGCGCTCAACGGCATCAGCGGCCTGGCCAATCTGGTCACTATTTACGGCAATTTTACATTTAACAATAACGACGCTACTGTAACGCTCGACGGCGTCAACGGCTTCAATAGTCTGGATTATGTGGGCGGCACTGCTGCTGCCACCGGCAACGCGCTATTGGCTAACTGCTGCGTAATGCCTTGCCGCGTGGAAGATCCGATGAATCTCGGCTTTACCGACGGCGGCGGCGCTATCACCGTAGGCAGCAATAACGGCCCCGGTAATTGTACGACGCTGCCAGAGGCGCGTACTACTTGTACGCCCGTGGGCAGCAACGATTCGGATATGACCTGCTCGGATGTAGCTTCCGGTTATACGCTGAACGTGCCAAGTGCAACAGAATACCATATTACAGGCATCAATAATAACGGCTTGACCGCCTCCGCGGGCAGCCCTGCTATAGCCGACAACCAGCCCGCCGGCGTATTAGCTGATGATGCCTGGACTAATACCACCGGCACAGATGTCGACGTGGTTTATTCCGTAGTTCCTGTAAGTACCGACGGCTGTGAAGGCGCCTCCTTCACAGTAACTATCACCATTAAACCCGAACCCGTAGGCGCCGCCGATACGGATATGGCCTGCTCGGAAGTAGCTTCGGGTTATACGCTGGGTGTAACGGGCGCGGCAACATACAATATCACCAACATAAACAGCAACGGCCTGACGGCCTCCGCCGGCAGCCCGGCAGTGGCCAACGGCCAGCCCGCCGGCGTTTTGGCCGACGACGCCTGGACCAATACCACCGGGGCTGATGTTGACGTGGTTTACACGGTTGTGCCTGTGAGCGCCGACGGTTGCCTGGGCGATCCCTTTACAGTGACCATTACGATAAAATCGGAACCCGTAGGAGCTAATCAAAACATTCAGGCGTGTTCGGGAAGTCCGGGAACTTTCGACTTGCAAAATGCTATTACCAACGGCGTAAACAGCAATTTCTCGTGGGTCCCGCTTTCTGATAACCCGAATGTTACGGGTGATGAAAGTGTGACGCCGACATTGGGCGATATACTCAACGCTTCTTTGATCAATTTGACGAATACTCCGCAAACTGCCGTCTTCCGGGTTACTCCTTCCAGCGATCCCGGCGCTTGTATCGGTTCATTTTTTGACGTATTCGTCAATATTGATCCGCTGCCAAACGTCGCTGCTACAGATAACGATGACCCGATTTGCTCGGGTGAGGAAACGGATATCGATGTGACCAACCCCAACAGCGTAGCAGGCGCAACTTACACCTGGTCGGCCCCGCAAACAGCCGGCATCGACGAATTGGCAGGCGGCCCTATTACGGATACGGGCAATGCCTTCGGCACAGCTATTCAGCAAACGCTGACTAATGCGACCAGTTCATCAATTGTAGTCACTTTCACTATCACGCCCGTCGGCTCCGCCCCCGGCTTATGCGAAGGTACGCCGGTTATGGAAACGGTTACAGTTCAACCCGAACCGGTAGGCGCCAATACGCTGCTGCCGGCAGTCTGCTCCAATGAACCTTTTATCATTGACCCGCAGACTTATATATCCAATAGCGTGCCAAGTACCTTTACCTGGACGGCTACTTATGATCCCGGATTGACCGGCGGCGCCCCTAACGGAGCAGGCAATATTACGGGTACATTGGTAAATAATACCGCTAGCGTGTTGTATGCGGTGTATACCGTAGTACCTACCAGCACCGCAGGTTGTGTGGGTAAAACATTTACCGTTACACTTCCCGTAAGCAATCTTCCCGAGGTGATTTGCCCATCGCCGGTTGTCACGACTACTTCCGCCGATGATTCCGGCGATTGCGATACGGAAGTCGATCTGACGCATCCGTCTCCTACAGGGTATTGTACGCCGCTTACGATGAGCGTGGCGTTCTCCAACGGCTCGCCCGCACCGGTGTCGCTGCCCTCAGGAGGTGCCGTTACAGCCGGCGGCACTGATGCTTACACCTTCGCTTTAGGTCAAACAGTGGTGACTTATACGGTTACCGACGACTTCGGCAATACGGATGATTGTAACTTTACGGTGACGGTTACTGATGATGAGAACCCGGAAATTACAGCTTGCCCCGGTACGGTGAATATCGAAGGTTGTAATACTTCCGCCATCACAGGACTCCCGTATTCAACTACGCCCCAAGTGGTGACGCCTTTGCAGTTTGCCGCTGAGGGAGGCAGTTTTACTGAAAATTGTTCTATTTCGACTATTTCTTACCAGGATGCTGCATCCGGAACTTGTCCCATCGTCGTTTCCAGAACATGGACTATTACCGATGCCGCAAACCTAACTGACTTCTGTGTACAAACGATTAATATAGACGACAATACAGCGCCTTTGGTTGACCAGGCCGCAGGCGACCTTGATGCGACGGTAGAATGCGACGACGCGACGGGATTGGGTGCAGCGCTGGTATTGGCGCCGACGTTTACGGACAACTGCGACCCGACGGCGCCGGCAGTCCTGCAATCGAGCGTAAGCACGAAGGGGACCGACCCGGAA
>JABWBR010000165.1 GCA_013360405.1 Saprospiraceae bacterium
GAACTCGTAGTAGATGTCAGGCGGCTGTATGTTGAAATCAATCACAGTACCTGCATATTCTGGAACAGTCAAACTGTTTTCTCCCATTAGCCACACATAGTCGTGTTTTTGGGCAATAATTGTTGAGTAGGCAGCATAAATAATGAAAAGAGAAAAAGTAAATTGGTAACGCATAGCTGGATATTAAAACAGCAGCAATAGCGCTTGATGCTTTCGCAAAACGCTATTACTGCTGAGATAAACAAAAATTAATGCTTCACGATAACTTTGCCGGAGTAGCCTGTATTATTTACTACTGCTTTTACCACGTATAATCCTTGTGGTAAATTGTTTACGGGCAAGTCATAATGGCGAATTCCTGCTGGAATAACATAACGGCACACCTGCCTGCCGAAAATATCCAATATGACCAAATCGCCATGGAATAAAGACTCCTCAGGCCACTGTACACGGGTTGTTTGCACAGCAGGGTTAGGAAAAATGAACAAGTCCCAACTCATGCTGGTAAGAGAATGTAAATTATCAGGTACAGAGAATGCCTGATTACCGCTACATGCCAGGCTGTCGTTATAATTAAGCGGTACATTGTTTGCAACGGCCAGGAAGGCCCTCGCCCGGTAAACGGCATTGCCGCCGGTCAGCGGGCATTGCTCTGCAATCATTTTTAACGCTAACAACTCCGATTCCGTCAACGGGGCCATTGCTTGTGCTGCGTAGTTCAGATATAGGCCATTGACCGTTTTTTCATTAGTTTCAAAAATGGTTTGGGCGCTGATACTGTCGTTGACCGGCTTAAGCCATTCGAATTGGGCAATAGCGTCTTCGCTGACATCGGTACTAAGATCCCTGCACGATAAGGACAAGTTGAAAAGACCGTCTGAAAGAAACTGCCTGGATTGCATCAGTATCCCGGCATTGTTATGCGGATCAGTTATTAGCCCGTCTAACAGGATCAGGCTATCCAGTTTTTCTTTCACCAGCTTCAGCTCGTTTTTCAATGAGGTAATGTCTGAACTATTGCCATTCCAGGCATCGTGTACCTCGTCATTTATATGTTGAAAAGCGCCGATATTACTTTGGTTGTTTTGCAGCACAAAGGCCTGAATCGTAGAATCCTGATTGTTTTCATTTCTTACCCGCTCGAAAATAAAACGCTGCAATTCCCAAATTACGGCGGCTTGGGCATTGGGCAAACCTTCGATAATTCGTTTATCGTCTTCAGAACCTGAAGTCAAACCGGGAATGATACAGAATTCGGGGGCACATTCGTCCGAGGGGTTAGAATTGGAATTTTCAACAGGAATAAACCATCCTTGTGGCGAATGGGAAGGCGGCATATATTCCGGCGAGCCGTTAGGCGGGGTGATGTCAACGATAAATGGATAAATAGCGGCAATCTGCTGACTTACCCCATACACCGCCGCTCCCGTACCCGTCCACCTGTTTTGGGTATGGGATTGCGAGCCCAGCACGGCGTTGACATCGGGCAGGTACAGGCTGCCGGCGTGGTTGCCGAAAGTAGTGCCCCTGAAGTTGTCGGTGGCCAGGCTGCCGCCGCTCACGCTCACGCCCAATCGGGTATTGCCCACGGTATTGCAGCAGTACACATTGCCGGGCGAGGCAACTATCTCTATGCCTATATTGCCGGGGCCGCCGAGGCCC
>JABWBR010000118.1 GCA_013360405.1 Saprospiraceae bacterium
CGATTGCCACTGATACGTCAACGACGGCGTGCCGCCCGTGGCGCTCACCGTCATCGTGTGTGTGCCGCCGGCGCATATCGTGGCGCCTACCGGCTGTACTGATACCGATGGGTCGGCAATGATGGTAATAATCATCTGATCGACAGCAGGAAGGCAAGAACCAGCAGGATCATTTGTGGTGAGTGTCATGGTAATTACCCCGGTATAACCGGAAGGAGGCGTATAAACAGCATTCAAAGTCGTAGCGTTAGGGTTAAAGCTACCTCCCGCAACCGACGAAGTCCAGGTAGCACTGGTAGCCGAACCGCCGATAGTGCCGGCCATAGTCACAGTAGCGCCTACGCAAATCGTTTGGTCTGGGCCGGCGTTAACAGTAGCGCCCTGGTAAACCGTAATAGTAGCCTGGTCAGTGTGCGTACATCCGTTGGAGTCAGTTGCTGTTACCGAATAGGTGGTTGTTGTGGAGGGACTTACCGTAATCGATGAGGCAGTAGCGCCGTTACTCCACAAATAAGTATAAGGAGGTGTTCCCGAAGCTGCGTTGGCAGTCAAAGTAGTAGACTCCCCTACGCAAATATTTAGACAATCAGGTGGCATATTGGCCAGGGCGCCTCCCGACATATTCATATTGAAATCACCATGCCCCGGGTTCGAATTGAAGTTGGTACCCGAAGAAGGGTTCTTTTTAATATCAAAAGTTAACCAGCCGGAAGCGCCAAAAGCGGCTGCATTATTGAGATTGGCGCCAGTGCCCATCTGGAAGGCTTCGCCAAAACGGGTAAATTCAACCACGCCGCCTGCTAAAGCGCCGGCGCCGATCAGGTTGCCATCTACCGCCGTATAATAATACCAATCGCTATTATTCAAATCTCCAACGCACTGCGTACTTTCTTTAGGGCTGCCCGCTGGGGGCGAATAGGTGCGCCCGCTAAAGACAGCCGTGATATTGAAAACCAGGTTAGAATTGGCATTGTTGGTTGCCGTCATGGTTAATACGGCAGTACCATTGGCATATTCAAGGAAGCTGCCGCCTGATACCGACCAGTGCTGCTGGCTCGTCCAGTTGCTAACCAAATTGCCTGACCAGAACCCGTATACATTGCTTCCACAGGTTTGACTGCTGTTGCTGGCTACACGGCTTAATACGGGATCATCTTCGCAAGCAATATTGACCAGAGGCCCCGCTGTGTTGGTGATGGTCACATCACCCAAATCAACGGGACAAACCCCCGTACCCCACCGGGCAAATAAATTATATGTACCAGCCGCCAAGTTGCTATAAGTAACAGAACCGATGTTATCCGATACTGCAGGCTGATAGGTTGAACCGCCATTCAAACTGAATTGAATTTGGGTAAAATTGGGATTATCCGGGAAAGTAAAAGTTATACTTCCACTATTACTGGTGCAACCGGCCTGGGTGGATGTAAAACTTGCCTGCGGATAAGGATTCACCGTTACCAGGGCGCTATTGGAGGTAGCCGTACCACACCCCGAACCGCTGGAGCTAACTAATACCCTGAAATAGGTATTACTTGTCAGCGACCCGGAAGTATAACTGGAATTGGTTGCCCCGGAGATATTGGTCCAAGTGGAATTATTAGGGCTTGATTGCCATTGGTAAGTAAGCGGCGGAACACCCCCCGAAGCCGTAACGCTAACGGTCGCATTGGCCCCCGTGCATATCGTTTGAGGTTGAGGATGCGCAGAAATAGAAGGATCTGAATATATAACCGCCGAAACAACACTTGACGTGGCATTGCCGCAGCCAAGGCCGGAAGCCGATACAATCACCCGGTAATACTTTGTACCGGGAGTTGTACTTGACGGCTTATAATAGCTTTGAGTAGCGCCGGAAATACTACTCCATGGACCGCCGGCATTGGTCGAAGTTTGCCACTGATAGGTCAATGCGGGCGTACCCCCCGTAGCCGTTACTGTGAAATCTAAGGTGCCGCCTACACATTCCGATATATTCGTCGGCTGGGCTGTAATTGTGGGGTCTGATACTACTGTCACAGTGGCAGAACCTGTCGCCGTACAACCTGTGCTGTTGTCTGTAACGGTAACAGAATAAGTGGTTGTAGTAGCCGGCGTTACGTCTACATAATAGTTAGACCCCAAACTATTACTCCACGAATATGAATAATTCCCTGAGCCTCCACTTGGAGAGGCTGTCAGTTTCGCCGATCCCCCTGTACAAATGGTCTGGCTTTCATCAATAGTTACGGAAAGATTGCAAATTGGCGAATAACTGATACATACACTCGAAGGCACTACTGAGTTGGGGCTGGTGTTATCATTTGTGCCATAAGTACTATTGCTCCAGTGGATTAATCTGATCTGGTCTGCGCCGTTGGGAAGGTTGGCACTGCCTAAGGCCCCCGACCAGTAATCCTGGTTGACACCTGTAGCTATGCCATCACTACCCGAACTATTAGACCCCGTCCAGTTAGATGACCATTGTACTGATCCATTTTTTAAAAAAATTACCCTGAATTTCTCATTAGGCTGATCACCCGTACTTGACCGCCCTACATATCCGTCATAGGCTATGGCTTGTGTAATATTTACGCTAACCGGTCCATTGAATGCCGATGGTAAGGTAACTGGTAATGTATAGGCAGTTGTTCCTCCCGAATAAAAACGTACAATAGAAGGATCGCCGGTCGAACCGTTTATTGTTTGCGACCAGGTTAAACTACCAGAAGGACAACTGGGGGTCGGCGCACAAAACGGCGGCGCATTCGTATTGTCAGGGTTGCATTGCCCCCCAACAGTAACACACCACAAATCGGTTTTTAACCAGTCACCGTTTCCACTGCCGGTCACCTGAATGTAATGTGCGCCCGCAGGCACTACACTACTAATATTATATAAGGTCATTGTAGGCAACAGGCTATTGACCTCCGTAGAGTTGCCCGATATCCAGTTCCATTCAAAATCAAAATAGGCTATTCCTACCTGATGATAATAACTTGGCGCGTGAGTACCCGCATATACCGACAAATTCAGTACCGTTCCCGCACTGATTGAGCCATCATCAATGAATGTATTGGAAAACCAGTTGTTGCTGTTATTTGTTATTTGAAACTGACCGGATTTTGTGCCGCATACCGCCGCATAAGTGCCCGAATTAAAGTTTCCACCCGACCAATCCCAATAGGTCGTACCTATTTCAAAGCTGGGATTAAGTATCAGGTTATTCGGACACGAACACTCTGTTGAGGCAATCGACTTTACAATTACATTGGACTCTCCGTCGTAATTGGAACATCCCGACCTGCGCGAACAACGCAAATAATAGGTGGTGGTTGTTATCGTAGAAGGTGGGTCGTAACTGGCTGAATTGCTGTTGGGTATAGAAATCCAACTGCTGCCGCCGGGAAACGCCTGCGATTCGTCGGTCGTATATAACCATAAGTACTCTATCGTACCACTCCCTCCCGAGGGCAAAGTAGCGCTAGTTATGATGCCGGGGTTATAGGCGGAAGGATTAGATTCCCCACCTGTAATAGTACCACCTGCCGTGACATTGTTACACTGCGCAAAAGCTGTTGCAGTTGTCAATGAAACCATAACGGTAAAAGCCAGAAAACGCTTGAATTTCAACCCTTGGCTGGTTGATACAACGGCTTTTACCTTTTCGCTAATAAGTTGTGCTGTGTAAATGTTGTTCATGCAATGGAGTGTTAAGAAGGTACTCATGAATAATTCGTTTGCTCTTTAAAACTTTAAGCTTTCGGGGCTTTCTTGTTAGTTTATGGCATAAAATGACCAGCGGTATGACAACTCATTTGTCTACCGAATTAGCTCATGTTCAAGCCAAAACATACGACAGGCCTTCCGTTCGACAGATGGAACACTGTCAACAGCCTGACATAAAGGGGAATACTAGTGTTTGTTTTCTATGAAAAACGTAGACACAAAAAATTGACTTTCAGCAACTTATTACTAAATGCCATTTGCCAACCCACGCGCCTCGCCCATAGAAATAAAGGAGAGAATCTGCGAAGTGTAACGCTTGTCCATAGTGTTTGTTTATGTAATGTTGTAATAATAAAGTACCAGTATAACTCATATGAATTATATCATTCCAGGGGGAGGAAGGAACATAATTCATCATGGCTACATGAGGAATAACACGAATACTTTAGATTAGGGGAGAAGCAATCAGGCGCCAAACCTGTCTTGCTTTTTCATTAAGGGGAAACAATTACCGTGCAAATATATACATAAAATGATATTTTTATACTAAAAAATAAAAAAAATAATAAAATTTTATGACAGGCTATTATACACTCAAATACTCAATGATTGCACCAGAATATGTCGTATACTGTATCTGAGTGTATAATATCGTGTCATTTCGTGATTATAATATTAATGATTTTTATCAATCATTAAGTTTTATTCATATTTAATCTATTCAATTTAAGGCGCTACTTTGATCAACTTTCTCACCACACTGCCCGAAGCGGTTTCAATACGCCCGAAAAATACGCTGCCCTCTCCTATCTCGGCAGCACTTATACTTCGCCGGTGCCAACCGGCAGCCAGCTCGCCCTGCCATTTATATCGCGCTACGCCGTTTGCATCGAAGACATAGATGGTAAGCCTATCGTCAACAGGCAGGTAGAACTGCAACCAGGTCTGCTCGCTGAAAGGGTTGGGCTGATTGGTAAATATCAATTTTCCAACAGACGCAGCACCGCTAAAGTTAATGCTTACTCCCAGCCAGGCGCCGTCACGACCGTATGCCTCCGCCGGTGTATACCCATTTTCTCTGATATGCAGCAATTGCCCCAGCCAGGTTTCCCGGTGCGCCTTGATATGCAAGGTAACTAGAGGCAGGGGGCCGCTTGCGCTTTCCTGTTCTTCATTCCAACTGGCGGTAAGTATACCAGCCTCACCTAAAGGTTTACCTATATGGGCCTGCCTAAGCAGTCCTTCTTCTACCCCCGTCAACGAGAATGCCGTGGTATCCCATTGCAGGGTAAATTGAAAACCGGCAACAGCAGATAACTCAGCAGCCGTTAATGTAACGGCGTATGTACTGTCTTTCTCCAGCCATTGTTCGGCTGCGGTTAATCTGAATATCCCGTCTATGGTCCGCTCTTCTACTGCACCCAAGCCGGTGACTGCATTCCCGTTTACATCTCCTATTTTGATGGCAATGAAATCCTGCCCGCCCAGGTCACCCGCCAAATCATTGATGTTGATGATTTCGGGGAAGACTTCCTGCCAGGGATTGGCCGGGTTGGGGAAGTTGTACGCCGCCGGTATGAAACGCCAACTGGTGTTGTCGGCAAAATCGGAGTCGATGAATAAGATGAGTCGCCGCAATTGAATGAGATCATATGTGGTTATGGTGCCCGATTTATTCACATCGGCAGCTATCATCTTGTAGGGCGAATTAAGTGATTGCACGCCCAAAATGTGCTTGGTCATTAACAATAAGTCGAAGGTAGATACGCCGTTAAGGAGGTTTTGATCGAGGAGTGGCGTGACGGTGTAGTCGTATCCCTGCGCTAATGCAGAGAATTGATACGCCCCATCCCCAAGGGTGGTCATCGATTGGCTGTCCGCCCCGCTGAGCTGTACCTGTACGCCCGCCACAGGTTCGTCGTCTTCGGTGATAATTACGCCGGCTATCTCTGATATCGGCGTATCGCCACAGGCGTTAAATACGTTGTCCTGCACCAATACGTAGGTCTCGCAATAATCGTAATTGGGCCCTCCCACCGTACCGTTGGGCTGCACGGCATAAGGATTAAACGCACTATCCCAGGTGTATATACGCACAATCTGGTGCGGCCTGTCGTCACAGGTCAGCGTGATCGAGGTAGACCCGGGATGGGGTACTTCCGTGACGCGATGTATGGAGTATTTTATGGGAGAAGAACAATCGGTAATCGGACTGGCGATGAAATCGTTGACGCTAAGTGAAATGGCGCCGGTATCTATATCGCCGTCGCCGTCGGCATCGGCAGGGGGCATCATGGGCATCAGATCTATGGCCAATCCATTGATGCAGATGGGCGATGGCGCCTTGCAATCCACTACTTCAAAAGGCATATGGGTTTCATTCACGTTGCCGCATCCATCTTCTACTATTAAGTAAAAGGAATGGTGCCCGATCGGTACTTCCCATACGGCTTTGAACTTGGGGTACTGACCGTGAATGACCTCAAAGTCAGTGAGATCCATATCAATAATACCGTCGTCTCCCTCGTCCAAATAGATGTGAAAGGTGATGTCCTGCGGCGTACAGGTCTCAAATAAAAGGAACAAGTATTCTATTTCCGCATCGCAACCTATGTTGTCATAACTGCAGAACGGATCGGGCGGCGAGAAATAAATAGCCGGCGGGGTGTTGTCGTATACTTTGATGACCTGGGTATATTCCCAATATCCAATCGAAGGCGTGGCACGCCAGAAACCGGCAGGGTTGGTGGCGCCGTCGCATGCCGTCGGTTTTACTCCGGCAGCCGGCACGTTATTACCCTCCAGACTATCGCGGTCTATATACCCCAACCCGATTTCCCGCCTCAATACCCATACGGCTTCGTCGCCCGGCACGCCGTCGCAGTCTTCATCTCTGCCGATGACTACCGGGCCGCTCTGCCCATCGTATTCGCACCAGTTGATGACCTGGTAGGTGCGGAATATTTTATAACACTCATCACCCGATGCAGAGAAAAATTCATCGTCTACACTGACGGCCAATAAGTCGCAAGCCCGCTCGTAGTAATGAATGGTATCGGGCGCCGGAATGCCGCAATTGGCCGACGCATCGGCAGGGAATCGGATGTCGTAACGGTGCGCTTCTTCTATTACCACCATCTGCTGACATTCTGCGGCCGATTGGTTGCCAAAGCGGTCTATCGCTCTAAAGCGCCGTATGATTACACCGTAACCGCAATCGTGCATATTGAGAAGGGGCGGCAATTCAATAGTGTAGGCGCCCGGGCAGTTGTCGTTGGCCATCGCATTACCAAATAAAACCTGCAACTGGGTAGTGTCGCTTGCCTCAAAACTATAAGGCAGATCCGTGCAACTCACAGTAACGTCATGCGGCGCAATGCACAAAGGCCTGAGTTTGTCTTCTACCCACACTTTAAACCAACATATGTCGCTTTGGCCGCTGATATCGGTTACCTGCAATTCAACTAATACCGAATCGCCCGCATCACAACAACTAAAATCAATATAGCCTGCCCAAGGGGTATAGTCGGGCGCCACCGGCTGGCAATCACTATCTTCCGTGATTTGCCTCCTGATCTGGTAGCTGCTTATCCCGCAGTTGTCCCACGTCCCTTCGTCGGCTTCTTCCGCATATAATCTGCCATATCCCTGACCGCCTACTGAAATATTGAGCGCATCATTGCAAATGGCTATGGGCGGCGTGAGGTCGAGTACGCAAAACTCGCATTCTAATACTGTCGCATTGCCACAAGCATCGGTTACGGTGTACCGAAAACGGTGACACCCCTCCGGTATACCCGCCACATAGCGCTGCGTAGCGCCGGCAGGCACACTGGCCAATATTATGGTTTCAGCGCCAAATCCCGTCACTACTTCGGTCAATACGGACCAATCCGAGCAGTTGTCGCTCACTTCGGGCAACGGCGCCCAAAAGGTTGCCGCACAGTCAAATGGCCCTGTGCTGTATAAAATGGAATCCGACAGGCCGTCCCAGTCGTCAATGACTATCGGACAAGATACCTGCGGAGCACTAAAATCTCCTACGCCGATCAACTGGCTGTATATCGCCGAAGAGGCAGGGGCGCACCAATTGAGCAGGGTCCATTCCCGTCTTATTTTATAGGTGCTTTCGCAAATAAAAGCTACCGGGTAGTCAAAATAGGATGCCGACAAATTGCAGAATGTCTGGTCGAGGTCGCTAAATCCAAATGGCGTGATCACAAATGGATAACCCGTCACCGAAGGATGAGGGCGACCATTGGCATCCGTCTCGTATTGCTCGTCGCATTCTATATAGGTGGTAAACGGCGGAAAGAAGACATCGGTTACCGCCGGCCTGCGAATGCTGATGACTTGCTGGCATTCGTCGGTGTTTCCTTTTTCATCGGTGGCGCTGAAGGTTCGCACCAATTCTATTACCCCGCAATCGCCGTTAAGGGTTGTTTGGTCGCTTACGCAAATTTCTACATTGCCGCAGTTGTCGCTTCCCGTCGGCCCATTGGGCTGACCCGGATATCCCGTGTAGGAGAGCACTGCCAGCAATTGCTCCAGCCGCTGCCGCTCCAGGCTGCTGGCCGGCCATAATATCTGCCCGTCTTTGTTTACGCTGTAACAACGCGGCGCCTGAGCCGGCAAACTGTCTACGGTGATTTTACCCCAGTTCTCACAAAGCAAATCGCGCACCACCAATTCGGTTTCTACCGGCAGGCCGTTAAGCGCACCGGTCCCGTCGCTGTATACCCCCCAGGTGTAACCGCCGGTGAGCCCCGTGCCAAAAGCGCCGCTGGCAGAGGTCATCAGGGTGTAGGTCTGTCCGGGAACCAAGGGTAGACTTATTCGCACCACCGGGTCGAATGGGAAAAAGCTGGTTAGCGTTCCGTCAAATACATAATCGCCCTGGGCAATGATGTTTTCACACGGACTATTTATATTAAAATTGCCCTGGAATAAGGCCGCCCAGCCCCCACCCCAAGTGGTAGCCAGATCAAAAGTGTATACGTCGGCAGTCGTCACGGTGAAACTATACAGATCGTAGTAATGCTGACCGGGCACGGGGTTGATGAAGTCGAGAAAACACAGGTGCTCAGCTAATGCTCTACTTGGATCTGTATTCGTCAATACTTCCGATATAAATTGTACCTCGTGAGGCACTGCTGCTTGTGATGTGTTTGCCGGACAAACAATCTCGGGCGGACTTTGATCTTTTGCCTGTATATATCCCCAGCAGGTGGTAAAATCTCCGGCAAGTCCCCCGGGTATCGGCTGTGCTAATGCTATTTCATATAAAAATATGCCGCAGCCGTCTACTATGGCGCCGTTGCTGGGGTCCTCATCCTGAATTTCAATGACAAAATCTGATGCCTCCAGACATCCCATGTCGCCTTCAAGCAACATCTCCGGCACGGTGAGCAACTGGCAGTGTTCGTTGAGCACTATATTAATGGTGTCTGTACAACCAATATCGGCTATTGGGGTGGGATCCTGCTCAACGATGACGCGAAAATCTTCCTGCCGCGTATTGCCCGCCGCATCCGAAGCCGTTATCAATACTTGGTAATTGCCCGGACTCGCCACGGCCTGCCAGGCGCCGCCGCCCAGCGGGGCCAACGTGATTCCCGTAGTTGGCGTCACCGACAATAGCGGCGACACATTGCCGCTGCAGTTATCCGCTGCGGTCACCTGAAAAACAAAGGTGGCCTGCGGCGCTTCACACGGGTCTAATACTGCTATCAGATCCTGAGCCGGATACACGATGATCGGGGCCCAGTTGTCGGGCTGTGCATTCACCGTAATCAAAGCGTCTACCAGGCGCACGGCGCCCTGGGCATCCGTGTAACGAGCTACCAGCAGGTCGCCGTCGTTAGCTGCCTGAGTCAGGTCAAGTACGAATTCGAAGTAGCCTGCTGCTGCGTTT
>JABWBR010000047.1 GCA_013360405.1 Saprospiraceae bacterium
AACACCTAACAAGATACAATTCATCGCAGTTATAATGGGGTTTGTGATGAATGCCCACGCCGCCATAGAAATCCAAAACATAGAAAGCTGTATTTGCCCGGGCCACCCCAGCCAGCCCTTTGAAGTTATCGCCACCGGTACAGCCGGGCCGTTTACCTTTAGTTGGGAAGGCCCGGATAACTATACCTCTACTGATCAAAACCCCACCAACATCACCACTCCCGGCCAATACACGGTAAGCGTCACCAATTTTTATGGCTGCACGGTAGTGCTGCAAAGCAGCGTGCCGGCATGCGCGCCCGTGGAATTGCAGGGCGATATACAGCCTTCCTGCCCCGGGCAGTCGGTAGGGGCGCTGAGCATTGGTGTGACGGCGGGCGGCGAAGCGCCCTATAGCTACGCCTGGTCGCACGACGCGGCGCTATCGGGGCCTGCCGCGGCACACCTCGCTGCCGGCGCCTACCAGGTCACCGTGACGGATGCGAGGGGCTGCCAGGCCGTAGGCCAATACGACATTCCCGACGCAGCGCCGGTGAGCCTTAGCGCCGCTATTATCCACGATTGCGGCATGCAACACCAGGGCAGCATTAGCCTAAGCGGCAGCGGCGGCATAGGCGCGCTGAGCTATCAGTGGCACAACGGCTGGCCCCAGCCCAGCCTGCAAGGCCTCGGCATGGGACAGTACAAGGTGACGGCCACCGACAGCCGCGGCTGCCGCGCTACCGGCGACTACGAAGTGCTCAACCACGCCCTGCCCCAGTTATCGGCACAGGTGGAGCCGGCGCGCTGCCTGAACGCGCAGGACGGCGCCATCACACTGAGCGTGAGCACCGACGGCAATGTGCCCTATACAACCCTATGGAATACCGGCGCCACAGGTACCACGCTGAACGGCCTGGCGGCGGGAAACTACAGCGTTGTGGTGAGCGACCAAAACGGCTGTGCGACATCTGCGACCTATTCTACTACGCCTGCCGGCCCGCAGGATGCTATGCCCTATATCCGCCGGGTACGCGTATTCGCACCACAACCCCACCCGCCGGATATAGACCTGTACGCAGGTGAATGGGTGAGTACCAGCGCGGGTTGTATATTTTTTACGGGAGGCTCATTGCCCATCAGCCAGGCGCTGTTCGACGCCCTCGCCGCAGGGCAGCAGAGCCTGACTATAGAAGTGGAGGCAAGCGAGGTGATGGCGCAGGTTATGTTGGGGATAAACGGAGAGAATACCCCTTTTTTCAATTCTAACATGTTTACATTGCCAATTCCCTCTTCCGCTGTCCCCCAACTTATCAGTAACAATTCTATTTATCAGCCGCTCGTGTTTATGGGGGAGGACCTGGACGGCAACCAACTGCTCGATTTGCGGGAGCTGAGCGACAACCTGAGCGCCTGCGTGGAAGTACCTTTGTATCAGCCCGATTGTTATTGGCAACCCCCTGTGTCCGGCGGCGATTCCGACGATGTGCACATCCTCACCCGCCTTTGTATGGAGCTGAGTATAGCGGTATTGGCCAACCAGTCGGGGGGCTTCAACCTGAAAGCCGTCGTGCCCGGCGATATACAGCAATATGCTTTTCTATGGAGCGACGTTTCGGGGAATATTATAGGCAACCAGTTTACGCTGAACGGCGTGGGCCCCGGCCGCTACTGCGTCAAGGTGAGCGGCCCGGGCGGCTGCGTGGCGGAGCTTTGTGAAAATGTGTGCGAATCCCTGGAGGACGTTCTCGACCGGCAACTCCAAACAACAGCGCCCTGCCCCGGCCAATCCGACGGCGTTATTTGCCTGACAGACAGCTACGTTCCCCTGTTGGTGCAATGGCTTCCTGCCGGCCCCGACGGCCTGTGCCTGGAAGGGGTCGCCTCGGGAATCGCCTATTGTGCCCAGGTAACGGAACTGGCCTGCGCACAGCAACTCACTTTTTGCCCCGACCCGCTGTCTGCTGTCGCTCCCCCCGTGTTGAGCCTTGCCGATGCCGGCGCTTCCTGTCCGGGCGGCGTCCAGGGTTTTCTGTTGGTCAGCGCTTCGGGGGGCAAACCGCCTTATGTTTATCAATGGAGCAACGGGGCCGTCGGCCCCCTGGCGCAAGGACTTGCAGGCGCAACTTCTTACACCGTAACAGTAAGCGATGCCTGCGGCCAACAACTGTCACAGAGTTTTAGCGTACCGGCTTATAACCCACCGGCGTTTACCGGCGCTACCGATAATGCCGCTTGCGGCGAATCGCACAACGGCGCCCTGCGCGTTTTCCACCAGGGAGGGCAAGCGCCCTACGCCTACCAGTGGAGCGGCCCTGCCGGCTATAGCGCATCAGGCGCCGAACCTTTCATCAACGACCTGGCGCCGGGCAATTACTACGTAACCGTAACCGATGCCTGCGGGCAGAGTACCGCCGGCGGCCCTTTCGAAGTGGGCTGGATCAACAGCGCAAATTATTTCCAGATCGGCGCGGCAGTCATTGAGCATATCTGCGGCCCCGATCCCGTTGGCGCCATAGACCTGACGGTAACCGCCGCCGATCCCGGCAGCCTGACTTATGCCTGGAGCAACGGCGCCACAGTTGAAGACATCAACGGCCTGGCGGCAGGTATCTACTCGGTGACCGTCAGCTATGAGAACGGCTGCTCCTCCGTGAAACATTACAACGTATTCCAAGCCCAAATATTCGACCTCCAGGAGAGCCTGTTGAACCCCTATTGCAAACTCGACGACGGGACTATCAGCCTGGCGCCCATAGGGCAAAACACGGGCCAGATCAATTACAGCTGGAGCAACGGCGCCCAAACGGAAGATATCGCCGGCCTGCCGCCCGGAACTTACAGCGTAACGCTGACCTACGGCCTGTATGGCATCTGTACCTATTCCGAATCGTTTACGCTCCAAGAGGAGTTTACCGACTTGACGGCAGCAGTGATCAATATTACCCCCGAAACGCAAATTGTGGAAGATGGTCTTCTCCAGGGCGAACAAAACGGCGCCGTGACGGTAAGCGTATCGGGGGGCTATCCACCCTATAGCTTCCTGTGGAGCAACGGCGCCGCCACCCAAAACCTCTCGGGTGCAGCCTCGGGCAGCTATTGGCTTACGGTGACGGATAGCAGGGGCTGTGAAGCTTTAGTATCGGCATTTGTATGGTTGTGTGATTTTCAGTGGCCGCAAATTGGGCTGGGTGCAGCCAACGTTACCCCCGGCCCCAACAATACCAGGAATATCTACCCTGAAATATCCGGTGGAACGCAACCCCTCGAATTTATCTGGTCGCTACCGGATGGCACAGCAGCTTACAGTCAAAACCTGGAAGGAGTAACGCAGGAAGGATTCTATCACCTGACCATCATCGACCGGTGTGGCAGAATAGACAACGCCTCTATTTTCCTTAACTTCTTTTGTGAACATGCGCAGAGTTTGGTATTGGAAAATCAGGATCCTTGTATTGTGCCATTTAATTTTGAACAAACAATCGTCAGTTTCTCTTTTTTGGTTTGTTCGCCTCCTATTGATTTACACCATACAATAGCCACCTTTACATGGCGTAAAGATGGCGAAGAGATAGATGGCGAAGGCGGAACGGCCTTGCTCAAATCCATAGGCGGCAGCAAATATGCTATAGATTCAGATCATCCGCTACGTGATGTTATAATTGGACAAAATGATGGTGGAACATATTGCCTTCAGGTAATAGACGAATGGGGTTGTTTGTATTCATCTTGCGTGGATATACACCATGAAATGTGGTCGGAACTACACACCGGCTGGATAAACCTGGCAGGTACTGAAGGTGAAAATTTAGTAATTCATGATTACCTGGATGAAGAAATCCCGTTTAATGCAATCGTAGAAGACTTTAGTTGCAGGACATGTTCAGCTCCAATATCTGATTTAGATGAATGTAATGATGATTTTAACAGGCACCGCTTGATGTATCAACCTGAGGATTCTGAGAATCCTTGTTTTGGAGGAGGCACCATCACCTATATGGATGGAACTTTTGTAGATGTACCGTTTAATAGTACGTCCTCATTGTTATCGAATAACGGTCAATGCGCATGTTTGTTTTGGCCCGGAACTATTAGTGGATTGCTGACCGAGTTGCCGAATTTGGTTTTTCATGAAGAATACGTCTATGTTGAATTTGGTTGTGATGGTTCTTCTGTAGTTCCTACATCAGAATGTCCTGATTGCCCTTTATGCACGTGGACTGCTGTGGATCCTGATAATTGTATTTTTGATGTTTTTTGTATAACGACAAATACTTTTCTTCATGAAGATTTAGAGCTAAGTTCTATTACCTGTATTAAGCAAACATATCCCTCCACTCCATCGGAAGGAGAATGCTTTGTGATCACAATGTGTGAAGAAAATTGCTATATCACAGAAGAACTGGGCTCCTGTGACAATTATCCCGGAGGCACGGAAAATCTTCCTGACTGCCCAAGTTGCGGCGCACTTTGGGGCGGTACCCAGGGAGAAGAATCGAAGCGTATCAGGTACCGACCGCTGACCTTGCAAACACGCCCAAATCCGTTTACCGATGAATTAGTATTGGAAGTGAATTGCAACAATGAGGGGGAATATTATTTTGAATTAATTAGTCCGATAGGTAATATAGTAGTATTGAAAACAGAACGTTTGAAGGCGGGAAAACAGGAAATTGTTTTCCCGGCGCATTATTTCAGTACGGATGGTTTATATTATCTTCGAGTTGTTAACGAGACTGGAATTGGTGAAACTTTAAAGCTGGTGCGTATTTCCAGGTAAATGAATCCTGGACTACTTGTAGCTGATATACACCTGAAAACAAGACGATGAATAACATCAGTACACAATTAAAAATAGCCCTTTTTGCATTGGCGTTTCTGTTTGAAATGGCATGGGCCAATGGCCAGGAATTTTGGTATATGAACAACCATACTTCTGAAGAAGTCGGAATTGGATCTTCCAGAATGGGCCGGTATAGTATAGATAGTTGTAAATTGGGCTCGATTCATAGCACCTTATTCGATGATTATAATGACGGCTCGTTTACAACCGGTGGACGTATTTTTTCATTTTTGGATTGCTTTTTTTGTCCTCTAAATGGGCCGGCTTCCAGAGGTTTATATGAATTAGGGTTTATTAGTTTATTTCCCCCTGTGGACGATTCCCTGCTTGGTGTTTACCCCGGTATTTTTGTCCAGAATTACGACACCCTGGTTGAGGCCATGACATGCGATTATGCCAACAACCTGTACCTGGCCGGCGCCGGTGTGATGGTTTTTGACCCCGCCGCGGAGCAATTTGATTTTTTGGGTTACCTGCCTCCCGACATGCGGGCGGGCGGCGCCATGACCTACCGCGACGGTCGCCTGCTGCTGACCACGGTGAGCCATACCCTCGTGGAAATCAACCAGGCAAACCCCATGGCCAGCCAGACGCTGTATACTTTTCCGGATACCGTGCCGCCCATACACGCTATGGTCAGTTTCCCGTACCGCTGCGACAGCATTGTCACTTTTGCCATCGGTACCGATAGCTCGGGCAGCAGGATATATCGCTTTGACCTGGACAGCTATGCCCTCACCGAGGTATGTCAAACGGACCGGCATCTCTACGGCGCCACTGCCAGGCAGTCATGCTGGCGACCGCCCTGCGAACTCCAGGCCGTCCTCGACGAAGACGGCAGCAGCCTGGCCGCCGCTCCCGGCGATTATCGCGATACGATATGCCGTACCCCCGTGCCGGTGGCCGATGCCGACTTGCGACTGAACGCCGTGCTCGACCTCGACTCCATAGAAATTATCCTCGACGGCGTGCTCGATGCCGGAATGGAATACCTGAGCCTGGCCGCTGCGCCGCCTGTGCCCGTTGCCGGCGAAGGCACGGCCCGGTTAGTCCTCTACAGCCCCGGCGGCGCTTCTACTGCCGACTTCGAGCAGGCCCTGTCGCTCGTCCGCTACAACAACGACGCCCCCAGCCCGGCCTACGGCGAAAGACAGATACACGTATTACCGCGTTCGGGCATATACAGCGGCATCATCACCCATGCCTACTTGCTGGTAGACACTTCAGCCCTGCAAGTACAAATAAACGCCGTGGATCCGGCCTGCTACGGCTTTACCGGCGCCGTCGATATCGCGGCAAGCGGCACCCAGGCGCCCTACCAGTATAGCTGGTCTGACGGCGTCCAAGGGCCCCAGCGCAACGACCTGCCTGCCGGCGAACACTATTTTACCGTCACCGACGCCCTGGGCTGTAGCCGTTCGCTTAGCCTGACGCTGGGCCAACCCGACAGCCTGTCGGTGAGCATCAGCGGCGCCGGTGTTGCTTGCGGCAATACCGGTACGCTCAGCGCCCAGGCTACGGGCGGCACGACGCCCTATAACTTCCAGTGGAGCAACGGCGACAGCGGCCCGCAGGCCGGACAACTCGGCGGGGGGCTCCACAGCCTTACGCTGACCGACGCGCAAGGGTGTACGGCAATAGCCCAGGCGCAACTACAACAAATCGATACCGTTTTTACGCAGTCGCTCCAACAACGCTGCGCCGGCGAGGCTTTCGAATATGAAGGGCAGAGTTATTACGCCGATACGACGCTGTGCGGCTACTACTCCGCCCTGTCGGGCTGCGATTCGGTACACTGCATTTCCGTGCAGTTTTTGGATACCTTCCGAATCGTCAACAACGCGCAGATATGCGCCGGAGAAACCTACTACTTCTACGGCCTTCCGCTAGCCGGCGACACCACAATGTGCATCAACTTCAACACCGTAGCCGGCTGCGATTCCGTGATATGCCTGAATCTGGAGGTGATTCCGACCCATGTCGAATTGGCGCAATCTATATGCCAGGGTGAAACGTACGTTTTTGCCGGCCAGCCGCTCAGCGAACCCGGTATGTATGCCGATACGCTGGTCGGAGTTTCGGGCTGCGACAGCATATTGATACTGCACCTGGAAGTCATTCCTCCGCCGACATTGCAATGGAGCACCCTGGGCAGCCTGTGCCGGGGCGAGCCGGTACTACTGTCGCCGGGCATCCACCAGACTTATTTGTGGTCGGACGGTTCTACCGGGCCCAACCTGCAAGTCAGCGAGGGCGGCTCGTACGGGGTCACCGTCATAGGGCCGGGCGGATGCGCGGCCCAGGGAGGCATTACCCTGTCGGACGACGCGCTGTCGCTGTCGGCTGTGGCTGTGCCGCCCGCTTGCTACGGTTTTGCCGACGGCAGCATCAGCGCAGAGCAGCCCTTGGGCGGATTGCCGCCTTACCGCTACCGGCTCGTCGGTCGCGGCGGTTGGCAGTCTTCGCCAATATTTGTGGGGTTGACCGCGGGCGCCTATACGCTGGAGGCCGAAGACGCCGCCGGCTGCCTGGGAGTACTGCAACTAACGCTGTCCCAACCTCCCGCCCTGGCCTTAGACCTGGGATCGGATGTTCAGTTGTCATTGGGCGACAGCATAACGCTGAACCCGCAAACCAACGCGGTCCAAACAGCCCTGGCGCAATGGTCGCCCCCGGAGGGCTTGCGCTGCGATACCTGTGTGTACACCGTAGCGCAACCCTTGCGCAGCACCTTATACTCGCTGACTATGACCGATACGGCGGGCTGCCGGGTAGAGGATGCCTTATGGGTGTTTGTTGAACGCCAGGCGGGGGTATTTGTGCCCAATGCCTTGAGCCCCAATGCCGACGGCATCAACGACGTCCTGGTCATCTTTGCCGACGCCTCGGTGAGCCGCCTGCTGCGCCTGCGCATCTTCGACCGCTGGGGCGCCCTGCTGGCAGACGTGCAAAACCCCCAACCGGAAACGCCCGTCTGGGACGCCAAAGGCAGAGGTGGCAAACCCGTGCCTGCCGGTGTTTATGTGTACGTCATTGAATTGGAGCGCCTCGATGGGCAACGGGAACAGGTGAGCGGGGAAGTGGCGATTATCAGATAGACAAGTTTTACCCCTCCACCAACGTCCCCACTGCTTCGCCTTTCACAATGCGCAGCAGATTGCTGTCGTCGTTGATATCGAAGACGATAATAGGCAGGTTGTTTTCCTGACAGAGCGTAAAGGCCGTCATGTCCATTACGCTGAGGCCCAGGCTGATCACCTTGGCGAAAGTGAGCGTATCGAATTTCTGGGCGGTAGGATCCTTTTCGGGGTCGGCGGTGTAGATGCCGTCCACGCGGGTGCCTTTGAGGATTACGTCGGCGTTGATTTCGTTGGCGCGCAGGGCTGCGGCCGAATCGGTAGTAAAATAGGGGCTGCCGGTGCCGGCAGAGAAAATCACCACCCTGCCTTTTTCGAGGTGGCGGATAGCGCGGCGGCGGATATACGGCTCGGCGATAGCCTTCATTTCGATAGCCGAGATAAGCCGGGTATACAAGCCGACACTTTCCAGGGCGCTTTGTATGGCCATGCCGTTGATTACCGTGGCCATCATGCCCATATAGTCGCCTTGCACGCGGTCGATACCGCTGGCTGCGGCTTGCAGGCCGCGGAAGATATTGCCGCCGCCGATCACCACGGCAACTTCTACGCCGTGATCAACTAATATTTTTATTTGATCGGCATAATGGCGGAGCATATTGGCGGAGATGCCGAAATTTTGGTCGCCCATGAGCGACTCGCCGCTCAATTTGAGGAGGACTCTTTTATACTTTAGCGACATAGTTTGAGGTAAAAGCTAAAAGAACAAGAGTCATCCGGAAAACTCCGGATGACTCTTGCGCTTCTTATTTAACCGAGCGTCACGTGGCGGAAACCGGTGACGGTTAGTTCCTTGTCGAATCCCTTCAGGTAATCACCCACTTTTTTGCTATTGTCTTTCACAAAATCCTGGTTGAGGAGAGTAACTTCCTGGAAGAACTTATTGAGGCTGCCCTGGGCGATCTTCTCCAACAACTCTTTGGGTTTGTTGGCATTTCTGGGATCGTTGAGGGCCAGTTCGGTGCGGATCTCCAATTCCTTGTCGATAAGCTCCTGGGGCACGTCGTCTTTATCTACGGCGACGGCTTTGAGGGCGGCTACTTGCATAGCCACATCGCGGCCGGCTTCGAAGAAATCAGCGTTGTCTTTATTGAGGCCTACCAGCACGCCGGCTTTGTAGCCCATGTGGATGTAAGGAGCTACCTGGGCGGCTTCGATACACTCATAAGCGGCCAGTTCGATTTTTTCGCCGATAACGCCTACCTGCTCTATTACCTTTTCGCCGATAGTGATATCACCGTAAGGCAGGGCCAGCAGGGCTTCGAGGTTAGCGGGGAATTTATCGAGGGCAGTCTGGGCAAAGCTTTTAACGAGGTTGATAAAATCCTCGTTGCGGGCTACGAAGTCCGTTTCGCAGCTCAGCTTCACCACCACGCCGCGCTTGTGGTCGTCGGAGACCATAGCGATTACCACACCTTCGCGGGCATCGCGGTCGGCGCGTTTGATGCTGGCTTTGAGGCCTTTTTTGCGCAATACTTCGATAGCCTTTTCGAAATCGCCATCGGCTTCAGCGAGGGCGGCTTTACAGTCCATCATACCTGCGCCGGTCATGTCGCGCAGCTTTTTTATATCAGCAGGAGAAACTATGCTCATTGTTATGTTAGTCGTTTAATGAAAAAAAAGAGGTCGTTATTCGCTTACGCCTTCTACACCTTCTTTCTCGGTCTTCACCTGTTTGCGTTCTTCGAGGCCTTCGCGAATAGCTTCCACCATATATTCGGTAATGATAGCCACTGATTTAGAGGCGTCGTCATTGCCGGGGATGGGGAAGTCGACCTGGTTGGGGTCGGAGTTGGTATCCACGATACCGAAAGTGCGGAGGCCCAACTTGTGCGCTTCGGCCACTGCGATATGTTCGTGGTGGATATCTACCACGAAGATAGCAGCGGGCAGGCGGTTGAGGTTAGAGATACCGCCGAGCACCTTATCGAGTTTAGCCAACTCGCGGTTCATCATCAGGCGCTCTTTTTTGGTCATATTCTGCACGGTACCATCCTGCAGCATGCGCTCGATCGTATTCATCTTCTTCACCGATCGGCGGATCGTGGCGAAGTTGGTCATCATACCGCCGAGCCAGCGATCGGTCACGTAGGGCATGCCTACGCTGCGCGCGGCGTTGGCCACGATATCGCGGGCTTGTTTTTTGGTAGCCACAAACATCACTTTGCGGCCCGATTTGGCGATTTGGCGCATAGCGTTAGCTGCGCGGTCCATGCAATCGATCGTGCGATTGATATCAATGATGTGGATACCTTTGCGCTCCATGAAAATGTACTGCGCCATTTTAGGGTTCCACTTCTTTTTGAGGTGGCCGAAGTGAACACCGGCATCCAGCAGTTCTTTATAGGTCGGTTTTGCCATTGCTGTTCAATTGAAGATTGACAAGGAATTAATAAATTAGCGCTTGCTGAACTGGAAGCTGCGGCGTGCCTTGGGCTTGCCATACTTCTTGCGTTCTACTTCGCGAGCGTCGCGGGTGAGGAATTTCCTTTCCTTCAGCGGTTTGCGGAAGTCCTCGTTGAGCTTCACCAATGCGCGCGAGATACCCATGCGCACGGCTTCTGCCTGGCCCTTGTAGCCTCCACCGGCCACGTTGATCACAAGATCATAAATCTGCTCGGCGTTTACCGTTTCAAAGGGCGCCGAGATGCTGTGTTGTATGTACACTTGCGGGAAATACGCTTTGTAGTCTTTGTCGTTAACGGTTATTTTGCCGTTACCTTTGGTGAGATAGACGCGCGCTACAGCCGACTTTCTTCTCCCGATGGCGTTGATCATTTCCATGTTCTATCCTATCGATTTAATAGATGCAATTAGAAATTAAAAGGCTCAGGTTTTTGTGCCTGGTGCGGATGTTCGGCGCCTTCATAAATGAAAAGCTTCTTCACCTGGGCACGGCCGAGCTTGGTTTTGGGCAACATACCCTTTACGGCGTTTTCGATGATCGCATAGGGCTTTTTGATCAAAAGCTCTTTGGCAATCGTCGCTTTCTGGCCGCCGGGATAACCCGAATAAGTCAGATACTCTTTTGCGGCCATTTTGTTGCCCGTAAAGCGCACCTTGTCGGCATTAATCACCACCACAAAATCACCGGTATCCGTATGTGGGGTAAATGTGGGTTTGTGCTTGCCGCGTAGTACGGTAGCAATACGGGTACAGAGGCGGCCCACCACTTCGCCTTCGGCGTCGATGACATACCACTTGCGCTCTGCTTCCTCTTTCTTGACCGAACGGGTCCTGTAACTCAGCGTATTCACAATAATTACTTTTTGCTGTAAATGATACTTCAAATCAAGCCCTTTTTCAAAGGCGAGCGCAAATGTATCGCTATTCTGAAAAACATACAAGCTTTTTTGAAAAAAATATCTACCTAAAATGATGCAATCGACTGAAAAACAGCATTTTTTTTGATTGCTCTTGAAAGTCTATGGTTATGAACTAATTGTAAACGGCTTTGTTTATGCACCAGGCATGCCGCAATGCCCCGGCAGCTTGTTATCTTTGTAATGGCTATCAAAAACTACGTCATGCAGCAGGAGCCCAACAAGTCTACCCCTCACGATGCCGACCCCACCGCGGCTTCCCGCAAACGCGACCACATCGAACTGGCGTTGCGCTCGCAAGTAGCGGCGGCGCAGTTGGACGGCCGTTTTTGGTACGAACCGCTCCTGGCAGCGCATCCGCCCAAAGGCAGTCTGACCCCGGTCGCTTTTCTGGGTAAAACCCTTCGCGCCCCCCTGTGGGTGTCGAGCATGACCGGAGGTACCGAGTGGGCCCACACTATCAACCACAACCTGGCCCGCGCCTGCCGCGACTACGGCATGGGCATGGGCCTCGGCTCCTGTCGCTCCTTATTATATAGTGATGATACTTTTCGCGATTTCGACGTGCGGGCGCTCATAGGCGACGACCTGCCCCTCTACGCCAACCTCGGCATTGCGCAACTCGAACAGCTCCTGGATAAAAAAGAGACCTGGCGTTTAAATCGGCTTGTCGAGAAATTGCGCGCCGACGGACTCATCATCCATGTAAACCCCCTCCAGGAGGCCATGCAGCCCGAGGGCGACGTATTTAAGCAAACACCCCTCGCCATCATCGAACAAGTGCTGGAAGCGGCTACTTTTCCCATTATTGTAAAAGAAGTAGGGCAGGGTATGGGCCCCGAAAGCCTGCGCGCACTGCTGCAATTGCCGCTTGCCGCCGTCGACTTTGCGGCCAGCGGGGGCACCAATTTCGCCCTGCTCGAATTGCTGCGCGCCCATCCCGACAAACTCGCCGCGCTCGAACCCCTGGTGTATACCGGCCACAGCGCTGCGGAAATGACCCAATTCACCAATACAATCATTGCGGAACTCGGCGATAAAATCCGTTGCAACCATATTATTATATCAGGGGGTGTCAAAAACTTCCTCGACGGCTATTATTTGATTAACACCATACAACTACCTGCCGTTTACGGGCAAGCCTCCGGTTTTTTGGAACACGCCCGGGGCGACTACGACCAACTGACAGCTTATATCGACAACCAAATACGCGGGCTTGAACTGGCGCAGGCCTTTCTCCGCATCAGGCAATAAGATTAATCACAGCGACATGCAGGATAAAGTAAAAGCGGGATTTTCAAAATTGTCCAAAAAAGACAAACTCAAGTGGGTGGCGCAGCAGTTTGCCGACTCCCCGGAATTCGCCGAGCGCGATTTCGCCAACTTTTGGCTCCCCGACGAGTCGTTGCAGCGCGTTTTTGACGGCTTTAGCGAAAATACCATCAGCAATTTTATTCTTCCGTACGGCGTAGCGCCCAACTTACTCATCAACGGCCGGCTGTATACCGTGCCCATGGTAATCGAAGAAAGTTCGGTAGTTGCCGCCGCCTCCAGTGCCGCCAAATACTGGCTCGACCGCGGCGGTTTTCATACCACTATATTATCTACTCAAAAAGTAGGGCAGGTGCATTTTAGTTGGGCGGGCGACCACCAACTCATGATGTCCGTCGTAGACGAACTGCGCGAATATCTGCTGCGCGACGTAGTACACCTCACTGCCAACATGGAAAAGCGGGGTGGGGGCGTCACGGGCATTGCCCTGCTCGATTACACCCATCTGGAGGCCGACTACTACCAGCTTCGCGTCACCTTTGAAACCTGCGACTCCATGGGCGCCAACTTCATCAATTCGGTGCTCGAAGAATTCGGCAACGCGTTGGAGCGCTTTGTAGCCGAACACCCGGCATTTGAAGGCGGCTCCCGCGAGGTAGACATCGTAATGGCCATCCTGTCGAATTACACCCCGGAATGCCTGGTGCGCGCCTGGGTAGAATGCCCGGTAGCTGACCTTTCGGAAGGACAATTTGAAAAAGAAACGCCCCTGTTTGCCGAAAAATTCGCCAAAGCCGTCCGCATCGCACATATTGACCCTTACCGGGCGGTGACCCACAATAAAGGCATCTTCAACGGCATCGACGCCGTGGTGCTGGCCACTGCCAACGACTTCCGGGCCATCGAGGCCTGCGGACACGCCTACGCCGCCCGCGACGGCCAATACAAGAGCCTCAGCTATTGCACCATCGAAAATGGCATCTTTCGGTTTTGGCTCGACATACCGCTGGCGGTCGGCACCGTAGGCGGCCTCACCCGGCTGCATCCGCTGGCCGCCCGATCGCTGGAGATGCTGGGCAATCCGTCGGCTACCGAACTCATGGGCATCATTGCCGTTACCGGACTTGCGCAGAACTTTGCCGCCCTGCGCTCGCTCGTCACTACCGGCATACAACAGGGCCATATGAAAATGCACCTCACCAACATCCTCAACCACCTTGGCGCAGTGGAATCAGAAATGGAGGCTGCATTCCTCAATTTTAGCGATAAAGTCATTACCTTCACAGCAGTAAGGGATTTTATCGAAACCCTGCGGAAGACGCCGGCGGCGGCGAAATAGAAAAATCATATTTAGCATGGATCCAACCTTCCCTACGCACTATCGCGCGCACGGCAAACTGATGTTTACCGGCGAATATGCGGTACTCGACGGCGCATTGGCCCTGGCGCTGCCCACGCGTTTTGGGCAAGAGTTGGAAGTGATATACCCGCCCCAGGCCCAGGAAGGCTGGCTTTCCTGGCAGAGCTACGACGCCGATGGAAATTGCTGGTTTGATGCGATCTATTTGTTGCCGGAGGCGACTTACGAAGAAGGCCTCGACGACGTAGCCGGCCACAAACTGGAGGCGCTTTTACACGCCGTGCAGCGACAAAGGCCGCACGTATGGAGCAACATGAAAGGTGCGGCGGTCACCACGCGCCTCGATTTTCCGCGGCAATGGGGGTTAGGCACCAGTTCTACACTCATTGCCAACATGGCAAACTGGCTGCAGGTTGACGCCTATAAATTACTGCACGACACCTTCGGCGGCTCGGGCTACGACCTGGCCTGCGCTAATGCCGACGGTCCCATTTTATATCAACTCATCGGGGGCATACCTCACCACGTGGAATTCCCCTATCTGCCTGCCTACCGCCACCAGCTGTATTTTGTGTATTTGGGTAAAAAACAAAGCAGCCAGGACGCCATCAGGCACTATCTGGAAGGAGGCGAGCGGGTGGCGCCGCTCATCACCGCCATATCGGCCATCACCGCGCAATGGCTTGCCGCCCGCACCTTGGCAGAATTGGCCGACTGCATTCGCCGGCACGAAAACATACTGGCAGACATACTACACCTGCCGCGCGCCAAAACGCTGTATTTTCCCGATTTTTGGGGCGAAATTAAATCGCTGGGCGCCTGGGGCGGCGACTTTGTGCTGGTGACCAGTGAACGCCCGCCAGAGGAAACACGGGCGTATTTCAACGATAAAGGGTACGACGTTGTTCTAACTTACGATGACATGATGGGTACTCCCCCCGGATTATAACACATATCCCCTGCACCTATGGCTTGGAAATGGTACGATAGCACAGTAGTCAAAATAGCCGACGAATCGCCCACTGCTCGTCGCATTTGGCTAGAGTTGAATGCCTCCGAAGAATTTACTTTCGAGGCGGGGCAGTTTGTCACCATGGACCTCCCCATCGACGAAAAACGCCTCAAGCGCTGGCGCAGTTACTCCATCGCCAACGCGCCCAATGGGGAGGGCTTATTGGAATTTTGTGTGCTCAAACTCGAAGGCGGCGCGGCCTCGCGTTATTTTTTTGAAGAATTGGAATTGGGCGCCACCATACGCTTCAAAGGCCCTGACGGCGCTTTTACGCTGCCGGCTAGCCTCGACAAAGACCTCGTATTGATCTGCACGGGCACCGGCGTGGCCCCCTTCCGCAGCATGATCGGCGACATCTACCGCCGCAACCTGCCGCATCGCCGCATCCACCTCATTTTCGGCACCCGTTATGCCAACGGCATCCTGTATCGCGACGAATTCGAGCAACTCCGCCGCGATCACCCCGAATTCAGTTACGACGTGGCACTCTCCCGCGAAGCCGACCTGTACCCCACGCAGTTTCCTTTCCCCGTCTACAAAGGTTATATCCACCAGATCTACCTGCAGCACTACGCCGAAAGCCGCCCCGACGTATCTTTTTACCTCTGCGGCTGGAGCAATATGATTGATGACGCCGTCGCTAATTTGATTGTCAAGTTGGGGTATGATAAGTCGCAGGTGCATTATGAGTTGTATGGGTGATGTTGATGTGCTGATTTGCTGATTTGCTGATTTGCTGATGCGACCGTAGGCGAACGAAGTGAGTCCCGATTGAAAATCGGGGGAGTCCCGTACCGACTGGAAGAAGGTCGGGATGCTGATTTGCTGATCATTCTAAATTCGCCCTGCCCTTGCAAATTACAAAAAAAAGACGCAATTTTGTATCCTAATTAGGTAACCAAAAAACTCAAATGCCGACTTACTTCACCTTTGACGGGATCAAGATAGATTTGTATTTCGATGATCATGCGCCGCCGCATTTTCATGCGATTTATGCGGAGTATGAGGAATTGATCGTAATCCAAACTCTTGATTCTTACCAGGGCTATCTTCCGGCAAAACAGCGTAAGCGGGTGATCAAGTGGGCAAGAGAAAACCAAAGCATCCTGATGGAAATCTGGAAAAACAATCACTAATCGGCGTCATGAGAAAATCAACCAAAATACCGCGCATTATCAAAATCAATGAAGTCGACGGCTACAAGGTATACGTGGCATTCAATACCGGCGAGCATCGGATGATTGATTTTGCTGCACTCTTTGAAAAATGGAATTATCAGGGGGATGCGTTCCGGTCAAAACTGCTCGATATGAAGGAGTTTCAACAACTGGAATTGGTCGAAGGAACGCTGCGTTGGCCCAATCTCGTACAGAAAACACGGCTATCAAATGGGATGGAATTCGAGGTTGCCTTCGACTTAGACCCCATTGTGCTCTACCAGGAGAGCGAGCCGGATGAGGAAAGGAACAAGATGTACGGAATTGGTAATATGATCAAAAAGGCTCGGGAACAGGCCGGTTTGACTCAGGAGGAGCTGGCCAAGCGGAGCGGTACGACCAAAAAT
The DNA here is from genome assembly GCA_013360405.1 of Saprospiraceae bacterium. GTDB lineage: Bacteria > Bacteroidota > Bacteroidia > Chitinophagales > Saprospiraceae > JABWBR01. The sequence goes on from JABWBR010000047.1 coordinate 16,491, forward strand.
TATATTTCCAGATTAGAGAACAACAAATCGGATGTGGAATTAGGCACATTGATTAAGATCATTGAGATCGGATTGGGGAGACATATGAGAATACAAATTAATTAAACACCTAAACTCCCATCTTTGACCGGGACGGGTTCTCCGATGTCGGTTTGCTTTAAATTTTTCTTAACGCCACCGGATATTTTGCACCAAAACGCGAATAAAAATCAAATTTTGGTGAAGAATAATGTGATTTCTCACCAAAACCCTGAAAAATTCGTACTTTTGGTGAAAAATAATACAACTCCTTTATGACCCTCATCGGCAGAAAACGAGAACTTGAAAAGCTGGAACGGCTGGCTCAGTCGCCAAAACCGGAATTTCTAGCGGTATATGGGCGGCGACGCGTGGGCAAAACCTTTTTGATCAGGACGCATTTCAACAACCAATTCGACTTTTATGCGACCGGACTGGCCAAGGGCAGCACCAAACAGCAATTGGCGAACTTCACGATTTTTATTCACAAACATTTCGGTGAACAACCTACTGTGCCGGCCAACTGGCTGGAAGCATTCAACATGCTCATCAGCACTCTGGAAAAAAACCGTACGGGCCAAAAACGGGTCATCTTTATTGATGAAATGCCCTGGTTTGATACTCGTAAGTCCGATTTCATGATCGGATTGGAATTTTTCTGGAATTCCTGGGCCAGCGCTCAAAGCGACATACTGCTGATCGTCTGCGGATCGGCAGCCTCCTGGATGATCAACAACCTGATCCGTAATACCGGCGGCTTGTATAACCGTGTGACGGAGCGCATGAAACTGGAATCCTTCACTTTGAAGGAGACGGAAGCCTATTTTTTCGATAGGAATATCGTACTGGATCGCTACCAAATTATTCTGCTGTATATGGTGATGGGAGGTATTCCTTACTACCTGGAGCAAGTACAGGCCGGAAAAAGCGCAATGCAGATTATCGAAGAGTTGTGCTTTCGCGACGACGGCAAGCTCCGCACAGAATTCAGCTATATATTCGCTTCTTTGTTTAAAAATGCAGACCGGCACGAAGCAGTGCTTAAAACAATCTTCGAAAATGGCGGGGCCCTCACCCGCGAAGAATTGATACGGCTATCGGGACTCAACTCGGGCGGCCACGTTACCAAAGTATTGAGCGAACTTGAAGAAAGCGGCTTTCTGGCCAGTCACCAACGCTTTGGCCTGAAAAAGGCCCTAACTGTTTACGCTATTTCCGATTTTTACACGCTTTTTTACTTCCGCTTCATCATGCCCGCCGGGAAATATGAGCCTAATATGTGGCTCAGCAAAGTGGATAGTCCGGATTTCAGGGCGTGGTCGGGGTTGGCCTTCGAGCGGGTGTGTTTTGCCCATGTGCCCCAAATCAAAAAAGCGCTGGGCATCTCCGGCGTCAATACCAGTACATACATCTGGCAGTACAAAGGCGACGCCCAATCCAAAGGCAGCCAAATCGACTTGATCATCGATCGTCGCGACCAGGTCGTTAATCTTTTTGAGATGAAGTTTTCGATCAACCCTTTTACCATCACAAAGGAATACGATGCTGTGTTGCGGCACAAAACCCAATCGTTCCGCGAAGCCACGGGCACAAAAAAGTCGGTGTTTTTAACCATGCTTACCACCCATGGGTTGAAAAACAACGCCTATAGGTATTCTTCCGTGCAAAATGAACTGACAATGGAAGCTTTGTTTGAAGATTAAAAGGTGGAGCCGGATAAATACAACAGGCGGGCGAGCGCTAAAATTATGCTGCTCACCACTGCCACCGCCCCTGCCATTCCTCGATACGGCGTTTACGCTCTGCCTCTTCCCTGGCACGGGCTTTTTCCAGTTGTTCAGACCATTGGCGGCGTAAGCGCGCCAGGTTTTCATTTATAATAGCGGCATTGCGTTCGCGGGTCATCTTTTCCGTAAACATCATATCGTAAACATTCATCCACTGGTCTTCAGCGATTAAGATTTCCAGATCGGGGTTGAGCACATACACGCCACGGTTTATGCGCAGAAATAATTTTTTATTGTAGGGGTCATCCCGGTCGATTTCGTTTTTCGAAAGTATCGAATTGAGGTATTGGCGTTTTTTTCGGTATTCGGGCAGGATTACATCGGGGAATTTTTCGCAGATTTCCATGACATTGTCCATCGTAAAACCGTGGTCTTCGAGCTCTTTTTTCTTCATCAATATCAGGTTATGGGTGACGATGAAGTTGTGCAGCAGGAAAAATTCGGCGCTACGCGCGCTGATTTTGACCAAATGATTGTCGACTTTCACCTTCACCGAATCGGGTTTCAATTTGGGATAAAGCGAAGACAAGCGGTTTTTCAGAAACTTATCATTGGTATGGGCTTGTTGCAGGGCCATCACAAACGGGCTGATGCCGAGATTGTCGGTAACCTCTAATTTAGCGCCTTGCTCCAGCAGGAAATCGGTGACTTTACCGGCGCCCGTTTTGATGGCGGCGAGCAGGGGCGTCATATTGAATTCATCACGATAGTCCAGTCCGTATTTTTTGATGTTTTCGGTTACCTTTTTCACGTCGTCAGCGGCATAAGGGGCATAAACGCGGCGGAAAACGCCGCCACGTTCCGCTTCGGGCCGGTCGGCACGGCGATATTTGAGCTCTGAGAGCCTTCTAATGACATCATTGTCGTTATAGATGAGCGCGAACTCGAAAAGCCTGTCTTTAGCTTTTTTATTAAAAATATCGGGATTCAGCGCTTCGACTTTGAGGTTTTTCAATTCTTCCCAGGTGATGGGCGTCCATGGTGTTTTTTTATTGCCGAGGATGTTTTGGCGGATGAGATCAGCTTGTTCTGTTTTGCCTTGTAATTCGAGGCGGCGGGCCTCGCGTTGCCATTCGTCGAGCGAAGACTTTTGCTCTGCCATGTCTATGTTCTGACGCGGTACAGCCAGTCCAAGAAGTTCGAGCAGCGGGTGTTTGTGGGTGCTCTCTACTACGTACAAATTGCGCACGGCGCGCGTCATGGCCACGTAGAAAGAATTGATATAAAACTTATAAGCGTCGAGGGATTTGTCGGTTTTGTCTTTGGCGCGGGCATAGCGCAGATCTTCCGTTTCCAGGTCGGGCCGGGTTACGCCGTTGCTGATTTCGAGGAATTCGCGGGATTTGTTGGCGATAAAATTGAGCAGGATGATATTTTCGTATTCCAGCCCTTTGGCCTCCTGCACGGAAAAAAGCAGTGGCGTCTGAAAAATTTTCCGCGCTTCGGCCTTGTCCTCGTTGGTCATCACCACCACGGCGAACTGCGCAGAATTGCGCGTTTTTTGGTTTAGTTCCTGTTTGATTTTGGCGTTGTCGGGTAGGCAGACCACTTCGCCGGGTTTGTTAGAGATGGGGGTGACCAGATAGGTGCTTTCGCGATCGATAGAGCCGAATCGGGCATTTTTAACTTTGAGCAGCCGGTTGGCAATGTCCGTCACCTGGGGTGAATTGCGGTAATTGGTGCGAAGGATGTGCAGCTTATTGTCGAGATTTTCATGGGTATAAAATAGCGTCTTCACATTTGCCCAGGAAAAAAAATTGGGATGCACGATCTGGTTAGAGTCGCCGCACAAGACGAATTGCCCGGGCGTTTTCAGCGATTTGAGAATCAGGAAGAGTTGGGCGTTGGTCAGATCCTGCACCTCGTCTACGATAATAAAATCGTATTTCGGATGGCACAAAGTCTGCCAGCGATGGGCAATCATGCTCAAGTCGAAATAGGTATTTTCCGCGAGAAATTTCAGGTATTTTTCGAACAAATCGTACACCTGTTCGCGTTCATCGGCAAGAAAAACCGATTGGCGCACGCCCAGGGCCAGGTAATCTTCCCGGGGGAGGTATTCCTTTTCGACGTTAGAGCCCGTCAACACGCCCTTGAATTCTTCATAGAGTTTGTAGCTATCCCTGATTTTTACCGTATTGCGGTGCCGGGCAAACCAGGCGTCGAAAGCGCGAAAGGTGAGTTCGCGCCCTGAGGGGATTTGCAGCGTTTCGACGTATTCCTTAAAAGAGAGAAATTCGATTTCCTGCGCCTCGTTGCGGTATTGGAAAGAATAATACAGGTTGGCGGAGTTTTCTACTAAATAAGGCGACAGGGTGACGTACAAAATATTCCCGCGCAGGGTTTTTATTTTTTCCAGGGTGAGGGCTGTTTTACCGCTGCCTGCCGACCCGATAACGATGAGAGGCGTGGGAAGCTGGAATACCTCCCGCTGGTCGTCGTCGAAAGAAATCACCTTGTCGAGCAAGTGAAAATGCGTCGAACGAGGGTTGACATAAGGCATAGCGACCACATCCTCTTCAGATACCTGTTCGGGTTGGGCCAGCGGCGCAATTTTCGATTCGTCAATTTCAGCGCCGTTCAAAAAGCGCGAATCGCGGTAATTGTGGTGCAAAATGACCTCCAACAGCAAGAGGTATGTGCGGCCCCCATAACGGGCGAATTTAAAAAGCAGGCGGTTCTCCTCGTCCAACTTGGCGCGGTAATAGCCAGTATTACTCATCTTCTTGACATCGGCGCCCGAAAAGTTGCCGCTTTTGAGGTACTCGACTACTTTATTGAAATTTTTCCTGACTTTGGAGGAGTCCAGGTCGGAATAGTACAATATTTCCATAATGTAGGGTTCGCTAATACGGCAAATATAAGGGTGAAACGGCAAGTATAATCTTTTTTTATTCCCCAATATGTAGCAATAAACTGTACGCCCTCAAATCAGGGTCATAACTTTTCTGTCATGGTAACAGTTTGTGCGGGGTCGAATCCATCCATCCCGCACGCTGTCAAGTTAAAAGCTTGCGGGATAGATTTTCAGGTTGTACGGCGCACAGTTTACTCAATCATCCTTAATTCAACAGCACAAAACCGGCCCAGTAATAAGGTTTATTATACCTCTTCTTCATGTCCTTTTGGGCTAATTGGAACGCCTTTTCCATTGGTTCCCCTTTTTGTAGCCAGTAGGCGTAAAAAATTGCCATAAACTCCCGGGTGTGAAAGTCGGATATTTGCCAAAGACTCATCAGGATATAATTGGCGCCCGCTATTTTAAAGGCGCGTTGGAGGCCGTAGACGCCTTCATTGCCTACCGCATCGCCCAGTGCGGTCTCACAAGCGGAAAGTACCACCAGTTCGGTTTCACCTAGGTTGATTTGGCTTACTTCATAGGCCGTCAGGATGCCGTCGGCTTTATCGGGGTTAACTGGTTTGCCATTGAGCCAGGCGTAGTTGCCGCCGGCCATAATTAGCCCCGAACGCAGCATAGGGTCGTCTTGTAAGCGAAGGCGGTCCTCGCCGGCGAATCCGGTAGTATGGATAGCAACTGGCGATGCATCGGGAAAAAAGAAACCATGTGTAGCGACATGAAGGATTCGTGGAGACGGAATTTTACTGCCAATTTCCATAAGCGCATCTTCGCTGGCCTGTAGTTGACGATATAGCTGGGGATGTATACCTTTATTTTGGCAGATTGCAGCTGCGCTGTCAATTTCCATATCGCTGTAAATCAACGGCGGCCATGCTTTATTTTCAGGTGTAAAATATCCGGGTTTGAACGTGTTTTTGACTGGTTTGCTCACATTTTCTTCAGGAGTTATGTTGGGGTCAAACTGGATTCCGCCAAAAAATACGGCGTTATTCGTTGCATATTCACGAGAGTCGTTTTCTGTCAAACGGCGGGTGCTATACAACATAACCAGCTCGTATTTTTCAGCTAACAATTGCCGTTTCGTCGGCGCCACGGCGGCCAGGTTTATGCGGTGTAAGAGTCCGGAAGGCGAATAATAAATTTTCTTCACGCCTGTCAGATGCCTTTCCAGGGGCTCCCAAATAGTTAGGTAAAGGATCGTACTACCCTTACTTTCACGGAAATAAAAATTATCAATAGCAAGGGAATCTCCGGGTTGCTCGGGCATTAAGCGTTCCAGTTGCCTGGCTTCGAATAAAGGAACGAATACGGGCGTTTTGGAACCGGCATGAAGTATTAATGCGGCATAATAAATACTATCGGTTGGCGTACCCCGGCGGTCGTAATAGCGATAATGTATAAATTCAATAGCTGTTTCGCCGGGCTGTAGGCGACCCTGGATATCTTGCCAGGTGAATTGGGGTAATGTAAGTTTATCCTTACCTATTACCTGGATGATTTCTTTTTCCTGGAGATTGATGTTTTTTTCGATTAGATCAATACCTGCGGGGTCGTAATCGAGCGACATACTCGCTTCATGCAATAATCGGCGATCCGCCTGGTATTTCGAATACTTCTGTTTAATATCTACCATTGGGTTTGCAAGCGCTTCGTTTTTCCAGCTAATCGATTTACTGAGTAAAAAACCTTTATAAAATATTGTTTGGTCATAAGCGTTTTCAGCAAATCCGGAAAAGCTGTACTTCATATCGCGCATCGCTGAATAATAATTATCGGCTCTTTTCTCAAAGAGGGCTATATGATCTTTTAACTGTTTTTCAGCAAGGTAAGTGGCAGCGTCGCCCAGATAGACGCGATCGGATTGGGAGGCTACCGTAAAATGATTCGCTACCTGATCCTGGCGTTTCATAATGCGGTTAGCGATGGCCCGATTGTAAAGCGCGAAGATATAATCGGCGTGATCTTTTTTGAGAGAGGTTTTGTATATATCAATAGCGGTCAGGCACAAAGAATCTGCTCGATTATTGTCACTGATCCTGGCGCAAAACAACCCAAAATTCGAGAGCGATAAAGCATAATTTGGGTTGGCTTCGCCAAAAATTTCTTTTTTTATTTGTAAGGCTTGCTCATATTTTGTTTTTGCCGCATCCGGCTCGTTTCTTTTTTCATGTAATGCGGCATGGTTGTGTAAGTTTTGGGAATAGTAGACCGGATTGTTCAATTCAAGGAACAATTCGCCTGCCCTTTGATAAATCAGTGCTGCTTTGTTCCAACTGGCGGTATCCTCCTTTTCGGTAAACACATTTCCATAATTATCCAGGGCAATGGCATAACCTTGCGTATTAATCGCTCCGGCTTGTTCGTATGCGTCCAGGCATTGTTTTAACATCGCTTCGGCGTTTTTCAAATCGCCGATATTGGCGTAATAGATCGCCAGGTTATTTAGAACGGGTAAATAATACCGTTGGTGTTTTTCTGGGCTTTGCTGAACAAGTTCCAATGCTTTCAGATACAATGATTCTACATTTTCGTAATTTCCCAATTGCCACGAAGCTGCTGCTTGATTTATCAGTAGTACAATCATAATGGAAGTATCCACAGGGATATTTTTCATTATACTTTGGGCCTGCATACATTTTGCTAAGGCATCCTCATAGTTACATAGGACAATTTGAATGGATGAAAGATTACCCAGAATAGCGGCATATTCAGGATGTTGATCGCCCTGTATTTTTTCTCTGATTTTAAGTGCGGAAAGAAAAAAATCATAGGCATCGAAATATTGACCCATATAAAAAAGAGCCACGCCTTTATTTTTCATAGCAACGGCATAGAATAGTGATTCCTTTCCTTCTTTTTTTAGAATTAACGCTTCAGCTTGTTCATTGTAGTCCAGGCCTTTTTCAAAATCGCCTTTATTGAATAGATCGGCGACAAGTTTTAGTAAACTGTCAATTTGACTGTCATCTTGTTGGCAGAATACAAAAAAAGGAGCGATTGCGAAAATCGCTATAAGCAAAAATCGATACATGATTAATAGTTTTAATATTAAAGGATTAATAAAATATCCAACCTTTTTCTGTTGGGATTAAAGTAGAAGAGTTGCTATCATACAATCTCCAAAATTAGCAATAATTCGCAGATTATAAGGAAACAAGGGCGTCCCAAGTGACTACGTAAAATTACGTACTCATCCGGTTTGCTTTGCAGCAACTGCTTTTGCATATTTGTAACATAAGCGGGCGAAACGCTCAAAACTTATGGCTTTCGAAAAAGGATAGAGGTATACTGCACACCGTCAAGTTATAGTCATAACTTTTCCGGCTTTGCGCCCCGCTTTGGGCGGGGTCGCCCCCGAGCTTAGGTCATGCCAAAAACTTGGCGGTGCGAGCTATAAATATCTATTTTTGCATGACAGTAAACATCGCCAATGAACCGGAAAGTCACGCTAGCAGACCAGGAAATTTTGCAAATGCTTAAGGACAAGGAAAGAGATCAAGCCTGGAAGTACATATTTGATAAGTGGCGTGGGCTCTGGACGAGCTACATTGTCCAGCATGGCGGTAATACCGATCAGGCGGATACAGCGTTGGCGGATGTATGGTACCCTTTTGAGCGAAAAGTGTTATCTCAGAATTTTAAATTAGAGTACAGCCTGAAAGCATACCTCAATACCTGCGTAAGACGCCAATGGATACGCAACATGAAAAAAGAAAACATGCCGGCTATCGAATTCAAAGCGGAAGAACATGGCTTGGAGGCCTTTGCCGACGAATTATTGCGCGATGTGCTAAACGAAGAACTAAAAACAGTGCTTGATAAATTATTGTTGGAGGTATTGGGAGAAAGTTGCCGAAAAATCCTGACCTCGTTTTATTCCGGTTATAGCATGGAGGAGATTGCGCAAGAATACGAATTAGGGAACGAGGATAATGCAAAGAATCAGAAACATAGATGCAGCAATAAGCTGCGGGACCACCTTAAAAATAATCCTCAGATATACCAAATACTAAAAAGACTCTACTATGACTGAGCAAGAATTGCATGAAAAAATCATAGCTTATCTGGAGGGGCGACTGTCGCCGGAAGCGGCAGATGAGTTTCGGCTCCAGATCGAAGCCGATGAGGCTTTGGCCGGGGAAGTGGAATTACATCGGCTGCTCCAGCCGGTGGGCCAACGACTGGTTGCCCTCGATATGAAGGCGAAATTCGACAGTTGGCAAAAAGAAGCTGAGCACCCCGGCTTTGTAAGGCGCAACCTGTTTTGGCTATTGGCAATCGGTTTGCTTTCGGCAGGTTTATTGGGTACCTGGTTTTGGTACTCGGGGCAACTTTCGAAAGCGCGCGCGGATAACGAGCGGCTGAATACTAATCTGCAAGATACCAGGCTTAAAAACCAGGTGTTTCAGTCAGAAGTAGAGCGATTGCAGAAAAGGATAGCCGATTCTACCTGGCAAGGTCGACTGCCTGTCCCGGTAAAACCGGAAAAAGAACAAAAAGAGACTAAAATTTCTCCCGCCCCTGTCGCCGATATCACGCAACCTTATAAGCAATTGGCCCAAAGCGAATTGACCCCGATGATCACAAGAACTCGCTCTACCGTTCGGGGAGTTAAACGAAGCGGCTCAACGGCTGAAGGCCTGCTGGCAAAAGCCGATACCGCTATTGAAAATCGCTTGTACCGACGCGCCGAAAAATTGTTGCTGGGAATAGCCGTCACCGACCCCCAATACCCTCGGGCATTGGAAATGCTGGCCTATACCTACATGATGCAGGAGAATTATGCCGCCGCCGTTAGCACCTACCAAACGTACATTCCATACAAGGCGGATAGCGACGAAACAAACTGGCATTTGTGTCTCTATTACCTGGCTGATTATCCTGTTTTCCGGTCGGAATTCCAGCAACTCCTGCAAACAATTTTAGCCGATACCGAACATTTTTATCACGATCGCGCAAAATCCCTTCGCAAAAAGCTGGCCGAAACCGGTGTCTGGCCGGAATAAAACGCCGAAAAAAAATAAATACTTCGCGCCGCCAGGTTTTGGGCATGACCTAAGCTCGGGTGCGACCCCGCCAAAAGCGGGGGCAAAGCCGAAAACCATGCGCGTGATTTGACGGCGCGCGGTATAATTTGATAGGTGCGTTGAAAAAAAAAGCTCCCTTTAGGATACCTTTTGTCACGGGCTCTCCTCTATATAATCAAATCGACATTTTTCCTTCTGAGGCGCTTCTGACGTAGCACAACGGGGTCAGACTCTATTGCTATGGGCTGTCTTGCCGGCAAAGGCGGCCATGGGAAAATACGGCTTGGACTGATTTTCTCATTCAAAATTATTGCAACCATGAAGTACAATGATTGGAGTGCGCCGCGATTGGATCGCGCCGTACAAGGGCAGCGCTGTGCCCCGCAATTTGCCGTCTCTACACAGCAAGGAGAGCAACAAGGAACCGCCACCGACCTTATTGAATTGATCGTCGGGGCATTAATCGGAGCCGTCGATATCATCGGATAAGCGCCGATTCACAAGGGGGTGTCATGGGCTACGACACCCCCTTCATTTATAACTTTTTAATCACTTTTCTCAACCAATAACCGGAAAAAACGGCGTCAGCTTCTTCCAACTTCTTGCTGATGCACTCTTTTTTCTTCTTGCGTTCGATTTTATCTTTAATCAGCGCGCATTTAGATATATCTTCAGCCAGTGACAACATTTTCTTGATAGCCTTTATTTTATGCTCGGGGAATACGCTTGCGTTCTTTCTTTTCAAGTAAGGGTTTAATCTGTCAATACATCTTTTCAGATCATCATGATAATCATAATTTTCACTCGAAACAATCAACTCGCAATAATTGCGTATATACAGGCATTCAATTTGTACATGGTTGGGGGCGCCTGATTTTGATAATTTCTTTAATATATTCAGCGAATCCGTATATTTATTTTTGTAAAAAAGCACATGCGCTTCAGCGAGTTGCAGTGTGTGAATTCTTTGCTTTTTGGGTAGGGAATCCTGATATTGGGCCATAAAATCTTTCACCCAGTCAAATTCCTCGTTGTTGGCAGCTACGTTGACAATATTCACAAAATGCAAAGGTGAAATCGCACCTTGGTATACAAGCAGGTTGTTGATCAATGATAATTTTGTCAACTCGAAAATAAGTCGTAAATACTCAAGTTTGCCTTTCTCATAATACCTGTTTGCTATAAAAATCAATTTGCTGAGCACAAACTGCTTGTCGTAGTCGCTCAAATCTGATATGCCGTTTTCAAAAGTAGTTTTGACCTCGTTATACAACTGCAACGAACTGGAGTCGTCGGACTTCAGCAGTTGAATAAGCCGGGCGTATAAGTCAAAGACCGGCAGCTCTTGTTGCTTATCGGAGGCTGTTGAATCAGTAGTGCTGTATATTTTTTGGCGAAACAGCTTTTCTACCGTCAATCTGTAATTGGAAAGCTTGTAGTACTTCTCCAAATAGCCTATTGATGAATTCAAAACGGCTTCATCCAGTTTGAAAGTATCGGTGGCGGGGTGAAAATACCACAACTGATTGAGCTCAGTCAAAAGGTAGTATTCCGATTTATCGGGATGTTTTTTTGATTTCAGGTTATCTGTTACATCTGAAACAAAATTGCTGAAATCGATATAGAGCCCTCTCTCGGCCAGCACCTCGGCCTCCATTATTTTATAGAGCCAATGGTTTGGGTCTAATTTTGTTACAGTAAGATATCTGATAACCAGCTCTGCTAATTTCAGGCTATCCGTGCGCCACTGGGTGAGCGCTTTTCCGTACGCTTTATCCTTGTAAAAGCCTATGGCGATAAAGTCATCAGTCAACTTGTCAGTACTGAAATTGGGATAGAGCGTTATGACGTGATCGTATAATTTACACAACCTGGATCCGGATTTAGAGTCTGTATTATTCAAAAAATCCCTTACTGGAGAGATTTCACCAGGATGCAGTCGTTTGAGTAAACGGACAAGTTTAATGTCAGCCATAGTCGTACGTATTTTTACGTAAATGATGAAAGTTAAATAATTATAATACAAATTATTTTTTATAATATGATTGAAAATAAAGGCGTTGGCGTAGTTGAAATCAAATATAGATCATAACAAACATACAATAATATGCCTTGCAAAAGGACTTTCCGCATGCGAAATTTGCAGTGTCATGTCAAACAAAATACAGCATGGAACAAACTTCCTATCAGGTCGGGTTAGTAAAAAGCGCAAATGATGTTGAGCGCCTTCCTTGCCGGTTAGTTGCGGAACAATGGGATTATCCGGAATTGGAAAAAGAGCTTGAATCTTCGGCTCCGTACAGATCGATGGCTGACTTTGTTTTTGCCATCGATGCGTCAAGATTACGCATCTGCTACGAAGACGGCATGGCTGCATATTTAGGCTACAGCAAGGAAGAACTCGCACAAATTCGCATGCAAGACCTGATTCACCCCGAAGAGTACGATGTGATCACGAGGTTGATTCTGAAAATCAGGGAATTTGTAAGAAAGCGAAAGGTACAACCCCTCCATCATACTTTTATTATATCTCATCGCCTCAAAAAATCAAATGGAGAATACATTGCCATTTTGCGGCACATACATCCTTTCAAAGTAAGCGAAGACGGGCTTTTTCAGGCGCACTACTGCATATGCATGGATGTGAGCCGCCACCATCTTCCCGACGGCGTCACCTTTGACATTCGCGACAGCAGCCGGCCCGGGCCCGTCGATGACGCCGACCTGCGCTTTTTTGCCGATATCCTGGCCGACCGCTCTCAGCGATTATCTGAGCGGGAACTGGAGGTGCTTCGCCTTTGGATCGCCGTTGATTCCTGTTCGGTTATCGCCAGGGAATTAGGCATCAAAGAGCGCACTATCGAAGCCCATCTCAAGAATATGCGAAAAAAACTGGTTATGCGCAGAACGGTAGATGTGGCGTTGTATGCGAAAGACAGGGGGTGGATTTGAGGATTATTAACTCATTAATAAACTTGATATGATTATGAAAACAGCATTTACACTAATTTTTGCATTAGGCTTTTTGCTTGTTAATTTGGCTTATGCACAGGATGAGGGTACAAAAAAGGTGGGCATTTTACCTGTTAAATACCAGGATGCCAGGCAGGTTGATGCGGCAAACATGATAACCAACCTGTTGTATGACAATTTTACGAACGGAAAACGCGCGAAAGTAATTAACCGGGAGTTTTTTAGCGATTTGCAAAATGAAAAATTCCTCACCTCGGAAATCGATTTTATCGATGGAGAGACTTTTTCAAAAACTAAATCGGAAGGCGCTAAATATCTATTGGTTGCCAAAGTTGCCACGTGCAAGGTTGAAAAAAAACAGGGTACTAATTCAAATGGCCAAGTATCCTATTATTACCAATGTTACCTCAATGTAGGTTTGCGTATCATCAATGTTGAAACCGGCGAAACCGATAATTCCTATACCCTGGAAAATAAAACCGGGTATTTTCAGGATTGGGGCAAGATTTTTACAGACAGATCAACAGAATCGGGGGCAATTAAAATCGCAGTGGATGACCTCCAAAAAGGGCTTACCGAATTTATGAACAAATATTTCTGCGTGGAAGCCCGCGTATTAAAAGTCAAAGAAACCAAAGGCGACAAATTGGTCAGCGTATTGGTCGGCTTGGGTACCGATGACGGTATAGAGCGTAAACATGATTTTCTGGTAAAAGAAAAATCGATGCTAAACGATGAACCTTACTACGAACAGATAGGCGAAGTGCAGATAGAAGAGGTAAATGGCAAAAGTCTCTCTACGGCCAAAGTAGTAAAAGGTTCACAGGAAATATACGCCAAACTTCAGGCTGGAGCCACTCTGGTGGTTACCTCAAAGACAAAATAACCCAAACATGAATGCCAATTACATTTGCAGAGCCGCCGGCGCGTTTCTTCTCGCCGGCATGCTCCTTGCGCTTTCACAGGCGTGCAAAACGACTACTGTTCCATCAGGGGAAACCAGGTATATCCGTTCCTCCAACCAGGGCGACCTAATCGAAGTACAGGCCAGGGGATACGGCCGCAATGAACGCGAGGCTATTGCCGATGCAGAAAAAAAGGCATTAGAGACCCTGCTTTTCACCGGTCTGACGGGGTCGCCGCAGCAATACCCCTTAGTAAATGACCCTAAGGCCCGTCAAACTCATTCCGCTTATTTCAACAAACTGATTGAGGGGGGCGAGTATCGCAGTTACCTGACCTCCTCTAACCCAATGGCGAGTAAAGCGGAGAAAGACAAACGCACCGGTCAAAAAACGATACTGGTAACCCTTGAAATCAACGTCTTTGCCCTGCGTCGTGAATTGGAACAATCTAATGTAACCAGAAAATTCGGCTTTTGATGAAAAAAATACTATTCCCGCTTTGTATTTTGATTTTTCCCGGGCTCTTGTTTCAGACAGCGTTAAATGCGCAGGAAGCCGATAAAGAAGTTTTGCAAATCCAGCCTACAATTATGGTAGTGCCCTGGACGAGCAAAAACGAGGATATGCGGGCCAAAGTTGAATCGGACTTTGCCTACCGGGCCATACTCAACGAAATCAGAGCTGCCTTTGACAAACAGGGCTTTACTACTTTTGATTTTGTGGAAGCGCTGAAAATCAATGCTACGGACCGCGTGACCGGTTTCCAAAATTGGCGCGACCTTTTTAAAGACGTCATTGATAATTCACCGGCGGAACTTGAAGTCCTTGCAGAAATCCACGTCCAAAATGATAAGTATGGCAAAAAAGTAGATATCCTTCTGGCTACCAACGATAAATACAGCGGCGAATCCATTTTAAGTTCCGGGCTTATCAGTTCTGATCCCTTTAACACTACCGATTATGCGGTGTTGGCCCAACGTGCGTTGGCCAAAAATAATGCCATGACTACCTACTTAAACGCACTTCAGGAAAAATTCAACATCATCGTCAACTCCGTAGGCAGGAGTATTGCAGTGCGGATTGAAATCAAAGAGGGCTGCCCGTTTACACTGCAAACCGAGGCGGGTGAAGACGGCGATTATGTTTCCGATTTGATTGTAGATTGGGTTAAGCAGAACGCCTATAAAAACAATTACAAAATGGGAGGCAAAAGCGCAAGTCTGCTTGATTTCAGGTATATCAAAATTCCCCTTCGCGACAAAGACGGTATGAATTACGATATCAATAATTTTTCTCGTGTTATGCGCAGAGCTATCCGCAAAATCGGCGAACAAACGGAGAAAGGCGACAAGTTTCAACTCGAAGAGCTTATTCGCGGCAACAAACTTATCATTACTATATTACAATAACCAGACGCCATGTATCATACTTGCACCAATCTTCTTCGAATACTTATCAGCGTTCATTTCCTCCTTTGGGGATTTTTTGCAACGATACAAGCACAATCAGAAGTTCCTCCTATTGCATTGACCCTTTATGACACGGAGGTAAAGGAGTTAAGTGAAACGCAAAGCGCTATGGCCGGCAGAAAAATCACCCTCCTGCTGGATCGATATGGCTATATCGCTTCGCAAAGCGGTCACAACTTTGGAATTTTTCCAAAATTCAATGTATATGATGAAGCTGTCATGGAGGGACTTACCAATATTACGGCTCTAAAAATAGAGTTTTCATTGGTGGCCAAGCAGGTTAGCAATGGGCTGGTGGTATCATCCTGCGCTCAAATTATAACAGGAAGCGGTACAACCCGCGAAGCGGCAATGACCAATGCGCTTAGCAATATACCTACACAGGGCAAACAATACGAACAATTTTTTACTGCATTGGGGCAAAAAATCAATGCTTATTATACCCAAAACTGTGAAAGTATAAGATCAGAAGCTAATGCCCTTGCAAAACGCAGAGAATTTGCCGCCGCGTTAAATACATTGGGTCAAATACCCAGGGAAGCAGGCGATTGCTTCGATCAAGTACAGCAGCAAATGGCAGGTTTATTTGCAGAATTTCAAAAAGACCGCTGTCAGCGCATGGTACAGGCTGCAACCGCTGAAATAGCCGCTATGCGTTATCAAAGCGCGCTAGACATACTGGCCCTGGTTGACCCCAACTCCACTTGCCGCAATGAATCCCTTAAACTCATCCGCGAAATCGGGCCTAAAGTTAACGAACAGCACCGTGAGCGTTGGGCTTTTATGCAAAAAGCCTACTCCGACCAGATTGCACTGGAAAAACTCCGTATCGAAGCTTATCGTGAAATTGCCAAAGCTTATTATGGGAAAAGCGATACGCTCATCTATACGCTGATTGTAAAATGACAATCATCTAAAATCCAATAAAATATGCGTTACCTAACCTTTTTGATCGCACTAACCTGCTTGTTTGCAGCCGGCAGTTGCGAAATTGACAACTCGTCGCCTGAGGTTGATGAAAATGGTTTGACACCTGCTATCAATGACCTGATCTCAGCGGAAAACCTGGATGCGCTCGTCAATTTAGGCCTTCAAATTAACGGAGGGGCTACCCCTCCAAAACTGGAAAATGAATACGTTGTATCTACTTGCGTTTTGGCTAATAGTACCGCAGGCGATACTCCGGGCTCCGTCACACAAGATTTTTTTGTTCGCTTATACGATCAAAACGATTTTGAAATCACGGTGGACTACAGACATGGCACACAGCATGGCGAAGCCGTAGGAAGTTACATCGTTGGAAAAGATTGTTCCTTTTCCGTATTTATTGAAGTCAATGAGATTAATTCAACTACCGGATTGCAGGCTAAATTGGTATTAGTTGTTTCCGGCACATTTGTCAATAATGGTATCGAAAATATACAGGTTGCCAATCTGATGCTTGATGATTTCGGCGACCCGCAAGGTATTTGGATAAGCAACGGCACCGGCAGGTTGTTTATTGATCAAGATGGCTTTTCAACGGTTGTCGGAGGAAGTTCGGCCTGGTATGCTCAATTACCGGATTGCCCATGCGAATATAAGACGGATATTGACGGCAAAACAGAGATGTGTGGAATGTGGGTCGACTGCGGCCCCGCAGCACAGGCATATCACTATGGCGCAACCTACGAAATCCGGTGGGCGCCGGAAGAAGCCGACAACCCAGGCCAACAATGTACGTATGACGCCAATAAACGACTCATTACAGCCGGTATTGCCGCCGGTACCCCTGATAAAATATCTCCTCGCTCCTGCGGCATACCTACGTTGAGCACTTGTGACCACTATACCGAAGATGTATTGCCTTGGGGCAACACCGCGTATACCTCAATATGCGGCGGAAGCGCCAACGATATTATCCCATGCTGGCAATACCTGCAAAATTGGCCGCCCAATAAAGGCGATAACTGCCTGGAAAACGAAATAAACGGAATAAGCCATTTGTCGATTATGCTGGGGAATATGAATTGTGAACACGCCACTGCTATTTTTAAAATAATCGATGAATCTCAGGCTGCCCAGCCCGAATTGAGGCTTTATATGAGGGGAGATCTGAATTATACTCCACTCAATTTGAAGGTTTACCTGATGGAGATCTTTGCAGAGTTTGATTGTACAGACACCCCTGACGAAACCTACTGCATTGCTTTGCAAGAGGCGATTGACAATTTATAACCATTAAAAACATTATATGAAAAAAATAACCCGGAAGAGTATCACTGCAATGTGTGGGCTCTTGTTTGGTCTCCTATTCACAGGTTTAAAGGCTCAAGAAGGTCAATTATTGATCATTGGCGCGTTATTGATAGATCAGGGTTATGAAATTACCCACGATGCGAAATATGCAAGCCTTTATGATGATTCGTATGACAATTATTACTTTTCCTTGAAAAAGGGTTGGTCTTATGTTATTGCCGCAGCTTGCGATGAAGATTGCGGTGATATCGATTTGTGCTTGTTTGACGAGAACAATAATCTAATAGGTTGCGACAGGAAAAACGATGATAAGCCTATGGTATCAGTTAGTCCGAATTGGTCAGGAAGCTTTCGGCTTTGGGTTAAAATGGAAGATTGCGACAGGAATCCATGCAGGTTTGGAATTGTGGTATTTGGAAAATAATATTACACCTCAATTTAAATGAAATTGTACACGTCTATCTTTGACGGCGAGAGGTACTTATTGCAGTAACGGGTATTGGTCATGATCAATACTCGTTACTGAAGTATTGCGTGAAATAATAACTCCGGAAAAAATTTTTCCCCATTTCTTGAAAAATGGAAATACGGATTCCCAAAATGTTAAGTTACACGAGAAGTTGACATGACTTAGCCCCCCTCATCTTCACCGCCCCTATGTAATTATGGTCATCATTTATTCCGCTTTTGGGGGGGCGCCCGAACTCAAGCCATGTCTAAAACTTGGCGGTGCGAGGAATAATTTTTCACCACCCTGATAAACTCCTCAAATCGCTCGGCGATTTCTCCTTTGAAATTCTCGTCGTTCAGGTGCGTTTTCATCTTAAGTTCTCCGTCCTCTTTTTTGTCGGCGGGCAAGACGAGGGAGATTGGAAAGGCTTGACAAAGGGTGCATTTTTCCTTTAGCAATTCCCTTACCTTGTTGAAAACGCGCCCATGTCCATATTTTTCGTCCTTTTGCTCATAGCTGCTGCCGCAGCAAGTCACAAAAACCAATTTTTTGATTGAGTTGAAATTACTTTTTACAAAGGACCTGAACGGCGCGATGAACTGTTCTACCCAAATCGGACCGCACAGGATGATGAGGTCATAGCTGCCCACGTCGTGCAGGAGCTTTTTGTTGCCCAAGTGCAAGCCCATGATCATAAGCAGCAGCGCATCCACTCTGGGGCGGATGGGTTCGATGTCGCATTGCAGCTCCTGGGCAATTTTTTCGGCGAGGTAGCGGTTGCTGCCTTTTTGGGAATAGTACAAAACTAGCGATTTCATGGCGAGCTGATTTTGATACAAATTTCATGCCCGCAGGGCTGCCAGGTTCTGACTTTTGTCAATGTAGGGTATGATTTAAGAAATCGCCTCGTTTGAGGGGGCTGCAAATATCTTTTTTCAAAAAATGCTTCAAAATTTCGATAAATAATCAAGTTGTTGATTGTCAATTTTTTTAAAAAAAAAGAGAGCGAATTATTATTTCCCCAGAAAAGCGAACAAAATCACAACATCCTGCAAAAAATGGATAGACCAGGCCCAGCCGAAGCCTCTTGTTTCCACCAACGATTTGGCGAGCAGCCAGCCAAGGAACCCCGCCATCAGCAGGCCCAATGGGCCGCCTGGTGTTCCAAAATAGTAGATGCCGCCGAAAATTGCTGCGCTCCAAAGGCAAACTCGGTTTGCTATTGATGTCATGGCCTTGAATTTTCTGTGCGTCATAACACAAAATTGATGTTCAAAACTATAAGTTGGAACAACACTCGCCCGATCTTTGCTCAACTTTGTGTTATGTTTTCACCAAAATGAGGTTTATGAAAAAAATCAGTTTGTTGTTGTTACTGGCAATTCAGGGCATTTTCCTGCAGGCGCAAGCGCCCGGCACTGGGCTCCAGATACCAAAAACCGCCATCAAGGCTGCTTACCTTGGCTCCGTCGCTTATCCAGGTTTCAAAATCGGCGTTGAGCTACCGTACAAGGTCATTCAAATTGAAAAGGCAAAACGAAAGGGGGTTAAAACTTTTTCAAGTGAATATTACCTCAGCGCTAATCTCGGTTATTACCACCACACCACATTTCACGACAATTTCTTCCTGCTCATCGAGTGGCAGAAA
Source organism: Saprospiraceae bacterium (assembly GCA_013360405.1). Lineage (GTDB taxonomy): Bacteria > Bacteroidota > Bacteroidia > Chitinophagales > Saprospiraceae > JABWBR01. Next base: position 35,867 of record JABWBR010000047.1, read on the forward strand.
AGGCGGCAAAAGGCTAGCGGATGGTTCTGGGAGATGGCGCCGGGCGCCGGTTACAGCCGCACATTTTTGGGCAGGGAGACTTATACTGTTTCAGACGAGGGTATCGTGGATAAAAAAACGCTGGCGGGTTACAACTACGCCTTGATTTCCTTCTCATACGGCGGCGGTTACAATTTTTCGATAAAAAAGAAAAACCCGCTGAAAACCTATGGCAAAATCAGCCTGCTGGGTTTGTTTCCCTATAATAGTTTCATCTACCTGCGACCCACTGTTGAGGTAGGCATAGCCTATTCGCCTACCCGGTTCTGGAATGCCAATCCAAACGTCAAAAACAAGAAAAAATGAAGTATTCAGTCTTTGTTATCATGGCTATTGCCCTGATGCCGGGTTGCCAAAAAGAAGAAATTACCCTTTCCACTGCCGCCCACGATGTTTTTTTTCTGGAAAACGACAAGGCTTCTATGCCTATCCGGGTGCACGGCAACACGGCGAGCAAAACTTTTTTAATGATGATACACGGTGGCCCCGGCGGTGATGCCGTCGTATACCGCAGCGATTACGTGAAAAACCACGTCGAACCTGAATTTGCAATGGTATACTGGGATCAACGCAACGGCGGCGCCTCGCAGGGCGGTGTGAACGGCGGCTACGACAAGGTAGAACAGTTCATTGAAGACTTTGAGAAGGTAGTGGTGTTGCTCAAGTACCGCTATGGCGACGATATTTCGATCTTTGTGAATGGACATAGCTGGGGCGGCTTCCTCGTGCCCGCTTTTCTGCAAAAAGGCAACAACCAGCAAAGCGTGAAGGGATGGATACAGTCGGCAGGGGCGCATAACATCCCCCTGCTGAACCAGTACGCCGTGGAAATGCTGCTCGACAAGGCAGGTGTTGAAATTGCCGCCGGACGCCACGTCTCCGAGTGGACGAATATCAAAGCGTACTGCGATGATTTGACTATTCCATTTACGGAGGAGCAAAGCCGAAAAATTAATGAATATGCAGGCCAAGCCCAAAACCTCATACCGGAGTTACCTCAAGGATTGCTGACTTTTGGCGATATATATGCCGTTTATCAGGAAAACAACTTTCCGGTTGGTCAAATGTTTTTTCCCTACAATCCGCTTCCTTCCGCTGTGGCAAGGTGGCTGTTTCAAGGACAACAACTGTCGGATGGTATGCCGGTAATTACCGTGCCAACCTTGCTGCTATTTGGTAAATGGGACTTTATCTGCCCGCCCAAACTTGCCGACGACATCGAGCAGCGGGTCGGATCTTCTTATGTGAAAAAAGTGATTTTTGAAAATAGCGGACACGCCCTGATGGCCACAGCAGATAAAGAGGCTTACTGGGAAGAGGTCATTACTTTTATTGATGAATTCAAGTGATTGTTTGATGGTTTTGTCTTTATAATAAAAAGAGGTGGCCTTTTAACAGACCACCTCTTCACGTTGAAGCACTATTTTCGTAACTATTTAGAAAGGTAAAAACTAAACCCTACTAAACCCTACTAAACAGTTACCTATTATTAAAATCAGGCCAGGTCAAAGCGGTCGAGATTCATCACTTTGTTCCATGCCGCTACAAAGTCGTGTACGAACTTGGCGTGGGAGTCTGCACACCCATACACTTCCATGCCGCTACAAAGTCGTGTACGAACTTGGCGTGGGAGTCTGCACACCCATACACTTCGGCGATTGCCCGGAGTTCTGAGTTTGAACCGAAAATGAGGTCGGCGCGGGTACCCGTCCACTTCAGTTCGCCGGTCTTGCGATCATGACCCTCAAAGACATCCTGAGCGTCCGAAGTTGCCTTCCAGGTCGTGCCCAAATCGAGCAAATTGACGAAGAAGTCGTTGGTGAGCGTTTCCGGGCGTTTGGTGAAAACGCCGTGTTTGGACTGATCGTAGTTGGTGTTCAGCACACGCATACCGCCAACGAACACCGTCATCTCGGGGGCCGTCAGCGTCATCAGTTGCGCCTTGTCAACCAGCATTTCCTCCGCCGTTGCGGCGTATTGAGGTTTTTTGTAGTTGCGGAACCCGTCAGCGGCCGGCTCCAGGACGGCGAATGATTCTACATCCGTTTGTTCTTGTGATGCATCGGCGCGGCCCGGCTTGAAGGGCGCCTTTACATCAAGGCCGGCATTCTTGGCCGCCTTCTCAATACCTGCGCAACCGCCCAGCACAATCAGGTCGGCGAGCGAAACCTGCTTGGCGCCGGATTGGGCGCTGTTGAATTCGTTTTGAATGCCTTCAAGCGCCTGCAGCACTTTCGCCAACTGAGCCGGATTATTAACCTCCCAGTATTTCTGCGGAGATAAGCGTATACGCGCCCCGTTTGCGCCACCGCGTTTGTCGGAGCCGCGGAACGTAGATGCGGAGGCCCAGGCAGTCGATACCAGTTCGGACACAGACAGTCCGGAAGCCAGTATTTTAGCTTTAAGGGCAGCAATATCCTGCTCGTTGATCAACTCATGCGCAGCAGCCGGGATGGGATCTTGCCAGATTAGCTCTTCCTTGGGCACCTCGGGGCCGAGATAACGAGCGCGGGGGCCCATATCGCGGTGGGTCAGCTTAAACCAGGCGCGGGCAAACGCGTCGGCAAACTCGTCCGGATGTTCGTAGAAGTGTCTTGAAATTGGCTCGTAGATCGGGTCAAATCGCAGGGCGAGGTCTGTCGTCAGCATGATGGGCGTATGGCGTTTCGAGGGATCGTGGGCATCGGGTACCGAATTGGCGCCCATGCCATGTTTCGGAATCCACTGGTGTGCGCCGGCCGGGCTTTTGGTCAATTCCCATTCGTAGCCGAAGAGGTTCCAGAAAAAGTTGTTGCTCCACTTCGTGGGCGTGGAGGTCCAGGCTCCTTCGAGGCCGCTGGTAATCGTATCGCCAGCGTTGCCTTTGCCGAATGTATTTTTCCAGCCGAGGCCTTGCTCTTCAATGCTCGCGCCTGCGGGTTCGGCGCCCACGTATTTGCCTGGATCGGCGGCGCCGTGGGTTTTGCCGAAGGTGTGCCCGCCGGCAATAAGCGCTACGGTTTCATAGTCATTCATCGCCATGCGGCCGAAAGTCTCGCGAATATCGCGGGCTGCTGCGATTGGATCGGGATTGCCATTGGGGCCTTCCGGGTTCACATAGATAAGGCCCATCTGAACGGCGGCGAGGGGGTTTTCGAGTTCTCTGTCGCCGCTGTAGCGCTTGTCGCCCAGCCACTCGGCTTCAGCGCCCCAATAGACGTCCTCCTCCGGTTCCCACACATCTTCACGACCGCCGGCGAAACCGAAGGTTTTAAATCCCATCGACTCGAGGGCGCAATTGCCGGCGAGGATCATCAGGTCGGCCCACGAAATTTTGTTACCGTATTTCTGTTTGACCGGCCAGAGCAGCAGGCGGGCCTTGTCGAGGTTGGCATTGTCGGGCCAGCTGTTGAGCGGCGCAAAACGCTGCGTGCCGCTGCCGGCGCCGCCACGGCCGTCGTGGATGCGGTAAGTACCTGCGCTATGCCACGCCATCCTGATGAAGAACGGCCCGTAGTGGCCATAGTCGGCCGGCCACCAGTCTTGCGACGTCGTCATCAGATCGAAGATGTCTTTCTTCACGGCGTCCAGGTCAAGCGACTTGAATTCCTCGGCGTAGTTGAACTTCTCGCCCATTGGGTTAGACAAGGAGGAATGTTGGCGGAGGATGTTCAGTTTCAACTGATTGGGCCACCAGTCGCGGTTGCTCGTGCCGCCGCCGGCCCCCCTTTTGAGAATGCCGCTCGTAAACGGGCATTTGCTTTCGCCGTTGGTATGGCTACTTGTAGCACCCGTTGAACTTTTGTTATTGTCCATGTTTAGATCTATTTTTTATGTTAACATAAAAGCAAAATAGCCAAAAAGTTCAATTGGGAAAATGATTTTCTTTACTAAAAATGATGATTCTTACTCAACTCCATTGCGCGATGGTACTGTAGCCATGCAAAGGTGCAAAAAAACGGTTCATGTTTTGGGGTGTGTTTTGTTTTGACGGTATTTGATTCACCGCCTCAAATCTTGTGCGTGGTCAAATAGCAAAGAATTGAATGATAGCTGGTGTTATATAAGTAAATTTGTTTGCATTAATTATCTTAAGGCTATGATCCGGAAAAAGGATTATAAAAACAGTTATTCAAAACAAATACAAACCGCCATGCAAAAATTCATCCTGGTAATTGTATGTGGATTTTGGTCCATGTTGTCATTAGCCCAAAACAAAGTAGTGTTGCATGCAGACGATGCTAAAACACAGATAAGCAAACACATTTATGGTCACTTTGCCGAACACCTCGGCAGGTGCATTTATGACGGAATATACGTAGGTGAAAACAATGTAATAATTCCCCAAACCGGTGGTGTTCGAAATGATGTGATCAAAGCACTTAAAGATTTACAAATACCCAATCTGAGATGGCCGGGCGGTTGTTTTGCCGATACCTACCACTGGAAGGAGGGCATAGGGCCGAAAAACGAAAGAAGGCATATCGAAAACTTGTCGTGGGGCAATATCAGAGAAGACAATAGTTTCGGCACCCATGAATTTCTGAATATGTGCGAATTGCTTGGCGCCGAACCCTATCTGGCGGTAAATATGAACTCCGGAACCGTGCAGGAAGCGGTTGAGTGGGTGCAATATACCAACCACGCCAACGGAACCAGCTACCTGACCGATATGCGTGCAAAATATGGGCGCGACAAACCCTGGAACGTAAAATATTGGGGAATAGGCAACGAATCGTGGGACTGCGGCGGCGATATGTCGACAGACCACTACATCAGCCTGTATAGGCAATACGCCACGGCCATGACCAGCTACGGCAACACCGAAAAACTATTCCGGATAGCGGTGGGCCCCGGCCATTCGGGGCAATATAACTGGACGGAAGACATTATGAAAAACGTGCCGGCCAGGCGTTTTGAAGGCATTTCTATCCACCATTATTCGGTGATCGACTGGAGCAATAAAGGCTCTTCATCCGCATTTACGGACGAGCAGTATTTCAAAACCATGCAACAGGCCTGGCTCATAGAGGGTTTTGTAAGTAAAAACAGCGAAATAATGGACAAATACGACCCCGAGAAAAGAGTCGCCCTGATCGTGGATGAATGGGGAGGATGGTACGATACGGACCCGGAGGGGAAAGGCCAGTTGTACCAGCAAAATACGATTCGGGATGCGATGATAGCCGGGCTTACGCTCAATGTGTTTAACAACCACGCCGATCGGGTGAGAATGGCCAACCTGGCGCAAACCGTAAATGTGCTCCAATCGGTTATCCTGACCAAAGAGGATAAAATGATTTTAACACCCACGTATCACGTAATGGAAATGTACAAAGTTCATCAGGACGCGTTGATGGCGCCGGTAGAGGTGATTTCCAGTGATTTTGTGTTGGATGGTAAGCGAATTCCTGCTGTATCTATTTCGGCTTCAATAGATGGGGCCGGCAAAATGCACATTTCTTTGACCAATATTGACAATACCAAAATACAGCAAGTGGAAATAGATATTAATGGTTATCAAGCGAAAACTATTTCCGGAAGAATCTTGACTGCCGCCAGGGTTCAGGAAGGCAATACTTTTGAAAGTCCAACGAAAGTTACGCCTAAATCCTTTAAGGACTATTCGCTTTCGAATAACAAATTGACGGTAAATATGCCTCCGCATTCGGTTGTTGTTTTGGAATTGATTAAATAAACACACAAAGGCTAAATCAGGTCAGGTATTCCCTATCAGATTCAGGCATCCCGCAGTGGAAGTATTTTTGGTTTGATTAAACCGCTTGTTATGTTGTCTAAACTACTCGTTTTTTTTAGCATGATTCTATTCGCCTTACCGCTTGCTTCGGCCCAAAAGGCGCCCTTGAAAATTGGCGTAGCGGGCCTGACGCATACCCATGTGCACTGGATTTTGGGTCGTGAAAACCGCGGAGATATAGAGGTAGTGGGCATTGCAGAACCAAATCGGGATTTAGCAGAGCGGTATTGCGAGCAACACAACTTTCCGCGCAACAAGGTGTATAACACCCTCGAAGAAATGATCGCCGCCACACAACCCCAGGCGATTGCAGCATTCGGCACTATTTACGAGCACCTGGAAGTGGTGGAGATCGCTGCGCCAAAGGGCATCCACGTGATGGTAGAAAAACCGCTGGCCGTAAGCGTGAAACACGCCCAAAAAATGGCCGCCCTGGCGAAAAAACACCACATCCATCTGCTTACTAATTACGAAACCACCTGGTACCCCAGCAACCACAAAGCCTATGAGTTGCTGAAAGCCGGCGCCGTCGGCGATTTGCGCAAAGCAGTCATACGCGACGGGCACCGGGGCCCCAAAAAGATCGGCGTAAACAGCGAGTTTTTGGATTGGCTCACCGACCCGGTCCAAAACGGCGGCGGCGCCATTACCGATTTTGGCTGCTACGGCGCGAACCTGGCTGCCTGGCTTTTGGACGGCAAGCGCCCCCACACCGTGTCCGCCGTCACCCAGCAGCTACAGCCGGAAAACAACCCCAAAGTAGACGACGAAGCTACCATAGTCTTGTCGTACGACGATGCCTCCGTCATTATCCAGGCCTCCTGGAACTGGCCGATCGGCAGAAAAGACATGGAAATCTACGGACTCACGGGCGCCATTTACGCCGACAACCGCCACGACCTGCGCCTGCGCGTGGCGGAGGGCTACGACGGCTTCCAGGAAGAAACCTACAAGCTGCAAGAAAGGCCAGCCCCCCTCGACGACCCCTTCGCCTTGCTGGCAGCGGTAATCAACAACGAAATCACCCTACCGCCCTACGACCTCTCTTCGCTGGAAAACAACCTGCTGGTGGTGGAAATACTGGAGGCGGCGCGCAAGAGTGCTGAGAGGGGAAGGGGGGTTAAATTAGGCCTTCAGCACAAGTTTTGAAGGCGCTTTAAAAAATTTTGAGCACCTGTTTATGAGAATTTGTAACTTGCATAGGTTAACATAAAACTAATTGGTATGGAATATATATTCGATCGAATAACTATAGATGATGAGTTGTGCAACGGGAAACCAACAATCCGCGGTATGAGAATTACGGTACAAACAGTATTGGAATTCTTATTTAATGGAACCTCAGAGGATGAAATACTGGAGCAATATCCAGTCTTAGAAAAAGAAGATATAAAGGCCTGTCAACAATTTGCGCTAGAACTGATGAATAAGAACTATAAGATCAGAGAAATAGCTGCTTAAAGGAATGGCCAAGTATTTAATAGACGTAAATCTTCCCTATTATTTTGCATTGTGGAACACATCTGAATATATTCATCAGATGGATATTAACCCATTGGCAAAAGATAAACTAATTTGGGAATATGCTAAAGAAAATGGTTTGACTATCATTTCAAAGGATAGTGATTTTTCTAATCGAATTTTATTTAAGGACCCACCTCCCAAAGTGATACATATTAAAATTGGAAATGTGAGCATGAAAGAATTTCACAGATTGATCAATTCTTGTTGGGAAGATGTTATTCAAATGAGCGAATCACATAAATTGGTGAATGTATATAAGGATACAATTGAAGGAGTTAAATGATGCTATTTAGCAAGTTTGATTATTAGCCTAAACCATTTCCCAATGCCAACCCTCCTCCTCTCCGGTAACATCATCGCCTGGTTCTTGTCGGTTGTGCTGCTGACAAAACGGGGCCGGGTCACGCACGACTACCTCCTGGCATTTTGGCTGGCCAGCATGGGTTATGTCCTGTTTGGCTATAGCATGGTGTATAGCGGAGCGCATATTGATAATCCCACGCTGACGGTGATCGGCATGCCCCTGCCGCTGATGCAGGGCCCCTTTCTTTTTCTTTATACCAACTACAGCATCCGGAATATAAACTTTCAAAAAATCGATTTGCTCCACTTCTTACCCGTCATGTTTTCTTTTGTGGTGTTATTCGGCAGTTTCTTTTTGCTCCCGCAAGCGGAAAGGGTAGAGGTTTTCAGGCAGCGGGGTAAAGGCTACGAAACGCAGTTGATGATGAACCTGGCGGGGATTTATCTCTCCGGTTTGGTGTATATCCCTGTTACGCTGCGCATGCTGATTCGCTATCGCAAAAACCTGAAAAACGAATTTTCCAATACCGAACGCATACAATTCAACTGGCTGCTGTACCTGCTTATCGGTATCGGGATTATCTGGATTGTAGTGTGGTTTATTAGCGAAGACCGGTTTATCTATGCCGCTACCTCGGTGTTTGTCATCCTGCTGGGCTACTTCGGCATCCAGCAGGCCGATATTTTCGGTCACGCCCGACTGGCGCTGCAACAGGAGGCGCAGGAAGCGCCGGATGTCGTAGCTAACCTGGCCACTACTGCTAAATACCAGCGCTCGTCACTCAGCGACGAGATGGCGGTCAGCTTGTACGAACAACTGGTGCAATTGATGCAGCGCGAAAAACCTTATTTGGAACCCGAACTCACCCTGGGCGAACTGGCCAAACTGTTGAATATCCATCCCAACCACCTCTCTCAAGTCATCAATGCCCGGGCCGACAAAAACTTCTACGACTTTATCAATGCCTGGCGCATAGAAGAATTTCTCCGCAAAGCCGACGATCCCGCCAATCAACAATTTACCCTGCTCGCGCTGGCTTTCGATTGCGGCTTCAATTCAAAAGCCTCCTTCAACCGCAACTTCCGGAATTATACCGGTCATGCGCCGACTACGTATTTGAAAGGGAGGATCGAAGCATAACGTTTTTTAATTTACCACAGAGTTTCACGGAGTTCACACAGAGTTACACGGAGTCAACTTATAGCTCTGTGGAACTCTGTGGAAACTCTGTGCACCTCTGTGGTAAAAAAAATCCCAGTAATCAGGTTTCATCCTTCACGATGAGTCGATTTGAGGCCGTCGCCGCCTCAACTTTGCCTTAAAATCACTAAACTGTTGAATTATGAAACCGAAAAATTGGCTTTTGGTATTTCTCCTCACCGGTGCGCTTACTTCCTGCACAAAAGAGAAACTCATTAATGATCCCGGCAACCTCGTGCCGGAAACAGTCATGGAGGATCCATCCATCCCCGCTATTACGGTAAATGGCGCTACACTCCATTCTGAAGCTTTCGGGCACCCCGACAGCACCATGCTGGTAGTCGTACACGGCGGACCGGGCTCCGACTACCGGTCGCTGCTAAACATCAAGGACCTGGCGCTGGCCGGCTACCGGGTCATCTTTTACGACCAGCGCGGGTCGGGGCTTTCCGAGCGATTTGATGCAGATTACTACGAATCGCTGGAAGAAGAAGCGGTCTCCCTTTTTTTCGAAGATCTACGGGGCGTGATAGCCCATTACCGCACCCGCAGCGACCAGCGAGTTATGCTAATTGGCGATTCATGGGGCGGTATGCTGTGCGCGGGATACACGGGTAAATACCCGGGCGAAGTAGACGGCCTGGTCGTCTCCGAGCCGGGCGGGCTAAGATGGGACGACGTAGTCGACTACGTCAAAAGATCGAGGTCATTCAAAATCTGGGGCGAAGCTTTCAACGATGCCACCTATCTCGACCAGTTCATCACCGGCGACAAAAACGAGCACCAGATACTGGATTACAAGGCAGCCCTGAATTCCTCCAAAAACGAGATCACCGGCGAAGGCGTGCTCGCCCCCAATTTGTTCTGGCGCAGCGGCGCCGTTTGCAACGCCGGCCTGTTTAAAGCGGGCTTTGACTACGAACCGGACTTCTCTATCGGCCTGGAGCAATTCGAGGTTCCGGTCTTGTTCATCTACACCGAAAAAAATACCGCCTACCAGCTATCCTGGGCACAGCGGATCAGCGCTGTGTTTAACCAGGTTCAGTTATTCGAAATAACGGGCATCGGACACTCCGAAATGTACACCGTCGACCACGTATGGACCCAAGTGACAAAACCCGCATTATTAACCTATTTTCAATCCTTGCAATAATGAAATCGCTCCTGTTTTTCATAACCATCATCCTGTTCGCAATAAGCGCCCAAGCGCAGACGCTCAATTGGGGAAGCCCCCAGCAAGACTACAGGCACCTCATCAGCGCCTCCATCGGCATAGAACACGGCGCCATCATCGGCATCGGCTACGGCTACAAAATCGCCGGCAGTCCCTTACCGGTTGTGCTTACTGCACATTTTTCAATGCCTTCCGGCGAGGATTTTGCCGACGACTTCAAAACCAACCTGGGCGCGCAGGTCAGGTGGTTTGAGTACCACAACTTGCAATTCTCCACGCATATCAGCGGCTTGTTCCGCCGCTATGAAAACAACTTTGCGCGTTTCGAAAATTTCGGTTGTGAAATCGGCGGCGCTCTGGGTTATTACCGTCCGCACTGGTTCGTAGCCGGCGAAGCCCGCTTCGACAAAGCCATCGTATCGCATTTCCGGCATTCCGATGCCTACAAAGAGAATTTCCCTGGCGTCAAAGACGGCTGGTACGAGCCTTCCACCGGCGGCAATTTCTTTTACGGCCTCCAAACAGGGGTATCTTTCCGCAATACCGATATCTATCTCCGTGCCGGGAAAGTATTGTCGCAGGATTTTTCCTCGACGCCGACCCTGCCGTTTTATGGGCAGTTGGGGTATAGTCTCAGGATATAAACTTGACGAGAGAGTGAGAGTGGGGGAGGGAGAGAGGGAGGGGGCATGGGCTTTCTTCCTCTCTTTTTCTGTTAGCCCTTCGCATTTATGCATTACAATATTTCGGGTAATAATTTGCAAATATTACCAATTGCACACGAATTTATTGACTACATAAGCCGACTCTTTTCTTATCTTTAGGTTGGATTGATACTAACCTATCCCAGTTTTCTTAACTAAACCACAGATCAAAATGAAAGGAACATCCATTTTTACCTGCTGCACAGTTCTGCTTTTCTTTTCTTGCCAACAAGCGGAAAACAAACAGACGGAAAATACACCCAAACCTGCCTTTGATGAAGCCGCTGAAACCGCTGCAATCATGCAGGTAATTGAGAACGAAACCAAGTGTTTTTTTGACGGGGATTATGATTGCTGGACGAACAATTGGAGCCACGAAAAATATGCTATGCAAGCATGGAATAACGACGATGGCACCTATGACGCCGCTATCGGTTGGGAAGCGATAAATACCCAGGGTAAAGAGTGGATTGAAAAATATTACCAGGGTGGAAAAAATATTATACACCCCTTTGTTAAAAAAGAAACTCCACAAGTGAAGTTCTTTAATGAAAATACGGCATACCTGATTTGGAAACAATACAACGCCGATAAAGAAAAGAAATATTTCAGGGTGAGCCAGGAGACCCGGATCATGGAAAAGCAGTCGGACGGCTGGAAAATAGTAAACGTTACCGCATTTTGGGATGCAAAATCTAAAATACCGGTTGATAGCCTGCACTTAATGGGTGAACAGTGAACAGTGAACAGATCAGGGAGCCGTTCACTGTTCACTATTTCTCACTCCGTCGGATTAATCTCAATCAACTCCACCTCAAACACCAGCACCGAATTGGCTTTGATTTTGGGGGTCGGCGAGCGGTCGCCGTAGGCGAGGTTGGCGGGGATAAAGAATTTGAATTTATCGCCGGCGTGCATCAGTTGAAGGCCTTCCGTCCAGCCCGGGATAACCTGATCGAGACCGAAAGTAACCGGTTCGCCGCGTTCTACGCTGCTGTCAAACATCGTGCCGTCGATCGTGGTGCCGTGGTAATGCACCTTCACCTGGTCGGTAGGCAGGGGCGAAACCGTGCCGGCTCCTTTTGTGAGGACTTCGTATTGCAAGCCGCTGGTGGTGGACATCACACCCTGGCGTTTTTTGTTTTCCTCAAGGAATTTCTCACCTTCGGCTTTTGCCGCTTCGGCTTCCACCTTTTCTATTTCCGCAATTTTATTCCGAATTTCCAGTTCGTAGCTTTGAAAAATCGTGATAGCGTCGGCTTGTGGGAGGGTTGTTTTTTCGTTGCGCATCACAGCGGAAAGGGCCTCCACGACCAAATCGGCGTTATAGACTTTACTCACCATTTCCTTGAGCTGGTCGGCGAGCAAGATGCCGTAGGCATAGCTGGCGCTATCGATACCGTTTTTCAGTACGGTAGCGGGTTGGGCTTCCGGTTGTTTAGTTTTCTTCTGATTCTTTTGTGCAAAGGCCGTTGTGCCAGCCAGTAGGAGCATAAAAACAAGCAGTAAGTTTTTCATAAAAAAAGAACATTAATGGATAAGATTAAACGAAAGAATATAGAACCGGCATGGCCTCTTTTGTTTTCCAAAACGCAAAAAGCGCCATACTGGCGGCGCCAAAGGTAAGGAAAGATTGGTGGAATTTTTTTTCTGTCTCAAAGGGCCGGATATATGAAAATGGGTATTACTTTTAGAAAGAAACAAAAAACCATGGCTGCTACTAAGTCCACATTACTTGTCGTTGCCAATATCCTTGCCTTCGCGGGTGTGCTATTGGTGAATTATCTGGCCAATGCCCTGCCTATTGCGGGGCGTACGCCCGGCGGCGTATCGGATATGTTTCCCACCCTGTTCACGCCGGCGGGATTCACATTCAGCATCTGGGGAGTGATATACTTGTTAGTGCTGGGTTTTGTCGGTTATACTGCTCGATTTATCAACAAATCGGCGCCGGCTTTTTTGCACCACATCGGCTGGTTATTTGTAGGCTCTTGCCTGGCCAACATCGCCTGGATATTTGCTTTTCACAATTTGCAGATCGGTCTTTCCATGCTCGTTATGTTGCTGCTGCTGGGTTCCCTGCTGGGTATTTACCTGCGGGTGGCCGACAGTGCAGGCATGGAGCGTTGGTTTGTTCGACTGCCCTTTAGCGTTTATCTGGGCTGGGTGTCGGTGGCTACCATTGCCAATGCGAGCATTTTACTCACTCACTGGGGGTGGGATGGTTCGCCCGGCGGGCCTCAATTTTGGACGGTTGTTGTGATAGCGGCTGCTGTAGGTTTGGGTGTGTGGGCGTTGTGGAGCCGCCGCGATTTTGCCTATGCGCTGGTCATCGCCTGGGCTTTATACGGCATTTTCTCCAAAAGGATAGCTGATCTGGGCACTGCGGATGGGATGGTAGAGACCGCCTCGTTGGCGGGTATAGCGATTTTAAGTTTGGGTATTGCTTACAGGCTGATTAAACGCTGATGGAAGAATTTTTTTATCTTTAGATGCTATTATATATTTCAACACAACAATAGACCATGGATCAGCGCATCATCGACCTCTACGACGAGTATACCCACAAGCCCTTGCCTCGCAGGGAGTTTCTCGACCGGTTGGCTAAACTGACCGGTGGCATGGCTGCCGCCCTTACCATTTTACCCTTAATAGAAACCGGCTGTACAACTACCGCGAAAACTACCGGCGACGGCCTGCACGAAGAGCGCGTGACCTGGGCCGGCGTAAACGGAGAAATGCAGGGCTACCTCGTTCGCCCGGCGGCGAAGAAAAAATACGCGGCGGTTGTAGTCATCCATGAAAACCGGGGTTTGAACGCCCACATTGAAGACGTGGCGCGGCGGGCGGCCAAAGCGGGTTATCTTGCCCTGGCGCCCAATGCGCTTGGTCCGCTCGGCGGCACGCCTGTCAATGAAGACGACGCGCGGCAGCTCTTTACCACCCTCAAACCCGAGGAGTCGCTGCAAAATTTCATACGCGCATTTGATTTTCTGGAAACCCGAAAAGACTGCAACGGCAGCTATGGTTGCGTCGGCTTTTGCTGGGGCGGCGCCATGGCGAACAATCTGGCGGTGAACGTCCCCAAGCTCAAAGCCGCCGTCGCTTTTTACGGCCGCCAGCCTGAGCTTACCGAAGTCCCCAGGATCAAAGCAGCCGTTCAACTCCACTACGCCGAAATGGACGAGCGGGTAAATGCCGGTATGACGGCCTACGAAGTAGCGCTGAAAACGGCGGGAATTAAATTTGAGCAATATATCTACACAGGCGCACAACACGCCTTTCACAACGACACCTCGCAGGCACGGTACAACGAAGCGGCAGCCAAGCTGGCCTGGGAGCGGACGCTGGCTTTTTTTAAGGCGCAGTTGTGAGCCACCTTTCCAAAACGACGACGACATTAACAACGCGGTATGGCAAGCCCGAAAAAAAACAAACTCAGCCAATGGCTCGACAAGATCCAACAAGATAGCTGGCAGTTGGAACTTATAGTTACAGGCTTTAGTATCTTCTTGGTGTTGAACGCATTAGAAGCTGTTTCCGCCATGCGGCATACCAATAATTTGCTTATTGCCGGCGTAGGGCAAATGGGCACTTTCTTATCCTATGGATGGGGAGTATTGACCATTTCCTGCCTGGTCATTCTTATCAATTTAATCTTGCACGTCATCTTGCGCGGGCTTTGGATAAGTGCCGTCGGTTTGCGATCAGTTTCCGGCGAGATCGATTTTGAGCAATTGCGGCTTACGCCAAAATTCGGGCAATTTCTTCAAAAGAAAATTGGCAATTTTGATACTTATATCGAGAAACTGGAGAACCTGTGCAGCCTCGTATTTGCGTTTACTTTTCTCAACGTTTTTGTCATCATTTCCGTAGGATTATGGTTGTCTTTTATGGCGCTGGTTATTATACTGCTCGTCAATATTATGCCTTCCGGTATCGTTGAGATTGTCAATCTTGTGGCAGTGGTGTTCCTGCTTTTTTCAGGAGGGGTTTATATGCTCGATTTTGCCACCTTGGGCTGGATAAAACGCCTGAAGCGATTTTCAAAAATATATTATCCCGTATATCGCCTTTACGGCATGGTCACCTTGTCGGCATTATATCGCCCCATGTATTATAATTTGATAGACAATAAGTTGGGGAGGCGGGTAGGTTGGTTTTCAGTGCCGTATATTATATTGATTGCCTGGCTTTTATCGCTTCAAGTAGACTCGCATGTATGGTTTCCCGATGATATAGAAAAGTATGGGTTGATGAAAACGCAATACGACGACCTGCTCCCGGAAAAAACGCTGATCAGAAATGCCAGTATTCCATCGAAATACGTAAATAAAGGATATGTGGAGTTGTTTATACGTTATTTACCTCAAAGGGATGACAAAATACTGAAACAAAAATGCCCCGATGTCAATCCTCCAAAATCGGTGGGCATTCATTCTGATATTGTTATTGATATCAATAGTGATTCTAAAGCAGCTCAACGAGATTTTTCAGCAGAAAGTTTGGCTTGTTTTTCTTCACTTTACAAAATAAGCATAGGCGACAGTATATTCCGACAGCCGCATCTGCGTTTTTACAAACACCCCAATGCAGGTGAAATGGGCCTGCACACCATACTCGACGTGCAGTATTTGCCCCGTGGGGAACACCAGATTATAATAACAAAACTAGGGCGCGATACGGTCAAAGGCTCTGATGCGCTTATCTTCCGGGATTTTACCAGTATTCCGTTTTGGAAGGAATGAGGGAGGTAGAAAACCAATAATTCTCTCTACCTCTCCCCTTGGCTACAACTCAAACTTTATCCCCTGTGCCAGCGGCAACTGCTCGCTGTAATTAATCGTATTCGTCTGCCGGCGCATGTAGGCTTTCCAGGAGTCGGAGCCGCTTTCGCGGCCGCCGCCGGTTTCCTTTTCGCCGCCGAAGGCGCCGCCGATCTCAGCGCCGCTGGTGCCGATGTTCACGTTGGCGATGCCGCAGTCGGAGCCCGCTACCGAAAGGAAGCGCTCGGCTTCGCGCAGGTTATTGGTCATGATGGCCGATGAAAGCCCCTGTGGAACGCCGTTTTGCAACGCGACGGCCTCTTCTATCGTCTTGTATTTGATCAAATATAGGATGGGCGCGAAGGTTTCGTGCTGCACGATGGGGTAGTGGTTTTCTACTTCGGCGATGCAGGGTTTTACGTAGCAACCACTGGCGTATGCTTCGCCTTCGAGTACGCCGCCTTCCACGACCATTTTACCGCCTTGCTCTTTGATCTGGCGAAGGGCGTGCAGGTAGTTGTCCACGGCGCCTTTGTCAATGAGGGGGCCTACGTGGTTGTGTTCATCCAGCGGGTTGCCGATGCGCAGTTGACCGTATGCCTTGGCCAGTTTTTGCTTGACCTCTTCAAAGATGCTATCGTGGATGATAAGCCGGCGGGTGGTGGTACAGCGCTGTCCGGCAGTACCTACTGCGCCAAACAAAGCGCCGGTGAGTACCAGGTTGAGGTCGGCGCTGGGGGTGATGATGATGGCGTTGTTGCCGCCCAGTTCGAGCAGCGAGCGGCCCAGTCGGCCCGCTACGGTAGCGCCCACGATCTTGCCCATGCGCGTGCTGCCGGTAGCTGATACGAGCGCTACGCGGGGGTCTTTGGTCATAAATTCGCCCACGCGGTAGTCGCCGTTGATGAGGCTGCTCACCCCTTCGGGTACATTATTGGCCTCCAATACGTTTCGCAGGATGTTCTGGCAAGCTACGCCGCAGAGCGGAACTTTTTCGGAAGGTTTCCACACGCATACGTCGCCGCACACCATGGCGATCATGGCATTCCACGACCACACGGCTACGGGGAAGTTAAACGCCGAGATAATGCCCACGACGCCCAGCGGGTGCCACTGCTCGTACATGCGGTGGTGGGGCCGCTCGGAGTGCATCGTGAGGCCGTAGAGCTGCCGCGAGAGGCCCACGGCAAAGTCGCAGATGTCGATCATCTCCTGTACTTCGCCCCAACCTTCCTGCAGGCTTTTGCCCATTTCGTAGGAGACCAGTCGACCCAGCGCGTCTTTGTGCTTGCGGAGTTCTTCACCGTATTGGCGCACGATTTCGCCGCGGCGCGGCGCCGGTATTTCGCGCCACACCAGGAAGGCTTCTTCGGCCTTTTGGATTACCTTGTCGTATTCTTCGCGGCTGGTTTTACTCACGCTGCCGATCCACTCATTGTCGACGGGCGAGGCGGATTGGAGGTATTTGCCGGAGTTGGTTGAATCCATGCCGGTAGACGTGCCGGCGTTGTGTTTGCGCAGCCCTAGCTGCTTGAGGAATCTTTTATCCATGATGTTGTGATATTTGCCATCTTCTATGACCCGCAGCTAAAGCGGCGGGTTGAATCCTTTTTTTGTGCTTCTATGACCCGCAGCTAAAGCAGCGGGTTGAATCCTACTCGAGGAGCTTTTTGACTACTGCCGAGATCATCTTGCCGTCGGCTTTGCCGGCGAGGGCTTTAGAGGCGGCGGCCATTACTTTGCCCATGTCTTTGGCCGAAGTGGCGCCTACTTCCTGGATGATGGGGCGCAGGGCGGCTTCCAGTTCGGCTTCGTCCATTTGCTTGGGCAGGTATTGTTCTATAATTGCAATTTCTTCCTGCTCTACCTGGGCAAGGTCGGCCCGGTTTTGCTGCACATAGATTTCCAGCGATTCTTTGCGCTGTTTGACCAGTTTTTGCAGTATTTTGATTTCCCGCTCGGGGGTCATGGCGTCTCCGCTGCCGTCGGTTTTGGCCAGCAGAAGGGCGGCCTTGATGGCCCTGATACCGCGCATAGCAGCCTGGTCTTTGGCTTTCATTGCGGTTTTGAGATCTTCCATGATGCGTTCTTCGAGAGTCATATGTTGATGGTTTAATGTTTATGAGGGTTTATGAGGGTTTATGAGGGTTTATGAGGGTTTCTTTGGAGCGTTCCACAATCCATTTCACGATTTGTACATAGTCGGCCACGGAAAGTTGTTCGGGGCGTTGTTGAAAAAAGGGATCTTCCAGAAGGGGGTCACCTTCGAGGAAGGGTTTCATCGTATTGCGCAACATTTTGCGGCGTTGAGAAAATGCTTGTTTGACTACTTTTTTAAACAACACTTCTGATTCGGTGACCAAGGGTTGTTCGCGGCGGATCAGTCGGATTACGCCCGATTGTACCTTGGGTGGCGGCGAAAAATTGCGGCGGTCTACCGTAAACAGATATTTGCCTTCATAAAAAGCCTGCACCAATACGCTGGTAATGCCATATACTTTGCTGCCGGGTGGCGCGATCACGCGTTCGGCCACTTCTTTTTGGAACATGCCCACCAATTCGGGTACCTCCGACCGGTAGTCGAGCATCTTGAACAGAATCTGGGTGGAGATGTTGTAAGGGAAATTGCCGATAATGGCAAAAGGTTCCCCCTGAAAGCAATTTGTGATGTCGAGCTGGAGGAAATCGGCGGATAGGACCGTTACGGCGGGGTAGTGCTGCTGCAGGTACGCCACCATATCGAGGTCGGCTTCTACGGCTACGAGGTCGTAGGGCAGTGCTGTGAGATATTTCGTCAGCATACCTTTTCCCGGGCCTACTTCGAGTATGTGGCGATAAGCGCCGGCGCCCGTGAGGCTTCCGGCGATGCGTTGCGCCACTTGCTCGTGGATGAGAAAATGCTGGCCGTATGATTTTTTTGCTTTCAAAATGTGATTTACTTACGAAAAAGCGCTGCAAAGATAGGCAGCCTTTGCCAAGAGATTGAGTAAAAATGTACCTTATTGGCGATAGAATTCCCGACTTCTCGCTGAAATCGCCGTATTGTTTGTTTACTTTTGCGTTTCGAGTACAAATATCGACGTAATGAATAAGATAAAAGTTGGGATCAGCATGGGCGATATGAACGGTATCGGCCTGGAAGTGATCCTCAAAACACTTTCACACCCCAAAATCCTGGATAGTTGCATCCCCATTGTGTACGGCTCCTCCAAAGTGGTGTCGTATCACAAAAATATTGTGGATATCGACTTTCCTATCCACCCTATCAGAGCGGTCAATCAACTGGTGACCGACAAGATCAATATTGTCAATTGCTGGCAGGAAAATGTCAATATCACCCTGGGCAAACCCTCTGAAGCCGGCGGAAAATACGCTTATCGCGCATTGGAAGCCGCCGTGCAGGATCTAAAGCAAGGCCAGATTGATGCGCTGGTAACGGCGCCCATCAATAAACACGCCATGCAGCAGGCCGGTTTTGCTTTCCCGGGGCATACCGAATATATCACCCAGCAACTGGGCGCACAGGAAAGTCTTATGTTGATGGTCAGCAACGGCATGTACGTAGGACTGGCCACCAACCACCTCCCGGTAGGACAGGTGGCTCGTGCCATTACGAAAGAGTTGATTATGCGCAAAATTCAGATTATGAACGATGCGCTGCGCATTGATTTTGACATAGACAGGCCTACCATCGCAGTATTGGGGCTCAACCCGCACGCCGGCGACCACGGCGTGATTGGCGATGAAGAAGAAAAAATAATACGCCCCGCAATAGTAGAAATGAAGAAAAGAGGTATCCTGGTGATGGGGCCTTTTTCTGCCGACGGCTTTTTTGGGTCGGGCCAATACAACAAGTTTAACGGTATCCTCGCCATGTACCACGATCAGGGCCTGATTCCCTTTAAAGCGCTGTCTTTTGGTAGCGGGGTGAATTACACGGCAGGGCTTTCGGCGGTGCGCACCTCGCCCGACCACGGCACAGCCTACGACATTGCCGGCCAAAACGAAGCCGACCCCTCGTCTTTCCGCCAAGCCTTATTTATGGCCATCGATATTGCCCGCAACCGCCAAAACCATGCGGAAATGCATCAGAATGCTTTGGTAAGGCGGAGCAAACCCCGGGTAGAAGGCGAAGACGAATTGATCGAAGAAGAAGAGGAATTGTTGGAAGAAGATACGTCTGACGACTACGACGAAAGCGACGATTAATATTTTTTTATTAGCCATTATATCACAAACTGACCATTAACTTGAAAAAATCTGTTGCCGTTTGGGGAATAATAGCGCTGGTACTCCTCATTGACCAGTGTCTGAAGATTTGGATAAAAACGCACCTGGAATATGGCGATGAGTTCAATATCCTGGGATTTTCATGGGCGCGCATCCACTTTGTAGAAAACAACGGGATGGCTTTTGGTATCAACCTGGGCGGCGAATACGGCAAATTGGCCCTGAGCCTTTTTCGCATAATAGCGGTGGGTTTTCTGGTGTATTATTTGCGGGTGCTTTTGCGCTCAGGCGCCGCTTTTGGCCTGCTCATCAGCTTCTCGCTCATCCTGGCCGGCGCCATAGGGAATATCATTGACAGCGCTTTTTACGGCATGATTTTTTCGGAGTCGCCTTATCACGGTGGGCTGGCACAACTATTCCCCGAAGGAGGCGGCTATTCGAGTTTCCTGCACGGCAAGGTGGTGGATATGCTCTATTTTCCGCTTGTGGAGGGGGTCTACCCCGATTGGTTCCCTCTTTGGGGCGGGCAACACTACCAATTCTTCAAACCTGTCTTTAATATCGCTGATTCTTCCATTACCGTAGGCGTGCTCTATATTCTGCTGTTCCAGCGCAGCTTTTTTAAACACAAACATCCCGACGAAGAAACGGAGGCGGGTCAGGCAGCGCTTCAGCCTGAGCATACAACAGAAAGCCTTGCCGATGATACTTCATTGGAAGGAGAGGCAGCCGCCGACGAGGCCACTGCCAATGATGCTGGAAAAGATCAGGCTTAAAACGGGCTGATTATACTTCTTTGGGTCGTAGAAAATGCCGGATGGCTTCTACGGTTTGCCTGACTTTTTCGTAGTCGATACTGTAGTGGATGTACTTGCCGCTGCGTTTGGTTTCTACCAAACCTGCCGCGCGCAAGATGCGTAGGTGTTGCGAAGTGATGGATTGCTCCAGCCTGAGGGCATTATAGATTTTATTGACATTGATCTCTTCGTTTTTGTCAATAAATTCCAGAATGTTAAGCCTCAGAGGGTGGGCCAGTGCCCGCAACAACTCTGACGACATGTGTAGTTGTTCGTAGTTAAGGTCAGTTTTAACCTTTCTCATAGTCTCCCAAAATTTGAGTTTTCTCTAAAGATGCATGGTTACTCATACAGCCGCACCAAAATTTGCCAGGCTGTGCAAGACAACCCGACCTCCCTTTCGCCAGGTACGGCATAGGCAAATATGCGTGATTTATCGGATTTTTCAAAATTGCCACGGTTCCGCATCACGACGCAGAACCCGTTGACGTAAGTGCTATTAATCCGTAATGTGGGGGGAATGACGCTTTTTAAGCGGCCAATTCTTCAATCAGCTTGGATATCTGCTGAAGGCGATCTTTGTTGAGGGAATAATAAATAAACTTCCCGTGACGCTCGGTGATCACTACGCCCGCCCTACGCAAAATAGCCAAATGTTGGGAGGCTACCGATTGCTCCAGGCGAAGCTTGATGTAAATGTCGGTGACGGTCATCTTGTCGTGTTCTTCCAATAAGTCGATGACGCGCTGGCGCAACTTGTGGTTTATTGCCCGAAGCACTAAAACGGCTTTGCGCAATTCAGCATAGTCGAGTTGGATGTTGCCTCTCCCTTTTTTCAGAACGACGGTTTCGTTTTTTGACTTTCTCATAGTACTTTGGTTTATAATGTTCTTTAAACGACAAGCGATTGCGTTTTGGTTTGCTGTCGTATTATAAAGAATTCAAATATCGTACCAAACTTTTCAAGTGCCGGCAAACTGAATTGAAATTTGCCTTTTTTGATAGTAGATGATGCTCAAGATGCCGTAGCGAAACGCTACAATGGCAAAGCTAACAATAATATTCATAAAATACAAATATGAATATGCCTCAATTTTAATTTAATTTGATTTTGTAACTGTTTAGAAGGGTTTAGTGCATGCGCAGTTTAGCGATAGGGTTTAGTGCATACGCAGTTTGGCTAAACCCTATCGCTAAACCCTACTAACCATAGCGATGCGGTTTTATAGCTTTAATGCAACAACCACCCCAATATACCGGTAAGGACAAGCATAGCGCCGGTGATGAGCCCGGCGTTGTGTTCGAGCCGGTGCCAATTGAGGTGCAGAAGTCGTGGATAAGCCCAGTGCACCCAGGTCCACATGCCCGCAACGGAGATTATCAGATAAAGCAAAGCTATCAGGAATACTAACGGCCAGCCGTAAGCGCCCGCTGCCAGGAAAAAGGCTTCAATTTCGAGACAAGGCGAAAAAAACATGGCGGTCATTAAAAGAAAAACAAGACGCCCCTTGGGCATTTTGGGATCAAGTCCTTTGGCTTCAAAATGAAAGTGATGGTGGCGGTGGTGGCGCCACATGAAAAAGATGCCCATGCCTACCAGGATAGCCGGGGCGATCAGGTGTGTGAAGGTTTCCACGCGGGCGGCGGCCTGATTGCCGATGTAGCCGATAAGCAGCCCGATGAGTATGGTACTGAGCGCATGGGCCAGACCGGCTATTAATGTCAATCGTTCGGTACTCGACTGGCTCCAGTGCTGCGAACGCCCCAAGGCAAGCACCGGCAACCAGTGGTTGGGTAGCAAAGCATGGAGAAGACTCAGCGAAACGCTGCCTATGATGATTTCGTACATAGGAGTGGTTACTTGAGGATTTGAGGATTTGAGGATTTGATTGTCTGGGGGGCTTCTACTACCTGTTTATCCAGTACAAACCATTTACCGGCTTTTTGGTAGATGATGGCCGCATTGGGGTCGGGTTGTTTGAAGGTGAGCGTGTATTGCAAGTCATTTCTGGCAAATACAAAATTATCCGTCTCATAATCAGAAGCGCCGATGCCTTTTCGCCACCACCAGTTGCCATATTGTTCAAACTGGACGACAAGCGTTTTGGTTGAATCGGCCCAGCTTGCCCGGATGCCGTCGTCGGCCTTAGCAAGGTTGTATTGGGCTACTTCGTACAATTTTCCCTCGTAGGGTTTGCGTTGCACGTATCGCAGCGCATCGGTCAGGGCATGTTTTCCTTCGTTGAAATCCCGGAAAAGCGGCGCGCCCTGATAGTTGTCGGGCAAATTGAGTACATACACCTCCGGGCGGTCAAACCACCTGAAATCGGCCAGCAGAGATTGGTGTAACCAGGTACCGGTTCGCCAGTAGGATACGGCCCTGTGCAATACTACCCCTGATATGATAAGGTATACTACAGCTACAGAATAGAATGCTTTTCGCGGCAACATGACCAGCAGTGCCGCCAGCATGCCGGCGGCGAACATTGAGGCGAAGTAACCGTAACGATCGTTTTCAATATGCAGTAAATAGTTGAAATACAGGTTGATAACGGGTAATAAGGCTACCCCAAATAATATGAGCATTAGTCCGGCAAGTTTCCATTGCGGAGATAGCCTGCGAAATCGCGCTATCCAAAGCGCCAGCGCGGCCGCTACAAATGCCAGCGCAGGATATAGCACCATCGGGCGGCTAAACGCGCCAAAAACGGCCTCCTTGGCAGGGTGTTCCATGAAACGCACAAAAAACAGCGTTTTGAGTCCGTAGCGGAAATAATTACCCAGTATGTCGGCAAGAGGAAAACGCAGGTGGGTGTCTGCCCCATAGTATCCCACCCATACGCCGAGGCTCCATTTTGTCCATATAAAATACAGGGCTACCAGCGCCAGTTGGGGCAAGATAAGCCGGAACAAAGCGCCGCTCAATAACGCGGGTTGGCGGCGCTCGGCGGCCAGCACGGCAGCTATCGCCGTGCAGATAAAAGGAACTACCAGCGTAAGTTCAAAAGTGAAAAGCCCGAGGGTAAAAGCTAAAAGGGCCAGGTAAAGATCCAGGGAAGACTGCCGGTCGGCCCAGCGCAACAAACCGAGCACCGTGGTCAGGGCCAGTGCGCTTGACAACAAGTAGTTGAAGCATACCCGCCACACGACTACTTCGGTTTGATTGGGCGAGAGCAAAAAAAACAAGGCGCCGGCCAGCGCCGGCCATTCTGCATTGTCAAGACGGAAATAACGAAACAGGCGAAGCATTACCATAAAAAGCAACATCGCATTGCCGGCATGCATGGTGGAGTGCACCAGGTACCAGCCCAGCCCATCATGACCGAATATTTTATAAAAAAAATAAAAAAAGGAAAATAGTACAGGATGCGGGGCGGGAAACCCGAAACTCGAAAAAATGCCGGTCCAGTCGCTGCTCTCCAGACGGGCTGCCAGTCCGGTAAAATCAGTCACAAACCCGGCATGCCGGGTTTGGATATAAAAGAGATGGGTGAGCACAAATAATAGCGCAAATACAGACAGGTGTTTTTTCATGGTTTCCCGTTGCAATTCTCCCACAAGGTAGAAAATTATGGGCTATTGTACGGCATGGACGGCGTGTTCGATGAGGGGTTGGCTGATGGCTTCTACCGTGCCGGCTACTTTGCCCGACGATTGGATTTCGATGCCCAGCCATTGATCGCCGCAATCATTGTAGAGCCGGCAGTTGTCGAGTACGAGGGTGCCGCCGGGTTTTACGGTGATTTTAGCGTCGGCCGGCAGTGCTACGCGGCAGCGTATGGTGAGTTTTCCGCCGGGTTCGATGGTGAGATGGCCTTCGAGGTCTTTATGGCCTATCCAGGTGACGGTATCGCGAATGAAAATATGCCGGTCTTCGTGCAGTTGGCACCAGTTAGGCTGCAGGAAGGCGCGTGTTTTTGTTCCGGCGGTGGCCATGCGCTGGTGTATTTTTCCGATCTGGCAGGGCGTCCAGGCGTTTTGCACGGCGGCGTAATCCATAAAATTATTGGACAACAGGGTGTCGCAGCCGGGGCGGTCGTTGGGGCCGAAGCAATCCTGGGGGTGGAGCGGGGTATCGTCGCAGCCGTCGTTGAAGGCCCAGGTGTGCGAAAGGCTGTAGATATGGCCGATTTCGTGGTTGAGCACGCCGCGAAAATCCCAGTAGCTGAGCTTGGGGTTTTCGTAGGGGCCAGCCATTTTTACGGCG
The DNA here is from genome assembly GCA_013360405.1 of Saprospiraceae bacterium. Taxonomy (GTDB): domain Bacteria; phylum Bacteroidota; class Bacteroidia; order Chitinophagales; family Saprospiraceae; genus JABWBR01. The sequence continues at coordinate 60,549 of JABWBR010000047.1, forward strand.
GCGCCCAGCGCCACGCCTACCCCGCCGGGTTGGTAGGTAGCCGAAACCACGCTATCGGGGTGGTGGGGCATGATGAATATGTTGAGCACGGTATCGAGCTGTATGCCATACCGTTGTATCACCTTGCGATCAAACAGGTTGGCGTTTTTGCCTTTGTGGATATAGTAACACATTTGATCGTCGTAGTGGAAGTAAATGCCCTCGTCGGAGGGGTTACCGGGGCGACCGGCGAGCACCATCCGGTATTGCGTAGGGATGAGGGGCGTGTTATTGCGGCGGGGCAGCAGCATTTTGGCGTTTTTTGCCAGGTCGTAGTTGACGGCATGCAGCAGGCCTTTGGTGAATTTTCGGGCCTCTTCTCCTTTGTAATTGCTGAGACTGTCGCTCGAGTTCATCCAGTGAATGTTCACCCGTATGTATTTAATAGGGGTATGATCGAGATGCAGTGTGTCGGGAATGTAGGCCTGGTAGTTGCTGCAGGGATCGCGTTTGCCCAGGCCGGCGGTATTCGCCTGATCGTATGACGAAGGCTTCGCCAGGTCGGCATTGGTGTAAAAACGAGTGCTCAGTTGGGGTGTGCAAGCAATCCCGGTTAGGACAATGATGGCCAATGTTATGCTTGTATTCCAGAATATTTGCATCGTAAATTTATTGTAAGACTATTGGACTATTGTTTTCTTATAGTCCTTTAGGTTCGAATAGAGTTGTGCCTTTGTGCCTTTGTGCGGTTTTTGAGTCTTTGTGTTAAAAAAACAGCGCTTTATTCCGATTTTTTACCACAAAGGCTCTAAGGGCACGAAGTACCACTAAGGCTTGGATCGCCAAGTCGCCTCCTCTCTATTCCACCCTTTCGGGGCAGCTATACACATTAAAGCGCTCGTCGCGCAAAAAGCCAATAAGTGTCATGCCGGACTCTTCGGCCAATTCGATGGCCAGGCTCGAAGGAGCGCCTACGGCGGCTAGTATGGGAATGCCGGCCATGGCGCATTTTTGCACGAGCTCGAAGCCCGCCCGTCCGCTCACCAGCGCGATATGTCGGCGCAGGGGCAGCCATCGTTGCAGCATAGCTGCGCCGATGAGTTTGTCGAGGGCGTTGTGGCGGCCCACGTCTTCGCGCAGAAGCAGCATTTGCCCCACATCGTCAAACAACGCAGCGGCGTGGATGCCGCCGGTGGTTTCAAATACCTTTTGCGAAAGGCGCTGCAACTCGGGAAGGCGATTGAGCACGGCGGCATCGACCTTGGGCAATCCCGGTTGTGGATAATAACAACTCACGGCGCGCACCTGTTCGATGGAGGCTTTGCCGCAAATGCCGCAACTTGAAGAGGTGTAAAAATGCCGTTCTACACGCGCCATGTCGAAGCGCACGTGTGGTTGTAGGGATACCAGCAGGCGGTTGTCGTGGGGTTCGTTGCCGGCGGTGGCGGGTATTTCCTGTATTTCGGCTACGTCCTGCGCGCTGCCCAGGAGCCCTTCTGTGAGCAAAAAACCGAGGGCTAACTCGGCATCATGGCCGGGGGTGCGCATGGTGACGGCCAGGCTGTCGGTGCGCCTGCTGCCCGGCTCGCCATAACTTATTCTTATTTCCAGAGGTTCTTCCACCACAACGGCATCGGAGGACTCGGTCAGCGCACTGCCAGGCCTTTTTTGCCAAATTCGGAGGTGGTTTGTGCCCTGGTGGTGCATGTGGTTGTGGGTTGTGGGTTGTCCGTTCTCGGTTGTCGGTTTCAGTTTTTTATCGCAACAAATGACTACTGACAAAGATATAAAAATCGAACTGACAACCGACAACCGACAACAATCCGGCTAACAGTCTGCCATTCTTATATCTTCAAAATCAGCCGATTATTTAATCGCAGAGTTTCACGGGGTTCACACAGAGTTACACGGAGTCAAAATTTAGCTTTGTGTTTTCTATGGTAAAAAAAATATCGCTTGCGTTTTTCCTTACTACTACTTTGTCACTTTAAAATTTTGCATAAAGTTCGTGTACATATTGCGCTCCGCTGGAGCTATAATGCGCTTTGTTCATGAATCTTCTACCAATATTTGCGCCCCGTTGGGGCTTTTTTGACCTTGAAAAGGCCCGGAGGGCCGAAATATTGGTAGAACTGGCAATAAAAAGATCCCACAAGCTCCAGCGGAGCGTAATATGCCGTAGTAGTATTAAGTCGACGACATTAGGCAGCGGGTCTTCTCCCTATGCGGTTACGTTGACGGTGGCGTAGTTGGGGTTTACCTTGAACCAGGGAGCTCCGGTAGTGAAGCCGCCGATGTCTTTAAAACTACGGGGATAGATTTGGTACACGACGGCTTCTTTCCACCATTGTTTGTCGAGGGTATCGGCGCTGGAGGTTTGTTGGTTTGTTTTGCCTTCCGGCGAATTACAGGCGAAGAAAAATATAGCGACACCAAGGGCGCCAATAATCAGGTAGTGAATGGATTGCATGTGTTGGGTGTTTTGTATTAGGAGTAAATATAGGATAGATGTTGAATGTTTGATTATTGATGTTTGATGGTGTTAAGATAAATAAGTTCAATAATTTTGGTAGACTAATTAATCATTGCAGATGAGAGGCAGAAAAAAACGCAGCAGCTATTCTAATAGTGGCTGGTACCCACGCTCTTCCAAGCCGGCAATTGAAGCCGGGACTGGTATTCGAGGCGGTGGAAAATACGGCGCTACCTGGTGGGGTCAGCAATGGCTGGAGGCATTCGAACAAATAAGCGATGCCAACAGACTGCCGAGGGGGCGTACCTATGCCAATAACGGATCGGTGCGAAAAATCGATATAAATGGCAACGTTATTCAAGCCAAAGTACAGGGGAGTTACTTGTACAATGTGGAAATAACGATACCCGCATTTTCACCTCAGCAACAAAAGCAAATAGAAAATTTAGTCGTGGAAAATCCCGATTTATTGGCGCGTTTGCTCAACAGGGAACTTCCACCCGAATTGGCTGATCTCTGTTTGTCGAAAGGCATTCGCATTTTTCCTCAAAACTGGCATACTTTCAAAGCCTCGTGTTCTTGTCCCGATTGGGCGATGCCCTGCAAACACCTGGCTGCGGTGATATACCTGATAGCCAACGAGATTGACAAAAATCCATTTTTAGTTTTTTCTCTTCACCATTTTGATTTGCCGGCGGCATTGGAGGCTGCAGGTTATGCAGGCACCGAAACGCAGGCTGTGGGCGCTACAAAGCTTGATGATCTGAGGCTTTCTCAAGCCGATGTGAAGGAGGGGTCTTTTCAATTTGATCCTGTTTTGCTCGATAGCGTCGACTTTTCGCGAATACCGGAATGCAGGGACAATTTGTCGGCTATCGTATCCGAGCGTCCGGTTTTTTACCCTTCGGGAGATTTTAAAACCATTTTAAAAAAGGTATGGACGAATTTATCAAAAAAGATAACGGCAGATGACGAGCAACGCCAGACAGAGACGTTGGCAGATGGGTGGGTTTACGAAAATGCGGGAATTATAGAAATACATATAGACCCCTTTTATCGCTTTTTGTCGTTTAGTGCTTGGGATGAAGATGACAACATATTATTCCAAACGGTGGAACTGGGAGAAGCTGAACAGTGGTTGTCGGGGGTTCCCGCCGGCCGCCTCTCTGAGCTGCCCGACGAATTGCGTGCCGTTTGGCTTGCCTGGCGTTTCGCGCACGCGCTTGCCGAAAACAGCGCTATTGTCCCCCAATTGTTGAATGGAGGCCAGTCGGGGTATGCCATACGATGGTTGCCTGCGCTGCTCAATGAAGAAGTCGCCGATGCATTCCGCAAGCTCTCTGCTTTGTTGCCGACCTGGCAAATCGTCATTCAATCACCTGAGGGCGAAATGGCTCCAACTGCAGAAGATTACCCACAAGCACTGCTTTCGGTATTCCTGACAGCGTGGGTAAGCCGATACAACGGATTGGATTATCTCTCGTTGGAAAACCTGATAAACAAGGTCTTTTTCGAAGGCAAGCCGTCGTTTTTCGATACGTTTGAAACCAGGGAGTATCCCTCCGCTATTGTACTTTGGCTCAACCGGTTTTTTATTACCGAAAAAAATATCGTACCGGTATTGGAGGTGAGAGAAATCGCTGATGAATTATTCGGCGTCAACTTGTCGTTGGAAGATAAATCAGCGCCTATGGCTACGCCTACGCCGTTGAGAGAAATATTTATTTCGGAAAAATGGCAAAAGAAGCGACTGGAAGTGCTGCGCGATCTTTCTCTGCTTGCCGAATTTTTTCCTGCACTGCGCCGGCTGCTGGCAGATAAAGGTAGTAAGGACCTGACTTATCAGGCGCGCGATTTTGCGGACGTGCTGTTGCAAACACTGCCTGTCATCCGTTTATTCGGCATTCGCGTCATGTTGCCCAAATCGCTATCCCGGATTTTGCGCCCGCAACTTTCTATGCGGATGAATAGCCAGGGCGGGAAAGTATTTTCAAAAAATGGTGTCAGCCTGGCCGAGATGCTTCAGTATCAATGGCAAATAGCGGTTGGCAAACACGATCTGACGGCAGAAGAATTTCTGGAATTGCTGAAAAAGAGCAAAGGCTTGGTGAAAATCCGGGATGAATACGTATTTATCGATGAAAAAGAAACCCAGGCGCTGGCAGAAAAACTGGCCCGCCCCCCTGTCTTGAAAGGCCCGGAATTGCTGCAGATAGCGCTTAGCGAGGATTATCAAGGTGTGAGGATTGTGCTATCGAAAGAGCTGCAGGATCTGATCCAGGAGCTAAAATCGGTCGATCTGACGCCGTTGCCGGCGGGAATTCATGCTACCTTACGTCCTTATCAGCACAGGGGCTATTCCTGGCTCTGCAAAAATGCACGCATCGGCTTTGGCAGCATCCTGGCTGACGATATGGGCTTGGGCAAAACTTTGCAAGTTATTACGGCCTTGCAATATTTCAAAGAAAACGGCGACCTGCACCCCGCTCAGCGGGCGCTTGTTGTGGCGCCTACTACCTTGCTCACCAACTGGCAGCGAGAGATAACGCGGTTTGCCCCGGGATTGCAAACTTTTATCTATCACGGTGCAGGGCGTTCCTTGACCGGCGCCAAAAATGCCGATCTGGTGCTGACCAGTTATGGGGTGGCCCGTAGCGACCAGTCTAAATTGGAGAAACAAAAATGGCTGGCACTGGTCATTGACGAGGCGCAAAACATCAAAAACCCCGAGACGGAACAGAGCAAGGCTGTCAAAAAAATACCCGCTATTATCCGGATTGCACTTAGCGGTACGCCGGTAGAGAATCGCTTAAGCGAATACTGGAGCGTTTTTGATTTTACTAATAAAGGGTATTTGGGAGGGCTCAAAAATTTTAAAGAGCAATATGCTATTCCTATAGAAGGAGAGCGCAACAAAAGCGTGTTGCGGCGTTTTCACCTTGTCACCCAGCCTTTTGTTTTGCGCCGGTTAAAAACGGATAAAACTATTATTACTGATCTACCATTAAAGGTGGAACAAAACCAGTATTGTTCGCTCACTCCCGAACAGGCGGCTTTATACCAGGGACTGGTAGATCAAACGATGGAAAAAATCGAAAAAAGCGAGGGGATTGCACGCCGGGGTATGATATTGAACCTGATCATGGCGCTGAAGCAGATTTGTAATCATCCGGCCCAGTATCTGAAAAAAGGCTTGCCCGATCCCGGCCAAAGCGGCAAATGTCCTTTATTACTCGATCTACTCGATCAAGCCTTTGAAAATGACGGTAAGGTGCTGATATTCACGCAGTTTAGAGAAATGGGCGAATTGTTGATTCCCATGTTGCAAAAGCGTTTCGGTATAGAAGCGCCCTTCTTGCACGGCGGCGTGAGCCGCAAAAACCGGGATATAATGGTTGAAGACTTTCAAACCAAGCGATCGCACAGGCTTTTGTTGCTTTCGTTGAAAGCCGGCGGCACCGGTCTCAATCTTACCGCAGCCAATCAGGTCATTCACTACGACCTGTGGTGGAATCCTGCCGTCGAGGCGCAAGCTACCGACAGGGCATTTCGTATCGGACAACAGCGCAACGTACAGGTACACCGGTTTATCACTTCGTCCACTTTCGAAGAACGAATTGACGCCATGATACAATCCAAAAAAGAATTAGCCGATCTCACGGTCACCAGCGGCGAAACGTGGATCGGCCAATTGTCGGACGGGGAACTACGGGATTTGTTTAAACTTGGTTAAAGGGGGGTCCCGGTTGAGATGTCACCTTCCCTCGTGCCTCGGGAAGATGACACCTCTTGCCTAGTCGCGCAAAGTCCTAAAGTCGCAAAGTCACGCTCTCACCGGCTGCATCTCCTGCTCGCGCAGGAATTGGTTGATCACTTCCTGGGCTTTGGCATAGCCGTGGGCCATGCGGCGTTCGTACAGTTCGGGATTCATGGCCAGCGTATCGCCGAGTGCGCCGGCATCGGGCTGGATGATCATGGTTTCGAAGCTGCGGAACGGCCTGGCTGCGCGCTGCCCGTTTTGGTGGTTGTAATCCATGAGTTTGACGCCGCGTTCTTCGGCCTGATCGACCAGGTCGTTGATTTTGAGGAACATCGCGAGGTCGTTGTCAAAGATTTCGGAGATAGCGATGTCGTTGAGGGCGCGCAGCGCGATGCGGGCTACGTTGCCTTCGCTGAAATCTTCCTGGCCAAGACCGCAATTGCAATTGATGATAATCACGCGGTACTCCACATCGGGGTCGTTATCCCTGTTGATGGCTGCCACCACGTCGCCGAGGGGCGATACGTTGCGGATGCCGCCATCTACCGAGTTGACGGCGGCGCGGCCGGCAAAGCCGATATTGGGTACAGGCGGCCACACCACGGGCATAGCAGTAGAGGCGAGTACGCCGTTTACGAAATCTTCATTGCTGGTAAAGTCGCTGTGCAAAACTGAGTGGTACTGGCCGTCGTCGAGCGATACGAAGCCGCAGTAATACTGGCTGCCGTTGATGGCGTTTTTGTCGAGTTGCTGCCGAAGCTTGTCGCGTAGGGGCGTATTGTCGGCCAATCCGCGCAGGGCGTTTTTGCCTTTCAGCAGAGGTTTTAACGTCTCTTCTATGCGATTGGCGATATACTTCTCCCGTTTCTTGCCGCCCATAAATGCCAGCTTGATCATCTCGTCGAGGCCTATTTTGGGGAGTCCAAAACCGGGAAACAGCGTTTTAAGTTGTTCCACATCGAGTTTGAATTTGGGCTCGTCGCTGCCCGATTCGGCGTCGATAAAAGGAGAGGTAAAGATCTCCTTGGTGCCGTTGACGGCTACTTTGACCCAGAAATCGTTGAGGGCGTCGAGTTTTTGCATGGCCAGCAGGGCGCCGTTAAGCGATCCTACCGATACGCCGGCTACGATGTCAAAAAACATATGGCCGTCGGGGAATAACCGGTCTGCCGATTGCGAAAGCGCGTTGATAGCGCCCAGTTGGAAGGCGCCCTTAAAGCCGCCTCCGCTCAATACGATTGCATGTTTAACTTTCATGGTTGTGGTTTTTTGGCACTGGAAATGGGTTTCTCATGGCCTTTTGTAGTGATTTATTCGCCGATGCGGCAAAAATTACAGGGCGGAATGAATTTTTTTTCGCGCCTCCCCAAGATGTGCTATCTTAACCCCAAAAAAAGAGCATATGCCGCTAGCCAAACCTTTTAACCTGAAACATTGGATCGATGAGCACCGCCACCTGCTCAAGCCGCCGGTGGGCAACCGCCAGGTATACCACGGCAACGAGGATTATATCGTGATGGTGGTGGGTGGGCCCAACGGCCGAAAGGATTACCACTGGGAAGACGGCGAAGAGTTGTTTTACCAGGTAGAAGGCGATATCACGGTCAAGATTTTCCACGAAGACGGCACGCCCGAAGATATCCATATCCGCGAAGGCGAGATATTTCTGCTGCCGCCCCGCATTCCGCATTCACCGCAGCGCCCGGCGAATACCGTCGGACTGGTTATCGAGCGATATCGAAAACCCGGCGAAATGGACAAGCTGATGTGGTTTTGCGAAAAATGCCACGAAAAACTTCACGAAGCTACTTTTGAAATGACCGATATTGTCAATCAATTGCCCGTGGTGATGCGCCATTTTATGGATTCGGAAGATCTGCGCACCTGTAAAAGCTGTGGCGCCGTGATGGAGAAGATGTAGTATGTCGACAATCAAAAAAACTTACTTCGCCTCCGATTTTCACCTGGGTATCGATGCGCGACTTCGCAGCGCCGACCGCGAAAAACAGATTGTACGCTGGTTAGATACCGTTGCGCCCGATGCCGAAGCGATCTACCTGGTGGGCGACGTATTCGATTTCTGGTTTGAATACCGCACGGTCATTCCCAAGGGCTACGTGCGTCTGCTGGGCAAGCTGGCCGAGTTGACCGACGCCGGACTGCCCATGTATTTTTTTACCGGCAACCACGATATGTGGGTATTTCGCTTTTTTGAAGAAGAGCTGGGCATACCCACCTATCGGCAGCCTATTGTGCGGGACATCCATGGCAAAACCTTTTTCATCGGCCACGGCGACGGCTTAGGCCCCGGCGACCATGGCTACAAGTTTATCAAACGCGTCTTTGCCAATCCCCTTTGCCAGTGGGCCTTTGAACGCCTGCATCCCAACTTCGGCGTCGGCCTGGCCAACTACTGGTCGGGGCGCAGCCGGGCCGCAGCCCCCGATGCCCGGCAATTCCTGGGTCCCGGCGGCGAATGGCTCGTCACCTACTGCGAGCGCAAGCTCCAAACCCAATATGCCGATTATTTTGTGTTCGGCCACCGCCATCTGCCTATCGACTACACGCTAAACAACGGCCGCAGCCGTTATATTAATCTGGGAGAATGGCTCCACTACAACTCCTACGCCGTTTTTGACGGCGAACAGATGAGCTTGCAATTTTTTGAAAATGAAAACGGCAAAATTTTTGGCAATACGCCCCTGGCTTTTTCGCAGCATTAGCATAACCTGCATGCTGGCGGTGACACAGGTAACAGCCCTGGCGCAAACTGCTGATACCGCCGCCCCTCTGCGCCGCCTGGCCTTTATCGAAGGCCGTTTCACCCTCATGACCACCGACCCGCTGCAGCAAGTTTATGTAGTGGACGACAAGAACAGCGTATACAAATACAGTCCTGCCGGACAATTACTCTTCCAATACAATGACAACCGACTGGGTCGCCTCGGCGCCATCGACGCAAGCAACCCCTTTAATGTATTGTTGTACTACCCCGACTATCAGGTAGCCGTCACGCTCGACCGCACGCTGAATAAAACGGGGGCTTTCCAGCTATTTCAGTTAGGCCCGGTAAATCCGGTGGCGGTAACCCTGTCAATGGATAACCACCTGTGGCTCTTCGATGAAATATCCTCTCAATTGCGCAAAATAGGCCACGAAGGCGTCGAGCTGGCCCGCAGCGATAATCTCAGTCTGTTGTTGGGCGCCAGGCCCAACCCCGTGCAGCTTTCCGCCCACGGCAACTACATCTATGTCGCCGACCCCCACCTGGGCATACTCGTCTTCGATCTTTTCGGGCAATACGACCGCCTCATCCCCCTAACCGGAGTAGATCAATGCCAGGCTTTTGATTATTTCCTGCTCTGTCGCCGAGGAGAGCTATTCGAGTTAATAGATACCCGCACGATGGAAACTAAGGTGTTGGCGCTGCCGGCGCCGGGCGTCTCGCTGCGGGTGGAGAGGGGTGTTTGGTTTGTGTTGGGAGAGGATGGGGTAGGGGTGTTTGGGGAATAGGTTAAATCATTTTGGCTATCAGCTCTTTTAATAATTTATATCCGACCATGGCGGTCATATCATGTACGTCTCTCATCGGGTTATACTCTACCATATCTGCGCCTACGATCTCCACCGGAATAGCTTGAATTATCCTGATCAATTCTCTGGTTGTCATGCCGCCCGGTTCGTGGTGGGAGACACCCGGGGCAAATGCGGGGTCGAGCACGTCTAAATCCAAAGAAATATAAAGGGGCGATTGGAGCGTTTGAATAAAATTAAAATCGAAATCTTTCATTTCAATGGTTTTCACGCCAAATCTCGTTATCTGTCCTCTTTGGTGCGTATTTAATGTGCGGATACCGACTTGCGTAAGCGAATTGATTTTTCCACTTTCCATAATTCGTGCAAAAGGCGAAGCGTGAGAAAAAGGATTATTGTCAAAATTGTCGTATAAATCTCCGTGGGCATCCAGATGCAGGATGTTTAGTTTCTCATATTTAGCTATAAATGTGCTTATAATGGGATAGCTCACCGAATGATCGCCTCCGATTGAAATCACCTTGCTATTGTCTTGTATCAGATTATGTATCGTATTTTTTATCGTGTCAAATGCTTTTTGGGGATTAGCATCCTCAAAATAAATATCGCCACAGTCCTGATAATTGTAATTTTCCTTTATTTCCAGACCGCTTTCAGAAAATGCATTTGCAGAACCTTCCTTGTCCATTAACCGGATACGTTGCGGGGCATAAGCCGGGCCTCTGAGAAAAGAAGAATTTGCATCGAAAGGAATGCCGATAATTTTTATCATGATTTTCTCAATCTTGTAGTTCGTCAATTAAACGCATTTTTGTAATAATAGCGTTTCTTGCGAAACCTTTGTGACCTATGCGTTTAATAATATTTTGTTATGAAGCGCACTTGTATATGACGTATAGTTTTTGTATTTTTGTACGTAAACTATCAAGTATGGACACCAAACTAACATTGCGGCTCGACAAAAACGTAATTGAAAGAGCCAAGGACTATGCGAAGCAGAACAATACCAGCCTTTCCAAACTCTTTGAAGCCTACCTGGCTTCTATTACAGAGCAAAAGATGGGTGAAATAGCCATAACCCCGCTGGTAGAAAGCCTGAGCGGAGTAGTCAGCCTGAGCGAAGACTTCGATTATAAAAAAGACTACGCCGACTACCTCAACAAGAAATACCAATGAAAAAACTCCTGCTGGATACCAACATTATCCTGGACCTGTTGGCGAAAAGGGAGCCGTTTTACAAGGAGGCCGCTTTGTTGTTTTCGCTTGCAGACCAAGAGAAGGTGCAAGTTTTTGTATCGGCCCTTTCCTACGCCAATGCGAACTACGTCTTATTGCGGGAGAATAAACCCGAAGACGCAAAATTGAAATTGCGCAAACTTAGGCTTATAGTGCAAATCCTGAACCTGGATGAAAAAGTAGTCGATTTATCGCTCAATGATGAAAATTTCAGAGATTTTGAAGATGCTTTGCAATACTATACTGCCCTCGAAAACGGGATCGAGATTATCATCACGCGAAATCTCAGGGATTTCCAAAAGTCTGCCCTGCCTGTGATGACGGCAGGGCAGTTTATAGCTCGTGGCATTTAGTCTAAAAGCTTCCTTTAATTACTCCTCTCCTCCCTTCTCCTTTATCCTCCTATTCTCACAACGGTCGCACAGATCGGAGATATTCTTCAATTCTCTGGCCTGGGCAACGGTGCCTTCAAAGATTTCACTGGTCCTGGCCGAGTTGATATAGGAGCAATCCTGGTACAAGTGATAACTCTTGCCGGATTTAGTCCAATACACGTGATTTACGCCGTCCATGAGCGTTTCGACTTCTTTGGTTTGCTCGGCGTATTGCTCCTGAGAGGGGGGATTGAAATCCACACCCGTGATGCCCGCAATCAAAAGCGCGACCACCGCAATGGTGCCTACCAGACCTTTTTGTTTGCCACTTAAATCTTTGTTGGTGAAAATCAGGATAACGAGAGGCAAAAACGCGATGACGGCCATGATGGCGCCCAACTGGTTCTGGATGAAAAATTTGGTCTTGTCCTTTTCGGAGGCGGGATCAAGGCGGTTCGATTTTTTCCAGAGCAGGGAGCCCACTACGGCAAAAATCAAATCCACCACGATCATGACGATAAGCCAGGTGGTGTTGATGGGCACTTTTTTGAGCACGAGGATGGCGCCGACTTCAAAACCGATGGCTGCAATCCATGAAAGAATCGCAAGGATGCGCAGGGTTCTGGCCTTCGACTTGCTTTCGTCGCTTGCCACGAAGGTTGCCCCTGTGGATGCAGCGGGCGTGTCTCCGCCTTCGACTTTAGTTACTTTAATTGGCTTTTTCTTGTCTTCCATATCAGTTCAATTATGTAAAAAGGTGTTTGTGTGAAAATTCACGTAGCGCGAGGTATAAATATAAGTTTAGTTTGGTAATTAAATGGATGATGAACGAAAAAGCGCTGAAAAAGGATGAAAATTGCAAAATAAATCTAATTTTTAAATTTGCAAATAATAAAAAACTATAATTTGGATTTAGATTGATTATTAAAATTAAATACTAACAATACGATTTTTTTAGATATTTTACCCTTTCTGGTGTTTCAAGACGACCTGCAATTTTTTCTATCGGCAAGAACGCTGATTTAGGTGCACAAAATTTCCCTTCCGTCATTCAGCCGGCGCCTTCCCTTTGCTAATCTACAGCTGAGGCGCTACGGCGCAAGCAGGTGTATTCCATATTGATCCGTTCACCCATAAAAATTGAACGCCATGAAAATTTCATCCATCCGAAAAATTGTATCCACTCCGTGGGTAGCACAGCTATTGTCCGGCATGCTTTTGATTGCCGGTTGTACAAGGAAACGTCTCTAAGGTGGCCGGCTATAGCGGCGAAGCGCTTTTCAGAGGTATTTTCCTTTTTGAAGGGGAAGTCGCCAACAAAATTCCCCAGATCAAAAATGTGAAAGAAGCGGTGGTGTTGCGCAAAATTTCGCAAAAACAAAAAAATGCGATCGCCGCTATCTCCGAATACCTGGTCAAAGAGATCAACAACAAGCAACTCCGCTTTTTCGGACAGTTTAAAACCGCTATGGAGAGCGGAAACCAACTTACCATAACCAAATCGCTGGCCGATGCCCAGGCACTCATTGAAACGGTTTTCAAAGAGTTGGATGGGGAGGTGAAAAAATTTATCGAAAGCAACAATTACAAAAAGTTAAAACAAAAATACAGCGCCTCGCCAAAGGTGAAGGAAATCTCCAGAAAAACGCCCAACCCGAAAGAACTCAACAAGGAATTGCTGCAGGTTATGGAGATCGTGGATAAAGAAGCGCGCTCATCGGGCAGCAGAGCCGATAACGTCGTCGTACAATCTTATTGCGGTTTGGTGTTGTTGTGCCAGACCCGGATTTATGGCAATTTCCAGGCTAAAATCCCGAAACTCAAGTCGTACAAATACGAAGACCTCCGCTTGTCGGGTAGCGCTGCCGCTTCCGATCCGGATACCGACCACAATATTGCCGTGTTGTTGCTCACTTTTGTGGCTGTGGTGGTGATCTGGCTCGTCGCTTTGCCGCTCACCTCCAATTTTTCTGACGATTCGGGCTTGTATCGCGAGCAGATGATCAATTCTATCGCGACAAAATTGAAGGTGTCTACTGCCGGTCCTAATAAAATAAAGAAAAACTAAGACCCGGCATGATGACAACGCTGAGGATCGTTTTCGCCGGATTACTGCTTTTCTGGATTATCGTGCCGGCATTGATTGTCGTTTCCGCTATTTCTGTGAGTCCGGTGTCTTTTAATATCCTGACTAAAGCAAAAATTATGTCTTACTTCCCGGAGGGCTGGGGGGGGGTCTCCCGAAACCCCCGGGAAGAAGACCTCCTGATTTACGAAAAGCAAAACGGCATTTGGCAACCCAACAGGCATGCCCCCATAGCTCATTATCGCAACTATTTCGGGATGAGCAAACTACCGCGCGCCCGCTCGATCGAGGCGGGACGTATGGCCTCGTATTTCAGCGGCGCCACCCGGACCCCCTGCGACAGCACCTGGCAAGTCTGCCTGGAATCACCCGTAGACTCGGTACTGGATTACGCTATTCGTTATCCGTACCGGGTCTTTCCTGATACGATTTGCCTGGTCAGGCAGGAACCCTTGCCCTGGGCCTGGGCGCGGGATGCCAGAGGTAAGATCAGCATGCCTTTATCCTATTTAATGGTGAAAATAGAATGAACTTCAAGCGGGTAGACGACTACATCCTACGGATAAGCGCTATGACCTGGCACACGCCGGGGTATGGGCTCGCCCGCTCTTTGCTGGCGCTGGCTACGCTTTGCACTTTTGTATTTAATTCAACTGAGCTTCTGTTTTATCCCACCGTCGATGAAGTGGGCGGGCCGGTTTGTACCGAAGCCCTGGGTATCAACTTATTTTGTTTATTAAAAGAGCACCTGGGCCTCGCCCGCGTGCTGACCATTGTTATTCTGCTGGTGGTGATAGCCGGCTGGAAACCCCGGTACACCGGCATACTACATTGGTGGGTTTGCTATAGTTGGGTCAATTCGTCGCTGCTGGTGGATGGCGGCGACCACGTAAATGCGGTATTGACCTTGTTGCTGATCCCTGTAACGGTCACCGACCACCGCCGCTGGCATTGGAGCCCGGTAGCCGAAACGACATCGGGAAGCACCGGCAGCCGGATATCGCCGCTTGTGGCCTTTTTTTCGTTAAAAGTCATTCGCATACAGGTGGCGGCCATCTACCTTCATGCGGCCTTTGCCAAATGCGCCGTACCCGAATGGCAAAACGGCACGGCCCTGTATTATTGGTTTACCGACCCCACTTTTGGCGTCACTCCCTGGTTGGAGCCGCTCATTTTGCCTTTGATCCTGCACCCTTTCAGCGTGGCTTTGCTCACCTGGGGCACAATCTTATTCGAATTTTTATTATTTGCCGGGCTACTCGCCAAAAAAGCGTATCGCCCCTTGATGCTATTTGTAGGAATAGGCTTTCATATGATGATTGCCCTGATTCACGGCCTGGTCACCTTCGGCCTTTCTATGTCGGGCGCCTTGTTGTTTTATTTAGGTTCTCCCGAAAAATCCATCCAAAAAGGTTATTTTCGACTCAGGATTTGATATTCGCGCTGAAAGCGATTTATTTTACCAGCCATAATATGCCATCTTTTACCACTATCGCAGAAGTCGACCGCATCGCCGCACAGCCCGTGGCCGTGATCCGCAATCTGCAGATCACGCAGAGTTATTACGAATTATCGGCGGCCATAACCGGGCGGCTGGGCGCCTGCGCCAACTGGTGCACCTTTGCCACCTGGGCTTCGAAGCAGGCAGGAAATACCATTCGCGGAGAAGACCTATATCGAGCAGTGCAACAGGCGCCGTCCAAAATGCCTGTCCTCGGCGATGCAATGGTCAATTTGTTGGATACCCTGCTACTACATGGCCGGAAGCCCGACAAAGAAGGCCTGCGCCGGCTGGTATGGGAATTGCTCGACCCCGGCGGCGCTGCCGACCGGGCCGGGGATGCCGTTGCCCGTGGCAACCAAAAAGTATACGCCGAGATCGGCCGCGAATTTGCCCGCTTTATCGAGGCCTGCCTGCCGGATGAAACTTACAATGAAGCGCATATCACCGGTTTCTGCGAAGCATTGCGGCCGGGTGATCCGCCCGACGGGCAGCGCTATCTTCAGCAGGCTTTCAGGCGGTACTACCAGGCCATATTTGAACCCGACGCCCAGGCTAAAGCCGAACTGATCTTGTTGGCCAACATCGAAATCGGTTTTCACGAACAAACGCGACTGCAACCCGAGATAGCCGAAGCGCTCGAAGCATCGGTAGTGGAGCCGCATCAGTTTAAACTACGCCTGCTCGGCTGCCTGTTTCCCCGCAGCAGTTGGATTGTATATTTCAGCATCATACTACGGCGCCTGCTGGGCCGGCCTACCACCCTTGACAGGGCCATTACCCGGTTTTTTGACACCGCCCGCCGGCATATGCGCCTCATACTGTCAGACCATATGATGACACTTGGCTTTCCTAATGGTAAAACTTTGCGGTTGGGCGACGACCTGAAGGCTAAATTTCCCGCGATTTTGCAGCAACTCCATAACCCTGACCTGAAGGCCATACTGGCACAGGTAGACCCCACCCCCGACAGCATGCGCGATACCGGCGCTGCCGACTGGGCCGACTTATACGACCGTCTGCATTTTATCGTCGATTTATTCCGGAGCTCCCACTTAAACTCCGATTTGTTGGAGCCGCCTTTTGATGCGGAGCAAACGGAGGCCATATTGGCAGGGAGCTTGCCGGGGGGGAGGCTGTGACTGTAGCGCTAATATCAATCTGCAAAACCAGGTCCGTTATTTGATCACCTCAACTGAAGCAGGTATGTTTGCCGTGTCAGTAACAGGATTCCCTCCTATCCAAAACTTTCGCAATTTTTTCAAATTTTGTATTTCATAGGGAATTGACTGCACTTCATTTTGTATAATAGACAATTCTTCCAGGTTTTTCAGGTGCAACAATCCATTGATAGTTTTTAAACCGCAATGTTCAATTGACAATACCTTTATTGTTGGCGGCAATATTGCCAAATTGAAGGCTTCTACAGGTATCCAGTCTAAAATTAACATCTCCAATTTCAAGCGCTGTCCCCCAAAGTCAATCGTATCGACAGGATTATCGCCAATATTCAGCATTTTTAAATTACGAAAACTATTTGGCATGACAAATTCTGAAAGATGATTGCCATATAAATTGAGGATTTTAAGCTTCACAGCTTGCGCTATGGAAGGAGGTAAACTGGTGAATTGATTATCATCCAGTTGTAAATTTACCAATCGGGAGAGATCCAGGTTTGCCGGGAATACTTTAATCTGATTGCTCCCCAAATTTAAGATGGATAAATTGCTTAATATATTAAGGGAAGAATCTACTTCTCTCAATCTGTTGTTGCGCACCCATAATTCGTCCAATGTAAACCGTGAGCCTCTGAATTCATTAAAATTCAGCTCTTTTATCCGATTACCGCTCAATTCAACATACTCCAGTTTTGTCAGATTATCGAGCCTTCCATCTATAGACGAAATATTGTTGTCCGATAATTTCAGCAGTCGCAAATTCTTAAATGATTCAATGATCTCGGGGATAGTATCAAGCGATTGGTTGGATAAATCCAATTTGTATACTCTTTCGGGAATGAGCTTTGCCTGGTCTAAATTATTAATCCATAGATTCATATTGGCATCATACTGCCCAAAGGCTATTGATGTCATATTTATACCTGCCAAAAAAGTGATAAGCACTTTATTCATAAGGGGAAGTCTGTTGAAAACAAAGTTCGGAATTTTTTATTTGCAGACTCAAATAAAACGAGCAGCCGAGGCCATCAATATTTCACCAATTTTTTCACCCCGGATTTCCCCGCCTTGTCGGTACATGTAAAAAAATAGGAGCCGGCAGACAAGTCCGATAGGTCAATGAGGATACTTTGCTTAAATACGCCTTTCCTGACTATCCTGCCCAGCAGGTCGCTTAGTTGCCAATCCATTTCGCGCTGGATATCGGCTTTGACCCGCACAAAATCACCTGCCGGGTTGGGGAAGATGCTCAGTTGAGGGAGGATAGCAGTCGGGCTTGCCGTTTCCAAAACACCGGTTTCGAATACCTGCGCGGTGTCGAGGTCAGTCACCTGTATATTGTCAAACCAAAAGCCGGCATTCTGAAGCGGGGAATGTTCAGCAACGATTTCAAAGCGGTCCACAGCGGCCCAGTCGAAGTCGCCCTGCGGGTTGTACCAGGTATCGTCTTCCCAGGCGCCGTGTTCAGTGAAGTCTGCAAGGGGGATATGTATGTGATGCCAGTGGCCGTCCCATGGAGCATAGGTTTCGTCGATAGTCACCCGCATGCGCCAGGGGTGGTCGTTGGGGCTGTCGGTGTCGGTATCGATAAAACGCATATCGAATTCCAGACCCGGCGTATTGCCCCGCACCAGAAAGTCGAGAGCATACCCTTCGCTGAGGAGATAGGTAAGGTCTTTGTCGGGGCGGAAATCAAAGCCGATATTGTTGTATTGGTCCGCGCCGGTCCAGCGAATGCAGTAGTCGCCGTTGTTGGGGAGGTCTTGCGAATAAAACAAAAGCGAGCCGTTGTTGTAGCTCGATTCGTATATTTTAGCGCCGATGTAGTCGGTATAGATAGGAAAACCTGTGCTGTCGGGCGTTGTAACAAAGGGCGATTGGGGAGGTATGTTGAAACCCAGCGCTTCGAGCATCGGCACATTGAGGTCGTGGTCGAAAAGGCCGTCACTGCCGGCTTCGAAGAGCCCGAAGCCGCCATGGTAATCCCACATGGTCCAGGAGATGCCGTTGTTTTCGAGGTATTCACGGACGACCTCGTACCAGAATACCCGGTCGTCATTGTCGCTATTGGGCATGAATACGCCCATTTCGCCGCAATAGATGGGGACCTGTCGTTGTTCCCTGAACTGGACGGCGATATTGAGTAGCTGTTGCACCCTGGCCACCGTTCCGTCGTTGGCATAATTGTTAAACGCATCACCCACCCAGGTGCCTGCGAATGAAGGGGGCATCGAGGGCATGCCTGCCGCATTGTATGGGAAAGGCATATCTGCCAGCGGCACGAGCGAAGGCGTTACCCAACTAGCGCCCTGGTGCGTAAACAGGAAGGGATCGTAGAAATGAAAGGTATAAATCAGCTTGTCGTCGCTATAAACCGGCATATCATCGAGGTTGTAGTAGCTGTTCCAGCCTGCTCCACCGACGATAATCCAGTGCGTATTGTCAACCGTGCGGATAGTCTGCACCACGTCCTGCTGGATGGCGTTCCAGAGCGCGTCGGAAATGCCGTGCGGTTCGTTGAGGATTTCGTAGTAGATCAGGTCGGAGCGGTTTTTGAAATGCTGGGCCATTTGCAGCCACACCTTTTCGAGGATGTTGCCGACGGCAGGGTCTGTATCGGCAGCAGGATCGAAAGTATGGTTGTCAAAAATGAGGTGCAGGTTCAGTTCTTCGGCCCAGTCGGCTACTTCGTCAAGGAAATTGAGAAATAAAGGATCCAGGGTGTAGTTTGGGGCGCCGTTGGTCATGTAATGCAGGTTGACAGGCAGTCGGACGACGTCGCAGCCGAGGCTTTGGATTTGCTCGAAATCCTGTTTGGTGTACTTGGAAAACTGTATACCCTGGGCGCTGTTTGCCTGAAACCAGCCGGTGAGGTTCACGCCCCGGTTGAAGGGTGTATTTTGAGCAATAAGCGATTGGACGCCGATGAACAGGCAAAGGATTGAAAGTCTGTACATCAACTTAATGGTAGAATTAGGCGGCATCGGTGTTGTTTTTTGACAAACAGCTAATATCGGATTTTTTTTGATATTTATCGATTACCCCATAAACCCATAAACCCAATAAACAAACTCTTAACACTGACTCTGAAAAACCGGCAACTTGACATCTTGCGGGACAACTTCCTTCCGCTTTGACATATCTATTGGGTAGTTCCCTCTTAGCTTTTTTAAACAATAAAAAGTATTCATGAAAAGCATCAATAAAAAAGCTCCTCTTCGCAATGTAAAACCTTTGATTATCCTTTTTAGTGAGTTTTTGAAGCTGAAGCTTTTTTCCCACAATTCCCTGTGAGCCTGTAATAGCTCAGCGGGGGTCAGATTATTGGGTTGAAACGCTACATTGTATCCGTTGTAATAATTCCAGCCCCTGTCTTCCAGCATTCTGTCTTCTACTTTTAATTTTTCATATAATTCAGTGCCTTTAAACGGCGTCATAATACT
Organism: Saprospiraceae bacterium; assembly: GCA_013360405.1. Taxonomy (GTDB): domain Bacteria; phylum Bacteroidota; class Bacteroidia; order Chitinophagales; family Saprospiraceae; genus JABWBR01. The sequence goes on from JABWBR010000047.1 coordinate 80,113, forward strand.
CAAAAAAGGCACGTCGATGCCTATTTCCATCAGTCGGTCTGACATAGAGACAATTGCCGCATAATCATCATTATCAAAACCGGCTATAAAACCCGCCATCACGGCAATTCCCCTTTTTCTGATTTCAGTTACAGCCGTTTTGTAATTTTCAATTTTGTTTTGTCTTTTGTTGGCATCTTTTAAAGAAGCTACCCCAAAAGATTCAATCCCCAGAAAAACCCCGATGCATCCCGATTTTTTCATCAAATCAAGCAGCTCGGCATCCTGGGCTATGTCCATGCTGGCCTGGGTAAGCCACCACTTTTTTAATGGAATCATTTCTTTTAGCAATGATTTTATGTAGGGCCTCCTGATCGTTAAATTATCATCCCAGAACCAAACAACCTTTCTTTGCCACCAGTAAGGAAAATCATCATACGAAGCATCTCTTATTACGTCTTCTATAGGGCGTAATCGAAACCCCGGATTCAAAGAAGGTACCGTACAAAACGAACAAGAAAAAGGACAACCTCTGGTGGCTTGCAGTACTTTTTTTATAAAATATTTGTTGGGCAATAAATCATAGCGGGGGGTTGGCAAATTTTTCATATCACAAGGAGTGCCGCGATAGATATTTTTCAATATCCCTTTTTCAGCGTCGTGTAGTAATAATTCCCACACATTTTCCGCCTCCCCTGTGACAATAGAATCAAAATATTGCAGCGACTCTTCCTCGTTATAAGTAACATGAGGCCCTCCTCCAATTACCATTTTATTTTTCTTCTTGTACTCGCCGGCAATATGATATGCGGCATTGGCAAAACCGCTGAAAAAAGAAATAGCTACTAAATCGGCATCTGAATCAAAATCTATCGCTTCTACTTGCTGGTGAATCACTTTTACCTCGTGTTGGTGAGGCGTAATTGCAGCCAGATGTATTCCCGTTATGGGAGGAACAAAATCTTTTTCGTGCCCAAATTCGTAACGCTGAATGTAGGCTACTATTATGTCAATCTTCATGAGAGTGGGTTGTGGATGTTATGAATTTAAAAGTACTTTGAAATTCAAAGTTAATGTACAAACCCAAACTTTCCAAGTTTACAGCAAGGAAAGTATGAATATTCCCGAAAATCCATAATCTTGGCTTTATGAATCAGAAAATCGCCCAGATAGCCCTCATTTATACCTTGTGCAGCCATAAATTGGACGCGGTCCAAATGAATTCCAAAGCGCGCTACCTGGCATGGTCAGTCGGTAATAATTATTTTTTTTGTAGTAATTAATTTGCTGTCTTGCGTCAAGTACACGAAATACAACCCGTTTGGAAGGTTGTCGCGATTAAGGGTTATTGTCTGTCCATTGAAGTTATTGATTTGCATAACAACTTGCCCTGACGGGTTGTAAACTGTTATGGCCGCATTAATCAACGGATTGCCGGCCTGCAATGTGGCTAAACTTGAAAAAGGATTTGGATAAATAATGACGTCCGTTCCATTTTGAATGATCTCATAAACGCCAACCGAAGGACTATGCCCGTAGAGGATAAAATCCTGGTTGTCGCGGCAAAAATAAATATCGATATTTCCATCCTGGTTGATATCTGCAAGTTGCAAAGATTTGGCAAACCAGGCTTCTCTTAGTTCGGGTTGTGGAAAATAATTGCTTGTTTCATTTGAAAACGCGCCATCTCCATTGCTAATGAAAACCTGGCTTTCCCCGAAGTCGGCGGTAATAAAATCATCAGACCCGTCATTATTGATGTCGACTACTTCTACATCCCATGTAGCACCGGATATGCCTGTATTTACAATGGTTTGAGATAAACTGAAAGCCGGGTTCGAGGCGTTTCCCGTGTTAAGATATATGTTTATAGGGAGGTTTTCATGGCTACTTACTTCTACTACATCCATCAAATTATCCCCGTTAAAATCGCCAAAGTGTATTCCTGTGGCGATGCTTGGAGCAAACGGAGTAAACATGGTGTAATTTAGATCAGTAGTGATCGGAGCAGTCGATAGATAGATGCAGGAAACGCCAATTTGATTCGCTACAAGAATATCTTTAAACCCGTCATTATTAATATCTGCAAAATCGCAATTTATGCTTATCAAGTTATCGGCTGGAAGCCAGAGCGAGGTTTTGTCTTCAAACAACCCGGTATCGTGGTTCCATGAATAAACTCTGTTTTGTTCACCTGTGCCTCCTTCGGTTCCATTGGGAAAAAAGACATCCATAAACCCATCGTTATCCAAGTCGGCAAATCGCAATTGGTTCGTATGAATTGAAGAAGAGAAGGCGCTTCCCCAGGTTGAGCTACTATCCGTAAAGTTCAAATTACCGTTATTGCGATATATTTTTGTTCCATGATACCCTGAAATAATAATATCCTTGAAACCGTCATTATTTACATCGGCGATATCTACTCCTCTATTGTTAGTTAATGAAGACGGGAGAATATTTGATCGGTCTTCGAAATAAGGATAACCGCCGGCGGTTCCTTCCTGGATATAAACAGAGAAAGGGATTTCTTCCAAAAAAACAACATTGACAATATCCATATCGCCGTCGTTGTCCAAATCTGCTATTGCTGCTGCTTCCGTATTTTCGCCGTCGGGCGGCAAATTAGTCGTTGTCGCATCGATAAATGCTCCCGAAGTGTTTTGCAGCCACAGCCGTAGTTGTTCGTAACTACCCGCGAGAATTGCATCGGCTTTGCCGTCGTTGTTAAGATCATCAATGCAGGCTCCGAGAGCGCTAAAAATATGCGGTTTCATAATTGACTGGTGCAAGGGAACACTGCCTGTTATGTCAACAAATGTATTATCGGGTTGCTTGATAAAAATCTTGGACTTCTGGCCGGCAATGAAAAGATCTTTTCTGCCGTCATTATTTACATCCGCAAACTGGGCTTCAAACCCGGTAAAGTTGAAGGTATCAGCAGTAATTAAATATTGAGCGGTATCCTCATTGAGTTTCCCTGTTCCGTCATTAATAAATAGGCGGGTTCTTTCATGTAGGTTTCCAGCCCTTGCATCCATCGTCAGCACTAAATCTATGAATCCGTCGTTGTTAATATCGTCTGTCGCTGCTGCTGTTGCCGGATATTTGATTAATGGAAACTTTGTCTTATCCCAATTAAATTTCCCAGGGTTTTGTGGATCATTCAAGTATAATTTGGAAAAATACAATGTATCATTAAGCGGCAATGAATATAGCGGTAGGGTCATAAGAGTAGCAATACCTGGATGGTAATAATTGACGATGAAAATATCGTCAAAAGCATCATTATTAAAATCTGCTATTACAACATCGGTGCTAACGTCTTCATATATTAAGCCGGAAACGGAATTGGAAGGCTCATGATATACGGGGCAACTATCGGCATCATAAGCCCCGGTGCTAAGGAACAAATCATTTTGTAAAAATCTCCAATATCCGCCGGAGACTATTTCTACGCTTCCTGTGTTAATATTTTCAAACGGTCCCGGCAATGGCAAAAACCGTATGAATCCATTGGCGAATACAAAATCGGGGATGGTATCATGGTTTAATTTTCCAAAAGCGACACCAAGGCTGTAATTGTATTGATTTACATTGAAAAAACCGGCCATGTCAATCGGAAAGTTGCTGCTTTTATCGGTAAAACTTCCATCTCCATTGTTTAACAAAATCATATCCTGACCGGTAGCGGACATAAAATTACCTCCCGATTCGGGGCCTCTTGCAATGACGATGTCAGAAAAACCGTCTGCATTCAAATCTAATACGACGGCCTTATAACTTCCGCCTGCGATTTGCCAGGATGCGGTGTCAGGTGATGAAAAGAATGTCCCGTCGCCGTTGTTTATTAAGAACAAGTCTTTTTGAAAACCCCGGGAGATAAAAACATCATTCCAACCATCGTTATTCATATCAATAGTTGCAGCCGACCAGTTGCCCTGCCCGGAAAGAGGTATAGCGTAACCTGGCACATTAAAATTGGCAATTTGAGCAAGGCTGGTGAAAGAAAATAGCGTATATAATATTATTATAAGTTTTTTCATATGCTATGTTTTTCTAAGCGTAAAGATAAATATACTCCTGTTTTAGTAATTTTTACCACACATTTGTGCGCGCTCATTATTAACGGCGCGAAGTACATGTTTTTTATTGCCATATCCCCGAAAATTGCTAATCTTGGCTTTATGAATCAGAAAATCGCCCAACTTGCCCTGGTCGTAAGCGACTACGACGAAGCCATTGCTTTTTACACCCAAAAGCTGCATTTTAGACTCGTTGAAGACACCCGGCTCAGCGACACCAAGCGCTGGGTAGTAGTAGCTCCTCCAGGAGAGGGCGACTGCCGGCTGTTGCTGGCCCAGGCCGCCAACGAGGAGCAGAAAAGCCGGGTGGGCAACCAGACCGGCGGGCGGGTGTTTCTCTTTCTGCATACCGACGATTTTGACAGAGACTACCAAAACCTGCTCGAACAGGGAGTCCAAATTATCAGGGAGCCCTCGGTGGAAGCCTACGGCATAGTCTGCGTTTTTGCAGATTTGTATGGGAATTTGTGGGACATGATTGGGGAGAGGGAGTGAGGGAGTGAGGGAGAGAGGGAGAGACTTGGCGAGGGGGCGACTTTACGACTTTAGGACTTTAGGACTTTTCAACGTCCTGAACTAAACCCAATCGCTAAACTGCGCATGCACTAAACCCTATTAAACAATAAAAAATCCATATCATGAAATTTATCCTGAACCTCGTTATTCTGATCTTTTTGATGGGCAGCCGGGGGGCTGATGCCCAGCCGCTTTTCCAAACCGGGAGTGCTTTCGTACAATCTTTGTGTATTAGCCCCGATGAGCGCATCATTGCTGTGGAAGGTGAATCAAGTGAAATAGTGCTTTGGGACCTGGGCACGCGTAAAAAAAACACTACGCTTAAACGGCGGGCAACTATTCGCAAGCCTGATGAAGAAAACCCGCTGACCGGATTTATGCCTTTTGTATTTGGCGGTATTTCGCGTAGTTTTTTTACGCCCAATGGCAAACATCTCATTGCTTGTAGTGAAAAAGGTGTTTTGGAATATCTGCTTTTATTTCTCTGAATCCCTTGAATTTTCTTGTTTTTGTTTCTCCGGTTGCCGCTTCGCCTACGATCACGCGGTGAATATTAAGAGTATCCAGCCAGGCATAGTCAGGATTGAATTCAATGAAATTGGAAAGTAGTATAGATGATTTCGAGCTCGACATGAAGTCGTCCTTATTGGTTACTACAAATTCATTGATTTCGTTTTTGTTTAGTTGCAGTGGGATCATCCCGCAGTACACGTCATTTTTGTCTTTCGAATAAAGAAAATCTATATGTTGAAAGGTTTTTGGGTCAGCAAATAAAACGATACTCCAATCCAGGTATACATTTGATTTGTCTATTGCGTAGCCGTTGTCGGTCACTACTTCAAAAGTCTTTGGGTCGGCCTTTTCAATTTTTGTACCCAAATAAAAAACAGCCTGTTTGTCAGCGGCGTAGTTTTTATTTTTCAATATTTTGAATGTTTCGCTGTCTGCCGATTCGACTAATTTCACCCTGCGACCGGCTGATTCGTCGTAGGAAACCCATATCCATACACCGTTTTCATAATTATACCCGCTGTTGCAAGACGTCAGGAAGAAGGAAGTAAATATGGCTGCTAGTATTGTTATTGGTCGTTGTATTTTCATGTGAGGAGGTATAATTGTACTCAATGGTAATTTTATAAAAAAAGCCACAGACATTTGCAGTCTGTGGCTTTTTTATGAAAATATATTAGCTCGAACTTTAGACTATCTCACTTGAATTTGGCCCTGCGCTACTGCATGAATCTTTCAAAAGTCTTCCCATTAAACTTATATGCTCCGGTCTCGTGTGTGCCAAGCCATAGGTCTCCATTGTTGTCTTTGTATATGGAGAACAGGGTAATGTCTTCGCCCCCGGCCTGCACAGGATAATAGGTGGTTTTTTTTCCATCGTATCGCCATACGCCATTGGTATAGGTTGCTATCCATAATTCATTATTGTTGTCTCTGGCGATGGACATATACTCCCAGAAATCGCTGTCAGGGTTTCCATCTAAATTCCCGATACTTTTTTCCCTGCTGTAAAACGTATGTTTTTGTGAGTCGCTCCCGTACACATGATATCGATAAGCTGAATTGAACCAGAAATAACCGTCCTTATCTTCTATTATTGAACGAACGCCATTGGAAGGGCCATTATGAAGTTCTGTTACATCCTCTTCAGAAATCCAGTCAAATGATTTTCCATTATAGCGACAGGCGCCCAGGGCGGCAGTGCCAAACCAAATATTTCCTTTGCTGTCTTTATAAATGGTGTATATCGCATGAGGATGGGAGTAGGTTGGGCCAAGTTTGGTTACAGGGAATTGTAAACGGTGTAACACTTTACCGTCATATCGATAGACCTTTCCTTCAAACTGCAAGGATTTAAATCATAAATCACCGGGGCGCAATGTCCATTCAAAACTATCAAGAACAGGTAACAAGCTGAATTTTTGTCCGTCGAATTGGCATACGCCTCCACTCGTATTGAAGTAGATGTTTCCAAATACGTCTTCCTGGATATCCTCCACTCTATTATGTGGCAATCCGCTTTTCGTGGTAAAATGAAGGATTGTTTTTCCGTCATATTTATACACCCCATCCTGCCAGCTTGCGAACCAATAATTATTCTTCGAGTCCTGATAAACAGTCATTATGTTGTTGCCTGGTTCTTTTACGGTATCCCCCCAGGCAATAGGCGAGAGTGGGTCGCTCAAAGGATTGTTTGTCTTCTGGGAGGCATTTTGTGCGTTGCAGGCAGTGAGGTTGGCCAAAATAAAAAGCAATGAACAGGCATAGGCGTACAAACAGACTTTCTTTATTGGTTGCATTTTTGTTTTCAAAGGTAGCGTGAAGCGCTTTGTTTGGGGGCTTATCAATTGTAAAAGAATGTAAGTGGGGTGTAAATGTTTCGGTAAGGAGCTTAACCATTATATATTCCTACCTGCCTTCTATCTCCAAAAATTCCCGAAAATCTGCCTGCGACAATACCTTAAAATCATGTGCCGGATAGGCCTCGGCAAAGGATGAGGGGAGCTTGACTGAGCGCGCGGGATTCCACTTCATTTCAAACGCGGCGAAACGGCCGTCGCTTTCTTCGAGGTAGTCTATTTCCTGTCCTTGTTTGGTGCGCCAGAAATAGGTGTTTACAAAATGGCGGCGGGCATAGCGGTTGCGCTTGAGGCGCTCGCTGATCAGGAAATTCTCCCAGAGTGCGCCTTTGTCCTGCCGCAAATCGAGGGGGGCAAAGTTGCCCACGAGCGCATTGCGGATGCCGTTATCGTAAAAATATACCTTCCGGGTAGTGGAGATCTCATTGCGCAAATTCCGGCTGAAAGGGCCCAGTCTGAAAATTACGTAAGCCTGCTCCAATGCGGTGATGTAATTGGAAACAGTCTGCTTGTCAACTTTAAGTAATTGCGAAAGCTCGTTGTACGACACTTCCGAACCTACCTGCAAAGCCAGCGCTTGCAGAAGTTGCACCAGTATCTCCGGTTTTCGGATGGGGGCAAACGACAGCAGGTCGCGGTAGAGGTTGTCGGAAGCAAGCCGGGCCAGGACTTCCTTTTCATTGCCGGGCTGCATTAACACTTCGGGGTACATACCGTAGATCAGGCGTTGCTCGAGGCCGCTTTCGGCGGTGAAAACGCCGGCATGGCCCGTCCATTCCTGCCAGCAAACGGGGTAGAGATAGTATTCGATCTTCCTGCCGGTCAGCGGTTCGTTGATCTGGTTGGCCAACTCGAAAGAAGAAGAACCCGTAGCTACCACGCGCGTATGGGGAAAATGATCGGCCATCAGTTTGAGGGTAATACCGATATTGCGAATGCGTTGTGCCTCGTCAAGCACAAACAGGTCGTACCCTTCCAGTATGGGGCGCAGCGCTTCGATGCCTATGTCTGTAAACCGGGTACGAACGGTTGGGTCGTCGCCGGTCAGGTACAGCGTTTTGCCGCTTGCCTGCTGTATGAAACGCTTCACCAGCGTGGTTTTTCCCGTCTGCCGGGGGCCGAGCAGCAGGATCAGCTTGTGTTGTGGCTCCGACAGGATCTGCGTTATTTCCGATTCGATATACCTTGAAATCATACTTTTGGCGATTATAATCCCCAAAAGTAATAACTTTTAGCGATTATGATCGCGGGAAAGCCACTATTTGTATCAGATGAATTGGAATCAGGATATTGAGGTTGGGGCTTTTGCTATGGTGGTTAGGCGCTTATCCGAAGTTCAGCGCCTAAATTTTATAGAAGTCCCTTATTAGCCATTGCGGCAAGTTGATGTTAGCTGAAGCCTTTCTTTTCCTATGGTTGGGTAGATAGGCTCTCAATCTTTGTTATCCAGTCATTAAAGTGTGGGCAGTGCTGTCTAAGATAATGAAGCCCGATTTTTTCAGCAGCTGTTACTCCTGCCGTTGTTTTTTGTTTACTGTAGCTTGGGAGATATCTTATTATTCTTTTAGATGGAGCATTTTCAGGTGTATCATTAATATCTTCAGGCTCAATGCCTTTAATCTCGTTTTTCAGATATTCAATTTCATTTTGTTTATCTGTGTAATAATAAGATAAGGAATCTGGATTTGAAAGCAATAGAGTTTCATATTCATATAGCTGAACATAAGGTATAAAATTTCTATTAGGAATTTGTTCTGAAAATTTTTCCTGCAATAATCGAACTTTATCCCTCCCGTTTTGAAGTCGTTTTATATCATTGTCGTATATTGTATTTCCTTGCGTTGGAAAATTATACAAATCAATCATTGTCGAAATGTAAACATTTGGATCTGTCTTATACTTAGAGATTAAGTTATTGATGTGTCTTTCTACGAAGTCAAAATTCGATCCTCCACCTTTTGTTCCGAGTTTACGATTGGTAAGCCATTGCTGTGCATCAATATGAATTCCATGCAAGATAAAGTGAGAATACACAACCTGTCTCAGAAATCTTTCCTCAGTTTCTCCTTCTACTACAACAAAAATTCTTTTCATGGTTTCCCCCCAATAATATTTTGATGCCATAAATCTGATAAGCTATAGACGCCAATCCATTCACTAAGCTCCTGTTCACTAAGTTGCTTAAATTCAGATTGTCGTCCATTTCGAGTGACAACTACAATATCTTCAGGAGAAAATTCATTCAACATGTCAGCATCTTGCGTTGCAATAAAAACTTGACAGTATTCTGATACTCCTTGAATTAAATCACAAATTGTCTTAACTGCTGAGGGATGTAATCCCAACTCAGGTTCGTCCAAAAACATCACAGCAGGCAGTCTTTGGGGAGGTAAACATAATAATGTAATTAATGCCATTGCTCTGAGCATACCATCACTTGCTTGGGTTGCAACGAACGTATAGGTTGAGTTTTTCTCTTTCCATCGCAAGTATGTTTTACCATACTGATCAATGAGAGAAAAGTCATCGAAAAATGGAATAACCTGTTGTAAGATACTAATGATTTTCTGGTAGATAGGTGCTTGATTTTCTTTCAATTCAAAAAGTACTGATGCCAAATTTCTTCCGTCCTCTTCTAAAAACCAATTGTTATTAATATCAGACTTGTTATTTCTTATAGGAGAATTAAATGTTGTATTGTGAAATTGATATGTGATGAGTTGTTGTAATAATTTTTTTACTGTTCCTTGAGTCTTTCCAGTAGCTTCTGCGTTTATCAGTGCAGACTCCTTGTGACCTGCCCCCAAATCATACCAATTTTGATTTAGTGGCCGGTCATTAGCATTATATCTAAATTGCTCTTCCGTGTAAACAAAAGTATCTGAGGATGCATGTGACAATTTAAACCTGTATTCATTAGTCCCTGTTGTCGTTTTTAAGCATAAATATCCTGAAAGTTGGGGCGTAATCTCTGGTCCGTCAAAAAGAAAGACGGATGCCCCTCCATTTAAACCGGTATAATCTGATAGATTGCCAGTACCACTTAACATGTTTGACAAGAACTTAATAAAGCCGATAAAATTTGACTTTCCGGCGCCATTCTGTCCAATAAACACATTTATAGGCCGTGGATTAAAGTCAGTAAGATTCATAATACTTTTGAATCCTCTTATTGTTATTTTATCAATTTCGAATTTTCGCATTTATTCCTTGTTTTTATTTTCGAAAACAAAGGTAAGTATTTGATGGTTTTTATCGCTGATTAGTAACAGTGAATTGCAAATAGGATTTTGCCAACACCTGTTTCCCGAAAACGTCCAAGTTGGGAAGATGCGAAGCTCCGCATTTCTCCTCACAAAATCAAGGCCAGTAGAGATGTAATTTTTTGCGCATCTACGCCCCCCGCACTCCCCCCGGATCCTCCAAATACTGCCGCTCCCGCTCGGGCGTATAGCCAAAAGCTACGCCGGGAAGCAGCCGGCTCAGCGTAGTGGATACGAGTTTGAGCTGCCGGGCGGGAAGGCTCACGACAATCTCGCTGCCGTCGTCGAGGCGGATGTGGATGTCGCCCCGGTTGATCATGTTTATGCCGAAGGGCATGACGGCCAGATTGACTGTGTAAACCCATACGATGCGGTGGGGTTGGCGATGGAGCAACTGATACAGCGGATGGCTCTCCAAACGCCATATTCGAATAGCGCCGTACATCCAGTATAGGCCCAAGAGCAGGAGTGAAAGGGCAATGATGGCTAGCACTGCGTGTTTTTGAAAAAACAACCAACCCAACGCTATGCCTATTGCCAGGATGGTGAGCGCAGCAGTCATTTGCATGCGGCTCTCCCGTTGTGCCGCCCTGAACAGGGCAACCATGCCTGGATGTCGGTATAGCGATGGGTTGGTCAAGCTTTATTCGTTTATTTCACCACCAATGTCTGAATAGAGTGGGGCAGGCTCGTCACTTCGGCGGCCTTGCCGGCTATCCAGAGGCGGTAGGGGATTTTTTCTTTGCCCGGGTTCATTACCACAACCACAATTTGTCCGTCGGGGTTCAAAAACGCGGTGGTCAGCAGGTGCCCGCGGCTGGTGGAGCTGACGATGCGCCTGGCGCCCGGCTTGATGTACTTGGAGAAGTGGCCGATGTAATAAAACGAGTTCATGTAGTACAACTTGCCTGATTTGGTATCGGCGTGCAGGGGAGCAAAGCAGAAGTTGCCCACGTGGTTGGGACCGCCGTGTTCGTCGAGCAGGATATTCCAGTCGGTCCAGCCCACGGCGCCGTTGTTGAAGTCGTTGATCATGGCGCGGCCGTAGTCTTCGCCCCATTTCCAGTCGTTGATGCGGGGCATGTTGAAGCGCTCGACGCAGCCTTCGGTGAAGATGAGGTTGGTCTTAGGAAAGGATTCCGAAACGCGCCTGACGTTGTCGAATATCTCGCCGCCGCCGGTCCAGTCTTCGTACCAGTGAAAGCCGATGCCCCACACGTATTTGGCGGCTGCGGGGTCGCTAAGTATGGTACTTGCGCGCTGGTAGATCAGGTCGCGGTTGTGGTCCCAGGCGATTAGCTTTTTGTTTTTCAGGCCCGACTTGTGAAGCGTGGGACCGAGGTATTTTTTGATAAAATCGCGCTCTTCTTCGGCGGTAAAAATGCAGGATTCCCAGGTTTGTTTGGCCATGGGTTCGTTTTGCACGCTGAGGCCCCACACAGGGACACCCGACTTTTCGAGGGCTTTGATGTATTTTACGTAGTAATTGGCCCAACTCTGGAAAAACTCCGGTTTGAGTTTGCCGCCCTGCAGCATGCTGTTGTTGTCTTTCATCCAGGCCGGCGGGCTCCAGGGGCTCACGTACAGCGGAATCTGTCCGCCTGCCGCAGCAATGGCCTGCTTGATAAAAGGCAGACGGTACTGCTCGTCGTGGGCGATGTTAAACGTCTTTAGCGAAGCGTCGCCCTCCTCCACATACGTATAGCTTCCGCTCGAAAAATCGCAGCTGTGGATATTGGTGCGCAACAAGGAATAGCCGATGCCTTTTTCTTTATCGAAATATTGCTGTAATACTTCTTGTTGCTTTTCTTTGGGCAATTTGGCAAATGTTTCCGCCGAGGCGTCGGTAATAGCCCCGCCGATGCCGAGGAAAGGCTGGAAAGTCTTGGTGGGATCGACGAATATGCAGGGCTGCGTTTCGAACGGCTGGCCAAAATCGCTGAATTGCAGGGTAGCGGTTTGGGACATCCGGTAATCGGTGCTGTCGGCGGTGGTATACACCAGGATTTGTTTGCCGGCCAGATCGACAACCCGCATGCTATCCGATGTCGGAAACGTAAAAGCGAGCATCACACAAAGGCCGGAAAGAAGCAATATCTTGTTCATGATGAGGAACGGTATTTGTGGAAAATAATACTGTGAAATTACGAAGTTTTTGGCAGTCAGCACTTAGCACTTAGCACTCGGATCAAAGAAGCTGAGTGCTGAGTGCTGACTGCTGAGTGCTAACAAACATTTTGTTTTTAATTTTGCATTTCTACAAAAAAAAGCGTACTTTGGCAGTCTTAAAACTGTCGTAATACCATTATGTCGCAAGTAACCTATACCGAAGATAACATCCGTTCGCTGGACTGGCGCGAGCATATTCGCATGCGCCCGGGCATGTACATTGGCAAACTGGGCGACGGCTCGTCGGCCGATGACGGCATTTATGTGCTGCTCAAAGAAGTGATCGACAACTCGATCGATGAATTCGTGATGGGTTATGGCAAGCAAATTGACATCGACATCCAGGAGGGGAAGGTGACTGTGCGCGACTACGGCCGCGGCATACCCCTGGGCAAGGTGGTCGATTGCGTAAGCAAAATCAATACCGGCGGAAAATACGATTCCAAAGCCTTCAAGAAATCGGTGGGGCTCAACGGCGTGGGTACCAAGGCGGTCAACGCCCTCTCGGATTATTTCAAGGTGCAGGCTATTCGCGAAGGCAAAACCAAAATTGCCGAGTTCAACCAGGGAGAAATACTTAAAGACCACAAAATCGGCAACTCCAACGAGGCTACCGGTACTATCATCGAATTCCAGCCCGATGGGTCGGTGTTTAAAAAATTCCGCTATCGCCACGAGTATGTGGAAAATCAATTGTGGAATTATGCGTTTCTGAACGCGGGCTTGAAGCTCTACTATAACGGTTCGGTGTTTTTTTCCAAAGACGGCCTGCTCGACCTGCTTTCGCGCAAGACCAGCCAGGAAAGTCTGCGTTACCCCATTATCCACCTCAAAGACGCCGACCTGGAGATCGCCATGAGCCATGGCAACCATTACGGCGAGTTTTATTATTCGTTTGTAAACGGCCAGAATACTACGCAGGGCGGCACGCACCTCAATGCGTTTAAAGAGGCGGTGGTTGAAACCATCCAAAAGCACTTCAAAAAGACTTACGACCGGCGAGATATCTTGTCCAGCATCGTAGCGGCCATCAGCATCCGGGTAGAAGAACCCGTTTTTGAATCGCAAACCAAAACCAAACTGGGCTCTAGCGATATGGGGCCGCAGGGGCCGACCATACGCACGTTTATCGGCAATTTTGTAAAAGAACAACTCGACAACTTCCTGCACCGTCATGCCGAAGTGCGCGAAGCGCTGGAGAAGCGCATCATCCAGTCGCAGCGCGAACGCGAGGAAATTGCCGATATTAAAAAGCTGGCCAACCAACGCGCTAAAAAAGCCAACCTGCACAACAAGAAGTTGCGCGACTGCCGCCTGCACTTCAGCGACGGCCCCCGCACGACTTCCGAAGACCTGCGCCTGGCTACTACGATCTTTATCACCGAGGGCGATTCGGCCAGCGGTTCTATCACCAAGGCCCGCGACGTACAAACGCAGGCCGTCTTCAGCCTGCGTGGCAAACCGCTCAACTGCTACGGGCTCACCAAAAAGGTAGTCTACGAAAACGAAGAATTCAACCTGCTCCAACACGCCCTCGATATCGAGGATATGCTAGAAAGCCTGCGCTACAACCGCGTGGTTATCGCCACCGACGCCGACGTAGACGGCATGCACATCAGGCTGCTGCTGCTTACGTTTTTCCTCCAGTTTTTCCCCGACCTGGTGCGCAACGGCCACCTCTATATCCTCGACACCCCGCTTTTCAGGGTGCGCGACAAACAAAAGACGTTTTATTGTTATAGCGAAGAGGAAAAACAACAGGCCATCAAGCAATTGCGCGGCAAACCGGAGATCACCCGGTTTAAAGGCCTCGGCGAAATATCGCCCGACGAGTTCAAAGATTTTATCTCCGATAATATCCGCCTCGAACCGGTGGTGATGAACGAAGAAACCAATATCGACGACATCCTGGAGTATTATATGGGGAAAAATACGCCCGCCCGCCAGGATTTTATCATCGACAACCTGCGGGTGGAAAAAGACGAAGTGCACAATAACGAAGAACCCGCTGCCGTCGAAGTAGCTACCGCCATATAACTTTCTAATATGCCCAATAAGCATTTTCTCCTTGCGCTCCTGTGTTGTGCGCAAGCAGTGCTGTGCGCACAGCAGCCGGCAGTGATCCCGCAACCTGCCCGGATCGACCTGTCGCCGGAGCTTGCCCCTTTTGTATGGCGACAAGCCCGGTTTATTGCCGTTGACCCTCAGCAGCCGGACATCCAAGCCCTGGCTGTTGAGCTATCGGAAATACTCCAACCCTACACGGGGTATCCGCTTCCAGTAGTATCCCCGGCGCCTGACAACCAGCCCGGCATTATTTTACAGCAAAACCCGCTGATTGCAGGTGAAGAAGCATATCGCATCACCAGTAGGGTCGGGTTATTATTAGTAGAGGCAGCTACGCCTACGGGTATATTTTGGGCCATACAAACCCTGCGCCAGATGTTACCGGTGGTACCCACCATTGAAGAGACACTGCCGGTAATGTCCATCGAAGATGCGCCGGCATACCCCTGGCGCGGCGGCCACCTCGACGTAGGCCGTCATTTCATGCCGGTGACCCAGGTGAAGCGCTATATCGATATGTTGTCTTTTTACAAATTCAACGTTTTTCACTGGCACCTCACCGAAGACCAGGGCTGGCGGATAGCCATTGAAAAATACCCCAAACTCGCAGAAGTGGGCGCCTGGCGCCGGGAAGCCGACGGCAGTCGATACGGCGGTTTTTACACCCAGGCAGAAATCCGCGAAGTTGTTGAATATGCCCGCAAGCGCCATATCATGGTAGTTCCCGAAATAGAAATGCCCGGCCATTGCATGGCGGCGTTGGCGGCATACCCGCACCTGAGTTGCACCGGTCAACCACTGGAAGTGCCCTCGCACTGGGGTGTGATGCAAGATGTATTTTGCCCTGGTAAAGAAGCCACCTTCTCTTTTATAGAAGACGTCTTAACGGAGGTTATCGCATTGTTCCCCGCGCCTTATCTGCATATCGGCGGCGATGAGGTTCCAAAGAATCGCTGGCAAGCCTGCCATGACTGCCAGCGCCGGATGAAGATGGAAGGCCTGCCCGATGCCCATGCGTTGCAAAGTTATTTCATACGCCGGATCGAGCAATTCCTGCACAGCAAAGGCCGGCAACTTATCGGCTGGGATGAAATATTGGAGGGGGGAGTAAGCCAAAGTGCGCTCATCGAAGTATGGCGGGGCGATGAACAAGCCCGGGCAGCTGCGGCGAATGGCAACCGCTACCTCAAAACCAGTTATTTCGACGGGCACCCCGGGGCGTATACGCTTGAAAAAGTGTACCATTTAGAATTATCAACTCCTGGATTTTCCTCCGGGCAACAGCAACTTTGCCTTGGTGCGGAATGCTGTGTATGGACGGAGCACATCCCGGAATACAAGCTGGAACCCATGGTGTTGCCCAGGCTGGCGGCGCTCGCCGAGGCAATCTGGAGCGACGGCAACCGCAACTATTCGGTTTTTAAGGAAAAACTGGCCACGCATTATAAGTGGTACGAGCGCAATGGCTGGCAATACGGTCCTGAAGATCGCGCCTTGTTTCAATCTGCTATCCGGTTTGATCGGGCTTCCCGGCAGTGGGTTATTGACGCTGAAGCGGGTTTGTCGGGCATAAGCGTCGATTATTGGCGTAATAGCAACCGGAAAAATGTGGGCCACTTCACCGATTCATTGCTCCTCCAAACGCCGGGCAAATACACCATTCAAGCCCACAGAAACGGACGCCCTTTTGCCGAACCCATGCAATACCACACCATGACGCATCTGGCATTGGGTAAACCGACCGTTTTTGCGCAAGTGCCACATTCGAATTATGGCCCCCTCGACAAATCCGGCGGCCTGAGCGATGGGTTGATCGGCAGTACAGCCTTTAACGACGGCGTATGGCTGGGTTGGTGGGGTGATGATGTAGAGGCGATAGTTGACCTGGGAAAGTCCACGGATATCAAAGAAGTGAGCGTCAATTTTTTTCAGCAGAGTATTTCCTGGATATTGCTGCCGCGCGAAGTAGAGATTCAGTTATCCAACGATAGCAAAACCTGGCAAACCGTTCATACTCAAAAAATACAAGTAGACACCCGCGATATGTCGGTGCGACAATACCATGTGGCAGTGCAACTCGCTCAACCCACACAGACACGCTATGTACGCCTTAAGGCATTGAATTACGGCATTTTACCGGAGGGGCACAATGGAGCCGGTGGAAAAGCCTGGGTTTTTGCGGATGAAATTGTGGTTATTTAATGTGCTAATTTGCTGATGTGCTGATGGGTTAATGTGCTGATGTGCTGATGTGCTGATGGGTTAATGTGCTGATGTGCTGATGTGCTGATGGGTTAATGTTTTGTATTAAATATATTTGGTTATCAGCAAATCAGCAAATTAGCACATCAGCAAATCAGCAAATTAAAACTGCTATTTTCTGACTTTTTGTCTGAAATCTTGACTTCTTCCGCCAAAATCCCCCCTTATCGGTGCATATTTGCAGCATAAACAAGCGTGGCATGATACTTGACTATATGCAGCGGACGAGCTGATGCCATGGTACTGTCAACTTGGCACTTTGAAACCCATTCAAAAATCCAAACATCAACCATTGCACGAGACAACTATGTTTGAAGAAATATTTGCCAATCAGTCATTTGAGGAAGATGCTGATTTTCTGCCCCTGATCTCGATGGGAGAAGAAGAGGAGACGCAGGAAAACGAAGATTTTCCTGAGATTTTACCCGTATTGGCAGTAAAAAACACGGTACTTTTTCCCGGTATAGTCATACCCATCACCGTAGGTCGCGACAAATCGATCAAAGCAATCAACAAGGCTTACGAAGACGGGCGCACCATTGCGGTATTGTCGCAAAAAGACAGCAATGTAGAAGAACCTGCCACCGACGATTTATACACCGTGGGCACAGTAGCCCGAATTCTGAAGCTACTGCGCATGCCCGACGGCACGACCACTGCCATTTTGCAGGGCCGGCGCCGGTTTTCGCTCACGGAAATGCTGCGCGAATCGCCCTATCTGGAAGGCCGCGTGCAGACCCTCGATTATAAAAAGCCCGAAAACAAGCTCGAATTTGAGGCGCTCACGGCCTCCATCCTCGACCTGGCGCGGCAGATCATCGAATTGTCGCCCAATATCCCATCCGAGGCGATGGTGATGTTGCGCAATATTACCAATACCAGCTTTTTGCTCAATTTTATTGCCTCGAATTTGGGCTCGAAATTGCCCATCAAGCAACAGATACTCGAAATCAACGACCTGCGCGACAAAGCCGACACCATCCTTCGCCAATTGCACAATGAGTTGCAATTGCTGGAATTAAAAGACCAGATCGAAAGCAAGGTTCGCGTGGATATCGAGAAGCAGCAGCGCGATTATTTCCTCAACCAGCAGCTCAAGACCATACAGGAAGAGTTGGGGCAAAACCCGCAGGAAGATGAAATTCTGGTGATGATGGATAAGGCCAAAAGCAAAAAATGGCCCAAAGAAGCAGAAGACACTTTCCAGCGTGAAATTGGCCGCCTGCGCCGCATGAATCCGCAGGTTGCGGAGTATTCCGTGCAGATGAACTACCTCGAGTTGTTGCTCGAACTACCCTGGAGCGAATTTACAAAAGACAATTTTAACCTGAAAAAGGTAAAAGAGGTACTCGACAAAGACCATTTCGGGCTCGAAAAGGTCAAGGCGCGTATTCTCGAACACCTGGCCGTGCTCAAGCTCAAGGGCGACATGAAGGCGCCGATTCTATGCCTCGTAGGCCCTCCCGGCGTGGGCAAAACCTCGCTGGGGCGCTCTATTGCCAAGGCGTTGAAGCGCAAATTCGTGCGCATGTCGTTGGGCGGTTTGCACGACGAAGCCGAGATCAGGGGGCACCGCAAAACTTATATCGGCGCGATGCCCGGCCGCATCATCCAGTCGCTCAAACGCGCAGGCGCCGGCAACCCGGTATTTATCCTCGACGAAATCGACAAAGTGGGCAAAGACTTTCGCGGCGACCCTTCTTCCGCCCTGCTGGAAGTACTCGACCCCGAGCAAAACTCGACCTTCCACGATAACTACCTCGAAGTTGAATACGATCTCTCAAAAGTCTTGTTCATCGCTACGTCGAATTCGCTGAGCACCATCCAGCCCGCTTTGCTCGACCGCATGGAGATCATCGAGATCAGCGGCTATTCGCTCGAAGAGAAGGTAGAGATTTCCAAGCGCCACCTGGCGCCGCACCAGCGCGACGAACACGGCCTCAAGCCGCAGCACGTCAAACTGAATAGCGAGGTCATCGCCAAAGTTATCAAAGAATACACCCAGGAATCGGGTGTGCGCTCGCTCGACCGCCAGATTGCCGGCATCATGCGCAACATTGCCAAAAAGGTGGCGATGGAAGAGCCCTACAATGTGCAGGTAAAACCCGAAGACCTGCATGAGATGCTCGGCCCCACACGCTACGAACCCGATATGTACCAGGAAGTGAATAGCTCCGGTGTTGCTGTAGGATTGGCCTGGACATCGGTGGGCGGCGAAATACTCTTTATTGAGTCGAGCCTAAATAAAGGCAAGGGGCATCTCACCCTCACCGGCAACCTGGGCGATGTGATGAAAGAATCGGCTACCACGGCGTTGAGCTTTATCAAGGCTCATAGCGAAGCCCTGGGTATTACCCCCGAAACGCTGGAGCAAAGCGATATTCACGTACACGTGCCCGAAGGCGCTATCCCCAAAGACGGCCCTTCTGCCGGCATTACGATGCTGACGGCGCTCACTTCGGCTTTCACCAAGCGCCCGGTGCGGCCATTCCTTGCAATGACCGGCGAGATCACGCTGCGGGGCAAAGTATTGCCGGTAGGCGGAATCAAGGAAAAAATACTGGCAGCCAAACGGGCCGGCATGAAAGAGGTCATCTTGTGCAAAGACAATAAAAAACACGTGGACGAGATTACACCCTCCTATATCAAGGGCTTGAAATTCCACTATGTAGAGCGAATGGAGCAAGTACTCGAAATCGCGTTGAGCAAAAAGGGGAAAAAATAATTACCTTTAACAAACTTTTTGCTCCCATTTGGAGTCATATTCATTAGCAAAAAGCACAAGTGATGAGGTTTAAGCATTCAATCCTGCTAATAAGCGTATTTTCCCTGTTGTCTGTTGCGCTTCGCGCCCAAGAGGAAAATACCAATCTGGTCCAATTTACGGGTATGGTGCTCGATGGTAGCACCGAAGAACTATTCCCCGTTCCCTATGCCAATATCCTGGTAAAGGAGAAGGGTAGGGGTACGTATTCCGATTTTAAAGGCTTTTTCTCTATCGTGGTTGATAAGGGCGACGTGATCGTCTTTTCGGCTATCGGTTACAAAACGGTGGAGTACAGGATACCCACCGACCTCAAAGACAACCGCTATTCTATGGTGCAGCTGATGACCCAGGACACGATCAACCTACCCGAAACGGTGGTTTTCCCCTGGCCCAGTCGCGACCATTTCAAGCTGGAATTCCTGGCAATGGATGTGACCCCCGAATTGCAGAAAAAAGCTACCGAAAACCTGGCAAATGATGTCCTTGTCAGAATGCGCAACGATGTACCCAAAGACGGCGTTGAGCACGCCAATTACTATATGCGCCAACAAGCCCGCGAGTATTACTATATCGGCCAGGCGCCTCCCATGAATATCTTCAATCCGATTGCGTGGAAGAAATTCTTTGACGCCTGGAAGAGCGGAGATTTTAAGAAGAAGTGAACAGTGAATAGTGAACAGATCAAGTAGCAGTTCACTGTTCACTGTTCACTTGCAGCACATACACCAATTTCCCTTTTTCTTCCACTTCTGTTTCGGGATTGGGTACAGATTCATACAAATTCAGCGTATTTTCTTTTATTTCAAATACAAAACAGCTGCCCTTTGGCTGTTCTTGCCCTTCGTAGAAACAGATATAATCAAAACTATTCTGGAAGGCGTCTATAAAATCGGTAGTCACGCGATACGTAGTGAAATTGCCCAGGCCGCTGGTAGCGCCTTCGGCGGTAAATGACACTTGAGCCGGCGCTTTGGCGCCTTGCGTGAGCTGGTATGTACCAGATATAAGTTTTTCGTTTACAACATATTGCAGTCCCCAGGCCAGGTCGTCATTGGGCTGATAATTTCTGATTTTGGTAAACGAACGCTTGTCGAGTAACTCACCGTTGGGGTCGTAGTGATACAAGACTAATTCTCTGTTGTCGGGGCCGCCTTCGTAGCCTAATTCGTAGGAGTTGGCGGGCACATCAAAATCGGGGATGCTGGTAGGCAGCGAATGGGGTTGGCGACCGGTGGAAAAATGGACGTAAAAACTAAAGCCCTCGTGGTTATTCCAACTTGCGTCGATGAGCATGCTATCGCCTTCGGCTTCCGTACCTGCAATAAAAGCCACCAAACCCTGTAGTTTGTCGTGAGATTTGAAAGGAGATTTTGTCTGCTCGACATCCTTGATGTAGTCGGACATGGCCCATACCCCGTTAAAAATGGGGATAAATGCGTTTTTCAGGCTATCTGGAGAGGGTGGTACGGCGGCTTCTGAACTTGTTTTGGGATCACGGGTGCAAGCCGCAAACATCAGGCAGGCAAGAATAGGAATACAGAGGCTTTTCATGGCAGGTTGTCAATTTAGCCTGCAATATTAAAAAGAAGGGGTGGCATATGCAAACGACAACATAAAACAACGTGAACCGCTTGCCTTATCAAGGCAAATACTTTATCTTTGTCGTCGCTTTTAACAAAAGCAGGTCCCTTAGCTCAGTCGGTTAGAGCATCTGACTCATAATCAGAGGGTCGTTGGTTCGAGCCCAACAGGGACCACGAAGATTGGGTGTGGGTGTGAGAGTGTGAGGTGTGGGTGTGTGAGGTGTGGGTGTGTGAGGTGTGGGTGTGTGAGGTGTGGGTGTGTGAGGTGTGGGTGTGTGAGGTGTGGGTGTGTGAGGTTTTTATATGATCACACTGCAACATCCGAAACTGTTTCGCCAGGAAGCATTCATTGGCGGGCAGTGGGTTGAAGCTTCCTCCGGCGCCTCATTCGAAGTGCGCAATCCTGCCAACGGCGAAATTCTCGCTCACGTACCTGATATGGACGCTGCCGATGCCCGGCGCGCCATCGAAGCTGCCCACAAGGCCTGGCCGGCCTGGAAATCTGCCACTGCATCAGAACGCGCCGTCTTATTGAGGCGCTGGTACAATCTGCTCATTACCCATGCCGATGACCTTGCTTTGCTACTCACCCTGGAGCAAGGCAAACCGCTTGCTGAAGCCAAAGGCGAAATAACCTACGGCGCTTCCTTTATCGAATGGTTTGCAGAAGAAGCGCGCCGCGTGTATGGCGATGTCATTCCCGGCCACGCTGCCGACAAGCGCATCGTGGTGGTCAAGCAACCCATCGGCGTAGTAGCGGCCATCGCCCCCTGGAATTTTCCCAATGCGATGATTGCGCGAAAGGTAGCGCCGGCACTGGCGGCAGGCTGTACCGTGGTGATCAAACCGGCAGAAGCTACGCCGCTGTCGGCATTGGCGATGGCGGTGCTGGCCGAGGAAGCTGGTATTCCCGCTGGGGTATTAAATATTGTGACTACCAATAAACCTGCGATAGTAGGGGCTGAGCTGACATCCAATCCTCTCGTGCGCAAACTGTCGTTTACGGGTTCAACGGCGGTAGGAAAGTTGCTTATGCAACAATGCGCGGGCACGGTCAAGCGACTTTCCCTCGAGCTGGGTGGCAACGCCCCTTTTATCGTTTTTGACGATGCCGATATTGACGCGGCAGTAGAAGGCGCCATCGCCTCCAAGTACCGCAACGCCGGGCAAACCTGTGTGTGCGCCAACCGTATTTTGGTGCAACGGGGCGTGTACGAAGATTTCGCACAGCGACTGTCGGAAGCGGTGAAGGTTCAACGCGTGGGCCAGGGTACCGACCCGGGCGCCACCATCGGCCCGCTTATCAATGCAAAAGCACTCGAAAAAGTAGAAGCCCTCGTGGCCGACGCCGTATCAAAAGGCGCGCGAATCATGACGGGCGGCCGCCGCCACGAGTTGGGCGGTACATTTTACGAACCTACCATCTTATGCGATGTAACTTCCGATATGTCGCTTTCTCAACAAGAGATTTTCGGCCCTGTAGCGCCCCTTTTTGTCTTCGACACGGAAGCGGAAGCTATAACCCTGGCCAATGATACGTCTTACGGCCTGGCCGCTTATTTCTACGGCCGCGATGTGTCGCGCATCTGGCGCGTAGCCGAAGCCCTCGATTACGGTATGGTAGGCATTAATACCGGTCTTATTTCTACTGCTGCGGCGCCTTTCGGCGGAATGAAAGAAAGCGGCTTTGGCCGCGAAGGTTCCTATTACGGAATGGAGGAGTTTTTGGAGGTGAAGTATCTTTGTTTTGGGGTTGAATGATGTGCTGATTAATGTGCTGATGTGCTAATTTGCTAATGTGCTGATAATTAGTTAATTAATATATTATCATCAGCAAATCAGCACATCAGCACATCAGCACATTAGCACATTAATTAAACGAATACGCTCCCGTATTTACATTAAACACCACCGTATACGTACCGGCGGGCACAGCAATATTGGGTCCATTCTGAACGCCGACGCCGGCGGGGAAATCAGCAGATCCCCAGTTAAACTTCCAGTCGTCATTGGCACGGAACTTCACCTCGCCATCTACCAGGGTAATCGTCAATTTCACCGTCGTAGGATCCACATCGGGATCCATATTCGTATCATCGCTCCATCCGCCGGGGGTGGCAGAGCCGATGATACCAATAGTAGTGGGCGTAAAGCTATAAGCGCCCGTATTGGAATTAAACGTTACGAGGTAGATACCTGCCGTAGCGGGGATATTAGGCCCGTTTTGCGTACCTATGCCGCTGGGGAAATCGCCTGCGCCCCAGTTGATATCCCAGGCGTCATTAGCGCGGAATTTAACCTCGCCGTTGTTCAATCCAATTACTGCGCTCCAGTTGCCGTTGCCGTCGTCGGTCATATTGAAATCGGAATCCCAGCCACCGGGGGTAGCAGAGCCGATAATACCGACCGTTGTGATACCTGCATCGGCTACAAAGTTATACTCGCCCGTTGCCGGGTTGAAAGTCACTTTCCACCTGCCGGCGGGCACGGGGATATTGGGACCGTTTTGAGTGGCAATGCCGCTGGGGAAGTCGGCTGCGCCCCAGTTGACGGTCCAACTGTCGTTAGCTCTGAATTTAGCTTCGCCGTCAACAAAATCGAGTGTAACTTCGAAAACGCCGTCGCCGTTGTCGTCATTCATATTCGTATCGGTATCCCAGCCGCCGGGCGTAGCCGAGCCGATGATGCCGATCGTAGGGAAGCGCAGGAATTCGAGGTCGTAAGCCAGCGTTTTGTCGTTGAAGGTCACCTTGTAATACGCGCCGCCTTCCGGTTCATTGAAGTTGATATTGGTGCCGAAGGCTTCAGCAACGCCGTCGCCGTCGTTATCGCCCCAGTTGTTACCCATGAAGGTGGGATATTCGGCAAACTTAAAGAAGTCGCCGGCCGCGAGTTCTACTTCGTTGAGTACCCAGGTATTATCGGCTACCAGGTTAAACTTGTATTGGTCGCCCTGGAAATTGTTGAAGCTGCCGAGCAGATAGAGCCCGTTGATATTGGCTGCATAGAGCACGGCGGGCGTAAAGGTATAGTGCAGCGTTTGGTCGTTGAAGCGTATATTGAAGAAGCCGGTCGGGCTGCAGGCCGAGTTGGGGCCGCCGTTAGTTGATATCTGCACGATACCGTCGCATTCGGGATCGCCCCAGTCCTGGTCGCACCAGTTTTCGCAGTTTTTAAACTTCCATTGGCCGCCGTTGAGTTCTACGTTGAGGGCTTCCCAGGTGTAATCGGCCACCAGGGTAAGTTCGGTAGCGCCCCAGTCGTTAAATTCGCCGGCGATGTACATTTTGTCGTTATTGGCGGCAAAAGGCAGGTTGGAAATTTCAAACGTCGTGGTGCGCTGGGTAACTTGCCCCTTGCTGTCGGTCACGCTAATGGTAATCGAATACAGGCCCACTTCGAGTGAAGCGGCGTTAAACGTAGTGCCTGCGATTTCGATAAAATCTTCGGTGCCGGTGAGCGCTTTAGTAGCCGAGGCCAGTTCGGTGTTGGCTGCGTCAAACAGTTTCACCGTAGCGGAAGACAGCGGAGAAACGGTGCCGTCGGCAAAAACGACTTTTACATTAAAATCGCCTTTGACCACCTTGCTGGCGTCAGCAGGGCTTACGCTAAGTATCCCCGGGGGGAAATCGGTAAGCGCGGTAACGTCGAGTTCATCCTTTGTACAGGAGAAAATCATGACGCCACTCAGTATAAGCAGAAGTTTTAAGATATTTTTCATCATGTCAAGTTGTTAAAATTCAACCATTAATAGCCATCGTTCTGGGTCAACTTCGGGTTGGCCAGAATTTCAGAAGCCGGAATAGGATACAGATCGCGATAAGATTCCGTCAATTTGCCTTCTTTTACGCCGCCTTTCCAGGGCCAGATGCCATTGTCGGTAAAGCGGTCGAAGCGGATGAGGTCGGTACGGCGGTGGCCTTCCCAGTATAATTCGCGGCTTCTTTCATTGAGCACAAAATCGAGGGTCAGGTCGCCGGCAGCGATATTGCCGGTGGCGTCGTTGTAGGCCCTTTGGCGCAGTTCGTTGATCAGGTTAACGGCGGTATTGACATCGCCGCCCTGGCCGCCGCGCAAAACGGCTTCGGCGTACATCAGGTAGGCATCAGCCAGGCGGAACATCGGGAAGTCGGTGTCGGGGTGGGTGAGGTCGGAGCCCGCCAGGCCTTCTGATGTCAGATTCGAATATTTAGGCACGGCGTAACCGTCACCAAAATTGCCGATGGCATTGATCTCTTTGGTTTGGCCGTCGGTGTAGAAGATGGCCCTTTCGTCGCTGTTACCGGTGATATCGCTGAAGAGGTCGACAAATGCGCTGGTGGTGCGCAGGCCAAACCAACCGCTGTTTACGCCATACGCAGCAGGATCCATGCTGCCGCCGATGGGAGCGTGAACGAGGTAGGTGGTACCGCCCCAGGATTGTGTGTTGAGTCCATCAAAAGGAATTGCAAAAATGATCTCGTTGGAGCGGTGGTTATCGGCCAGAAAGAGGTGGCTGTATTCATCTTCCAGGGTGTAAGCGCCCGAGTCGATGACTTTTTTGCAAGCCGTAACGGCTTCAGTATAGCGGTTGGCGCCGGCGTAAACTTCTGCATTGAGGTACAATTTGGCCTGCAGCATCCACAGCGCGCCGCGGTCGGCGCGGCCGTATTCGTTCTGCCCGGCAGCGATCATATCTGCTTCGATAGTTTTCAGCTCGCTGTCGATATAATTAAATATCTCCGATCTGGATGCCTGGGCAGGCGGCTCAGAGCCAACAGGAGTATCTTCCGTGTAAAAAGGAAGATCGCCGAAAAGGTCGATACCGTGCCAAAGGCTGAGCGCGCGCAGGAAGCGGGCTTCTGCGCGGTAAGCTTTGATATCGTTGCGGGTCGACTGGCTGACGTTGCGCTCGTCGAGTTTGGCGTCGGTGGTTTCGCGCAGGAATTCATTGGCAATCGAAACCTGGTAGAAAATGCGGTAGTACACCGCCCGGACGAATTGGTTGGCAGTGGTCCACACGTGGTTGTGCAGATCCTGGATGCCTTCGTCGCCCCAACTGATCACCGCTTCTTCGGTGGGCAATTCCTGCAGTTGCCAGAGCTGGCGCTGGTAGTTCGAAAACCCTTCGTTGAGACTCGAAATATCGGTATTACCCGCGGGGCCTTGTTGGCCTGTTACGGCAATACCCGAATAAATACGAGCCAGAAAGGAGCGGTAGGCCGCTTCGTCGTTAAACAGCACCGCAGCAGTGGTGCTACTCTTGGGCTCGAGGTCAAGGTCGGTACAAGCCGCCATAACCAGGAGCGCTCCAACCATTGCAAATTTTATTATTTTTTTCATATTGCTTTTTTTTTAGCGACTAATTGAACAATCAAAATGCGGCGCATGGTGATTGAACAGCTTACAGTCCAAGGTTGAGGCCGAAAATAAATGCTCTTGATCTCGGGTACAGCCTATTGTCGATGCCGTTGTTTACTTCGGGGTCGAGACCGGAGTAGTTAGACGATACAAACAGGTTTTGGCCTGTGGCGTACAATCTGATGCTGGGGCGGCCTGGTTTGCCAGAAAAGTTGTAACCCAGGGTAATATTGTCGAGGCGCAGGAACGAGCCGTCTTCCACGTAATAATCGGAGAAATACTGCGGCGTTTGGTAATTGGTTAGCAAAGCCGAAGTGTGCATATTATTGAGGAAGATATCGCCTCTTTCGTTTACAATATTAAAATAACCGCCATTGGATGCGTTGTTGTTGTACACGTAATTGCCCGTATTGGCGCGCAGCGTAAAGCTGAGGTCGAATGCTTTGTAGTTCAGCGCTGAAGTAATGCCGATGAGAAAATCGGGCGCCGGTTTTTCAAACGGGCGTTTGTCGAGGTCGTTTACCGTGCCGTCGCCGTTAACGTCGGCATACATATCGGCGAGGTTAATGGCGCCGTCGTCGTTGTGGTCGATGCCGTCGCGCAGCGGATTGCCGTCGGCGTCATACAATTGCTCGAACACATAAAACGAGTTGACGGGTTGGCCTACCTGAAGTATCTGTACAAAGTTGCCCACGCCGCCCGAGATACCGCCGGTGAGTACGCCCTGGTTGGATATCTGGTCGATGGCCAGCACTTTATTCTGGTTTCTGGCTGCGTTGAAGCCTACGTTCCAGGAGAAATCTTTGGTATCTACTACAAATGCATTAAGCGAGAGTTCTACGCCGCTGTTTTCCAGCTCGCCGATATTGGTGAGGATGCGGTCGGTGAGGTTGGTACCTGCCGGGATATTCACGGTAAACAGCAAATCGTCGGTTTTTTTGTAGTAGTATTCGAGGGTACCGCTGATACGGCCGTTCATCAGTCCGAAGTCGAGACCGAAATTATAAGAGGCGGTTTCCTCCCATTTCAGATTGGCGTCGTAACCATTGGGGCGCACGGTGGTGACGTATACCGGCACGCCGTTGTCGTAGCCAAACTGATATCGGGCGCGAACGTCGCTATAAGTATAGGAAGGGATATACCCGTAATCGGGAATTGATTCGTTACCCGTGATACCATAGCCGATGCGCAATTTCAGGTCGGAGAATACATTTCTAAGACCTTCTGCAAAACCTTCTTCGGTAATACGCCAGGCGAGCGCTGCCGATGGGAAGAGGCCCCAGCGGTTGTTTTCGCTAAAGCGAGAAGAGCCGTCGCGGCGCAGGGTAAAGGTAAGCAGGTATTTATCCATCAAGGCATAGTTGAGTCGTCCGAAAAACGAGATCAACCTGTTTTCGATTACAAAGTTGCGGGCTTCGAAGTTGGCTGCCGGGCTGGTGCTATTCACGCCAAACACGTTGGTAGAAAGGTTGTAAGCGCGGTAAGAGGGATACTCCTCGTCGAAGTCCTGGTAAGAATAACCCGCAGTGAGGTCGATGCGGTGCGCGTCGCCGATCGTTTTTTTGTAGTTGAGGTAGGTTTCGAGTAGTTGGCTGCCTCGGCTCGGGTTTTCGAGATAGAATTCGCCGTTGAAGTTCGTCACCATCGTATTGGAATAGGTGGTGGGGACAAAGCGGCGTTTTTTGCCGTTGAGCAGGTCGTAGCCCATGTTGAGTTTGGCGCTCAACCCGGGGATGAGGTTGTCAAACTTGTATTCCAGGTCGATATTGCCCAGTGAGCGGAAAGTATTGCCGAAGTCTTCGATTTGCGAATAGGTAGAAACCGGGTTGCGGGGCGCCAGGCCGATGCCGTATTCCCAGAAGCCTGCGAAGGCTTTGTTTTCCGGGTCGTATACCGGTTGGGTGGGATCGAAGAACCAGGCGGCGCCGATTTGGCCCTGGTCGAAGTTGTCTTTGGTAAAGGCGCCGCGGAGGTTGACATTCACGTTGAGTTTGTTGTCAAACATCGAGTGGTTGTAGTTGAGCGCTATGCTGGTACGCCGGGTATCCGAGCCTTTGAGCACGCCGTCGAGTTCCTGGTAGCCCAATGATGCGCGGTAGCCGATATTTTCGCCGCCGCCGGTAAAGCTCAGCGAGTGGTTGTGGCCTTTAGCGGTTTGGGTAATTTCTTCAAACCAGTTGGTAGAAGCGTCGCCCAGTTTTTCGAGGCGGTTGGGGGCCACAAAGGTCACCACGTTGCGGAATTGTTCGGCATTGAGCACGTTGGGTTCGCCGGTAAATTGGGAAGTGGTGTAGTACCCTTCGTAGCTGAGGCGGCCCGGGGTGTCTTTTTTGCCTTTTTTGGTGGTGATCATGATAACGCCGTTGGCGCCTCTCGATCCGTAGATAGCCGTCGCCGAGGCGTCTTTCAACACCGTATAGGTTTCGATATCGCTAGGATTCAGGAAGTTGAGCGGGTTACGTCCGGCTGCTGTGCCTTCGTTGTCGATGGGCACGCCGTCGATCACAAAAAGCGGTTCGTTGCTGGCGCCTACGGTAGTACCCCCGCGGATGCGAATAGAGATGCCGCCGCCGGGTTCGCCGCTGCTCTGTGTGATCTGCACGCCGGCTACCTTACCGGCCACCAGTTGTTCGGGTGATACGATAGCGCCTTTGTTGAAGTCTTTTTCGGTAATGGCGTTTACCGAGCCGGTAGCGTCTTCTTTTCTAACGCTGCCATAGCCGATCACCACCACTTCTTCGAGTGCTGCGCCCGCTCTGAGTTGTACGTCGATAATGTTGGAGGCGCCCACCGTAATACGCTGGGTGGTGTAGCCCGTGTAGGAGAATTCCAGCACGTTGGATCCCTCTGGTAAGCGGAGTGTGTAAGAGCCGTCAAAATCGGTAACCGACCCCGAAGAGGTGCCTACTACCAGGATATTGACGCCAATGAGTGGATCGCCGTTGTCTGCATCAGTGACTTTGCCAGTGATTTCTCGCTGGCCAAACATGTAGCCACTACTCAAGAGCAAGCAGCAAGCCATGAGTAGTAATGACTTTAGCCTAAGTTTCATACGCGTGAGTAATTAGGTTGATCAATAAGAACAAAATAATGCAAAATTATTTTGCACTTGCGTGAAATTTAATTTCACATACAATAGCAAAGATAATAAAGAAACTCCAAACCAGCCTTCGCTAATTCGTGCCTAAAATTAGCATAACAGCTTGTTTTTTTGGGTGAGAATTGTCACTGCTTTGAATTGATAAAAAGCAGTTGTCGGTTCTCTGTTCTCTGTTCTCTGTTCTCTGTTCTCTGTTTGGTTAGGTAGAGACAAATCATGATTTGCCTCTACTGGCAAAGATAAGGAACGGATAACCGACAAGAACCGAGAACAGACAACAAATCTTGCCTGGAACTTGGAATATTAGAAAACAACCCTTTACTTTGCATTTCAAAGTACTTTATATGGCTGCAAGCAAGCAACAGCACATCGATACCCTGCAGGAGATCAGGTCGCTCATGGAGCGTTCTTCTCGGTTCATTTCCCTGAGTGGATTATCGGGCATTTTTGCCGGAATTTGGGCTTTAGCAGGCGCTACGGCAGCCTATTTTTATTTGGATATCATGCCATTTGACCAAAATACGTTTTATTACTCAATTATTGATCAGGGGCGGCACCGAGGAATCAACATCTTGCAGTTTTTTGTAATTGACGCCCTCATCGTTTTGGTGGGAGCGCTGGGCTCCGGAGTCTATTTTTCGACCAGGCGGGCCAAACGCAGAGGCCAAAAAATATGGGATCCCGTTACCCGCCGCTTATTGGTAGAATTAGCCATTCCTTTGTTTGCCGGGGGCTTGTTTTGCCTGACTTTGCTGTACCACGACGCCTTGGTGTTCGTAGCGCCGGCTACGCTGGTCTTCTACGGCCTCGCTTTGGTGAACGCCAGCAAATACACGTTGCCCGATATACGGCTGCTGGGCATTAGCGAAATTGTGCTGGGGCTCATTGCGATGTTGCGTATCGGCAACGGACTGGAATGCTGGGCGGCGGGATTCGGACTACTACACATCATTTACGGCGCTATGATGTATTACAAGTACGAACGAAATGTGACCCGGTCATGAAGCACATTTCCACCCAACTCAACAAGGCTTTTGACCACCGCATCAGGCTCGGGCTGATGTCGGTGTTGATGGTCAACGATTGGGTTGATTTTAATACGCTCAAAGAGCTACTCGATGCAACCGACGGCAACCTGGCCAGCCATATCAAAGCGCTGGAAGCAGAAAACTATATTGAGGTGAAAAAACAATTTATAGGCCGGAGGCCCAATACCTCGTATGCTGCTACGGAATTGGGCAAAAAGGCCTTTAATGACCACCTGGATGCATTGGAACAGTTGCTGAAGCAACGCGATTAAAATTTTTTATCCGTAAACTTTGAAATTCAAAGTGCTTTATGAAAAGAGAAATCGGGTTTTTCGTAGTTGTCCTGGCCGGAGCGGCTTTATATGCCTGGATTTTTTGGCATGAGTCGTTGGGGATCAACGCCCTGCTATCCGCCGTTTTTATTCTTGCCGCGATGGGCAAGTTGCACTCCGGCATATTTAAAGAAAACATGGCGCGCTGGTCGGCGGTCGGCCTGCTGTTTTCATCGCTTATGGTAGTTGTCAACAATAGTTTGATCGCCAAAGGTTTGCATGCTACTTCTTTGGCACTTTGCATCGGCGTAGCGCAGGCCCCATTATTGCGATTTGTCTGGTTTAGCGGTTTGTTGGCTTTGCATGGCGTAATAAAGGCGCCCTTAGCCATGGTCTTTGAGCTTTTCCGGGGCAGAAAAAACAAGCTGCAATGGCGCACGTTGAGAAACCTGATCCTAATCACTGTAATTCCCACCTTTGCCGTATTGTTTTTTTTCTGGTTGTATTATTTTTCCAATAGCGCCTTTGCCGCGCTGGCCGACAAAGTGCTGAAGTCGGTGGAGTATTGGCCGATTTGGCAGTGGCCGCTTGGGCGTTTGCTTCTGGCCTTGCTGGGCGCATCGATCGTGTATGCAATTGGCCGGGAGAACCCGTTGGCGGACAAACTGGAAGCCTTTGAAGCCAACCAGTGCCAGGAATTAGAGCGCAAGCGCAAAAAAGTGTGGTGGGGCCACAGCACGATGGCGTTAAAACAGACCTATAAAATATCATTTTTCACCCTTATCGCCCTCAATCTATTGTTGCTGGTCGTCAATCTCACCGATGTAGCTACCGTATGGTGGGGTATCGTGCCCGAAACACCCTACGAGCTAAGTCAGTTTGTGCACACCGGCACCTATTTGCTGATCTTTTCGATACTGGTGGCGTCTAGTTTCGTGGCGCTTATTTTTTGGAACAACCTGAATTTTTTTCCGCACAACGGCCCCTTAAAAAAGGCTGCCATGATCTGGTTGGCGCAAAACGTACTTCTGGCCCTATCGGTGGGCGCGCGCAATTACCACTATATTGCCGGTTACGGCCTGGCCTATAAGCGCATCGGTGTGCTCGTGTTTCTGCTGCTCACAATTATCGGACTGATCAGCCTATACTTGAAGGTACGCGACCGCAAGTCGATGTTTTACCTCTTGCTTACCAACACCTGGGCCTGGTATATCGTGTGGATGTTATGCGCCACGCTCAACTGGGATGTGCTCATCACGCGCTACAACCTGCGTTATACGCGCGAGCATTTAGACCTGCCTTATTTAATCAATGACCTATCCGACAAAAACCTGTACGTGTTGTATCAGGAAGCTGAGTTGTTTCCTGCCAACTCTTACGAAGCCCAACAACTCAACAACAAGCGCAAGCACTTCGAACAGCGCCTGGCATCGAATACGTGGCTATCGTGGAATTGGGCGGATGAGGTGAACAGGCGGGGGGCGGAGTGAATGCGGGATTAGTCATTTGAGCTCAATTGACTCAGGAAATGCAGAAAACCGTGTTTGTGAAGCGAAACCATTAGTTTTTCGTCCTTTGATAATGAGTTGAAATCATCAACAAACTGCTTTTGCATCTCAAATTCTTTGGCAATACCGAAGGCTTGAGTCATGATCGTATATAATTGATCCTGGGACCCGATAGTTATTTCATTTTCGACATAGTCATGGGGAGAGCCTTTTTTTCGGAGTATATCCTGCCATTTTTCAAGGAGTTTTACGACTTCGTGAAAAAAGAATTTATCGATTGGTTCTAAAGAAATGCGCAGTTCATTTTCGATCCAGACGCGTTCTTCTACCAGTAAACGGTGAGGAATATCATTATTTAAATTAATAGAAAGCGCTAAATGTGTACTAAACAGTGTTTTGTCAGTTTCCCGGGAGTGTTTTAATTCGCCGTATTTCATGATGTCTGAAATATCGTGGGTAGGCCAGCCATTCAGATAAAGGCCTAAGGCGATCCGGCGGCCTATCAGTTTATTATAGAAATGTTCCATGCTGGTTTCATCTCCCGGATCGCCAGGTATATTGCCCTGAAATTCCTGGGAGAAGCCCACGTTTTCTATTGTTTTTATGCGTTTTTCTTTTACTAAATTAGCGTAGTAAATAAAATCATAAGCGCATTTATTGATATTGCTTTCTTGCTGGGCATAATCGGGCAGCAACTGGTGGTATTTGTAATAATCTCTCAAAGGATGCTTGCGCTTTTTTTCGTCCCAGGGTTTTTGCCAGGCAGAGGACTTCGGTGAGGAAGTCAGGGCATGGAACATTTGTTCGCCTTCAGTCCGGATTTTTGAGCAAAAAATAGAAAATGGTTTAGGAGAGATTTCGTCCAGCACATCTTCTTTGGCGTACCAATGGATGCGAAGGTGGTTCATTCTGGCTACCTGGTCCAGTATGACACCCTTTTTTGATGTAAGTACAAACAAGCTGACGAAGTTGGGCATGTGGGCAATTTTCTCAATAATATCGTAGCCTTGCCAGGGTTGCCAGTTATTTTCAGCGTCGACGAAACGCAGGTCGGAGATGACCACAGCAATAGAATTGGCAAAGAGCGGTTTTTTTGTTTGGGGGTCGAATAATTCTCCTTTGAAGTCGCGTTCAAGTATATCAAATGCTTCTTCACCATTTATAGCTTTAAAACAGGTTATGCTATGCGCTAAAAATTTATTTTCCAGATTGTCGAGTAAAGCGGGATTATCGTCAATGAGTAAAACGCGCCAGGGGCAATAAGTATTGATTATTTCGGTTTCATGAAATCGGGCAGGGAGTAATTTTTGAATTTCGTTTTTGAAATCGACCACAGATTGATAAGAAAACGTTTTGCTTTGCTGGAAGCGGTCGAGAAATTGGGCGCGTAGCGCAACAAAATTGGTAAAATATCTTTCAGGAATAATAGCGTCTATGTGTTCGAGCGTCTGTGTTATTTTCAGGGAATCCCTTTCTATAACCAGGTTTTTCAGGTGGTGGATATATTCGTCCAGCAGGCCCTGCGGATCAAAAAAGTGGAATTTGATATCTTCCAATTGGTATTTGGATAGATGCTGTACAGGGTGTATGGTATTCTCCTCCTGCGCGTCCAATGGCAACTGAAGATAGGGATGGGAGAAAGGAATGCGCAGCAGGTGAAAGATGGGAGTACTGAACGTAAGAAAATAGTCTTTGGGGGCAAAAGAGCAGATGATGATGGGATGATATACTTTCTTGAGTCGTAAAACTTTTACCAGATGAAACCCATAAAAATCGGTATATTTTTGATCGTCAATCAACTTTAATTCTGCCAATACATATATACGACATGAATCTTCAATATTATGCCAATCAAATGCATGAAAATCATCAATATTGGTTATCCAAATGTTCGTGTTTTCCGCAATACAAAGCGGTTCAAATACATAACTATCATTACCTATAAATATATTATGCATATTTCAGCTTATTAAATAAGTAGTCTCTTATTTCACGAATTGTTTTTGGATCAAGTTTTTCAACGCCATTAATTTTTTTTGTAATAAATTGACCTAAGGTATTATCCGACAATTCTCTTTCAAGTGTAGCAAATTGAGTCACTGCAAAAGCCCTTTGTTTAGCGCAAAGGGGGCCGCTCAGCGTATGTAATAATTCGAGAATAACCTCCATCTTGGAGTCGAAGTAAGGCGTTCTTAGACATTTAGGTTTTTCCGACAATTCGCCGGAGGCGTATTTTAATAATTCTTCCGCATTAATGGTATCGAGGCTCGACTTGCCGCCGTCGTCGATAGCGGCGTAGATAAAGTCTTCTCCGGGCACGGCCCTGCTATCGGCGCCCACGTTGCCGCTGTACCAGATTCTTTTTTTGAAGGGGATGCAGTCTTTTAGTCCGCTGTCGCCGCCGTGGATGAGCATGAGGTCGACATGGGGAATATCTTCGTCGGTCAATAACCAATCGCTTAATGAAAAGTCCCAATAGCATATATCATGGTCAATCAACGTAAACACATTAGATAGAGATCCAATAAAAAGCTTGGATAGCTTATCCCTGCGTGCAACAACGTTGTCAATGATAATTACTGATGTATTCATAGTGAAAAAATTAAAGTGATACCAGTTGAATGGTCATTGTTTTTTCGGTTTTGGATGGAGAAACCAGAGCCACTCCCCCATTGAATATTCCCTGGCTCGTTTCTGTTTTTGTTACGAGTAGTATTAGAGACTTGACTAAGTAACCAATACCTAAGAATCTTCATGGAAGTTAAATGCCCTTTTGAAAATTCTCTATCATCGAACATGTCAATTAAATTCTGATGAACAGTATTTAGTCGTTGAATTAATTTGTTTCCATCTATTTCAAGATAGAATTTTAATGATACAGGCGTAAATTCTATTTTTTTTATTGTTGATTTTTGTGTAAACTGATTGCGAAATAATGCACGTAACATTTCTTCGTAAGCATATACTGTATTTAAGTATTCTTCCTGAGATTTTGCAGCCCAAACAGATTGATAACGAATAAATTTACCCCATTCGGAATATGCTTTATTTTTCTGATTCTCTTTTGCTTTTTCATACATTTCGACCATTTTATGCAAAGAATCCTTAAAATGTTTTAACCCTTGATTCTGTTCAGTATTGTCATCCTCGAATACAATAATAAATGTTCCCCATGCCCAAATAAAAAGATTAAATAAACTTGCATTTTTTGTAACGATTGCCTTTAAGCTTTCCTCAACAATGTTAAATTGATAGGATTGTTTATCATAAAAATTATTCCATATATGAAAGTCGGCATTAAAATCATCCGATGTAATATACTTTAAAAATTTAGATACATATTCTATGGGTTCAAAAATATCTTTATTAGTAATAGGCTTATTTGTTTTATCAAGGATATGAAGGTCTAACATTGCATAATTAATTACCCTATTTGCAAAGTCATACGCACTAAAACTCTGTTTGCTACTTCTAATAGCTCTGGCAATCTCTGAAGCACAAGTATCAATCCGGGCAATATCAGTTTTTTCACGACTAGGAAACGTTGAGATGTTTTCTATATGGGTTAGTTCTAAAACATCGTCCATTTCATAGCCTCTGCCGACTGTGCTGATAAAACGGAAAGGCAATTTGTTATCGATGAGAATTGTGGCAATAGCA
Organism: Saprospiraceae bacterium; assembly: GCA_013360405.1. Taxonomy (GTDB): domain Bacteria; phylum Bacteroidota; class Bacteroidia; order Chitinophagales; family Saprospiraceae; genus JABWBR01. The sequence continues at coordinate 116,078 of JABWBR010000047.1, forward strand.
CATGAGAGTCTGTACACTTCCCCTAAGCTGCAACCACACTAAAGTATAATTCTTGGTTCAAAATTTCGTAATAATCCGGGATTTTATAGCCCAGATTTTGGTGTGGTCG
>JABWBR010000166.1 GCA_013360405.1 Saprospiraceae bacterium
ACTGAGAGGTTTGGTTTGTACACCAGGTCGTTGGCATCAATTTTGGACTCATGTAGACAAAAATGGCCTATAATGCTACATCAGATTGGAGCCACACCCCTGTTTTCTGTTTTCTGTTTTCTGTTTTCTGTTTTCTGTTTTCTGTTTTCTGTTTTCTGTTTTCTGTTAAGTTTAACTGGCAAAGATAAAGAACGGATAACAGAGAACAGAGAACCGACAACAGAGAACAGAGAACCGACAACGGAGAACAGAGAACCGACAACGGAGAACAGAGAACCGACAACGGAGAACAGAGAACCGACAACGGAGAACAGAGAACCGACAACAGTCTTTACCTGGCCCGGATCCACTGCAACACCTTTTGCGTGGGCTGCGAGGCCACCTCAGCTGGGAGGTCGATGCGGCTGCGCGATTGCATATCGACGGCAATGGCGGCATCATTGCTGTCGCGAATCACGATATAGCGGTTATTGCGGGCGCTGCGCGAGGTTTCCGTTTTGAGGGGAGTGGGTGCATCGAGCAACGGATTGATCACAAACTCGTCTTTTTCAATATCGTATGTCGGCACGATAGCCTGCATGCCTCCTGAAGCGGAATTGAGTAGGAACAGCGAGTTGTATTCTTCGTTTTCTGTTTTAAATTCGGCGTAGGGCGTTACGGCTTTGGGTTTTTGCTGGTCGGAGAGATCGAAGGCGAAAGAGCCGTAATCGCGGGCGTAGCCCACCAGATATTTTTCCCAGAGTTCGAGTCGTTGGATCATACCCGACTGGGCGTCTTCGCCGTAGCGTTCGGCCACATATTTCGGTTTGAGCGGGGGCAGCAATTTGCGCGAAGTAGCGTCGTAGAGATACACCGTGCCAAAGCCGCGTATAGCTACCAGGTTGCTGGTGTGGTTGTACGTGATTTCGGCCAGGAAATAGGCAAAATCGGGGCTGACATTCACAGGCAGCACCTTGCGTTCGATGCGTTGGCAATTTTTGGTATCATAAACCTCCAGTATGCGGTGGCTATCGCCGTAATCGGCATCGTAGGTGCTTGAATCGGCTACGATGCAGAGCCATAAGTCGATGTCGTGCAGCCAGATCGAGTTGCCCTCCAGCATTTGACCCGATACTTTGCAATTGTGCGTGCGCGGGGGCTGGGTTTGTTCGGCCGGGGTTGGCACGGTGTCGGAGGCAGTAAGGCCGGTATTGCCGGATTGCTGAGAGGAATCGCCACCGCCGCAGGCGGATAAGAGTATTATTGCCGCAACGATGGCTAAAAAGTGCCGGGAGAAAGAGTACCCGTTCATATTGGTGGATTTTAAATAAAGGTAGCAATTTATGCATTATTGGCACAGAATATTTGCTGAGGTAAGGAGGAATTGCTCAAATTCACGGAGAAAACTTACCAGGGAATCTGTAGGCCGGTATATGCAAATTTATCGACAAATCGACGTGTACGTTTGTATAAAACGGTTGTTTTAGTTACCTTGCTGCTAGAAGCGGATGTATAAAGGTCTATGTGATGTAAGGCCTGTTTTCAAATATAATTATCAGAAAAATTAGGAATGACGCTGCGACTCGATAGAGCCTGGGCGTGATATTATTACTCATATAAATA
>JABWBR010000119.1 GCA_013360405.1 Saprospiraceae bacterium
CCTTTTTCATGCCGAAATTTACCAAAATCGCCAATCCCTACTTTTTTTATGAACAATTTGATGCTTTTTTTTATCTTAATCCTTCGTACACCCCTAATTCAACATTCAACATTCAACATTCAATTTCCCTTCCAGGCCAAAATGCCGCCTTCCAGGTTATAGAGACTGGTGAAGCCCTTTTCTGCCATCATTTTGCAGGTCTGGCCGCTGCGGTTGCCGCTACGGCAGTAAATAAGGTACGTCTTGTTTTTATCCAATTTATCCACCTCTGCTTCGAAGTTGGGGCTTCGGAAATCCAGTTCGGCGGCGCCTTCGATTTTGCCCTGGGCTATTTCTTCGGGTGTGCGCACATCGAGTAACACGATATTTTGTTCCTGCATTTTTTGTTTAAATACAGTCACGTCGATATCCTCATAACCCTTTGTATTATTTTGTGCCTGGCAGCCCCACAGGCCGGCCAGCATGATGAATGCAAATAGTGGTAATATTTTCATTGTCAAATATTTTGATGTAAAAATACAAAAACGTATCGTATCTCTCCCTCTCTCCCTCCCACACTCACTCCCTCTCAAACACAATGCTCCACATGCCGCGCAGGTCGCCTTCGGCGTAGCCGATAGCCTGGTCGGCGGGGTACGTTTTTTTAATTGCCTCGTAATCGGCTGTATTCATTGTTTCGCCCGGTTTGCCGTGGCATTTCACGCAAAGCGGGAGTACCGTAATCGGCGCGGCGAACGCCACCTCGTTATCATTCAGGGCTTTGACGATCGGCTGCAACGCTGCGTTGCCTTTGGCTTGAGCTTCGTATTGCAGCAGGATCTCTTTCTCCCAGCGGGTGGGCTCATTGGCCGTGTTGCGTACCTTCAGGCTTGTACGGCGTATGGTGGCGTTATTTACCTGCGAGAGGCTGTCGAGCAGCGGCAGGGCGGTCACGCTGCAAAACGGCGCTGCATAGGCGATGCCGCCTTGTTCGATAGCCTGGCTTAGCCGGCTGCTCAGCGCGGCGAATGAAGTCTGGGCCAGGGTCTTTCCCTTTGCCAGGTAAACCTGCTTGTCGGCATCGGTAAGCGTGGCCGGCGCTTTTTGCTGGGCGCAACCGGCCAAAATCAGCGCCATGATGGGGAGGAGGAGGAATTTCATGATGTTTGATTTTTAATGTTTAATGCTTGATGATAAATGCTTAATATATTAATAAATAATTTAACATTAAACATCAAGCATCCAATATCAATTTGCTTGCAAAACATATTCCTGAAAGTGATTAGCTTCCTGTTTTTCAGTAAACGCATCCACGGCTTGTTGGTTGTTCATAAAAAAGTGGTCTTCGCCGATCACGTCAACCAATCCCCAGCGGTTGAGGGCGTCGCGGACGGGGCCGATCACACTTGTAAAACTCACGGCAATGCCGCGTTTGCGGGTATCTTTCACCCATTCTTCGAGGGCGTGTACGGCGCTGCTATCCATATGGCTGATACTATCGGCATTGAGCACGATAAGTCGGAGCGCGTTGCCTTTGGCGGCGCTTAGTTCGTCCATTTTATCTTTAAAATAATTGAGGTTGGCAAAATAGAGCGGACCGTCGAAGCGCACCACCAGCACATCGGGGCGAAGTTCGAGGTTTTTAAATCGTTCCACATTGCGATAGAAGTTGGAATCCGGCACCCTGCCCAGCACCGCCACGTGGGGGCGGGTTGAGCGGAAGATCACCACGGCCAGCGAGAGTACCACACCGGCGCCGATGCCGGTTTCGATACCCAGCGTAAGCGTAATCACAAACGTAGCCAACAGCATCCAGAAATCGGAGCGGTCGTTGCGCCACAGTTTCACGGCTTCTTTGTAGTCTATCAAACCTGCCACTGCCACAAGAATAACGGCTGCCAGCACAGCATTGGGGAGGTTATAAAACAAGGGCGTTAAAAACAAAAGCGTCAGCACGATCAGCGCGGAACTGATCAGCGAAGCCATGCCCGTTTGGGCGCCGGCCTGGTCGTTGACGGCTGTGCGTGAAAAGCCGCCGGTGACCGGATAACCCTGAAAAAAGGCGGCGCCGATATTGGCTGCGCCCAATCCGACGAGTTCTTTATTGGAATTTACTTCATAATTTTTGTGTTTGGCCTGGATGGCTTTCGCTACGGCAAAACTTTCCATAAAGCCGACCAGTGAAATAGTCAGCGCCGTAGGGATCAGCACCTGCCAGGTGCCCAAATCAAAGGCGGGAAGCGAAAACCCGGGTAATCCCTGGGGCACTTTGCCCACGATCCTCACACCCATCTCGGCCAAACCGCCGGCCCACACGGCGAGGATACCCGCTACCACGGCCAGCAGAGCGCCCGGCAGGGCTTTGTGAATATACCTGGCGTATTTGATCACCACGATACTAATGAGGCCTATGGCCAGAGATAGCCAGTGTGTTTCGCCGATATGTTGCGCGGCAGAGATAACGATTTCGTGCGCGTGTTCGCTATTGGGCAATTTGATGCCCAGCAAGTGCTTCAACTGGCTCAATCCGATAATAATGGCGGCTGCCGAGGTAAAACCGCTGATGACCGGGTGTGATAGGAAATTGACCAAAAAGCCCAGCCTGAATAAGCCCATGCCGAATTGGATAATACCCACCAGAAAGGCCAATGTGACCGCAAAAAGTAAATACACTTCGGGTCCTGCGGGCTGCAGGGCGCTGATACCCGATGCCGTAAGCAGCGATACCATCGCCACCGGCCCCACCGCCAATTGCCGCGAAGTACCCAGCAAGGCATACAGGATCAATGGAACGGTTACGGCATAGAGGCCGTGAATAGGGGGCAAACCGGCCAGCATAGCATAAGCCATACCCTGTGGGATAAGCATTACGCCGACCGTAAGCCCGGCAGATAAATCTCCCTGCAACCATGCTTTTTTGTAGTTGGGAAGCCATTCCAGTGCAGGTATCATGTTTTTAACAGACATATGATCTTCGAGTATTTGCCCGCAAAATTACGCCCTATTGCGGTTTGGATACGTGACGAAAGTCACAGTGACTGGTTTATGGGTTTATGGGTTTATGGGTTTAGATGAAATAAACCTATAAACCCATAAACCTATTAAACCCCAAAAAAGTGTATCTTTGATACCACGCATGCATTATAACAGTAAGGTGAAACATATTGCCATATTCGCCTCGGGAACAGGTAGCAATGCGCGCAAAATCATTGACTACTTCGAAGGCCATCCCCAAATCAGGGTGGCCGTGGTGGTGTCTAACCGCCCCGATGCGCTTGTACTTGACATGGCCAAATCCAAAGGCATCCAAACTTTGGTTATTAATCGGGACTATTTCTACAAGAGTGAACAATTGCTTACAGATTTGGGTAAATACCCGATTGATTTTGTCGTATTGGCCGGATTTTTGTGGTTAGTGCCCCCATATCTGGTAAAAGCGTATAGAGGTAAAATAGTTAATATACATCCGGCGTTATTGCCAAAGTACGGAGGCAAAGGTATGTACGGCAGTCGCGTGCACGAAGCCGTAAAAGCTGCCGGAGACACGGCAAGCGGCATTACGATACACCACGTGAACGAACACTATGACGAAGGCGACATCATCCTGCAGGTATCTTGCGCCATCGGAAGTGAAGATACGCCGGCGACAATTGCCGGAAAAGTACAACAACTGGAGCATCAGTATTTTGCCCCGGTTATTGAGTCACTCCTAATCGGATAAACACACAAAACGGTTTACTAACACAATCTTATCGCAATGAACAAGACAATCGCACTTTTAACCCTGACTTGCCTGCTGGCGACGGGCCTCCAGGCTCAAACCTGGCGAAAACTCAGCAGCACCGCTGATGAACAACTCAAACAGGGTAATTATGCGCAAGCAGCAGAAAACTACGAAAAAGCCTGGCAGAAGAAGCAAAAGAAAAAAGAGCTCATCTTTAACGCCGGCGAAGCTTACTACATGATTAAAGACTATCGCAAAGCCGCCGAGGCCTATCAGCATGTAAAAGACGAAAACGACAAATTCCCGCTTGTAGGGCTAAAATACGCCCGAAGCCTCAAGCAAGACGGCCAGTACGAAAAGGCCAAAATGGAGTTTAAGAAGTTTATCGACAGCTATGCCGGCGAAGGCAAATCGGTACTCGAAGAGATCGTCCAGACCGAAATAAAAGGCTGTGAATTGGGACTGGATTTGCCCTCCCGTGCCGATCGCAGCATTGAGCTGAGCTTTGCCGGCGCTAATGTGAATTCAGAAGCCGCCGAATTCGCTCCCTTCCCCATGGCCGACGACCTCCTCTATTTTTCTTCGGCACAAGGGGGCCGGGCGCGTATCTATAACGCCCAGAAGCAGGGTAAAGCCTGGACGAAAGCCTCCATTCCGGCCAATTTCCCTGTGATCCAAAACGGCCACTACGGCAACGGTAGCCTCACTCCCGATGGCGAGCGTTTCTATTTTACCATTTGCAATGCCGACCAGGCCTGGAACGACCTGAATACGCGCTGCGAAATTTTTGTCATCAAACGCACCGACAGCGGCTGGTCGAGCCCCGAACGCCTGCCCGATTATGTCAATATGAACGGCATGACGGCTACCCACCCGTATGCTACGCATGAAGGCGGACAAGAAGTCCTTTACTTCTCTTCTAACCGCGAAGGCGGCCGCGGCGGCATGGACCTGTGGTACGTTACCCGCGATCTGGGCGGCGACGACAACGACTTTACCTTCCCCGTCAACCTCGGCGCTTCGGTAAATACCCTGGGCGACGAAATCACCCCGTTCTTCGACGCCGAGGAGGGCATGCTTTATTTCGCCTCTAACGGCCACGCCTCCATCGGCGGTTTTGATATTTTCAAATCGAGAGGGTCCGAGTCCAACTGGGTGAAACCCGAAAATGCCGGATTGCCGATCAACTCCAGTGCCGACGACCTCTTTTTCGTCAAATCGAAATCGGGCTTCGGAGGATTCCTGGTATCCAACCGCGTTTTCGGCAGCGATAAAACCAATACCCGCAATACCGATATTTTCGAATTTACGATCGGCGGTCGTCGCATTACGCTCAAAGCGAACGTATACGACAAAACCAACGGCGAGCCGCTCAAAGATGTGAACGTATACCTCTACCAGGTATTCGACGACGGTACAGAAAACCTGCTTATCAATAAGTCATTTGCCAGCGGCGCTTATCTATTCGAATTGCTGCCCAATCGCACTTTCCGCGTAGAAGCTACCCGCGACGGCTACCTGTCGGGCACCTACCAATTCAGCACCAACGACCCCCAAACCTATACTTACGGCCAACCGCTTACCCTGGATAAGCTGGATGTGACGCCCGATAAACCCACCCTGCCGGATACAGGAACGGCGGGAACCGTTAAACCCGGTGGTAAACCCGGCGGAAAACCTGCGGTTTCAGAACCCGGCATCCCCGGCGACGTGTATACCGCGCGTGGTATTTCTGACAAAGACAACCTGGAATACACCACCTCGGCGCCGAAACACCCTGGACAGTACTACAAGATCCAGCTGGCTGCTTTGAAAAACTACGATTCAGGCAGCAGCAAATTTGATGATGTGAAAGCCCTCGGCCGGCTCGATACCGAAAAACTCAAAGGCGGCAACAAACTCACTCGCGTGCTGTTGGGCGACTATTTTACGGCAGAAGACGCCAAAAACATGCTCCGCGATGTGCGCAACAGAAAAGGTTTTGAAAATGCCTTTATAGTGCAATATCAGGATGGCGCCCGTTTCGGTAAGGTTAATTTAGAGTAACTGTTTAGCAGGGTTTAGCGATGCGCAGTTTAGTGCGTTCGCAGTTTAGCGATTGGGTTTAGTTTGCTAAACCCAATCGCTAAACTGCGCATGCACAGCCAGACAACCCTCCTCGTTTGAATAGAAATGTGTTCTCAACTAGGAAAATATTCCCATAAAAATTACCATGCCAGTGACTTATTTCGGCCCTCGCGTCATAAAGTGGCATCGCAAGAAAGTTGGATAACCGGCTTTTTTTGCTTATATTTGGATATTCCTTTATTTCACATCAATAACATTCTCAAATGAACCTAATAGATCTCCTTCAAGGACAACTTTCGGGCGGACTTGTAGACCAGCTCAGCCAGCAAATAGGCGGCGCTGATCGCGAGCAGACGGCCACGGCGGCTCAGGGCATCGTAACCACCCTGGTAAGCCAACTGGCGCGCAACGCTTCTACGCCTGAAGGCGCCCAATCGCTGAACAATGCACTTGAGCGCGACCACGACGGCAGCATCCTCGATAACCTTACTGATGTATTGACGGGCAACGTACAGCCTCAGAACCAAAGCACGGTAAACGGGCTGGGTATCCTCAAGCATGTATTGGGCGACCGTCAGGGCGGGGTGGCCAATATGGTGAGCCAGATGAGCGGCCTCGAGTCGGGCAAAACCATGCAATTGATGGGACTTTTGGCGCCCGTGGTAATGGGCATGCTGGGTAAGGCAAAAAATCAAAACGGTCTGGACGTAGGCGGCATAGCCAACCTGCTCAATGGCACGGTAAGCCAGCAGCAACAAACCGGCAATCCTACGGTGAATATGATCTCCCGCTTCCTGGATGCCGACGGAGACGGCAGCGCCCTCGACGATATTGCCAATATGGGCATGAAAATCCTGGGGGGATTGTTTAAGAAGTAATCCGTTGTCGGTTGTCTGTTCTCTGTTCTCTGTTCTCTGTTCTCTGTTGTCTGTTCTCTGTTCTCTGTTCTCTGTTCTCTGTTCTCTGTTCTCTGTTCTCTGTTCTCTGTTCTAACGGATAACAGAGAACCGACAACCGAGAACCGACAACCGGCTATTGTTCCTCCTCTTCAGCCTTCTTACTCTCTTCGAGTTTTTTCTTAGCCGCGACTTCGTTTTCGCGCATTCCCTCCTTAATTTCCGATTCCAATGTATTGCGAGCCGTATTAAACTCGCGGATGCCACGGCCGAGGCCGCGCATGAGTTCGGGAATTTTCTTGCCTCCAAACAGCAACAGGATAGCAAACAGCACGACGAGTACCTCGGGGCTGAAAATATTCCCAATAAAAATAAGGGTCATTTCCATAGTACTATGTTTTGAAAATTGATTGCAAAGTTATTGGTTTTCCATGGGATGTCTGCTAATAAGATGTTAATATGGGGCTAAGGTTTAATCCTGGTATCAGCACTTAGCACTCAGCAGTCAGCTGCTTGGATCTAAGACCTGACTGCTGACTGCTAAGACCTAACTGCTAACCGAATACGCAGCAATCTCTCCAGCAGTCCTTCGAGGCGGTCGAGGGGGAGCATATTGGCGCCGTCGGATTTTGCTTCGGCGGGTTTGGGGTGGGTTTCTATGAAAAGCCCGTTGACGCCTACGGCTACGCCGGCTTTGGCGATCGTTTCGATGAGGGCGGGCCGGCCGCCGGTGACGCCGCTGCTTTGGTTGGGTTGTTGCAGTGAATGCGTACAATCGAGTACGACAGGCACGCCAAATGATTGCATCACGGGGATGCCGCGAAAATCGACGATCAGATCCTGGTAGCCGAAAGTAGTACCGCGTTCGGTGAGAATTACCTTAGAATTGCCGGTTTGCACCACTTTATCGACGGCAAATTGCATGGCTTCGGGGCTTACAAACTGGCCTTTTTTAATATTGACCACCTTGCCGGTGAGGGCGGCGGCCTGGAGCAGGCTGGTTTGGCGGCAAAGGAAGGCTGGTATCTGCAAAATATCGACATAGGGCGCTGCCAGCGCGGCTTCGTCGTCGGTATGGATATCGCTAGTAACGGGCAGGTCGAATTGCCGGCCTACTTTATGCAAAATATGTAGGGCTTCCTCGTCGCCGATACCCGTAAACGAGTCGAGGCGCGAGCGGTTGGCTTTTCGGTAGGAAGCCTTAAAAACATAAGGAATGCCCAGGCGGTTGCAGATATCGCTTACTTTTTCGGCTACCTCCATGCAGAGTGCCTCGCTTTCAACCACACAAGGGCCTGCAATGAGGAAAAAAGAATTATTGTCGAGATGTTTCAGTCGGGGGATGAGCGATAATTCCATGAACGTCTGTTTTTATGCTAAAATCTTAACCATTTCAAGCAGGGTAGGGTTGAGTTCTGCGTTGTGTTTGATGGCTTTTTCGAAAGGCACGTGTTTAATAGCGCGGTGCCATTCGCCGATCATCACGCCTTTGTGGCCTTCCCGGAGGGCTTTTACTGCGGCGATACCCATACGGCTGGCGCGCACGCGGTCCATGCAGGTAGGGCGGCCGCCGCGTTGGAGGTGGCCCAGGATGCACACTTTAATTTCGTAGCGGCTAAAGCGTTTTTTTACCTCTTCGGCCACCTTAAAAGCGCCGCCGGCGTCATCTCCCTCTGCCACCACTACAATACTTGCATTTTTCTTTTTCTGGAAATTTTCCTCTAGCGTTTGGATGAGCTTGTCGATACTGGTTTTGCTTTCGGGCACCATCACTGCTTCTGCGCCCGAGGCGATGCCGCTGCTGAGGGCGATAAAACCGGCGTCGCGGCCCATCACCTCCACGAAAAACAGGCGGTCGTGGGCGTTGGCGGTGTCCTTGATATTGTCAATCGCATTCATCGCCGTATTAATCGCCGTATCGTAGCCTATCGTAAAATCGGTGCCGTAGAGGTCGTTGTCAATGGTGCCGGGGCAACCCACGATAGCCAGGTCGGGGTATTCCTGCATAAACACCTGCGCGCCGGTAAACGTACCGTCGCCGCCTATGGCTACAATGCCTTCGATGCCTTTTTTCTTGAGTTGTTCGTATGCTTTTTTGCGGCCTTCCGGCGTTCTGAACTCGTCGCTGCGCGCCGAGCGCAGGATCGTGCCACCCGTTTGAATAATGCCGCTCACCGAATTGGCGGTCATCTTTTTAAACTCGCCTTTAATCATGCCCTCATAGCCGCGTTTGATGCCGTACACTTCCATTCCGAAGTGAATTGTGGAGCGCACAACGGCTCTGATACAGGCATTCATACCCGGGGCATCACCCCCTGAAGTGAAAACTGCAATCGTTTTCATATGCTGTGAATTTTAAAATCCGGGCGTGAAATTGCTTATTTTTTTTGACTAATGAGCGCTTCCTTCGTCTAATCCTCCTGTGTTTTTAACGATACTATAATGATATACAGCCAAAAAATGTAAACTTTGCGCGGCCTGAATCATTCTTAGTTAGTGTGAACTGAGGCTGGTTGGAGTAAAAAAGGATCAATAGAGCTGACATGGTTTGGTTTTGGATAGGTTTCTTATTATTGGTATTCATTTTGTTGGCCCTCGACCTGGGGGTGTTCAATAAAAAATCGCACGTGATCAGTGCAAGGGAAGCTTTGCGCTGGACGAGCGTATGGGTCACGCTTTCCCTTACCTTCAGCATCTTCGTGTATTACGCCTATGAACGAGAGTGGATAGAAAGCGAGATGAGCGGTACGCAGGCCGTATTGAAATACCTGACGGGTTACCTGGTGGAGCAATCGTTGAGCATGGACAATATTTTTGTCATTGCCCTCATCTTTGCCTATTTCAAGGTACCGCAGATTTACCAGCACAGGGTTTTGTTTTGGGGCATTCTCGGCGCCTTGTTTTTCAGAGGCGTTTTGATTGCTTTCGGCGTGGTGCTGATTAGGGAATTTGAATGGATGACCTATGTGTTCGGCGTCTTTTTGCTTTATTCGGCATACAAAATGCTCGACTCGGGTGAAAGCGTACACCCTGCTAAGAACCCGACCATTAAGTTCGTGAAACGCTTGTTTCCGGTGAGTAAGCACTTCGAAGAAGAGCACTTTTTTGTACGCCGCCGGCACATCCTGGCTGCTACTCCTTTGTTTGTGGCGCTGGTGATGGTAGAAACCACGGATATCATGTTCGCGTTTGATTCAATCCCCGCTATTTTTGCCATTACTACCGACCCCTTTCTGGTATTTACGTCCAATATTTTTGCTATATTGGGCCTTCGTTCTTTGTATTTCGTATTGGCCTCTTTACTCGATAAATTCCGGTATCTCAAATATAGCCTCGTAATCATTTTGTTCTTTGTCGGGGTCAAATTATTACTCCAACATCACGTTGAATTTCCCGAGTGGCTATCGTTGGCGGTAATTTTCGCCTCCCTGGCTTCGGGTATCGGCTTTTCTCTTTTAATAAAAGAAAAAGAACCCGTGGAAGAAAAAGAAGAGGTAGCAGAACCCTGATTTTTGGGTGCTGATTGAAATATTTGAAAATAATAGCCGTTAATTAGTGCATTGTTCAACCGGATTCGAATAAAGTTTGTTTAGCTACCCGTGTTGTTTATTTAACAACCGGTAATATAGCAGATTGTAAATTATCTTAACTTTGGCCCTAAATTTTTGTGCAGATGGAACCTACGGTGAATAGATATCCCGATACTGACCTGGAAGAATTCCGCCAGATTATTGTAGATAAACTGGACAAGGCCAGAATTGAACTCGAGGACCTGAGGAAACAAGTTCTCGAAATTACAGAAAACGCAGAAGGCGATTTCGGTAGCGACTGGATGGATGACAGCAGCATCGCCAATGATCTCGAATTGCTCAATGAAATGGCTATACGCCAGCGCAAATACATTCAGGATCTGGAAAACGCCCTGGTGCGTATCAAAAACAAGACCTACGGCATCTGTGTCGTAACCGGTCAGCTTATCGACAGAAAGCGCCTCCTTGCAGTGCCCACTACTACCAAGAGCATAGCTGCCAAGCTCGATGACAAGCCCAGGCCAATACCTGTAGAAGATTTACCCCCCAAACGCGAAGTGCCTTCAGACAGTACTTCTCCCAAAATTATTACCAAAATTATTCGCAAACCTACTTCCGAGAAGGGCGGCGGCGCTAAAAAAGATGTCGACGATCTGCTCGACGATTTTACCGACGACGAATCTTTCTGGGAAGACCTCAACCTCTCCGATATCGATCCCGATACGATCGCCGACGATACCAGCGAAGAGACTACCTCTTACGACCGCTATGAAGAGGACGACGGCGGGGATGAGGAATAAGAGTGTGGGAGGGTGAGAGTGTGGGAGGGTGAGATACAAGAGAGGCGCAGTTAAATGCTAACTGCGCCTCTCCTTATTTACCATACCTCCCACTCTCTCACCCTCCCACTCTCTCACCCTCTCCTTTCAGGGCCTTCACCTTCTCCAGGGCTTGCCCGATATCCCAGAGCAGGTCGTCGATATTTTCTACACCGACAGAAAGTCTGATCAGGTTATCGGTGATGTGCAGTTCTTCGCGCTCGGCGGGGGGCACGCCTGCGTGTGTCATCGTAGCGGGGTGCTGAGCCAGCGATTCGGTGCTGCCGAGGCTCACGGCCAGCTTCACCAGGTGCAGGTGGTTGAGAAAGCAGAAGGCTTCTTTTTCGCCGCCCAGGACATTAAACGAAATCATAGCGCCGGGTGAGCTGCACTGGCGGCGGTAAATCTCGTATTGTGCGCCGTCTTGTTCGGTAAGCAGCCCAATATAGTGTACCTGTTCAATCTGGGGGTGTTTGGCCAGATAGGCGGCTACCTGTTGGGCGTTGCGGGCTTGTTCCTCCATGCGCAATTTGAGGGTTTCGAGGCTTCGCAGCAGCAGCCAGCCGGTCCAGGGGCCGGCCATGTTGCCCAGGAAAGTGCGCAGTGTTTTGACGCGCTTGATGAGTTCGTGCGAGCCCAGGCATGCGCCGGCGATAAGGTCGCTGTGCCCGCCGATATATTTGGTGGCGGAATACAACACCAGGTCGGCGCCCCACTTCAGCGGATGCTGCCAGAGCGGGCCCATGTAGGTATTGTCGACAGCCACGTAAACCTTGCGGTCGCCGTCGCTGAACGTGTCGGCGATTTGTCGCATGAGGCTGATGTCAATCAGCGTATTGGTGGGATTGGCGGGCGTTTCGATGTAAATCATGGCCAGCCGGCCGCTGTGACCGCTGCGCTCTACCATCTGGATAATCTCCGCCATCGTATGCTCGGGGTGAAAACCCAGGGTGTGCACGCCCCACTGCGTGAGCACTTCGCTGATAAAATGGGAAGTGCCGCCGTATAAAGGCTGGCTGTAGAGGAGCAGGTCGCCCGGCTTGAGAAATTCGAGCAAAGCCGTACTGATGGCCGACATGCCGCTTTCGAACACGGCGCATTCCTCTGCCTTGTCCCATAGCGTAAGCCGGTTTTCCAGGATTTCCAGGTCGGGGTTATTCAATCGGCTGTAGATCAGGCCTTCCTTTTCTCCTTCGCGGCGCTCGCGCAGGCCGTAAGCCAGCTCAAAAAAGGCTTTTCCCTTTTCGGCGCTCTGAAATTCAAAGGTGGACGTCTGGAAGATCGGACACTTGACGGCGCCCTCCGACCATTCGGGGTGGTAGCCGTAAGACATCATGAGGCTCTCGGGCCTGAATTGGTGCTTTTTCATGGAGGTGATTTTTTGTAGGGTGAGCGGTCAACGCTCACCTTACCGGTTTTGTGTCGGTAATACAAATTTACAGGTTATTGGAATAAAATTCTACTATATATTTATTATAAAGAAAATAATTATAATTTTATGTTGTTAATTAAAAATATTTTCTAAAATGAATTTATATTTTTTCCATTTTTAGAAAAAAAAACTGGCATGAAACCACTCGACCCTACCGATCTGCGTATCTTAAATCTTTTGCAGGAAGACGCGCACCTCACCAACAAAGAAATTGCCGCCGAATTGGGGCTTACCACCACGCCTGTATTCGAGCGCGTGAAACGCCTGGAAGACGAAGGATACATCCACAAATACGTGGCGCTTGTAGATCGCAGCAAGCTGGATTATACGCTGGCCGCTTTTTGCAACGTGCAGCTCAAAGAGCACGCGCGCAGCTATCTCAAGCAATTTGAAGACGAGGTGCGCTCGTTGCGCGAGGTGATCGAATGCTACCATATTGCAGGCATGTTTGACTACCTGCTGAAAGTGGTGGTCAAGGATATGAATGCTTACCAGGATTTTATCGTGAATAAACTGGCCGTGCTCGACAATATCGGCAATGTGCAGAGCTCGTTTGTGATGACGGAGGTGAAGTATTCTACGAGGTTGTGGGTGGAGGGGTAGCAGTTAGCGGTCAGGGCTTAGCCGTTAGCGGTTAGCGGTTAGCAGTTAGCAGTTAGGGCTTAGCTATCAGCTGCTAAGACCTAAAAGCTGAGACCTGACAGCTAATTGCTGATAGCTGTTCATGAACCTTTCCCCGCCTATCTTGTTGACTCTTTGGCAAAAAAAACAAATAGGTATTGAGTCAAAACGCATGAATAAAGAAGATTTTCTGGTATCCGGCTTATTAGAAAAATACGTGCTGGGTTTGGCCACATTGGAAGAACGCGAAGTGGTGGAGCGTTTTGTAAAACAATATCCCGATATCCAGGTGGAGTTGGAGGCCTTGCAGCAGGCCATGGGCGACTACGCCGAAACGCAGGCTGAGTTGCCGCCTAAGCGGAAAAAGGCGGCGCCGAGCCGCCTCTGGTGGTTGACGGCGCCTGCTTTCCTTGCGCTGGGGTTTGTGTCCCTTTGGGAATATCGCCAATGGGGCCTGGCCACCGAGCAGATCGCCCGCTTGTCGGCTGAATACGCCACCTTGCAGCAAAGGTGCGCCCAAACACAGGCCCGGCACGAAGAAATTGCCCGCCTGCATGCCTTTGTACATCACCGCCATACCCGGGCGGTATACCTGCACGGAACAGCGGTGTCGCCCGAGGCCATTGCTATTGTATATTGGAATAAAGAAGCCCGGCGGGCATTTTGCAATCCCGGCTCGCTACCCGCGCCGCCCCCCGGCAAGCAATACCAAATCTGGGCAGATGTAAAAGGCGAAATGATCCACATCGGACTGCTCAGCCACCCCGGCGACGATATGCAGACGATTCGGTTTATCGACCACGCCAAAAGCCTCAATATTACCCTCGAACCCGCCGGCGGCAGCAAACATCCTACCGTGGAGTTGTTGTATGTGAATTCTGATGTTTGATGCTTGATGTTTGATGTTTGATGCTTAATGTTTGATGTTTGATGTTTGATGCTTAATTATTTATATATAAAAAAAATTCAACATTCAACATTCAATATTCAACATTCAACATTCAACAAGTCAACATTCAACATCAAACATCACTCCCTCTCTCCCTCAAAATGTGTGACGATCCGTTTTGCTGCGGCCATGCCGGCCACCTCGGCAATTTGGGCTGCCGTGGCGGCGCGCAGTTTTTTCACCGAGCCAAAATGCGAGAGCAACTTCTGGGCGGTCTTTTCGCCGATGCCAGGAATATGGGTGAGTTCGGTGCCCAGGAAATTGCGCGAGCGCTGATTGCGGTGAAAAGAAATAGCGAAGCGGTGGGCTTCGTTGCGGGCTTGTTGGATGAGTTTGAGCGACTCCGATTTTTTATTGATCAGCAGGGGCACGGGGTCGTCGGGGAAAAAGATCTCCTCCAGTCTTTTGGCGATACCGATCACCGTGACGCGGTCGGCGATGCCGAGTTTGCGCAGGCTGTCCATAGCGGCGCCGAGCTGGCCTTTGCCGCCGTCGATAATAATTAGTTGGGGCAGGGGTTGGTTTTCGTCGAGCAGGCGGCGGTAGCGGCGGAACACTACCTCTTCCATCGAAGCGAAGTCGTTGGGGCCTTCTACCGATTTCACATTAAAATGGCGGTAATCTTTGTTGGAGGGTTTGGCATTTTTGAAAACCACGCAGGAAGAAACCGGATTTGAGCCCTGGATATTGGAATTGTCGAAACACTCGATATGCAGGGGCACGGCGTCCATGCGCAGGTCTTCCTGCAGGGTGCGCAGGATGCGTTCGGCGGGCGTTTGTTTTTTGGTTTTTGAGGCTTCCTGTTTTTGTTTTTGGAGGAGGTGATACCTGGCGTTTTTTTCCGACAATTCCAGCAGCTTCTTTTTGTCGCCTATCTTGGGCACCGTGATCGCCACCTCTGTATCGGCGGTTTGCAGTTCGAAAGGCACGAGAATTTCAGGAGCCAGGCTGCTGAAGCGTTCGCGGATAATAGGGATAGTGTATTCCAGCAAATCGCGTTCGTCGTCGTCGAGGTTTTTTACCAATTCCTGGGTATGGGTGTGAATAATGGCGCCGTTGACCACGCGGATATAGTTGATATAGGCTTCCTTATCTGTGGAAGCGATTGAAAACACATCTACATCGCGGATAGTGGTACTCACCACCGTTGATTTGCTTTGGTAATCCTCGAAAGCGCTGAGTTTGGCCTTGAGTTGCTGGGCTTTCTCGAATTCGAGGTTTTCGGCGTGGCGTTGCATTTCCTGTTTAAAATGCTGTACCACCGCGCTAAAATTGCCGCGCAGGATATTTTTGATCTGGCTGATCTTTTCGTTGTAGGAGGCTTCGTCTTCGAGGCCTTCGCAGGGGCCCATACAGTTTTTGATATGGTATTCGAGGCAGA
This sequence comes from Saprospiraceae bacterium, assembly GCA_013360405.1. Taxonomy (GTDB): domain Bacteria; phylum Bacteroidota; class Bacteroidia; order Chitinophagales; family Saprospiraceae; genus JABWBR01. Next base: position 15,398 of record JABWBR010000119.1, read on the forward strand.
CTTTGAATTTGCCGGCGGCGATGTTTTCTTCTGAGAGCAGAAAAGAACAATTGCGCAGCGGGAAAAGCTGCTTGATCAGGTCGAGGATGTCTTTGAGCCTGCCTTTGGAGGTATAGGGTCCGAAATACGTAGATCCGTCGCGGATCACGCGGCGGGTGATCATCACCCTGGGGAATCGCTCTTTTTTGATGCAGATATGCGAATACGACTTATCGTCTTTGAGCATCACATTGTAGCGGGGCAGGTGTTTTTTGATCAGCGTACTTTCGAGCAGCAGGGCGTCGGATTCGGTTTCTACAATGGTGTATTCGATATGATGGGCATTGCGCACCATGAGGCGGGTGCGGTGCGCGCGGTCCTGGCGTTCGCCAAAATAAGAAGTCAGGCGGTTGCGCAGGTTTTTGGCCTTGCCCACGTAAAGTATGGTTTCGTTTTTATCAATAAACCGATACACCCCGGGATCTTTGGGCAGCGTATCGGCGATAAGTTTGAAATCGTCGGTGGTCATGGTCTGTTCTCTGTTCTCTGTTCTCTGTTCTCTGTTTTCTGTTCTCTGTTTTCTGTTCTCTGTTTTCTGTTTTCTGTTTTCGGGTGCAGCTCCAATTTGATGTAAAAAAGGTGTAATTTAGGGAAAAAAAGTCATGGGAACACAGTACAAGATCGAATCAGATGGCAGCGTGACCATCACGATGAATATCAAGCCACAGGGCAGTATGCTGGAACAGGAAGAGGCTGGAACAGGAAGAGCAGATAGCCTCGGCCCTTGCAGAAGTAGGTCGGCTGGCCACAGCCCTATCGCTCAAGGAATTTGATACAGATGGCCGGGCGGTGATTGTGGACAATGTGAAACACACGAGCCGGGGGCAGGAAAAAAAAGATATCAAACGCCGTACGGGGAGGTCGAAATAAGGCGGCATGTGTATCAGCCCAACCAAGGGGGGCGTATTGTGGTGCCGTTGGAAGAACGTGCGCGGATAATTGGACGTACCACAACGCCGCACTTTGCGCGCATGGTGAGTTGGAAATACGCAAACTTGTCGGCGGGCCTGGTACAGGCGGATTTGCGGCAGAACCACGGCCGAGGGGCGAGTCGTAAACTCATTCAGCGAATCGCAGCGACAGTAGGAGAAGTAGCCAGGGACAAGGAATTTGAATGGAGGTACGACTTGCCGGAACTGGAGGAGGTAGTCAACCATATTGCCATCAGCCGCGACGGGACGACTACGCCTATTTTGGGGGAAGGTTACCGGGAGACGATGTGTGGAACGATTAGTTTTTACAGTAAGGGGGGCGATCGGCTGCACACCATCTATACGGCCTGTGCGCCGGAATACGGCAAGGAAACATTTAATCAGGTATTAGACATGGAGATCGAACGGGTCAAAGAGCAGTATCCCAAGGTGAGTTATGTGGGCTTGGCCGATGGATCGAAAGACAATTGGAGCTATCTCAATGGGCACAGCAGCGTCCAGATTCTGGATTTTTATCATGCCACCGAGCACCTTGCTCAGGTCAGTGTGGTGGTTAAATACACAGAAGCTAAACGTAAGGAGTGGCTACAACAAGCCTGTCACGATTTGAAGCACCAATCCAAAGGGGCTGCCAATCTGCTGCGGGAGTTGCGCCACCTTCGCGATCACATGAGCAGTACCATTCCCGATATTGTACATGAAACCATCACGTATTTTGAGAATAATCAAGGTCGCATGCAATATGCCGCTTATCAAAAGCAAGGCTTCCCGATCGGCTCGGGTGTAACGGAAGCAGCCTGTAAGGTGGTGGCTAAACAACGCCTCAATCAATCCGGAATGCGATGGAATATGGAGCCCGTGCAGCAGATGCTCCTACTGAGAGGTTTGGTTTGTACACCAGGTCGTTGGCATCAATTTTGGACTCATGTAGACAAAAATGGCCTATAATGCTACATCAGATTGGAGCCACACCC
>JABWBR010000120.1 GCA_013360405.1 Saprospiraceae bacterium
AGATACGCTGTGCCAGGTGGTGCAGGTGGTGGTGGATGGGGTGGAGGAAGAAAGCGGGAAGCGCATAGCCGTAAACGTATCGCCAAACCCGGTCAGCCGACATGGGCAGATTGCGCTAGACGTCCACTTGCCGGGCGCCGGGGCTGCCGAGTTTGTGCTGCGCGATATGCCGGGCCGGGAAGCGCTGCGGGTTCCCCTGTACCTGACAGACGGACGGACCCGACAGTCCGTGAGCCTGGGGTCATTGCCGGCAGGCGTGTACATCGCCGCGCTGGAAACCGAAAAAAAAACGGTATGGACGGAGAAAGTATTAGTATATTGATCATATAAAGCGCGCCGCCAAGTTGTGACGGCGCGCTTTATATTAACGTTGAATGACGACGCGTTGCGAAAATAGCGAGCGGCCATCGGTAGAAATTGAAAAAACAATTACACCCTTCGGATACTGCCGTAAGTCGACAGTAATAGGCTCTGTAAGCATGCTTTCAATTTCCTGAGCGTCCAGCAAGTATCCCTGCAAATCATATACCCGCAAAATGACCTTCTCCCCGGCGTAAGCACTCAAATCGAGAAATACTTCGTTGCCCGCCGGATTTGGATACAGTTCCACATTAGTCTGGCGAGCTACCGCCGGTTCCTGATAAGCAACCGTTCCCGAATATCTTGCTTCCGACAGGCTGCTCCCACTGGCAGGCGTACAAGCCGTCAATTGGCTGTTGATACAAGTCAGCGCAGTGGTGAGGTATTGGCGGTGCGATACAAATACGATATTGGCCAGGGCGTAATTGGTTACTTGTAGCACTTCGCCCAGGGTAGCATTAGTAGACAAAGCCTGCAGGATGACGGGGTGAATTTCACAGGGCAGGTCGTTGAGTTGTAAGGCTGCTTGTGAGGGGTTGGCCCTCAGGTACAGCGCCAGCAGGATAGCCTGCGATAAAAGAGGGTTGGTAAGCGAGCCGTTGTCGTCAAACGACAGGTAGGCGGGTTGGCACTCATAGCCATCTATGATCGCATGACCGCTGGGCAAAGTAGCCGGCGCCGTTGGTTGTTCGGTAGCCGTCAGCCATTGCACCAGGCAGTCTTCGGCGCCTTGTTTAATCTGCATCGTGCGTGAAGAATAGCCCATTACAATGGGTTCGGGAATCCCGTCGCCGTTGGCATCCCAGTTTAATGCTTCGGAAATCCACACAGCCGGCGATTTTTCAATGATTTGCTCGCAAACGCTGGAATTGCCACTGCCATCTCCCGCCGACCAGGTGCGTTTGATGGTGCATTCCCATTCATAACTGCCTGCTGTTATTACATCACTATAACTAAAAGCTATCGTAGAAGCGCAGTTGTCAGTTGCTGTAGCGAAGCCTGTTGAAGTCAGCGCACTGGTATCGCAACCCACCGTAATATTTGCCGGGCAGTTGAGTTGGGGCGCCGTTTGATCGGCGATTATCACCGTGGCAGTACACAAGGCGCTTTCGCCGAGGTCATCTGTTACCGTGAGGCTCACTTCATTCGCGCCGATGTCAGCGCAAGAAAAAGAGGAAGGAGAAACTGCCAGGTTAAGTGCCAGTCCATCGGGGTGCGAGCTACCTGCGTCTACCAAACTAGCGGCAAGAGTAGCTTGTCCTGCATTGTCGAGGGCAAGCGTTACAGGAGTCGTAGCGCATTGAGCTACGGGGATAGCTCTGCGTTCGCTGCGATACTGTATGTAGCCGTTTTCGGTTGTTGCGCTGGTACCGCCGGCGATGATTTCTTGTGTGAGGCTGCTGGGGTTGGCAAAGCTGCCACCGCCACCGCCGCGACCTGTAGTGCCGCCACCACCGCCGCCCGAATAACCGCCGCCGCCGCCGGCAGCGCCGCTACCCGAACCGCCGCCGCCGAAGCCGTAGCCGCCATTGCGGAAAGTAAAGCTCGTGCAGCCTTCTGCGCCGCCGCCGGCGCCGCCTTCGGGGTAACCCGGTTGGCCTTCGCCGACCTCGGTGAGGCCGCTGAGGCCTATGCACGAAATGCCGAAGCCAGGCTGAAAGGCGCCGCCGCCGCCGCCGGAGATATCCACGCTATTGCCGCCGCCAAAACCGCCGGTGCCGCCCCAACCCGGAGCGATGTCGCCGTTGCCGTCGCCGCCGTCGGGAGTAGCACGGCCGCCCTGGCCGTCTTCGTTATCTACGCAAAAAGTGATAATCCGCCCCTGGTATGCGCCGCCGCCGCCGCCGGCTACAGCGAGTATCTGCCAGGTGTCGCTGCCGGGAGCTTTGTACAAAACAGCCGTACCGCCGCCGCCGCCGCCATAAGTAAAGCCGGTGCCCAAAACGCCGCCGCCGGTGCCCTTCTCACCGGCGCCTCCTGCGATGAAGCGCACCGTGCCGCCGTATTGCAAGTCGTTGGCGCCCGCACCTATTCCAAAAGTTACTTTTACAAATGCGCCGGCGCCGCCCCCCGACTTACAGTCGTCGTCGAGCTCCGCAAAACCGCCGTCGCCGCCGCGCAAAATGAATTCGATTTCACTGATTGCGGGGTCATTGGGCACCAGATAATCCTGGTAAGAACCGGTATAACTAATCGTGTAGGTGTTGCCGTCGCAGGTCAGGTCGCTCTGTGCGCCGGCCTGCAAGGACATGCCTATTACGCATACCGCTGCCAGTATCCATGCGCTGCAACGAAAACGTATCCTTTGTACATTTCTCATAGATATAATGGTTTGAATGAAGATTTACGCAACAACATTACTCCGGAGGCTGTGCCACCAGATATAATCAATAAAGAGATAGCGCCTGAAAGGGTACTTCAGAAGGGCGATTGGAGATAAGGGTGTCAATGCCGGTTGCTGCTAAAGGGGGGGAATAAGTGTGCAAGATATGAATTTTTTTTGAATGTCAAGAGGTGACGGGCGGAAATATTGTAGTCAGCTATCAGCAGTTAGCTATTAGCAGTCGGCGGTTGGCTTCTTGGACCCGACTGCCGCCCGCTAACCCAGAAACTTCCCGAAATTATTCACCGGCCTATACCCCAGCTCTCTTTTCGCCTTTTCTATGGAATAGACCCGGTCGATGCGATCGGGGAAAAACCAGCCTTTGGCGGCAAAAACTTCCTCGACTTGAGGGTAGTACTTTTTAATGACCGTTTTGGGATCAGTCATGAGTTGGCTGAGGTCTTCTTTTTGAAAGGGGCTCTCATTCGAAATAGTGTAAATCTCAAAAGTTGAAAAATGCTTTTCCAATACCAATATATGCGCCATTGCGCCGTCGGCTTCGTCCAGGCCCCGGTAAAGGCGATGGATGGCTTTGGTATTGTCGTCTTCGGGTAAAAACCTCGATACCCGGAGTACGGTTGTTTCAATACCTTCTTTTTCAAAATAATCGCGGCAGAGTAATTCGGCGGTTAGTTTGGTAATATCATAAATATCTCTTGGATCGGGGGTCAGCGATTCATCTACCCAGACAGCCTGACTACTGTCTACCATAGCTTTCCCATAAATAGAAGTCGTACTGGTATAGATAAACTTTTTAATCCCGTTTTTAACACAAGCATCGAGCAAATTAAAAGTGCCGTCAATATTTGTGGAAATAAATTCTTCTCTCGGGTAATGTAATTCGTAGTGTTTCCCATGAAGTGCCGCCGTATGGATTATAGCGTTTACTCCTTTTGTGATTTCGCGTATGTCGCTGCGATTTCGAATGTCTATCAGTTTGTCGGTTGTGTCAGATTCAATTAAATCAATGCCGATAACATTGTAATGCCTGGCTTTTAATTGTTTTATGACCTCTTTGCCTAGTTGCCCGGAGGCGCCGGTGACAAGTACTGTTTTCATGAATGCTTATTTGAAATAAATTCCACCTATCCTATACCGTTAGCTTTCCAGCTTGATGCGCTGCGTAGTTGTGTTTGTTATTGCTCCAATTTAAGGGAAATGTGGCTATTGTTTCAGTTATTTGTTTGGATAGTGAGCGGAGAAAACTGTGCGACGGTGCTCCCTAATTAGCAGCTAATCGCGCTTACAGGCGGGTACTTCGCTACGTACAACAAAATGTGATCCGCCATAAATATTAACCACCCCATCAAACCCCACAAAAGCACTACATTTAGCGTTTGAAAACCACACCCCCATGCTCAAACGCTACCTCCACCGCGCCCCCGACGGCGTGCTGCTGCTTGTTTTCGCTATTTCGTATTTTTCACAGAGAGTAAAGTGACAATTACTTCATAACAAAAAACCATCGAAATTCCCTCTGTTCACCAATTGCAGGTGATGCTGAGGGTAGGCTCTGGTAAAGGTTTGGGAGAATGTCGCTTTAGCCTTAGGATTCCATTTCATTTCATACGCCCACATGGCGCCCTCCCTTTCTTCAATATAGTCGATTTCCTGTTGATCTTGGGTTCGCCAGAAAAAGGTGTTAGCTTGTATTGATTGGTAGTGAAGCGTCTTTTTTCGTTCGCTGATCAACCAGTTTTCCCAAAGCGCGCCCACATCCTGGCGCAAGTCTATGGGTTGGTATTGTGCTATAATGGCATTTCGAATACCGTTGTCATAAAAGTATATTTTCCGTTTGGTTTTAAGTTCCTTGCGCAAATTGCGACTCAGAGGAGGAAGTCTGAAAATAATATAGGTTTGTTCTAATAATGAAATATAATTTTCAACGGTTTGATTGTCTAAATCAACAAGCTGTCCCAATTCGTTAAATGAAACCTCGTTGCCGAGTTGGTAGGCCAGTGCCTGTAGCAATTTGAGCAATTTTTCAGGTTTTTTAATGCGCTCCCACATCAGGATATCTTTATACAAATAGCTATCGGTGAGCTGGCTTAAAACCTCCCGTTCTTCACCCGGATGATTCAATACGTCCGGGTAGTATCCAAGTACCAACCGGTCGGGTATGTGGCTTGTTTCTTCCGGAAACCCGTGATGAGCCACCATTTCGCCGAAAGAAATCGGAAATAGGTGGTATTGCCATTTCCTGCCGGTAAGAGGTTCATTTATTTTATTGGCTAATTCGAAAGCGGATGACCCCGATGCGACTAATTGAATTTCAGGAAACTGATCGGTAACCAATTTAAGTTTGATGCCAATATCTGAAATGCGCTGCGCTTCATCAATTACCAATATTTTGTGGCGTCCTATGATGCGTTTCCATTTAGCTACCGACACTTCCTCCAGCAGGATGCGAGTTTCCTGGTCATCTCCGTTTAACCATTGTACCCCTTCTTGTTTCTTGAAAATAGTTTTGAGCAAGGTCGTCTTGCCTGTTTGACGGGGACCTGTCAGTATGATCGCCTTCCCTTTGAATAGTTTTTCCCGGATCGTTTGTTCTATAATTCTATTTATCATTATTTATAGATTGTAATCGCAAAAATAACGGTATTTTTGCGATTGATGGCGATAAAAATTACATTTATTTGTTATCGTAAAGAACAACTTTGTCACCTTGTCACCTTGTCACCCTGTCACCAAAAAATTACTATCTTTATTGCCAATAAAACCCGTCGACCATGACTAACCTCTCCCGCCGTCAATGGCTGCGCACGGCCGGTATGGCTGCCGGTTCGCTGCCTTTGCTGGGCATCAGCGCAAAAACGTCTTCTTTTGAAGCTTTTTTGAAAACGCTGCACCACCTGCCGCCCGGCGTAATTGCCAAGCTAAACGCCAACGAAAACCCCTACGGCCCTTCACAATCCGTGCGGCAGGCCATTACAGGTGCGTTCGACCGGGTATGCCGCTACCCCTGGTCGGAAGTGGGCGAGGTACAGAAAAAGGTGGCTGCCAAAGAAGGTGTGAGCCCCGACCATATCCTGCTCACCGTCGGTTCAACGGAGGGATTGAAAATCACGTCACTGGCGCTGGGTTTGCACGAGGGCGAAGTCATCGCCGGCTCGCCTACCTTCGAGGCGATGCTGTTTTATGCCGAAGCTTTCGGCGGCTACATCAACCGCGTGCCTATCCTGCAAGATGCAAACCTCTCGCTCGACCTCGACGAGATGGCGCGTCGCGTGACGGCCAATACCCGCCTGGTGTTTGTGTGCAATCCCAATAACCCTACCGGGGGAATTCTACCGGCGGCCAAACTCCGTGATTTCTGCGAATCTGTGTCAAAACAAACGGTGGTCTTCTCCGACGAAGCCTACTTCGACTACGTGACCGAACCTGGCTATCCCAGTATGGTTGAGCTGGTTAAAAAGAACGCCAACGTAATCGTCTCGCGTACCTTTTCCAAAGTCTACGGCATGGCGGGCATCCGCATCGGTTATCTCGTTGCCCGGCCCGACATCATACGCCGTATCGAAGCCGTGCAGGTGGACACGCCCAATATCCTGGCTCTGAATGCCGCCAATGTAGCCCTCGATGACCAGGAGTTTTATCGCCACAGCCTGAAAATGAACGCCGAAGGAAAGGCGCTGATCTGCCAAACGCTCGACAAGCTGAAGTTGCCCTATGTGCCCAGCCATGCCAACTTTGTCTTTTTCAAAACGGGGCGCCCTATTGCTGAGGTGATCAAAGATATGCGCGCTCAGGGAGTAGAAGTGGGCCGCCCCTTTCCGCCGCTCACAGACTGGTGCCGGGTGAGTACGGGTAAGATGGAGGATATGGAAACTTTGAAGAAGGGGTTGACGGCGGTTTTTGATGTTTGATGTTTGATGCTGGATGTTTGATTATTTTTAAAACAGATATTTATGAGGTGTTTCGCCATATTAGTGCTCATCAGTGTGTTAGCTTCATCGATTATGATAGCTCAAACAACGGGGGAATACGATCCGGAGGCTCGGTTGAAAGAGCTGGGCATTACTTTGCCGACGCCGTCGGCGCCGGTGGCCAACTACGTGAATGCCGTGAGGGTGGGCAACCTTATATTCCTGGCCGGCAAAGGACCTTCGAAACCCGAAGGGGGCTATGTGACCGGCAAGGTAGGCGTTGATCTCACCATCGAGCAGGGCTACGAAGCCGCCCGCCTGACGGGTATAGCCCAGTTGGCCGTATTGAAAGCCGAATTGGGTGATTTGAAAAAAGTAAAGCGCATCGTAAAAGTCCTGGGCATGGTCAACTGCGCGCCCGATTTTGCCAACCAACCCGAAGTCATCAACGGATACTCCGATCTCATGGTGCAAGTCTTCGGCGACCGCGGCAAACACGCCCGCTCGGCAGTGGGCATGATCGCGCTACCACGCCACATCGCGGTGGAAGTAGAGATGATTGTGGAAGTGGAGTAACTGTAGCGGCCTAAACAGTAGATATTCCTTATGCTATTATCTGACCATTCAAGCACGCATAGCAATGGAAACGCCATTTACACTCAAACAATTCCTTGAAGTATTTGAGAACGTAACTGTTTAGTAGGGTTTAGCGTTAGGGTTCAGCTGTATGTTTAGTTAACTCAACCCAATCGCTATACCACGCATGCACTAAACCCTGCTAAACACTGACTAGAGTATTAACCCTGTTGCATGACGGATTGGCACTATTAACAACCCAAAAATGGAACCCATTTCTACCATCGACCTTTTCCCTATACTCGACCAAAAGTTGATCGAATTGCTTCGATCGCTTGACGAAGCTGATTGGGAAAAACAGACCATTGCCCCGCTTTGGAAAGTAAAAGATATCGCTGCGCATTTACTCGACGGCAATATCCGGAGTTTATCGATGTTGCGGGACGGCTATTTTGGCGAACGCGCGGAGCATATCAACTCTTACCGGGATTTAGTGGATTTCCTAAACGGGCTCAACGCAACCTGGGTAAAAGCTATGCGGAGAGTTAGTCCGGCAGTGCTAATAGATCTGCTGGAAAGTACAGGGAAGGAATATATTGATTTTTTAAAAACGCTACCCCCACACGAAACGGCCACCTTCCCGGTCGCCTGGGCGGGCGAAACCCAGTCCGAAAACTGGTTTCACATTGCACGCGAATATACCGAGAAGTGGCACCACCAGCAGCAGATCAGGCTGGCGGTGGGGAAAACGCAGGAGTTGTATAGTTCCAAGTTATACTATCCTTATTTGGATACTTCCATGCGGGCCTTGCCTCATCACTACAGGGAGGTGCCGGCAGGCGGAGGGGAGGTGATCCGATTCACTATTACGGCCCCAGGCAGTGGCGAATGGTTTTTGTATCGCGAAAATGACGGTTGGGATCTATTGGAAGAATTCGGGTTATGGCCGGTCTGCGAAGTGCAGATCGACGGAGAAATAGCCTGGCGAATATTTACCAAGGGCATTTCGCGGCAAGAAGCAGCCCGGCGGCTGACTATTACCGGCAAAACCGAGCTGGGAGAAAGGGTGCTGGATATGCTGGCGGTGATGGCGTGAATGAATAGTATTCGATAAAAAATATCATTTGTTTACCAATAATCCTGCCGAACAAGATATCAAGCCCACAAAATCTAAACTCAAAGTCGCCGGCTGCTTTCGTACCAATGACATCGCCCAGGCTTAAACCTGAATTGATTCTTTTATCTCTGTTGTGCGTAAGCATCATGCCAATTCTTTCAATAAACTTGTTCGCGTTTTTCAGGGGCAACTCCTTTTTGCATGGAAATGGACACCTAATTAGTTGCCCTTAATAAAAAAACAGCATAAAAACACTTTCATAGCTTGAATAATTGAAGAAAGGATATTACCTTTAGCTTGTGTATATGTTGTTTGCTATAACAGGGAAGGCATAGCATTCTTACAAGTTTATCCTATGTACAATAACATATAAAAAAATTTTAAATGAAAAGATTAATAGAATTAATTTTAATAATAAGTTTCGCTTGTTTCGGAATTGCGAGTGCAATTACCACATTCTTAGGAGTTTTATCAGTATTAGAAAGCTATAATGATTATTTAAAGTACGCATTATCATCATTGATAGCATTTGCAACGAGTGGAGTAATGCTTTATATTGGGTTTAATATACCTAATTTCAAACAGGAAGGTAAATTGATTCTTGCAGTATTAGCGTATTTTGTCATAGCATCAATGAGCATATTCTTCAATTTTGTTACTTTTTATCAAGGGCAAATTGTATCAAGGACTATTGAGGAGGATGTAAGGGTTCTTAATTCTGAACTAACTAAAAGCTATGGAGATTCGAAGTTGGCTCTTGAAAACTCTTTAAATGTATCTGCTTTGAAAGATAGTGTCCAAATATATGAAAACTTAGTTAAATCTGAAAAGTATCACCCCAATAGACCCGGACCCGGGATGAGGTGGGATTCTCTGAAAAAAAAATTAGACACATATAGAGGCAAACTAGCAAGCGCAACAGAGACATATAATCAAAGAATGAAAGAAATCAACTTAAAATCTGAAGATGCCAATAAAGCTTTAGAAGAGATCGCACGATCAGAAAATGCCGATGAAAAAATGATTTACGCTGAGCAGGCAGTTAAGAAGATTGATGAGATTAATGCCCTAACAAAAACAATTAGGCTCATATTCCTTTTGGGCTGAATGCCATGGCCTGAATAATTGTTGAAGACACTTTTTTCAGATTATGCATCCACTCGAAGATGGCAATATAAAGATG
>JABWBR010000048.1 GCA_013360405.1 Saprospiraceae bacterium
CGACCACACCAAAGTCTGGGCTATAAAATCCCGGATTATTACGAAATTTTGAACCAAGAATTATACTTTAGTGTGGTTGCAGCTTAGGGGAAGTGTACAATTTGTGGACATATACACCGCCCGCAAATCCGAAAAGTAGATGTGAACGGCCATACGGTAACCTACCTCAATTCGGGCGATTGGGTGGAAAATCTTACGGCGCTGGAATACAACTGGGACAAATGGACCCTGTATCACTATGATGAAAGCGAATTTCAACCGGTGAATGCAAAACTTCGGGTAAAAGAACAACTGTCAAAAGAAGAAGCCCGGGAAGAACCGGTTTTGTCGACTGTTGAATTGTTCAAACATATCGTTACGGCTCATCACTTACCCAATAAACATCACACTTGAGTACAAGTACCAGCCTCAAAAATATTATTAGCATAGTATCATACAATGGTTGGTATGTATTAATAATTTAATTCAGAATAATATGGAATAGCTGCTAATTTTTTGGGGTATATTTAAATAAAAGCTCAATAGGGTAATCTTCTCTACTCATAATATAGATTTGATTACTTGTTAGACGAAATGTGTCCGCATCTATTCCCCCTCCCTTATATTTTTTTCCAAACCTGCCATCTTGAACCCAATATCTTAGCCCATTATCAATTATTACGTAGGAGCAATTTGAAAGAGGTGCAACGGAATTCCAACTATTGACTGGAGCATTATTTAAAAAAGTAATAAAAATCTCCTTAACTTCATCGAAGTACCACCCATCATTACCTTGTTTATATGCTACTAATATTTTTGCAGTATGCTGACCTTTTGATCTAAAATTTATTAGAGATAAGTCAATTGTATATTCAATTCGATCACTACCGTGAACCATATTTGATACTTTGGCTTGATTGAACTCAGAAAGGGAATTAAAATTCCATCCTGGAATTTTCTTACCTATTAAATCAGATTTAATTTTTTCAATATCAGGTTCTGGATCTTTTATTGTAAGAATTTTACTTTGAACATCAGAGGCTATTGAATGGAGTTCAGATTCATTAGATGGTTGGCAAATAACATTTTGATTGGTATAGGATTGAGTGAATTTATTTAATGATTCTTCGTTATTAATATATCTACTCTCTAATTGATTATATTGAATTTGGGCTTTTTCAGTACATTCTATGTATTCTTTGCCAATAGATTTTTGAAGCTCTTGCAGCTTATTCCTGGCTTCATTACGTTTATTAAAATTATATGTACTGAACGAAGATAAAAATATCTTATGAATTTTTATGTTATTTTCATTTGAAGATTCAACACATTTGCAAAAAGCAGTAGCAATATTTTTACCATCTCTAACTGGATCATGTTTGAGAAAAAGTTGATAAATGACGAGTAATAATAGTAAAGTAACAGTTATTGGTATCACTGTTTTAGTATTTGCTTTAAGCCATTTTGAAACGTCAATACCTTCATCTTTTGGGAGGGGAGTTGGCTCTGAGTCAATTTGTTGACTAAATAATCCACTATCATTTGAAGCGTTTGCCCAATCTGTATTAATTTGTCGATTAATAACTTTAGAGTGTGATTTTTCGATTCTTAAATAACTAATTATACCAGCAAAACCCAACGCTGCTAAGGCAGCCCAATAGGCGAATTGAAACTCTGCCACAATTTGACTTTCACTTTTTATATCAATTACATTTTTCACTGCAAATTGTAAGATTAGAAGAGAACTGAATCCGACTAAACCAGCGCAAGTTCCAATTAATGCCTCTCTTTTTTCTTTAATTAAATATATAGTGAGACCAATTACAGATGATATAAAAGCGAATATAGCCCAAATGTTCGAAGGAATTTTCTCTCCCCCCTTTTTTACATCATCCATCATCATACCGGGGTCTTTCAATTGAGTTCCAGTAACAAATTCTATACCTGTTACAGAAGCCATCTGTTGGCCAGTCGAAGTACATTTTAGATCACAAAATGTAAAGAAAAAACATACAATTGCGAAAGCGAAAGAAGTTGGGACTAATGGCCTCTTGCTTGTGATACTATCACTAGAAGGAACCTGGATAATGATTGTTGTGGGTTGTTGTTCCTGATTTTGTTGGTTCTGGTTTTCCATCTTTGTTCAATTTATTTTACATTACTGCGTTGAAACTTCTATTAGTCTACGCAATGCGTGGTAAGATTGAGCTTTGATACAAACTGGCTAAACGTATGATGAATCCATTCGATAGAAATAGTATAGAATTCGAAGTTAACATTATATTGCCTATTCTTCAGATTGTATGAATGACCCCTTTGCAGTATTACATTTTTAGTTCGACCTGTTTTGGCTCAAAAACATTAGCAAAGTGCTAAATAATAGATAAAGATCAAGGATATAGGCCATTATTACCTTTGTGACCCGATTTTAATACTCAAAGTATAACTTCTAATAGAGTTTATACTAAATAAATACTAAGACACCTACGATTTCATTCATAGTGATGTCAATAAAAACGAGTCACTATCCAGATTATTGAAGATAGCCTGATACAAAAATATATAATTATTGCTAGATTAACAAATTATACTGGAATTGTTAAGTTAGCATTTTTAATGGAAAGTGAATTGTTCTCAAAGTAATTTTCGTTAAAGAATTATGTAATTTATATTTGGCTAAAGATTGCGATGTCAAAATATAATTATTATTGATTGATGGTTTTGTAGGTGAAAAATTCAAAATTTTTGTGTTGTAAAATAATTGTACTATATTTGATCAATAGATGTTTATACATTGGTTTTTTTAACAAAACATTTACCAACTAAAACAACAATTTATGAACGCTCTTCACAGTTTGGGTAAGTACCTGTTTGCACTCCCTTTTGCCGTTTTTGGCGTTTTGCATTTGATGAATGCCTCAACTATGGCTAGTGGGGCTTTCGGACAAGTATGGCTGGTTTATCTCACCGGTGTGTGCCTGATCGCCGCTACGGCAAGTATGCTGTTGGGTAGGTATGACAAATTAGCCACGACCTTGCTCGGCCTCATGCTGTTGATCTTTGTATTTGCTGTTCACCTCAAGCCAGCTACTGGCGGAGATCCGAACGCCGTGGGTCAAATACTGAAGGATACGATGCTGGCCGGCGGCGCCTGGATTTATGCCAAATACGTAGCCACCGATAATTCGGTTATCGGATAATTCTCAGACTATTGGACTGTTGGACTATTAGACTATTGGACTATTATTTTTTACTGAAAGTCCAAAAGTCCAAAAGTCCAATAGTCCTCATTTCCTCCTCTCCGCAAAGTCCTTCGCAAAATAAGTGAGAATCACATCCGCGCCTGCCCTCCTGATGCTCAGCAGGGTCTCCGGCATAGCCTTTTCGTAGTCGAGCCAGCCGTTGCGGCAGGCGGCCAATAACATCGCACATTCACCGCTTACATGGTAGGCGGCAACCGGCAAAGAAGTATGCTGTTTAATGCCGGCAATCACATCGAGATAATGAAGCGCGGGTTTTACCATCAGCATATCGGCGCCCTCCAGGGTGTCGAGTTCAGCCTCAATGAGCGCTTCGCGCCGGTTGGCGGGGTTCATCTGGTAGGTTTTTTTGTCTTTGGGAATGCCGGCTTCGTCGCGCGGCGCCGAGTCGAGCGCATCGCGGAAAGGACCGTAAAAAGCGCTGGCGTATTTGGCGGTATAAGATAAGATTCCGGTGTTATGGTATCCGTCGGCATCCAGGGCGCGGCGCAGCGCTGCCACCCTGCCGTCCATCATATCCGATGGCCCCAGCATATCAAAGCCGGCTTCGGCCTGAGCTACGCCCATGCGCGCCAGGATGGGCAACGTGGCTTCGTTGTCGATTTGCCCGTGCTGCACAAGGCCGTCGTGGCCATCTACGCTGTATGGATCCATCGCTACGTCGCTGATGAGGCAGCATTCGGGGAAACGCTGCTTGATGGCGCGGGCCGCCTGCAGGTAAAAGTTGCCCGGGTTGTAGCTGTATGTGGCGGTTTTGTCTTTGTGCTCCTCGGGTACGGCGGGAAACATTATAAAACTGCGCAAACCCAGGTTCATGCAGCTTTCTATTTCCTGTAGGAGATGTTCGAGCGACAAACGAAACGTGCCCGGCAAAGAAGCCACTTCTAATCTGACTCCGGCGCCCGGCATCAAAAACAGCGGTTGTACCAGGTGCTCTACGCTGAGCTGCGTTTCTTGCGCCATGGCCCGGATGGCGGCGGTCCTTCGGTTGCGGCGGGGGCGACGGAGCTGTTCTGACATGTTGGTGGTGTATTTGTCAGGCAAAGTAACAGGCTCCACATGCTTTTTGGCGAATGCCGCCTTTCATTTCTTTGTCAATTTATACTTCGCGCCGGGAGCTTGTATTTTTTTCGACACAAAAAACTACCTTAGCCCACACAATAAGGTAAGTATGGCTGATAAAAACAGGCGCAACGAGTATCTCTCCTGGCTGACACTGATTACGCTTGTCGGCCTGTGCCTCTTTCTGCGGTTTCCAGATCTTTTTAAAACGCCCAACAGCAAAGTGATTGAACCCTGGGGCGATGGGTTCAAAACGTACCTGGCACTGGTATACCATCTTCGCTACGACAGCAGTTATGCCCGCCTCGAAGCTATGAACTACCCCTATGGCGAACACGTCATCCCCGGCGATGCGCAACCCGCCATCTCCAATACGCTCAAAGCTATCAGCAAGCGCATTCCGGAGCTGGCCGACTACGGCATAGGGGGACTCCATTTCTCTCTGCTTTTTTCGCTGGCCTGGTGTGTGATTTTTTTGTATTTGCTCTTTCGGCGATTGGGGCTTCCAGCCTGGTACAGCATCCCCATTTCGCTGGCGATAACCTTCTTGTCGCCTCCTTCTGAGCGACTTATTTCGCATTACGGCCTGGCGCATCCCGCGGCGCTGGCAGCTTTATTGTATGGTTTGCTCAAGTGGGAAGAGCGACACCATTGGTCAACGAGCTTGGGCATTGCCCTGCTCATTTGGTTTTTTTCGCTTATTCACTTTTACTTTTTTGCCATTCTCTCTTTTACGGTGGCAGGATATTTTGCTTTCAGCTGGCTGATACAGCGCCGTTGGTCGCTTTTGCCGCGATATGCGATGCATTTTGCCGTGCAGGTGCTGCTGCCATTTGTTTTTTTCTGGTGGTGGATGATGGCCGGCGACCCCGTCACCGACCGCACTTCCTCACCATGGGGGTTTTTGAACTATAATACCCGCCCCGAAGGCGTGTTCACTTCGCTAACCCAACCCCATTTCCGCTGGATCCACGAGCATATCATTGCTATCAAGCAGGTAGACTATGAAGGCAAATCTTACATCGGCATCGTTGCATTAGTGGGCTTTCTAATCTTAGTAGTCCAGGTAGCCGTCAAATTATTCCAGCGCTTGTCCCCCCCTCTCCCCCTCCCTCCCTCCCCCCCTCTGCCTCTCCCCCTCCCCATACAAATAGAGGGCCGTCGTTCGGTATATCTCAACGCCCTGTTTTTCACCGGATTGGCTTTGTTTATCTTTGCTACCGGTTTCCCATTTGCGATCAAAGGTTTGGAATTTCTACTCGACTATACGGGCCCCCTCAAGCAGTTCCGCTCAATAGGCCGCTTCGCCTGGGTGTTTTATTTTTCCAGTAATATTATCGCCTTTGTGCTGTTGTACAGATGGATGTCGCGTGGCGCCGACTGGCGCAAAGGAATTGTGATCGCAGCCGTGTTGGCATTGAGTGCCGAAGCCTGGTTTTTTACACGCAGTTTTGATTGCCGGCTCGACGATATTGAAGAGCTTAATCCCGGTCACCGCTATACTGATCTCAAGATAGATTATAAGGAATACCAGGCTATTTTGCCAATACCCTATTACAATATAGGCTCAGATAATTTCTGGTGGGCGCTCAGCGGTTTTATCGGACAAAAGACGCAAACGCTTGCCATGCAGACCGGGTTGCCTTCTACCGGCGCCATGCTTACGCGCACGTCGCTGTCGCAAACGATCAAGCAACTACAACTGGTGATGGAACCTTATCGCTTGCCCGCTATTCTGGATGATTTTCCCAATACAAAGCCCTTGTTGCTGGCCTGGGATGAAGAGCGCGTGGCAGAAGGCACGTTTAATTACCGTCACTTACTGGAAGACGCCCAGTTGATTTATGAGAATCCTCCTTTGCGGCTATATCGCTTGCCTTTGCAATTGTTTTCCAAACGCGTCGAAGCGCGCAGGGCAGCAGTTACGCAGGTTTTGGCCGCCGATTCGTTATTACACCGCACTGACTCCGGCCTGCTGGCATCTGCCCCCGACAGCGGCTTTGTGTACCAATCGTTTGACGATCGGCGCGCTTCTCAAATATATATGGGCCAGGGCGCCTGGGAAGCATCCGCCGCCGACGGCGTAACTTTGTTTGAAGATACGCTGCCCTCGCAGCAGTCGAATCAATATGTGTTTTCGATGTGGATGCACCTGCAGGCCGATCTACACCCTCGTACCGATATAGCGATTGTGGAATACGACGAAAAAACAGGCCAGGAAGTGCAGCGCCGCGATGCACAAGTCCGCGAATGGGTCCAAACTTTCGACAACAATGGCTGGGGACTTCTGGAGTGGACTTTCAACCTAAGCGCGCCAGGCAACCGCATTGCTATTTATCTTAAAAATAAAGCGCTGAAAAAACAAAACCTCCACCTCGACGAGTTGCTTATTCGACCTGCCGGGTTAAACTTTTATAAAAAGGCAGATAAATGGGTGTTTTATAATAACCGGTGGTATTGATGGGATGTTGGATTTTTAATGTTGGATGTTGGATGATTGATTCTAGGCAAACCACGCTAAATATTCTACGTTTTTTTGCTGTCCATCTGCATCAGTGGGAATATGCGCTTGTAGGGTGAATCCATATTTTTGGGCGCATTCGCGTACTTTGTCAAGCGCCTGCAGGCGCAGCACCTCGTCTTTTACAATTCCTTTTTTCAGCCTGACCCTTTCATCCAGTTCAAACTGGGGTTTGACCAGTGCGATCAACTGCGCAGCCGGGGCCATCAAAGCCGGCAAACAGGGTATGATATGGCACAGGCTGACAAATGACACATCGATTACCACCCAATCCACAGGCCCGTAGGGTAGGGTAGAGGGGGGCATCTCCCTGATGTCGGTTTTTTCAAGCGACAATACTTGCGGGTGTGTACTTAGCGAAGGATCGAGTTGCCCGGCGCCCACGTCTACCGCCGTGACGTGCTTCGCTCCGAATTGAAGCGCACAGTCGGTAAAACCACCGGTAGAAGCGCCGATATCGAGCACGGTCTTGCCGGTAAAATCGACCTGGAAGGTCTGAATGGCTTTTTCCAGTTTGAGTCCGCCGCGACCTACATACCGCAAGGGCGGCGCTACCATCGTCACTTCGTCGGCAGGTGTCACTTGTTGCGATGCTTTGCCCGCCGGTTTGCCGTTCACGGCAACCAGTCCTTGCTCGATTGCCAGCCGCGCTTTTTCACGCGAGCCGACCATCCCGGATACGACGAGGTAAGTATCTAGGCGCTGTGACATAACGGAATTTATGCGCACAAAGGTAAAAAAAAGGAGCCAGGTGCTGCCACCTGGCTCCTAAACAGTACTATCGACTATCTTTTCTGCAATTACAAATTATCCGGCAAGATAACCTTGTTGATCACGTGAATGACCCCGTTGGTCGCCTGTACATCGGTAAGGACCACCGTGGCCGTTTCACCCTTGGCATCAGTGATCGTTACGTTGCTGCCGCTGATGTTGATGGTAAACGTCTCTCCATTAACGGTAGTAACCACTTGGCCATTGGTCAGCGCCGATGAACGCACGTTGCCGGCCACGACGTGGTAGGTAAGTACTTTCGACAACTGCTCGGCAGTGAGGCCCGCAGTTACCCCGGCAATTGCCTCGAATGCGCTGTTGAGCGGCGCAAATACCGTAAACGGACCTGCACCCGACAATACCGTCGTCAAATTGCCGGAAGCAGACCCCAAAGCGCCTACCAACTGTGTGAAGTTGGAATTGGCGGCAGCATGGCCTACTACGTCGAGCGGCAACAGTACTTTGTCAATTACGTGAATGACGCCATTTTTGCCTACAATGTCAGCGGTCGTTACCGTGGCATTGCCGTTGATTTTTACCTGACTACCCGTTTTTTCAATGAGTATGGCAAGTTGCGTATTGCCCGGACCCGTCTGAGCCGCAGTGGTGGCATAAGTCTGTCCCGTAGCTATATCACCGGCTCCAATCTGGGCGCCTAACACATGATACAACAGGATTTCCTCCAGTTGGTCATCAGTCAGCGTGGTCAAATCTACTCCCAGTGCCTGAAACGCAGCGTTAGTAGGTGCAAATACGGTGAACGGACCTGTTCCGTTTAGTACGTCGTCGAGGTTGACGCGCTGCAGGGCGCCAACCAAAGTGCTGAATTGAGGATCGTCAGCCGCAATTTCGGTCAGTGTCTGTTCCGCAAGGGTTGGCTCGTCTTCATCGTCGCATGCAGAAAAAGCCAATACAGCTACAGCAAGAAAAAGCGCGTTGATAAACCATTTTGTTTTTGACATATCAAGTCAGTTTTTGGTGGTGAAAAAAATGTACCATCTACAACAGACTTGTTATTGCCTTGTTCCTGTCAATATTTCTATTTGATTATAATTGTCACAAACGATTGTTTACACCCGTTTTCACAAACAAAAAATAAAGAATGCTGTTAAGCGCCCCTTTTTATATTGAGGCAAGCCCATCCTTTAATCCCAATAAGTCGGGGTGTTTCGAACCCGTCCGACTCGCTTTTTTTAAACAAATAGCCGATAATCTACAGCCCCTACTTCAAAGTCTTCAAGTCAATTTCTCTCACCGATTCGTAGTGAAATCCCCGGTCTTCCTGGCCTTCGTCCTGCCAGCCTTTCATCACGCGAATGATATCGCCTTCGCGCAGGGCGTAGAAGTAGTCGCCTGCTCCGGCCCACCATCCGCCACAGGCGGCAATGGCAGTCTCCGGGATTTCGTACTGGCCGTAACTATCCGGCGTGATCACGTCGCAAGCCTGGATGTCCGCTATTTTTATGCGTTGCTGGTTAATTTGGATGAATACCTGACTGTTTGGATTCTCGTTTTCATCCATCAGCGTATGGCAAATAAAGGTAACGAGTGACACCTCCGGCGCAGCATCGAGGCTCCTTGAGGCGACGTCCTGCGAGCTGTCCTGCTGCTCGCCGGCTTCCTGGCTGGAGGAGCCCGAAGGCTGGCATTGCCAGATTGCTAATAACAAAAAGAGGAATGCGTATCTCATAATTTTTATTTTTTTAATCCAATTTCCCGCAGGCGCTCGTCGAGGTATTCACCGGCGGTAATGGGCTCGTAAGCCAGTGGATGTTGATCGTCAATGCAGCCCGGGAGGCAGCTCAGATCCATCTCGCTGCGCGGATGCAGGAAAAAAGGAATCGATAAACGCGGCAAATGCCATTCTTCACGCGGCGGATTCACTACCCGGTGTGTGGTCGATTTGAGGTAGTTGTTGGTAAGCCGCTGCAGCATGTCGCCTACGTTGATCACAATTTCGTCTTCTTCGGGCACGATGTCCAACCACTTGTCTTCTTTGTTGAGCAACTGCAAACCACCGGCGGAGGCGCCCACGAGCAGGGTGATGAGGTTGATATCTTCGTGCTGCTCGGCGCGAATGGCCGACTCCGGCTCGGCGGTTATCGGCGGATAGTGTATGGCGCGCAAAATGCTATTGCCGTTGTGGATCTGTTCGTCAAAATATTGCTCCTTCAGGCCCAGGTGGATGGCAATGGCCCGAAGCAAGTGGCCACCCGCTTTTTCAAAGGCTTTGTAAAGCTCCATGCCCAACCGGGCAAAATCAGGCATCTCTTCTACCCTGACATTGGCAGGATATTGCTCGCTGCTGCCCGCCCCATCACTGACTTCCTGTCCAATCTGGAAGAATTCTTTCAGGTCGGCCACTTTCGATTGCTTGGCATGCTCTTTGCCAAAGGAAGTATAACCACGTTGCCCCGCCAATCCCGGTATTTCGTATTTGCGCTTGATGTCAACGGGCAAGGCAAAAAAGGCTTTGGATGCTGCATAAAAATCATCGACCAATTGCTTGGGTATGCCGTGATGCACTACCCCCACAAAACCGATTTCGTGGAATGCCTTACCCAGCGCTTCTACGAATGCCTTCCGTTGCATAGGATCGCCCTGCACAAATGTCGAAAGATCTACCAATGGTATTGCTCGTTGTACTGTCATATTGGTTGATTATTTCAATATTTGAATATTCTCCCCCTCACTCCCTCTCTCCCTCCCACACTCTCTCCCTCCCCCTACTGTCCTCCCTTCATCACCTGGCTAAAGATATTCCTGTAAAAATCAACGCCTTGTTGGGTCAACTTATTGGCGTAAACTTTTTTTCCATTTTTATAAAAAACATAACAAACGCATTGATCATCGAGATAAAGGTCGGCGTCGAGTACGTTTTTGCCTTCTACCTGGAAGAATACGTGCCCTATCGGCTTACATGCAGTAGTAAGTAACGGAGTCTCTTCGGCAATATGACCGATCGTAGACTGGATTGCCAGTTTTTCGCTCTGGTTCATTGAAAAGTTAAATTCGTAAAAGATAAAATCGATGTAATCGCAGGTATTCCACAATTCCTGTATCTCCGCCATGGGTATGCTCGGATATTGTTCGGTGGGCGTAGCCGGCGCGGCAGGAGCCGCCTGCGCTGCCGGTGCGGTGGGCTGATCTGGCGCCTTGGGCGCTTGCTGACAAGCCGTAGCGGTCAGTAGGATAAATGCGATGAAATAAAGTAAGCGAATCATAAATAGGTGTTATTAAAAGGAATAAATACCCCTGATACCAATCGAGCGGCCAAAGAAAGGGGAGTCTTCTTTATCGGCCTGTAAGTTGTTCAAATAACGACTCCAACGGACATCCAGTCCCCATTTTTCAGTAAAGTTAAAGGTTACACCCAATACTACGGAAAAGATATCCGGATTTAGTTCCTGAAAGTCAGTGATATCGGCGCCGCTGTAATCAATGATTTTATAATTGATGAGCCGTGCATAGGAAAAACCGGCGCCAAGCCTGAATTTCCAGTCGCTGAAATGAATGAGCACGGGCACTTCTACAAAGTTTAGCCGGATGCGCTCGTAGTTGGATAACGGGTCGTCGGTGCGCACGCGTTGACTGCCTTGCTGAGAATACAACATCTCTACGCCCAATTGCCAGCGCTTGCCCATCAAGGCGGCTACCCGCCCCCCGGCATGAATACCCGGTTGGTTGAACCCTCCCAGCTTGTCGCCGTCAATCTGCGATATGTTGAAACCGCCGATGATTCCGGCCTTGAATCGCTGCGCCGTCAACTTTTCAGTTGTACCCCATGATAAAAATAGCACTGCAAACAACACCCATTTAGCCATGTCCTTGTATTTTTGTTTCACAAAATTAATTTTCGATGTTTAAATACACGAAACACAATCTGAAAAAACTGGAATCGCTTTTCGAAGAACTGCAATATACCGTTCGTTATGAAAAAGGAAATTTTCAGTCGGGCTATTGTATCCTGGAGAACAAAAAAGTGGTGGTTATCAATAAATTTTATGAAACAGAAGGCCGTATCAATTGTCTGCTGGAGATACTGGGCACTATAGCTTATACTCCCGACAAGCTGAGCGAAGCCTCTCAAAAGCTTATAAAACAAATGGATAACCCCAATACAACCGACGAAGAAGAGATTGAATCAACAACCGTACACCCATCTTAAAATTAACCGGCTATCGAAGTTCAGGTCACTTTTTTAGGCACAGGCACTTCCCAGGGGGTACCCGTAATCGGTTGCCGATGCGAGGTTTGTACTTCACCCGACCCCCGCGATAATCGCCTGCGTACGTCGGCCATGGTGCGAGTCGGCTCCGCTACGCTGGTCATTGATTGCGGCCCCGATTTTCGCCAGCAAATGCTGCGCGAAGAGGTCTCTTCACTCGATGCAATCCTCATTACCCACGAACACAACGATCACGTGATCGGCCTCGACGATGTACGGCCGTTTAATTTTTTGCAACGCCGCGATATGCCCGTCTTCGCTACCCCGCGGGTTGCCCTCGAATTGCGCCAACGCTTCGCCTACGCCTTTTCTCACGAGCCCTATCCCGGCGCACCAATGATTAATCTCGAACCTATTGCCAATAACAAACCCTTCTTCGCTGCCGGAATCCCCATCATACCTGTCGAAGTAATGCACGGATCGCTCCCTGTACTGGGTTTTCGCATCGGCGACTTTACTTATCTCACCGACGTCCGCGCTATGTCTGAAGAAGAAATTGACAAGATCAAGGGCTGCCACACGCTCATCCTCAACGCCCTTCATCACGAACCGCACTATACCCACCTTAACCTGGAACAAGCCCTCGAATTGATAGAAATCATAAACCCACAACGCGCATTCCTAACGCATATGAGTCATCACATGGGGCGACATGCCGCTGTATCGGAGCTTTTACCTCCCAATGTGTTCCTGGGTTATGACGGACTTACCTTCCTCGTGCCCTGATTATTGATTTTGTACCGGTAATATCCTATTTTTGAGGTATGCCAGCAAATGAAACTCCCTCTCAACCCCCGCGCTACAATCCGTATAACGATGAAAAGCGCCACGCCATGGGCCGGCCACCCCGCGGCATATTGCGATGGGGCATGTGGGGTATCGCCGCTTTTGTGGCTCTGCTGCTGGCCCTTGCCGCCGGCCTCAAGTATCCCGACGTGCTGACTGCCGAAGTGGAGATTGTGCTCGGCAGCCCTCCTATTCGCATCGTCGCAAAGGCCAATGGGGCAATAGGCCATTTGCTGGTAGCCGACAGCGCCCGGGTCGATTCAGGGCAGTTGCTGGCCATCATCGATCAATCTGCCGTGGTGGCCGACGTGCAGATCCTCGAAAGCTGGCTCGATTCCGCTACAACTACCGCGATTCAATGCGCCTCGCCTCCCTCCGCAATGTCGCTGGGAAGCCTGCAGCCGGTATACTCGAATGCCATTTTTCAATTTGAACGCTGGCGCAAACTCATGCGCTATGATGACACGGCCTTGCGTCTGCAATCGCTGCAAAGGCAATGGGGGCGCGCTCAACAACTCGATTCGGTTACACTGCGCCAAATCCGGCTGCTCGATACGACAATAGCCCTGGCCGACCGTAGCTACCGCGAATACGCCACGCTGGCGCAATCGGGCGCTGCCAGCGCCCTCGAAGTGGAAAATGCCCTGCTCATTTTGTTGCAACATAGAAAAGAACGCGAACAACAAAATGCCATGCGCCTCAGCTACCTGCAGGAATCGGAAAGATTGCGGTTTGATTTGTCTACTTTGCAAATGAATTTCCAACGCCGCAATGAAGAAGAATTTGCAGCGCTACAGTCAGCTCTGGGCGCCCTGCGCGGCGCCATCTCCCAATGGAAAGAAGATTGGTGTTATTATGCCCCCGCCGCCGGACGGATTCTGCTCACCGGACTGCGCAACAACTGGCAATATATGGAGCAGGGACAGGAAATGTGTGCTATCATACCCGAAAAGTCCCACACTAACGCCACTATTGCTACCGGCCTGCTACCCTCAGAAGGCGCAGGAATGTTTTCTATCGGCGCCGAAGCCAATATCCGCCTATACGATTACCCTTATACCAAATATGGCGAAATACCTGCCACGCTTAGTGCGATCACACCGATAAACAGCCCTGACAATCACTACTACTTTTCGCTTACACTCCCTCGGGAATTAACCACCACCGCTAATTTTAAAGTGCCGGTAAAATACGGTATGCGCGGCAATGCGCGCCTCGTCACCCAGCGCCGCTCGCTCCTCAGCCGCCTCCGATCTCTGCACCGGTCTGACGGCATGCAGCCGTCTGACCGGTAAACAAAAAAAGCCGGCTCGCGCTTTCGCGCGGCCGGCTAATGTGTCTTAGGTGTTTTGCCGGATTTAATTAGTGACCGGCTGGACGGTATACAATACCCGATTTTTCGTTTTTCTGCGATCCGTTAGTGGTATTGCTGATCTCGTCGTTGATCGTAGAGTTATTTTGCTCAAAGCGGCAGGCCAGGATGATAGCGTCACAAACGCCGCTGCCGTCGCGATAGTTGTAAATTGCGCTTCCGCGGATGATCGAAGCATTTTCGATGAACACCGATTCTGCGATCACCGGCTTAGCTTCACCATCAACTCCTTTGTTAAGAATGCTGGCGCCGTAGGTAGCTGCATTGGCTTCGAAATGGCACTTCGTAATTTCGGGGCTGCAAATGCCGTAGCTGCCGTTGTTGTAGATCGCGCCGCCGTCAAAATCAGCCGAGTTAGTTACAAAGCGGCAGCTCATTATTTTCGGGCTGCACTGGCCATTGCTGGCGAAATTGTAAAGACCTGCACCTTCGCGTGCCGTATTGTTGATGAAAATACAGTTTCTGATTACTGGAGAAGAAACTGCGCCTTCGCCGTTATTGTACCAACCTGCGCCGCTTGACTTGATATCGCCGTTGTCGCCGTATCCGTTTGCCATGCCGTCGCTGATTACAAATCCATCTACTATTGTGCGTGCACTTACGTTGTGTGTATATACTACGGTGTAGGAATTGTCGTCTTTTGAATTCGGAGAGCCAATCTCGCCAGTCAGTATGGTACGGTTGCTATGAAAATCGCGCAGAGAAAGTGAAGTCTCAAAACCCTCAAACCCGCCGTACAATTCTACTCCGTCGATGATCTGGAAAGAGGCGCTACGGTCATTTTGTTTGGTGGGCGTGTATTTGCCGGCTGCAACCCATATCTGGTCGCCACTTTTTGCGGCACGCAACGCCGACTGGAGGTCGCCGTATGCATTTTCCCAGGAAGTACCGGTGCCTTCAGCGCCGGCTTTTACGTAGATCACTCTCGCAGATAGCTGAAAGAACATCGTCACGCATGCAGTTAGTAGTAGAATTCTTTTCACGTTACCGTTGTTTTGAAGTTGGACTAAAGCTGTTGGATTTACCTGAACTTTTCCTTGATCGGTAAGTGAAGAGCAAAAAAATGAAGACTCGACACCTATGATCAGGTGTCAAACGAAAGGATAAAAATGAGGATAAAAAACGGGATCGTAAAATCAATAAAGCAAAGCCTTATTGATGCCTAAACGCTTTCTTTTGGAATATTGAAGGTTAAAATTGGGATAAAACAAAGTAGCTGAATTGGGATAAATCAACTACTTTCGAATGCAAGTTTAAGCAACTTGATCAGTAAGTCCAAATGTTTTTCGAATTATTGCGCGGCTTTTTGTGCGTGTTTTGATGTAAATTTATGGAAAGGTGTGTTTTTTTGAGAAAACGGTATATTTTTGAGGGGGAATGACATATAAAAATTTTACGCCTATCTACCCATTTTCAAATCGCTTACCGGTCAGACCAATTGTTGACCGTTGACCGGTCAGATGACTTCAAGTCGTCAGACCGGTAGAAATCACCCGGATAACGCAACTTTCAATACTATGCTCCGTACAAAATGTATCGTTGTGTGGTAAACTGTCGTAATTAATATTTGCCTATTGCAGAATTTAACTATTTTGGGAAATGAAAAATACAACCATGAACAAGCACACCTTACACAAGCTGTTCGCTGGTATATCGATCGTACAACAAACACTTGAGATGCACACTAAGACCATTTACCTCAGCCTGCTGGGCATCTGTATGCATTTTGCATTGCAAGCCCAGGATTTCCACTATTCCCAATTCTATAATGCACCGCTCAATCTGAATCCTGCTCTCACGGGTATTTTTCGGGGAGATGCTCGGGTGGCGGGTATTTACCGCAGCCAATGGTCGTCTGTGCCGGTAGATTATATGACTTTTTCCCTTTCGGCAGATAAACAATTCGTTCGCCGCACCGCAAAAACGGGGTTTTTCTCGGGTGGCCTGGCCTTCAACTACGATCGCGCCGGCTATTCTAAGCTGTACCTTATTAATGTGGGACTGAGCGGGTCGTATACCAAACGCTTCACCCAAACTTTTTTCGGCACGGTAGGCGCCCAGGTAGGCGTAGGCCAACGAGCCTTCAAAACCGGAGACCTTACATTTGACCGCCAGTTTGACGATACCCGCGGAACCTACGATCCCAACCTTTCCAATGGAGAAGATTTTTCTAATACCAGTAATATGTACGTCGACTTTTCAGCAGGCCTCAATCTGCGCTTGCAAAGCCTGCGAGATGACGCACTCGTTGACAGACTGGAAAAACGCTCGAAATTAGACGTGGGCCTCGGCTTTTTTCACCTTAACAGGCCCGATCAAAGCTTTCTGGAAGGAGACAAAGCCCCCCTCTCGATGCGCCTGAGCCCCTATCTGCTCGGCGTCGTACAGTTAGGTAAATCCGACTTTGACCTGGTAGCCAATGCCACCGCGCAGTTTCAAAACCCCTATCGCGAATACCTGGGTATGCTGGGCATTCGCTATCACCTCAGCCGCGATCTGGGCAACCAGGTGGCCCTCCAACTGGGCGGCGCCTATCGCTTTAACGACGATTTCGGCGATGCATTTGTGCCAGGCATTGAATTATCCTATAATGCCTGGGAGGCCGCTTTTACCTACGATATCAATGTATCTGATTTCAACGTGGCAACCCGCCAGCGAGGCGGTCCCGAGGTTTCTGTAAGGTGGTACCTGCGCAAGGTAAGAGCGCTGCCATACCGCTATATTTGTCCGTTGATTTAATTAATAAATGCCGGCAGACTATACATACCGGTTATCCCCCCCTTCAATTAACTGATTAAGGCCGATACGCTATGAATAAGAAGTTGTTTGTCCTTGCTTTACTTTTGTCGTGGTGGTGCCACAGTACAATGGCACAACCCCTTGACGCATGGATAAAAGCAGGTAATAAAACCTATGACCAAAAGGACTTTTACTCCGCTTTTACTTATTTTGGCATTGCTGTCGAGTATGATAGCGCCAGATATGACCTTTGGTATAAATATTCGGAGTCGGCCCGGCAGGCCGGGCAGTTGAAAAAGGCAGACTACGGCTACAATCGCGTATTGAATAGCCCCAACCGCCAAGAATACCCGCTGGCCACTTTCTGGCTGGCCGAAGTGCGACAGAGATTGGGCCTTTTCCAATCAGCAGCCGACCAATACCGGAAATTCCTGCTAGAGCAACCCAATGCCGAAGCGCGCTATCGCGACGCTGCTTCAAAAGGCGCCGATGATTGCGTTTGGGCCAATATGCAAACGGCCTCCGACCGCGTAACGGTATCACATTATAAAAGCAAGATCAATTCCCGTTACTCCGAATTCGGCCTGGCTGCCAAAGGCGATACGTTGTATTACTCCTCTCTGCAATTTATCGACCCGAAAGACACCCTAAATCCACCAAGGCCTTATGCCAAAATACTGGAACTGCCCGACAGCAATGCCACGCCGGCGCCCCTGCCCGAAACGATCAACCTGCCGAGGCGTCACGTATCACATACCGCCTTTAATCGGAATTATACCAGGGTGTATTATACGATTTGCGATTATATTAATGGCGGCGATATCCGTTGCAACCTCTATTCAAGCAACGTAGCCCCCGACGGCAAATGGAGCGCCCCCCAGAAACTGGTGATTAATGCCAACGGCGGCGCCACAAATACCCAGCCACATGTAGCCTACGACCCGATCAACGACCAGGAATGGCTTTATTTTGTGTCCGACCGCACCGATTACGGCAGCAAAGGCCTGCTGGATATCTGGCGCAGCGCCATCAACCCCGATGGCAGCCTGACTACTCCCGAAAACCTGGCAGGTGTTAATACGCCAGGCAATGAGGCTACCCCGTTTTTCCACGCTACTACGCTAACCCTCTATTTTAGCTCCGACGGCTACCATACACTCGGGGGCTTTGATGTGTGCCGCAGCCGCCAAACGCCGGATGGCTGGGCTACTCCCGAAAACATGGGCATTCCGGTTAATACCAGTTACAACGACCTCTATTTTATGCTCGACTCGGATGGCGCTAAAGGCTATCTGTCATCTAACCGCCCCGATACCAGCTCAGTGTATTGGGATGATACCCGGGAGTTTTGTTGCAACGATATATTTCAACTCACATTCGATAATGTGGTCAATTTGAGGATTACCTCATTTAACGGCCTCGATTCTACGGAGCTGGCGGGCGTAACCGTCGAATTGTGGGAAATAACCCCGGAAGGCCCACGCCTGGTTTCTAAAATTGCCAACCCCAACGGAAATGCTTTTTCGTTTTCGCTAATCGCCGGGAAGAAATACGAGTTTAAAGCTACTAAACCCGATTTTACTTCCGATGAACAAACACTCGACTTAAACCAACCCGAATACCAGGGGCTTACGAATATCGAAAAACGCGTGTACCTCAACCCCGGTATCCAGCTCGACGTGACGACTTTCCGTTCGCTCGATTCGGCCGCACTCAATGGCGCTACCGTTTCACTCTATGAAGTAACTCCTGAAGGTGAAAAACTGGTCAGCACGCTGTCTAATGCCGATGGCAACGATTTTACATTCACCCTGCAGCGCAATAAACAATACGTTATAAAAGGTAGAAGAGACGGCTATGCACCGGTTACGGAATCTCTGGACCTCACCCAACCCCAATTTGCTAAGGCAACCCGCGTAGAAAAGAAATTATACCTGGGCCAGATCTTAGAAGTGCTTACTTTCGACGCCGACGACCGCTCCAAATTAAACGGGGTAAGCGTTAGCCTGTCAGAATTGGGCGTGGGCCAACCCCGTTTGATAGATAGCCTGACCAATTACTCGGGCAACCAATTCATGTTTATTATCGACCTGGGTAAAACCTATCTGATCACGGCTGAAAAATTGGGCTATAAAGGCCTCGTCGATACGGTGCTTTTCGCCCCCGAGCAACTCGCCAATTCTGAGGGCAAAATGACGATTGAACTCTATCTCGAACGAATTGACTTTAAGGACTTTTTACCGCTTACACTCTATTTTGATAATGCTATTCCCGACCCCAAATCTTATCAGCCTACTACCACTAAAGATTACCTCCCTCTCAATAAAGCCTATTACGACCGAAGAGAAGAATTTATACAACAGAATACTGAAGGGCTCGTCGGTGAAGATCGTTTCCGTACTAATCGCCGGTTTACCGACTTCTTCGATAGGGAGGTTAGAGGCGGTAATGAAGACTTACGAGCCTTTACCGACAAGCTTTATCTTTTTCTCCAAAATAAGAATGCCATTACGATTACTATCAAGGGGTATTGTAGCCCCAGAGGACCGGCACAATACAACAAATTGCTCAGCGCCCGCCGTACCGATAGCGTGCGCAACCATTTTGAACGCTACAAAAACGGCGCCCTGATGCCCTATATCCGCTCCGGTAAACTTCGAATCATAGAAGTAGCCCTGGGCGAATCTAGCGCACCGGTTGGAATCAGCGCTCGCCTCGATGACCCTAAAAGTTCTATTTATGGCATTCTGGCTACACTGGAACGCCGCGTAGAAATCATAGAAGTTAAATGAAACAGGTAACAAATAAACAGCTCATGACCGCTTCAAACGGGAACAATGCCATGAAGAAATTTTTACTGCCTATATGCCTCTTTTTATTGGCTTGGCCCGCCGCCGTTAACGCCACCCACATCATCGGCGGTGAGATTGGCTACAAGTGCCTGGGAAACAACCAATATGAAATTACGCTGAGCGTTTATCGCGACTGTTTCTACGGCGATCCGCTCGCATTTTTCGACGATCCGGCTTACGTGGCGGTTTATGATCAGTTCGGCCTGCTGGTTCAATCCCTCTCGATTCCCTATATCGAGGACGATACCATTACGTCGAACCTGACAGACCCCTGTCTCGTGATTCTTGAGGAGGTATGCGTACACACTACTACCTATCGCGATACGGTATCTTTGCCATTCCGACCAGGTGGGTATCATCTCAGCTATCAACGCTGCTGCCGCAACCAGACTATTAATAATATTGTCGACCCATTGGCTTCGGGCGCCACATTTGATATCCATCTGACTGAAGCCGCTATGCTCAATTGCAACAGTAGCCCCCAATTTCAACAATGGCCGCCTATTTATATTTGCACCAGCAGACCCCTGGTTTTTGACCACTCCGCCGTTGATGTCGATGGCGATTCGCTTGTCTACAAACTCTGTACACCCCTGGAAGGTGGCACCCTGACCAATGCTCAACCCCAACCCGCCGATCCGCCACCTTATGATACGATTACCTGGCTGGCGCCTAATTATTCTTTGCAGAATGTGATGGGCTTTGGTACGCCACTGCAAATTAACCCGGCTACCGGCCTCATGACGGCCGTCCCCGGCATCACCGGTCAATTTGTGGTAGGAGTTTGTATCGAAGAATACGACGCTGAAACAGGCACCTTGTTGAGCTATACCCGCCGCGATTTTCAATACAATGTGAACCCCTGCGGCGATATTACTTCGGTGTTTTTTAGCCCGGAGGCCCAATGCGATAACCTGACGGTTACTTTTGAAAATCAAAGTGCCAATGCAACCCATTATCAGTGGTATTTCGATTATCCCAACCTAACCCCCGCTTCTAACACGCTCGACCCTACCGTGGTATTCACGTATCCTGATACCGGCTTATATACAGTTGCGCTTATCGCCGAACCCAACAGCCAATGCGCAGATACGCTGACCCGGCAGATCTTTTTACAAAATAATTCTCTCAGTCCCGATTTTCAGGCTAGTGTGTTTGATTGCGAAAACCAATCTTTAGTCCAAATCACTGACCTGTCGGTCGACCCGGTTTCTCCCGTGGTTTCGTGGAGCTGGACGCTGTTTTACGGCAATACGACGCTCACCTCTTCACAGCAAAACCCACTGTTTAACGTGCCGCTTAATGTGACCGGTACGATTACGCTTACCGCAACCAGTCAGAATGGATGCGTGGGCACTATTTCCAAACCTTTTGAAACAGGCCTGGACAACCCCGGCGCACTGATCCGGGATACGCTTTATGCCTGTATCGGCGAAACAATCGGGCTTAACCCCGATACGCCTGCCGATATCGGATTTGGCTATCAATGGTCGCCGGTTACCGGCCTTAGCAATCCCCTGGCTGTTAATCCGACGCTCACGGTGGCCCAAGGCGCCATGTACAGTGTGACGATCACCGCCCCCGGCAATGTCTGCCAGATTGTGAAAACGGTTACGGTGATTGCTATCGATATGCCGCTGCTGGCCTTTGATTTTTCACCTGGTTGCGACGGATTAACCGCCAATTTTGATAATAACAGCCAACACAACGGCTCTTATGTGTGGGATTTCGGCGATCCCAATACTACGGCAGATACTTCTTTGCTGGCTAACCCCAGCTATACGTATCCCGATACAGGCACTTACGTGGTGACCCTGATGACGGCGCCCGGCGATTTCTGCCGCGATACGATTACCCAAACGATTACTATCCTGGAGGCATTGCTCAATGCCGACTTTGAGATAACTTACGAGGCTTGTAGCTCCGATTCGGTGGTGGTGCAATTTACTGATCAATCTGTCAATAACCTCAACAATACGACCGGCTGGCTCTGGGAGTTGAGCAACGGACAGTCTTCTACCGAGCAAAATCCGGTGTTTGTTTTTTATGAAAATACAAACATCGATGTTACGCTCACGATTACTACCGCGTTGAATTGCACCAATTCGATGACCGGTGCGGTTGATATTTTATTAATAAATAATGAAAATCAATTCCCGGATACGCTCGTAGCTTGTCCCGGCGATACAACTGCATTGCCTGCCGGCGGCGATCCGCTGCTGACCTATCAATGGTCGCCGGCAACGGGCATCAGCGATCCAACTTCTGCCAATCCGGTGTTCTTCCCCACGGAAACGACGCTGTATACTGTACTGATCAGCGCTATCGGATCAGATACCTGCCAATTTACAGAGACGATGCTGGTCATCGTGCCGCCGGCTATCAACCTGCAGGTCAATACGAATGTCGTGACTACCTGCGACCCGCAAGTTTCGCTGAGCGCCACTATTGAAGCCACCGCAGATATTGTGTGGCTGAATGCACAGGGCGATGTGGTAGCCACCGGCGCCAACTTTGTGGCCGTGGTTTCCGGCACGCAGGTGTATACGGTTATCGCCACCGATGCGCTGGGCTGTTCCGATACCGAAACGATATCGGTGAGCGGAGGGCCCGTGGATGTGTCCGTGGAAGACCTCGTAGCTGTGTGCCTAGGCGAAGAAGTGCAGGTGGAAGTGGTCAACAACGACCCCAATGACGTGCTTACTTACAACTGGACTCCCATAGGCGCTTTTGTGCCGGGTACTGCCAACCAGGCTTCACCCGATGTGATTGAAACGGTAGGGGAACAACCCCTTTTTGTGGAAGTAAGCAACCAATTCGGTTGCGTCTATTTTGACTCGGTAAGGGTGGCCGTTATCGATACGGCTATGGCCCTCAGTTTTACCTACGAAATTCAATGCGACGGCGCAACGGTTAATTTTACCAATACCAGCACTAACGCCTTTGCCTATGTATGGCACTTCGGCGATAATACGACCAGCACCGATGTTAATCCGGTGCATACTTACGCGGCAGCAGGAACATACACTGTGTTGCTCACTATCGGTTACGATGTGAACTGCTCCGATTTGGATTCGGTTTACCAAACTATCATAATCGAAGAACCCGAGCTGGTAGCAGCCTTCGATTTTGATATTATTGAATGTTATCCGGATAGTGCCGTAGTGGCGTTTTTCGACGTATCTACCAATACTTTTAATAACACGATCGGCTGGTTGTGGACCTTCAGCAACGGCCAGTCTTCTACCGAACAAAACCCGGTGATAAGTGTGACGGAAAGCGGCGACCTCATTGTTACGCTCACGATTACTTCCGCCAACGATTGTACAGCTTCGGTAACCGATACGGTCAATATTCAACTGACCCAAATATCTCTTGCAGATACCATCGTCGTGTGCGCCGGCGAAGGAGCGCCGCTAAATCCCAATGGCAACCCGGATTACCAGTATTTCTGGTCGCCCGCCGACGGACTGAGCGACCCCAATAGTCCTAACCCGATTGCTTCACCGGCACAAACCACTACGTATAGCGTGACAGTACTGGGATTTGGCGCCGATACTTGCTCCGTGACAGGTCAGATCACCGTTTTTGTCCCGGCAGATATCAATGTAAACGCAGGCCCCGATATCAATACCTGCGGCGAAGACGCCACACTCACCGTTACGGCCGATGTGCCCGCCCAATATGAATGGGTTACGCTCGATGGCGCGCTGGTGGGCAACGGCCCCAGTATAACGGTCAACCCATTCCGCGACGAAACCTACATTGTTATCGCTACCGATCAATACGGCTGTTCCGACTCCGATACGGTTACGGTCAATGACCAGGGTGTCGATATTACATTTTCACCTCCAGGTGATACCGTCGGCGTTTGCCAAAACGTGGAAACGACTATTTTCGTGAATAACCTGGATACACTGGACAACCTGACTTATCAGTGGTCGCCCGCAGATATTATCGTGGGGTCAACTACCGGTTCCAGCGTAACTGTCGTGGTTGACCAGGGCCCCGTTGTGCTCACGGCTATTGTGACCAACCAAAATAACTGCGCGGATACGGTGTCCGTTACGCTCAACGTGATAACGTTTACTATTCTGCTACAGGATACGCTACAAGCTTGTCTTGGCGAACCCCTGCCGCTGAATCCCAATGGTATACCCTTGTACGATTACCTGTGGTCGCCAGGCACGGGACTATCCGATTCTACCGCTGTTAATCCATTTTTTATTGGAAATGTAAGCACCACATACAGCGTTTCGATTTCCGGCAACGTGAGTGGTTCGCTTTGCGAAACGATCCGCGAAGTAACGGTACTGGTAAATGATCCGATCAACCTCACCGTGTCGCCACAGGATACGAGCGTTTGCTCGCTCGATCCGGTTACGCTTACTGCGGGCAGTACGGTTCAGGGTATTGAATTTGAATGGTTTGATAACCAAAATAATAGCATCGGTACAGGCTCTACCATCGAGGTTACGCCTGTAGAGGGCGCCAATTCGTATTATGTGGTGGCTACCGATGGGGTAGGGTGCAGCGATACCGCGAGCGTAAGCATAACGGCTACCGATTTCCAACCCGGCCTGGATTCGCCGGTGACGGCCTGCGGCAATACGCCGACGCCCTTGAACCCCAACGGCAATCCGGATTACGTGTACACCTGGAATCCGCAAACAGGCCTCGACCTGACCAATCCCTGGAACCCGATTGCCGTCCTGACGCAATCGACGACTTACAATGTTACCGTCACCGATCCGGAGAGCGGCTGCACATTGAGTACCGAAGTAGAAGTACAGGTGCCCGATTTGATCAACCTGCAAACCGACGGCGATACTTCGCTTTGCGAAATAGTGCCTGTTACACTTACGGCGACAACTTCTGTGGTGACGACTGTGGAATGGTTTGATAATCCAGCGCTCACCCCGCCGGCGATATTTACAGGCAACGTTTTCACTACCACTCCGACGGAAGGCACAACTACCTACTACGTGTTGGCAACGGATGCCGCTAACGGTTGCACCGATACCAACACCATTGTAGTGAGCGTAACGGTATTGACCGACGGCATTCCCGACCCTGAAGTCACGGCCTGCAACGGAGAACCCACGCCATTGAACCCCAATGGCAATCCCAACTACGTCTACACCTGGGATCCCGTGACCGGCCTTGACCTCACCAATCCCTGGAACCCGATAGCCACGCTTGATGCATCGGCCACGTATTCCGTCACCATTACCGAGCCGATCGCCGGTTGCGAGCTGGTTCGGACCGTGCAGGTCAACGTGCCACCCGCCATCAATATCGATGCGGAAGCGGATACCACGCTTTGCGAAGCGGCCACAATAACCCTCACGGCTACCACCGAAGCCCAGGGAACCACGATCACCTGGTACGCCGACCCCACACTGACGGTAGGCATCGGCCAGGGCAACGAACTGATTGTGACGCCGCAGGGCGCTAATACGTATTACGCCGTAGGCATGGATGCTTTTGGCTGCACCGATATCGACAGCGTACAGGTATTGGCTTTCCCGATCAATGCCACGATTACGCCGGATATCATCTTCTGCGTGCCGACAGAGGCCACGGAGTTGGTCGTTACCAATCTGGACCCGGCCCAGACGCTCACCTATGAGTGGACGCCTTCGCCGGCCATCCTGACGCCGCTCGACGGCCCTGCCGTAACCGTTGACCCCAACGACGGCAACGATTTTAGCGTGGAAGTTACCAACCAATACGGCTGCTCGGCTACTTTGTCGACTACTGTGATAGTAATTGATATCGGCGGCAGCTTGAATGCCGTAGCAGCGGAAGACTCTATCCTGCTCGGCAATTCTACTACGATTACCGTGACGGGTTGCCCCAATTGCGAGTTGGTATGGCAAGTGCCTTCCGGCACCCTCGATCCGCCCGGCGGAACTTTCGTCACTATTACCCCCGACGAACCCGGCGACAACTGGTACGTTGTGACGGCCACCGAATCGATCTGTACCGCCACCGATTCCGTGCTGGTCTTTGTAATCAACGCCATTTGCGACGAAAACCACCTCTTCCTGCCCAACGCCTTCACCCCCAACGGCGACGGCGACAATGACATCCTGCGCCTCCGCAGCAACTTCCTGGATCAATTAGAAGTAATGGAATTGATGATCTACAGCCGCTGGGGCGAAGAGATGTTCAGAACCAATAACCCGTTTGAAGGTTGGGACGGTACGTACAAAGGAGAACGCCTCCCACCCGACGTGTTCGGCTTCTACCTGCGAGTGATTTGTCCGGATGGGGAAGAGTATGTGAAGAAAGGGAATATTACTTTGATTAGGTAATTGATATTCAGCAATATATATAATGCGAGTCGCCCAGAATGAAAAATTCTGGGCGACTTTTTTTTGTAATTGACGTTAGTATTAAAGAAAATAACGCAAACCGGCAGCACTTTCATTCACATGTAATGCATAGAAAAATGAGACTGGTAAAATTTTTTTGCCTACATATATTTATGCTTTTGCTATGCAATTGTTCAAATGCTCCACCATCATCAAATGGAATTGCTGAGTACTCCTACAGTATATCCGAACTTCCTTCAAAACTTTTAAACACTGTAGATACGACATCAGCTCAGCATGCCATTACTTTTCACCTGAAATTCATGACGCTGGGTAGCTGTCAAGATTATAATCTTATAATTTCTGATGGTAAGAATTTGATTTATAAAGGAGAATGTTTTGAAACAGGGATTGCAAAAATCCCCTGCCCTAAAACAAAATATCCTAAAGTATTGATATTCCGATTAATTGACTTGAAAAAAAACATGGTTTACCAATGGAGTAAAAAAGAAAGTTATGAGCTTTGTCGAAAGAAAGTTGCTTTTGTTAGACTCAATTACAATAATGAATATCAAATAAGGTTCGACAATCAATTATTTTTCCGTTGAACACCAGGGCATCGAATACAAAAACTGTAAAGGAGGCGGTGTACGGCCCCGAAGGCCGCCTGACGGCTGTGTACGACCAGCACGGCGTGAGCCTGACCCACTACCGGGCCGAGTACTGGCTAAAAGATCACTTAGGCAATACCCGCCTGGCCTTCAGCGATGAAAACCACGATGGCGCTATCGATACCAACGATAATCCAAATACCTCCGAGAATGAGTCGGAAGTTGTTCAGGCGCAGCGAAGCGAAGTCCCGTACCGACGTAAGGAGGTCGGGAAAAATCATTATTATCCATTTGGGTTGAACCATGAAGGCCCCTGGTATGGCGGGATTGGGCCGGAGAATAAATACCAGTAAAACCAATCAGGAGGTAACTTCACCAAAATAATACCGGTTTAGTTACCTCCTGACTTATCCACAATTACTGCCGCTCATACTTACAACAGCCGTGCAGGTTGTCGTAAACTTCGTCTTTGGCGCGTACTAAATCCGTATCGTGGCCCACAGCCGCGATAGCCTCGTGGATGGCGATAAGCTTGGTTTTCTTCGTATTGTATTCTACTTCTATTTGCTGCTTTTCGGCATCCCAGGTAGCTTTTTTGACGCCTTTTACGCCCATAGCGGCCTTTTCGATGCGCGTTTTGCACATGCCGCAATTGCCGTGTACGGTGAATGTCGCCGTTTCTTCGTCATGAGCGCCTTTGTAGCTAATCGTCATGGCATTGTTCATACGGTTGGCTTGTCCTGATGCCCTTTCAATATTGATATCGGCAAGCGTATAACCCGCTTTGCTTACGCGGTCGGCAACTTCCTGTGTGCTTAGTTGAAGCGACGCGGGTACGGTAAACGTCATGGCGCCGGTCTCCAGCGCGATGACAAAGTTTTTCAAACCCTCGATATCTTTGAATTTCTTTTCAAGTCCATTGGCGCAAAAGGGGCAACCCAGTCCTTCTACTTTGGCGAAAATTTTGTCGGTTTGCGCTTGCGCAAATAAGGGGAGTATGATGGCGATTAACAAAAGCATGTTTTTCATAATGAAAACATTTTTAATGAGTTATAAAATAAATCTGGCGCCGGTCAGCACCGAGAAATTGCGTTGTAAACCAATAGGTAAATCTTGTTTCAAAGGCCATTGCGCCGACACATCGAATGTCCAGCGGTTCCAGGCGTATTGAAGTCCCTGTGCGTAAAATACGGCAAAGTGGTCGTACCTGCTGATGGTAATGCCCTCGTATTCAAAATAGAGGGTGACCTGCTTCACCGGGTACACCGGTTTGAGCAAGGGCAGTCCGAATCCGAGTTTATAAGTCAGCATTTTGTGCATATGGCTCTCCTGTTCGGCGCTGAGCATATAGCCCACCTCGCCCTGGATGCCGTATTTGATGCTTTCAATGCCTCCTACGATGCCCAGCATGGTCTGCCATTCCTGCATGCCCAGCTCGGGTGCAATGGTTTCTGCACCGGTGGGTATCACCTGCTTGGCTTTGGCGGCCACGCGGAAGGTTTTTCCGACACCGTCAACACGGATAAATTGGTATTTGACGCCCAGTGTAGCGTCGCCGATGCCGTTTTTATTGACCAACTCATTGGCGAATACCAGCGGCAGCGCGGCGCTGAGCTCCAGGTTGTTGCGCAGGTTGTAGTCAAACATCAGCGGCATGCTGCGCGACGAAAAGTAGTCGTTTTGCCGGTACAGGAAATAGGTGCGAATCGTGCCTTTTTTTTCGCCCAGCATGATCGGTTTATCGGTCAATATGGGCGGACCCTGCGAAAAAGCACAAGTGACGCTGAATAGAGCCGCCAGAAACGGCAAACCCACTTTAAGCTGTTTTATCATAAAAAAACCTTGGTGTATGAATAAACACATTAAGCCATAACCCGATGCAAATTGCCATCGGGAAAGGAGTGCATAAGTGCCTAACACCTAAAGGTTTGAATGAGTACGGGAATGTCTCTTATCAGGGGAGGCGGCCGGTAACAGGCCGCGCTTTTGATGGATGGCAATTCAAACGGTTCAGCGTTAAATACTAGAACCGGAATAGTGGCAAGTAATATTTTAGGCTTGGCCGTAGCTTTACCCTCTTTTAGGCTGATCTGGTCGGTATGCTGTTTGAGGTAAGTCGATTGATCGCTGCAACAATTGCCCTTTTTGAATGCAGTTGCAGGGGTATCGTCAGCTTTGCAGTGGAGTTTGCATTTTTTTGGAGCCGTTTGTGCAGCGGTAGCATGGCAGTTCCTGGCTGCCACAAAAAAAGCCACCGATTGGAGCTCGTTTCGGCAGTAGTGTTTATTGACGACGATGCCGTTGGCATTCACCCAGATCAATAAAGCCAGAAAAATATGAAGTGCTTTGCGCAACATGCCAGGTATAATTGACACAAAATTAACTCAATGCCCGCATTCAAGGTAAATAATGCAGGGAATTAAGATTTATTTATGATTGTGTCGGTTGTGAGTTATGGGTTGTGAGTTATGGGTTGTGAGTTATGGGTAGTGGGTTATGGGTTATGGGTTATCGGTTCAAGGTGCTGATTATAAACAACTTGCAATAAATAGTCGTACAGTCGTACAGTCGTAAAGTCGTAAAGTCGCAAAGTCGCTTAAATCGTAATCCGCCACACCTCATAAGCCTCGCGCTCCAGCCGATCGCGGTGATCGGGATGCGCGATAGAAATGAGTTGCTTGGCGCGCTGGCGCAGGTTTTTGCCATGCAGGTGCGCGATGCCGTATTCCGTTACAATATAGTGAACGTGTGCGCGGGTGGTCACCACGCCTGCCCCTGCATTGAGCAACGTAGTAATGCGGCTCACGCCCGAGTTGGTAGAAGAGGGCAGGGCAATAATGGGTTTGCCCCTGTCGGAAAGCGAAGCGCCCCGGATAAAGTCCATTTGTCCGCCAACGCCCGAGTAGATTTTCGTACCGATAGAGTCGGCACAGACCTGGCCGGTAATGTCAATTTCGATAGCGCTGTTGATGGCCGTCACTTTAGGGTTTTGGCGAATAACTGCGGTATCGTTCACATAAGCGATATCCAGCACGCGCACCAGCGGGTTGTCGTGTACGAAGTCGTACAATTTTTTCGTGCCCAACATAAAACCCGTCACAATATGGTTGCGGTGTTTTTCCTTGTGTTCATTGGTGATTACGCCCCGCTCAATGAGATCGAGAATTCCATCAGAGAACATTTCAGTGTGGATGCCGAGGCCTTTGTGGTTAGTCATGGCCAGCAAGGCCGCATTGGGGATAGAGCCTATGCCCATTTGCAGCGTAGCGCCGTCGTCAACCAATTCCGCCACAAAACGCCCGATGCGCATTTCGATATCCGTGGGGGCTACTTCCGGCAGCGTGGGCAGCGGGTAATCCACTTCTACCACTTTGTGAAACTTGCTGATATGGATCACGCCGTCGCCATGCGTGCGCGGCATATTGGGATTGAGCTCGGCAATTAATTTGCGGGCGGTCTGGGCGGCGGCCAGCGAGGCGTCAACCGAGATGCCCAGCGTGCAATATCCGTTTTTGTCGGGAGGAGAAACCTGCAGCATGGCCGCGTCTAAGGGCAATGTCCGCCTTCTGAAAAGATTAGGTACTTCGCTCAAAAACACGGGAATATAATCGGCAACGCCTTCTTGTACGGCTTTGCGAATATTACCTCCGACAAACAAGTTATTTACGCGAAAGCTTTTTCTGTTTTCGGGCAGGGTAAAAGGAGCTTCTGCTTCCGTGTGCAAATGTACAAGTTCTACGTCGCGCAACTCGCCCGCCCTGCCGGCCAGTGCATTGATCAATATTCGCGGCGCAGCGCCTGCGGTATGTATAAAAACCCGTTCGCCTGAAGCGATAATCGATACGGCTTCTTCCGGCGTAACAGCTTGATAATTGTTATTCATGAGCGTCGTTTTGAGATAAAAAAATCCTTTGTATGTACATGACTTACAAAGGATTGGAATTGCGGAGATGGAGGGATTCGAACCCCCGGTACCCGCGAAGGTACACTTGATTTCGAGTCAAGCCCGATCAACCGCTCTGGCACATCTCCAGTCAATTACTATCTGGCATATTTAGTTCAAAAACGTCGCAAAGATAGGCATTGCATATCGGATGCGCAAGATAAACAAGCTTATAAAAACCTGTTTTTATTTATTAACGCAATGTTAACGGAAAATACAGTCAAAGTTATGCTTGAAAATATCAGAAAAAGTAGTACATTTGGGCACCAACTATGAACGACACCATCACGAAAGCCTGGCAATCTACCTTCCAACACGACAAACATCCACTCCTTCAGCCAGGCTTTCTTTTTTATCCGCCAGTTCATGAAATACATCAATTCTAAGGTTTGTATCGTCGGCGCAGGCCCCGGCGGCGTGGCCGCTGCGCTCAAACTCAGCTATGACGGCATTCCGAGTGTGTTACTCGACAAGTCGGTATTCCCCCGCGACAAGGTTTGCGGCGACGCCATCAGCGGCAAAGTGACT
The DNA here is from genome assembly GCA_013360405.1 of Saprospiraceae bacterium. Taxonomy (GTDB): domain Bacteria; phylum Bacteroidota; class Bacteroidia; order Chitinophagales; family Saprospiraceae; genus JABWBR01. The sequence continues at coordinate 30,973 of JABWBR010000048.1, forward strand.
ACGCTGCTCAACCGGCTCGACCCCGCTATCCTCGAGCGATTCCAGGCTACCGGCGCCCAAATCGACGTGTGGGGCATTCGCTTTGTAGCGCCCAACGGCAAACCGCTCGATATTCCCTTTCACCCCAACTATATCCGCAACGAACGCGCTGCGCCGGGTTATGTGGCCAAGCGATGGGATTTCGACCAGTTTCTCATTGAAGAGGTAAAGCGCAGGCCCGATATCAAATTACTCGAAGGTGTGGCCGCTGCCCATTACGAACAAATACCCAGGGGCTGGCGCATTACCGATGAGGCACGCCATATTATAATAGAGACCGACCTGCTTATCGTGGCCGACGGCGCCCATTCGTCGTTCAGCAGAAAACACGCCGGATTGGTCAAAGACGACAGCCACTATGCCGCCGCAATCAGGGCCTATTATACTAATGTATCGGGTTTTTCAACCGATAATTTTATCGAACTCCATTTTTTAAAACCCCTGTTGCCGGGATATTTCTGGGTGTTTCCGCTGCCCGGCGGCAATGCCAACGTAGGCCTGGGCATCCGCAGCGACGTAGTGAAACGCCGCCGGATCAACCTCTCCAAAACCCTCGATGAATTGCTGGCCGATTATCCCACTTTGCGCGAACGCTTTCAACACGCAAGCAGGGTGGGAGAGGCCAAAGGATACGGTCTGCCGTTGGGGTCTAAATCCAGGCCCATCTCCGGCCGCCACTATATGCTGGTGGGCGACGCCGCTTCGCTGGTAGACCCCCTCACCGGCGAGGGCATCGGCAACGCCTTTTACAGCGGTTTTATCGCCGCCGACCAGGCCAAAGCCTGCCTTGAAACCGGCGACTTCAGCCCCGAATTCCTTAAAGCCTACGATCAGCGGGTGGCCCGCGTACTCGGCTCTGAAATGAAACTCAGCTACCGCCTCCAACGCATCATGACCAAAGCGCCGCTGGTGAATATCGTAGCCAACATCATTACCGGCAACCCGCGCATTCGCTATGTATTGTCGGCGATGTACAACGATTTCAACCTGCGCGAACAACTCGCCAAACCCTTGTTTTGGTGGAACATGTGGAGAGGCAAAAAAATTGATATAGAACAATAAGATTTTGAATTATTTCTTACCTTTGCAGCCGTTTTGTTCATTTTTTAATAAATATGTCTGATTAATGAAACAACTAGAGGTAACGTTCATCGTCGATCCCGTGCTGTCTGGCGATGAAATCCAAGCGACAGCTCAGACATACGTCGATCTGCTAAAGAACAACGGCTGCACCATTGTGCACGTAGATGACATGGGCCTGCGTACGCTGGCTTTCCCCATCCGCAAGCGCAATTCCGGCGTCTATTTCTGCATTGAATTCCAGACGCCTACCGGCAGCATTATCGACAACATGGAGCTGGCGCTGCGCCGCGATGAGCGCATTATGAGATTCCTTACAGTGAAACTCGACAAGTACGGTGTTAAGTACAACGAAGACAAACGCAACGGTCTTATCGGCAAGAAAAGCAGAAGACAGGACAAAAAAGAAGCTGCACCTGCTGTGGCCGCACCTGTCGCCCCTGTTGCTCCTGCGGTAGAAGCACCGGTTGTGAAGGCGCCATTGGCCGAAGAAGAGGAATAATCTTCGCGTCTTTTCCATTGTTCACTTTTAAAGTAGATCTTTATGGCTACGTCTAAAGACGATATTAAGTTTCTAAGCAATCCTAAGATCGGCCAAAAACGCAAGAAGTATTGCCGTTTTCGCCGTTTCGGTATCAAATATATCGACTACAAGGATCCCAGCTTTCTAATCCAGTTTGTAAACGAGCAGGGCAAGATTTTGCCGCGTCGTATTACGGGCAACTCACTGAAGTACCAGCGCAAAGTAACGGTAGCTATCAAACGCGCCCGTCACCTGTCCCTGATGCCCTACGTAACCGACTTGTTGAAGTAATTGGCTGCTTAAGGCTTTTTTGTAAAAAATTAAACGCAGACCATCATGGAAATTATCCTTTTGCAAGATATAGATAAGGTAGGCGATAAGCACACGATCGTTACCGTTCGCAACGGTTACGGCCGCAACTACCTCATCCCGCAAGGCCTGGCTATCGTAGCCAATGCAACTAACCGCAATATGCTGGAAGATCTCAAGCGCCGCGAAGCGACCGTCGAGTCGAGGCGTTTGTCGGAGTACCAGGCTATTGCCGATAAACTGCAGGGCGCCGTGCTCAAAATTGGCGCTAAAGTAGGTACCAGCGGTAAGATCTTCGGCAGCGTTACCAACGTTCAGTTGGCCAACGCCCTGAAAGAACAATACGAAGTGGAAATCGAAAGAAGAAAGATTTCTATTCCGGAAGAAGTGAAAATGCTCGGCGCTTACAAGGCTATCCTCGCCCTTCACAAAGAAGTTCACGTAGAGATAGACTTCGAGGTAATCGCAGAATAATTTTTTTTGAGGGTAGAGACGCAAAATTTTGCGTCTCTACCCTCAAAACCGGCACAAATGCCCGTTTTCACTCAGCCATTTCTCCCGTAGCTTATATTCCGGCATAGCCGTCTCCACTAGTTTCCAGAACCGCGGCGAGTGATTCAACTCGATCCGGTGAGCCAATTCGTGTACGATCACATAGTCGATCACTTCGTCGGGCGCAAACAGCAAGCGCGTCGACAGGTTGATATTGCCCTTCGCCGAGCAACTGCCCCAGTTGGAATGGTTGTATTTAAGCCTGACACCTTTTATGCTCACCTTAAAATGCTGCTCGTTGAGGGCCAGTACCCGGCGGGTAATATCATATTGAAAATCTCCCGCGATCAATCGGCTTAGCAAATGCTCAATGGCTTTCTGCCGGTCTGCCTGACTGGCATACGAACTCAGTCGCAAATGCAGGATGCCGTCTTTTAAACGCCCTGTGTGCGAAGCGCCTTCGGTTTCTTCCAGACGGAGTTGGTACATTCGCCGCCCCACCCAGAAGATATCTTCGTCGCGGTATATTTTAATGGCAAATTGGGCGAGCAGGCCCGGTTTTTGTTGCAACTGGCGCGTGATCCAGCCCGTAAACCGCTCCCACTGGGCCGCCTCTTCGGCTTCGGTAAGTATGGCAGGCAGACGTAGCGTGACGGCCCGCTTACCCACCGCAAAGCGAATGCTATGCCTGCGCTCGCGCACAATGGTCACCGGTATGCATTGCCCGCCAATTTCAATCTCGCGTTGTGAAATCTGGTTTTTCATCGCCACAAAAATAAGAAATCCGGGAATTTTCTACCTTTACAGTATGATAACTCAACCTGATATTTCAGTTGTCATTCCGGTTTATAACGAGGAAAATAACCTGTTCCTTTTGTACGAGCGCCTGGTTAACACGCTGCAAGGGCTGGCGGTTTCCTTCGAACTCCTTTTTGTCAATGACGGCAGCCAGGACGGTAGCGCCGCTATCCTCCAACAATTTGCCCGACAGGATGCCAGGGTGAAGTTTATCGACTTTAGCCGCAATTTTGGCCACCAGATCGCCGTGTCGGCCGGTATCGACCATGCACAGGGCGGCGCCATAGCCATCATCGATGCCGACCTCCAGGACCCCCCCGAACTCATCGCCGATCTTTATCGCAAAATGCAGGAGGGTTTCGAAGTGGTGTACGCCCGCAGAAATGCCCGCAAAGGCGAAACCTGGTTTAAAAAATGGACGGCTAAAATGTTTTACCGGTTGTTGAGCCGCATTACCACCATAAACATACCTATCGATACGGGCGATTTCCGGATTATTCACCGCAAAGTGGCCGACGTACTCAAAAATATGCCGGAAAGGCACAAATATATCCGGGGTCAGATCGCCTGGATCGGGTTTAACCAGACCTATGTGATGTACGACCGCAACGAGCGCCACGCCGGAAAAACCGGCTATACCCTAGGTAAAATGGCCCGGTTTGCACTCGACGGCATCACCGCTTTTTCCGACTTCCCCCTCAAAATCGTGTCGTATTTCGGACTACTGGTTTCTGTGTTTGCTTTTTTAATGACCTTGTACGCGCTTTACGGCCGTTATATTCTAAAAGACTATGTGCAAGGATGGACTTCATTGATTATCAGTGTATTGTTTATTGGGGGCATCCAGATGATCGGCATAGGCATCATCGGCGAATACCTTAGCCGGATGAATGCCGATACCCGCCGCCGGCCGCTTTACATCGTTCGTGATTCCAATATCGCACCCCCTTCACCTCCCGATGAATCTCGACCTATATGAAATACCTGCCCCATATTGTCTTTGGCGTGTGTTTTGCCGCTTTGATCTTCTTGTACGGTTACCCCGGCATTTTGAAGTACGGCCCCATCTCGGTGCATAGCTGGCGGCAGGCCGATGGCGCTTCGCTTTCCCTATGCTACTACAATAACGGCATGCACTTTTTTGAACCCGGCGTTAATAATCTGGTGGCCGGCAACGGCAAGACCGTGGCAGAATTTCCTATCATATATTATATAGGCGCCATTTTTTATGCTTTATTCGGCGATCACCATATATGGCTGCGCTTGCTCAATTCGCTGCTCTTTTTTGCGGGCTGGTACGCCCTTTACAGGCTATTGCTGGGCGTGCTGGGCGAACTGACGGGGGCGCTGGCGGTGGCATTGGCCATGATGAGTTCCTTTTTGCTCGCTTTTTACGGATTTAATTATCTGCCCAATACGGCAGGACTGGGACTGACCTGGCTGGGCGCCTGGAGTTACTATCGCTACTACCAGACCGGGCGCTTGTCCTGGTTTTATGGCATGGGAGGTATTGTATTAATGGCGGGGCTAATCAAGGTAAGCGTATTATCTCCATTTCTGGCATTGATAGGCGCCGGCGTGATCTGTCAGCTCTTTCCGGCTACCCGTTCTCGTTACCGGCGGTGGTTCCCTTCATTTGGGCACATGGCTGTTGTAGCGGCTATCGTTATCGGATTAGTAGGCGCCTGGTATTTGTGGGCGAGCAACTATAATCGCGTAAACGGCTCGGGTTTATTCCTGACCGGCATCAACGAATCGTTTTTTTCTCTCCCGAAGGCCGGCGTGGATAATATTGTAAAAGAGATCGCGAGAGAATACCACAAACTGTACTTCTCTACCGAAATGATCTACCTACTGGTAGCGCTGATGGTCCTGGTCTTGCTGGCGCCACGGCGTGTGCCGCTCCCGGTTTACCTCACCTTTTTGTTCACTTTATTGGGATCTACGGCCTTTATCCTATTGTTTTTCGGACAAATTCTGGTTCACCACTACTATATCATTGATATCATGTTTTTACCGGCCCTTACCCTGTGCATTGCGCTTTGGCTGGCGAAGCAATACCTGCCGCGATGGTACGGCCGGCTTTTGCCTCAATTGGTAGTACTGGGATTTGCCGTTTGGGGAATTTATCAAACCCAGGCGCGCATGCATTATTATTATAGCGCCGCATCGCCCGATTTTACGGCTGTTAATCCAAGTTTGCTCAAGCAGGACGAGTTGCATCAATTTCTGAATGAACGCGATATTCGCTTTAACAACTCGCTGGTAGTTTGCGTGCCCGATTATTCCCCTAATACCAATTTGTATTATTTGAATTTAAAAGGCTGGACCGTCACACCCGCGCGCGAGTGGACCACGCAAAACATGTCCGACTTCCGCAAATGGGGCGCCTCACATATCATCGTCACCGATTCCACCTGGCTCAAACACCCCTTTTGGGAGGGGGCATTACAATCTCCGCTCGGCGTTTTTGACAACTCGATTTATGTTTTTAAGGTGAGTGAACGGTAAACGTTCACCCTACATGGTTGGCAAACTCCCGCATCACATCCACCAATGCCTGTACGCCTTCCAACGGCATGGCGTTATAGATCGAAGCGCGGAAGCCGCCTACAGAGCGGTGTCCTTTCAGGTCGACGCAGCCGGCGGCTTTGCAGGCATCGAGGAAGGGTTGCTCCCATTCGGGTTTTGCCGCCAGGAAAGTCACGTTCATCAGCGAGCGGTCTTCTTTGCGGGTAGTGCCCACAAAACAAGGATTGGCGTCTATTTCGTCGTAAAGCAATTGTGCCTTGCGCTGGTTGAGTTGCTCCATTTGGCGCAGTCCGCCGTTGGCCTTAATCCAGCGCATCGTAAGCATAGCAATATATACGGCGTATACGGGGGGGGTATTATACATAGATCCATTTTCAATGTGCAACCGGTAGTCGAGCATAGCGGGTAAGTGGCCGTGAACCGTGCCCAGCATATCTTTCCTGACCACCACCAGCGTTACGCCTGCGGCGCCCATATTTTTTTGCGCGCCGGCGTATATCAGTCCGAAGCGGCTGATATCGATGGGGCGGCTAAAAATATCCGACGACATATCGCAAACGATGGGTACCGGCGTATCGGGCCACCAATGGTATTGCGTGCCGTATATCGTGTTATTGCTGGTGAGGTGCAGGTATTTGGCGTAGTTGGGTACCTCGAATCCTTGCGGGATATGCGTATAATTATCTGCTTTCGAAGAAGCCAGGACTTCAACTTTACCAAATGCCTTGGCTTCTTTGATCGCTTTAGAAGCCCAGGTACCTGTGTCGACATAGCAGGCCGTATCCGATTCATCGATCAGATTCATGGGGGCCATAAAAAACTGCGTGCTGGCGCCGCCCGAGAGGAACATCACCTCATAGTCGGCAGGAAGATCGAGCAACTCCCTGACGAGTTCCATGGCTTCGTCCATTACAGACATAAAAGCTGCCCCGCGGTGAGAGACCTCCAGGATAGACAAACCGGAGCCGTTAAAGTCGAGGATGCCCTGTGCGGCTTCTTGTATGACGCTAGCCGGCAAAATAGCGGGCCCTGCGCTGAAGTTGTGCTTTTTCATGAGGAACAGATTGCTTGTACAGATAATTGCTGCGGGAGTATTCCGCAAGCCGGCGCAAAAATACGGGAATTTGCGGCTACTATCGACATATATTATATAGATAATCGCGTATGGCTATTAAGGTGCGAGAGGGGGGTGAATTTTTTTTATTAAAATAAAATATTGATTTTGAATGGATTGATAGGGTTTGTGAAAATTAATGAAGCTTTTTTTTAGAGAATGCTTGCAAGATTCAGAATGTCGCTCTACATTTGCATCCGCTTTTGCAGAGAGCGCCGGCCGGAAGAGGATCGGGAAAAGAAAAAAGAAGAGGAAAAAATCGAAAAAACAATTCGAAAAATTTTGCCCTCAAATTGATTCATCGTATCTTTGCAATCCCGCTTCGAAAAAGCATCGAGGCGTACAAATTTGAAGAGATATCCACATAGATATCGCGCCGGTAAGATCGGGTGCAAATGCGCGTCCAATAAGGTTTTAGCGGTGGCAAAAAGTTCATTGACACTGGAAGAAGAGGTAAGGAAAGAAAGAAGCGTGACCCTTTTGTTAAAAATTAAGGATCATATGTCGCATAGTAAGACAATCAAGTCCTTCGGGGCTTAAAGAACTTGACTATGGAGAGTTTGATCCTGGCTCAGGATGAACGCTAGCGGGAGGCCTAATACATGCAAGTCGAACGGGAGGTTTAGCTTCGGTTGAAC
>JABWBR010000049.1 GCA_013360405.1 Saprospiraceae bacterium
TCTCTGTTCTCTGTTCTCTGTTCTCTGTTCTCTGTTCTCTGTTCTCTGTTCTCTGTTCTCTGTTCTCTGTTCTCTGTTAAGTATAACTGGCAAAGATAAGGAACGGATAACAGAGAACGGACAACCGACAACGGATAACCGAGAACAGAGAACGGAGAACATTTTCAAAACGTATTCACCACGCCTTTCTTATCAGTCGTAGCTCCTTCGCCGAGTTGCACCGTCGTATTTTCGGGGGCATACACGATGAAAGAGAGCGTTTCTTCGAGCGTCTTTCCTTTGAACAATACCTCGCGTTCCATATTGGGGAGCGTGATTTGCAGTACGTTGTCTTTCAGGCTACTCTTGAGGTTGTAGCGGCCCGATTCCACCAGCGATTTGAGCATGGCGGCCGTGCCGGTAGGCAGCGTTACAGTCATTTGAACGCGGAGCACTTCGTTGGTCCAGGGCTGCACATTGACGTCGCCGTGTACGTCAAGGGCGATGGCAGAACTTCCTTGCAGATTAAACGACTTGACGAGCGTTTTTTCCGCCGGTTGTCCTAAGCAGACAGAAGTGGCGCACAACAAAATGGTAAGTGTGTGAAGTGTAGTAGTAATTGTCATAGGCGCCTCCTTTTTTGATACATTTCAAATTTACGACTTTTTACGGCGTTTGTCAACTGCTTTTTTCTTCTACCGGTTCTTGCTTGGATTCTCGCACAGAATAATGTTACTTTGTACGCTATGCCGGCAACCATTTTTTTAATTACACCGCCTTTTACGCAATTAAATACGCCGTATCCCGCTACAGCCTATTTGAAGGGATTTTTTAATACTAAAAAAATTTCTTCGCAACAGGCCGATTTGGGTATTGAAGTCATACTGGCACTGTTTTGCCGGGAGGGTTTGGCGAAGCTTTTTGCCAGTCTGGGCCAAAATCCGCAATCCGAAATCCGCAATCCGAAATCGGCCAACGCCCGGCGCATCATCGCCCTCCAGGACCACTACATCCACACCATCGACGCGGTGATCTCCTTTTTGCAGGGCAAAAACCCCACCCTGGCCCACCTGATCTGCCAGGAAGATTTTTTGCCCGAGGCCTCCCGCTTTGAACAACTGGACGACCTGGAATGGGCTTTCGGTTCCATGGGCGTGCAGGACAAAGCCAAACACCTCGCCACCCTATACCTCGAAGACCTCTCGGATCTGATCACCGAATGCGTCGACGAACACTTCGGCTTTAGCCGCTATGCTGAGCGACTGGGCCGCTCGGCCAACAGCTTCGACGAGTTGTACACCGCCCTGCACCAGCCGTTTACCTACATCGATGCCTTGCTAGCGGAGATCCTCGAAGCGCGTATGGCTTCGGTACAACCCCGGATGGTAGCCATTTCCGTGCCGTTTCCGGGCAACCTGTACAGCGCTTTTCGCTGCGCCCAGTGGATCAAAATACACTATCCCGAAGTGAAAACCGCCATGGGCGGCGGCTTTGCCAATACCGAATTGCGCTCGCTATCCGACCCGCGGGTATTTGAATTTTTCGACTTCATCACCCTCGACGACGGCGAAGCGCCCCTCGAAAACCTGGTAGAACACATTGAAGGCAAACGCCCCGTGGAATTGCTCAAACGCACTTTTGTGCTGTTGGACGGCAAAGTTGACTACATCAACAACAGCTTCACCAAAGATTATAAACAATCGGAAACCGGCACCCCCGATTACAGCGACCTCTGGCTCGACAAATACATCTCCGTGCTCGAAATCGCCAACCCCATGCACCGCATGTGGAGCGACGGCAGGTGGAACAAACTCACCATGGCCCACGGTTGCTATTGGGGCAAATGCACCTTTTGCGATATCTCGCTCGACTATATAAAGGTATACGAACCCGTGGCCGCCAGGCTGCTTTGCGATCGCATGGAAGAAATGATCGCCCAGACTGGCGAAAACGGCTTTCACTTTGTCGACGAAGCGGCGCCGCCGGCGCTCATGCGCGCCCTGGCGCTCGAAATCCTGCGGCGAAAACTCAGCGTGAGCTGGTGGACCAATATCCGCTTTGAAAAAAGCTTCACCCGCAACCTCTGCCTGCTGCTCAAAGCCTCCGGCTGCATCGCCGTGACAGGCGGCCTCGAAGTCGCCTCCGACCGCCTGCTGAAACTCATCGACAAAGGCGTGACGGTGGCCCAGGTAGCGCAGGTAACCCGCAATTTTACCGAGTCGGGCATCATGACCCACGCCTACCTCATGTACGGCTTTCCCACCCAAACCGCCCAGGAAACCATCGATTCGCTCGAGATTGTGCGGCAGATGTTCGAAGCCGGCATCCTGCAATCGGCTTTCTGGCACCAGTTTGCCATGACCGCCCACAGTCCAGTGGGACTCTACCCCGAAAAATTCGGCGTGCGCAAAGCCGATGAAACCCTCGGCAGCTTTGCCAACAACGACATCGTACATATCGACCCGCAGGGCGCCGAGCACGAAAAATTCAGCTTCGGGCTCAAAAAATCGCTGCTCAACTTCATGCACGGCATCGGACTGGATTATCCGCTGCAGGATTGGTTCGACTTCAAAGTGCCGCGCACCCAGGTCGACAAAGGCCATATCGAATCGGTATTGGCCCCCGAACACGACCTCGTAATTAAACCTACGGTGCGGATGGTGTGGTTGGGGCCGCAGCCGGTTGTTTATTTTTATAAAAAAACAAAAAAAGGAAAAGCGCTGGACTTCGCCGAACTGACCTTCCATGCCAAAAAAGAAACCCTGGTACTCAAAGTAGAAGAAGCCCAGGGCCACTGGCTGGCCGGCATACTGCCAAAGCTGTCCGTTTCCCAGCCTGAATTGCTCAGCTTTCAGCAGGTGCGGGCCGACTACGAAGCGGCCGGTTTATCCGGTTTTGAGGAGTATTGGTATGAAAAATGTTGGAATCGTTTACACGCCATCGGCTTATTAGCAGTGTGATTGCAATAATTACACATTTATCCTTAATATTGCCCACAAATAAAACCATTGAGAGGCAATGAGACACCGCGTCGTTATCGAGCACGTAAAACCCGAAATTGACAATGGCCGTTTTTTTATCAAGCGCACGCCCGGAGAAAGCGTAGACGTATCGGCTGATATCTTCTCTGACGGCCACGACGTTATCCGCGCCGCCTTGCTTTACAAGCACGACGACGATAAAAGCTGGTCGTCGGTATTTATGCAGGACCACACCAACGACGTGTGGACGGCCGGCTTCAAGGTAGAAAAACGCGGGTATTACCATTATAAAATAGAGGCCTGGGTAGACCACCTCGCCACCTGGCTAAAAGGCTTCCACAAAAAATTTGACGACGGGCAGCAAATGCAGACCGAGTTGCTCATCGGCGCGTCGTTATTGCGCAAGGCGGCCCTCAATTATAACAAAACAGAAGCCGCCAAATTGCTCAAATCGGCGGCCCTGCTCGAAGACGAAACCCAATACGATACGGCGGTCAATACCGTGCTGAGCGAAGACTTCGCCCAGCTCGCCCACGAGCGCCCCTTGCGGCAACACGTGACCACCTACGACCGCCATCTCGTGGTGCGCGTAGGCCGCGAAAAAGAACTGTTCAGCGCCTGGTACGAGTTTTTTCCTCGCTCTGCCTCAGCCGAAGAAGGTAAACACGGCACCTTCAAAGATTGCGAGCGACTGCTGCCGCGACTGGTAGAAATGGGCTTCGACGTATTGTATTTGCCGCCCATTCACCCCATTGGCAAAATAAGCCGCAAGGGCAAGAACAACTCCACCAACGCCGAACCCGGCGAACCCGGTTCACCCTGGGCTATCGGCAGCGACGAAGGCGGCCACAAGGCCGTACACCCCGAATTGGGCACGCTCGACGACTATAAACATCTCATCAAAGAAGCCCAGAAAGTAGGCATAGAAATCGCCTTCGACCTGGCCCTTCAATGCGCCCCCGACCATCCCTACATCAAAGAACACCCGGAATGGTTCCTGTGGCGCCCCGACGGCACCGTAGCCTACGCCGAAAACCCGCCGAAAAAATACCAGGACATCGTGCCGATCAATTTTGAGACCGACGACTGGGAAAACCTCTGGAATGAACTCAAAAGCATCGCTATTTTCTGGTGCGAAGCCGGCGTACGCATTTTCCGCGTAGACAACCCGCACACCAAACCTTTCCCCTTCTGGGAGTGGTTTATCGCCGAAGTGCAGGCTGCTTACCCCGATACCATCTTTTTGTCGGAGGCCTTTACGCGCCCCAAAGTGATGGCCGAGCTTGCCAAAGTGGGCTTTACGCAGTCGTACAGCTATTTTGCATGGCGCACCAACCGCCGCGAAATGGAAGAATACCTGACCGAGCTGACCACCACCGAATTGCGCGAGTATTTCCGGCCCAACTTCTGGCCCAATACCCCCGACATACTCCCCTACGAACTCATGGGCGCCACTGCCAACGTTTTTGCCTTGCGGGTGGCCATGGCGGCTACTTTATCGTCCAATTACGGCCTCTACGGCCCGGCTTACGAGTTCATGGAAAACACAGGCAATGCCAACGGAAAAGAAGAATACTTCAATTCGGAGAAATACGAATTGCGCCACTACGACTGGAACCTGCGCAACCGCCTCACCGACCTGATCACCAACCTCAACCAAATCAGGAAAGAAAATGCGGCCTTGCAAACCACCTGGAACATCCAGTTTACCCGCACCGACAACGAGCAGTTGATGAGTTATATCAAAGTCACCGACAATCTCGACAATATCATATGGTGTATCGCATCGTTCGACACCGCCTTCACGCAGTCGGGTTACGTAGAAGTGCCCAAGCAACTGCTCAATCTGACCGGCAGGGTCAACCTTAGGGTCACAGATTTGTTGACTAATGAGAGCTACTACTGGTTCAACGATTGGAATTACGTGGAGTTAAATCCCGACAAGCATCCCATTCACATTTTAAAGGTGCATCTGTAACATTGAAACAAACCCACATCAGGATAGGAGTCGTGCAGTGGCACATGGAACACATGGAGAACCTGCAGGCTTTTTTTTGGAAGATGGAGTCGGAGGTGAAGGTTTTGGCCCAAGCCGGCGCCGACTTCGTGTTGTTTCCCGAATATTTTACGCTTCCGCTGCTCACCCTGTTTGACGAACACAGGGAATACCGTCAGCACTTCTATTCAACCTTGACGCCTGAAGAGATTTACGGCGCCGATGCCCCGCCTGTGCCCGATGTGGCGCACGGCATGCGGCAACTGGCTGATTTCAGCGAACCCATTATCGCGCGTTGCGTGGCGATGGCTGTCAAATACAAAGTCAACATTGTGGCCGGCAGCATGCCCATTATGGAGCATGATTTATTATATAATACCGCTTTGCTATGTCATCGCGACGGCAGGCTGGACCGCTACCACAAAATACACCTTACCCCATACGAAGTAGATGTCATGCAGCTATCGCCGGGCCATGATCCTGGTATTTTTGATACCGACATGGGGCGTATGGCCATATTAATCTGCTACGACGTAGAATTTCCCGAGTTGGGGCGCCTTTGTGCCGATGCGGGTTGCCTCCTGGCCTTTGTGCCTTATTCTACCGAATCGGAACACGGCCATTGGCGTGTGAGACACAGCGCGCAGGCCCTGGCAGTATATGGCGAATGTTATGTGGCTACGGCCGGTTGCACCGGCAACATGCCCGAAGTGCCTGCTATAGAATTCCAATATGCCCAATCGGGCATTTACACCCCCTGCGATCACGGCTTTCCCGCCGGCGGCATCCTGGCCGAAGCTCCTCCAAATACCCAGGCTTTCATCTACGCCGACCTGCATCCCGAGTTGCTCACCCGCCTTCGCCACCACGGCACGGTGCGAAATAGTCGCGACCGGCGCAAAGAAGTTTATGCCCGACAGACCGTATTCTCACCCATAAATACCGTTCCAAAAAACTTTTTTTAATCTTTTTTTTCAGTTTTAGTACCTAAAATAAATAAAAAAATTCACAATAAAGTAGCTTTTGTCTTTTTTTAAAAAAATATAAATTATTGATAAGCAAACAATTAAACATCAAACATCAAACATTAAACATCAATTGTAAATTTCACAACGACTTATTTTTGTCTTTGAATTGAGCAAATCTGTGTTGCATCTTTGTATCGTGATCAGTGAGAAATAGAGGAGGAAAGAAAAAAAGCTGGTTAAAAGGACTGGCAAACAAATTTGAATATGTTCATGGGATTATAGTTTGTTGGTGGTAAGTCGTCCCGAGTTCGCTCGGGACGAATTACAACTATCCCGACAAAGATTCCCTAAAAGATACGATGTTTCGTCACAGCACCAAAAAAAAAGGCGGACTGAAGATCCGCCTCTCGATTAGGTCACATTCATGGGATTATGTTGTCAAAGCTTAAGATTACAATTTGTTAAATAACCGTGTGTGGATAGTATTTCCCGGTTGATGTGGCGAAGATAGACTAAATGTTTGTCAATTTCCAAGAAACGGACGGACATTTTTTTCAACGATTATTTATTTTGGATATGTTCATGGGATTATAGAAAAGGGTCGCACTTCGTCAGTGCGACTTTTTTTTTGTTCCAAAGTCAACCACAAGTGCATCAGATAAACGCCGGCGCCAAACCTAAGGTGCTCATCATCCGTTTTAGTTCCATAGGAGATATCGTATTAACCACACCGGTTGTGCGCTGTTTAAAGCAGCAGCTACAGGCGGAGGTGCATTTTCTTACCAAAAAAGCATTTAAGGGCATTGTGGCCGCCCATCCCGGTATCAGCAAAGTATACGCCATCGAAAAAAAAGTAAGCGAAGTATTGCCCCAATTGCGGCAGGAGGGCTACGATTACATAGTCGACCTGCACCACAACCTGCGCAGTTGGCAGGTGAAGCGGGCCTTGCGCGGCGTACCTTCGGGGAGTTTCGACAAATTAAATCTCGAAAAATGGCTGTTGGTGCGGCTGGGTATCAACCGCTTGCCGGCCGTGCATATCGTGGATCGCTATATGGCTACCGTAGCGCCTTTGGGGGTGCGCAACGACGGCGCAGGGCTGGACTATTACATTCCTGCCGACCAGGAAGTGGATGCCGCGGCATGGTTGCGCGATGCAGGCATCCCGAACCCCTTGCCTTATGTGGCCTTTGTGATCGGCGCCGCGCATGCCACAAAGCGACTCCCGCCTGATAAAATAGCCTCGATTTGCCGCAAGATCGGATTGCCGGTAGTATTGCTGGGCGGCCCCGATGAAGCGGAGCTGGGCGAATGGATCGCCGGGCAGTCCGGCGCCCATGTGGTCAATGCCTGCGGCAAACTCAAGCTGCATCAATCGGCATCAATCGTACGGCAGGCCGCCAAGGTAATTACGCACGATACCGGCTTGATGCATATCGCTGCGGCTTTCCAGAAAGATATCATATCCGTTTGGGGCAATACGGTACCTGAATTTGGCATGTATCCGTATTATCCCGAAGGGATGGATCGAGATAAGAGTGTGGAGGTCAAGGGGTTATCCTGCCGCCCTTGTTCAAAGATCGGTTATGACAAGTGCCCCAAAGGGCATTTTCGTTGTATGCGGGATGTTGATGTTGAATTTTTAATTTTTAATGTTTGATGTTAAATTTCTGGTTATTAAGATTTTATAAATAAACATCAAACATCAAACATCAAACATCAAACATCAAACATCAAACATCAAACATCAAACATCAAACATCAAACATCAAACATCAAACATCAAACATCAAACATTCATTTAGCCAACTTTCTCACCAACAGTTTATCGTCGATAAGGAGGCGCAGTATGTACATTCCGGCGGGGGCGTCGGCCAATTGAATGGGGAGGGCCGAGGGGCCTGCGGGCATATCGGTGGCGGGCAACTGCCACAGTAGTCGGCCGTCGGTAGTATACAGGGCGGCTTTCACCGTAGCCTGGGCGGGTAGGTCAATTTGTGCCAGCCAGGCGCCGTTGGGCGAGGGGTTGGGCGAAACCGTTACATCGGCGGTGAAAACTTCGGAAGAAATGTCGGTGACCTGCCAGGGGCCGGCGAGGAAAGGATGCCGTTGTTCGGCGCCGAAAGCGCCACCGGCGAAAAGCCAGTCACCATCCTGATCTCGAAGGCGGTAAAAGCCGCTGCCATAGGTACAACACATGCCATCGCCGAAAGCGTCGAGGATGCGGAAAGTATAACAACCTTCTAAGGGCAAATCGACAGGGACTACAATAAGCTGATTATTGTAATACGTGCCGGGATCGGCAGGGGATGCGTTATTATAGCCGCCGCCGCTGGCGCCCACCACTTCATTGCCGCCACTGGCGAATACGGCGCCTGCTTCATCGATAATCTCCCAATAAATTTCATATCCGTAAAAATCGGTTTTTATTTCCAGGGTAAGCGAAGTACCGGTGGAAGCCGGCGCATTCTCAAAAACAAACGTGCGGTTATTATTGCCGATATCTTCGTCTTGCTGTCCATTGGGGCTATACACCGAGCACAGCAGCGTATTGGGATCTGAAAAATTGGAATTAAAATTAATTAACGGCAGGGCCACATCTGCTCTTTCATAAGTACTGAGGTAGCCCGACCAGGCGTATAGCTGGGGAGCGCCGCCGTTGATACTATATTGGATAGTAGCCGAAGTGAGCGGGGCATTGCCGTCGTTGCGCAGGGTGAGTATGGGCGATAGCGATTCCACGCACACCTCTTCGGGAGCGGTAATTGAAAGCGCGTTCACATTATGAGTGTGGGCTACGGTAAATTCTGGGGTTACGGAAATACCCGTCAGAATGTGTTGATGGCCTTCCGCGATAAAAATGGCCAGGTGCATATTGGCCGGAACCACCGGCACGCCTCTGAAATGGGGTGGCATCTGGTAAGTATAGGTGCGGGCTTCAAAATAGCCGGCAGAGGTGGTATAAATAGGTTCGCCCCATTGCCCGGTAAGCAGGTCGCGGAGGATATCATGGTGTCTGTAAGTGGAATAGGGGTAGGCGCCGGTTTGGGGGCCTATAATATCGTTTTGCAGAAGCGCGATATTGAGGTAATTGATGGGGGCTATACTATTACCTGTATAGTAGAGTTCGATTTGGATAGTGAGTAATCCGCTGACTACATTGTAATGCGCGTTGGCGGCGATATTTACCGGAGAAGGTTGTTGCAGCACATTCGCAACGGCATTGGCCCAATTGCTGCGGTTGATAGCGGTAGTGCCGGGTTGGTTTTGCTCCCAGCCTGGAAAAACCTGGCGGTTGACCGTGCCGGCGGGATAACCTACCAGTCCGGTTTGATTTTTCAGCGCTTCGCCATAATCGCTGCGCAGGTCGGGGTCGCCGGGGTCGGGCACGGCGTAGGAGCCGGCGTGCACATTAATGAGCACCACCTCATCGGGGTTGCTTTCTACTATTTGTCCGGCTATATTATTGCCTTCGGGGCAATAAATACAGTAGATGCCGCCGAATACCTCCAGCACGGCATTTTTATTTTGCGGAGTTGTACTTACAAATGTTTGGCCGGAAAGCCATCCTATTGCTGCAAAACAAAACCAAAAAGTAAAAACCAGCTTATTTTCGACCACGCTACTCGATTATAATGCTGGATAAAGGTAGGACAATTGCCGTTATTATGCGAGTTTACCTTTTCTTATGTAGGCTGTACGACAAGCCGCAAGGAAAAGGAGGATACCTCACAAGCCGCTTTTAAAAAAAAACTGACTTGTGAGATATCTTCGGAATGGTTGTGGAGACCTAAAGTAGTTGTGTTTATTCGTTCTTCCTGCGAAGATCTTTGTTGGAGTACCTGGTAGAGAACTACCGGCAAAAAATTGTGCCACGTTTGTAATGGGTAGAAGCCGCTGATATTTGAAAACAACTGCAAAGGAAATAAATATACATAGTGCAGGCAATCGCATCAAAATGTTATCTTTGGGTGAATAGGGGTGGTTTTATGTAGTAATAAAGGCTAAAAAGGAAACCTATGACAAAGATAGCCGTAGTTGATGACGACCCTGTATTGCTGGCCCGGATGGTAAGTCTGATCGGCATGCAGGAAAATTGGAGGTGTGTTATACAAGCTGGGTCATTAGGTGAATTTTTTGAAAAAACAAATCCGGAATCTTCTCCTGATGTATTACTGCTTGATATACAGTTAAAAGAAATTAACAGCCTCCAGCACCTCGATAAGATCAAAAAAATACTACCCAGCATGAAGATCGTCATCATGACGGGATATACCCAGGATAAATACGTGTTGGATGCATTGACGGGCGGCGCCGACGGATACTTTGTTAAGGGGGGTAAACCTGCAGACGTGCTAGCCGCCATCCGGAATACATTGTCAGAAGGGGCTTATCTGGGCAGTAGCGCGGCCAGGGCCGTTGTAAATCACTTAAGATCCTCCGGCCAGGAAAACTCGTCTTTTGAAGATATAGCCGTATTGCAAGACGATACCGGCGCCCCCACACTTAGTCCCAGAGAATGGGAAGTAGCGAAATTATTGGTAAATGGGCTGAGCTATAAAACCATTGCTGCTCAGTTCTTTATATCGATCAATACAGTGCGGCACCATGTAAAAACTATTTACCGAAAAATGGGGGTTACTACCAAGGCCCAGCTGCAGAAGAAGCTAAGGATAGTGACCCGATAGCATGAATAACAACCTAGCATAACTCCAATGAAATCCAAGCTAATCATAATGGTTTGTTTGAGTATGTTCGTACGGCATAGTACGGCTCAAGTATCCGTTATTGACAGCTTTAAAATGCATATGATTTTAGGCGTTAAACACGCTCAACAAATTGAGTACCACACGGCGATACAGCATTTCTACGGTGCGCTGGAAATTGCCAACCAATATAAAACGCCTGATTGGAAAAAGCGAAGCGCACAGGCCATGATCAATATTTCCGGGGTGTTGTGGTCGAGCAAAGATGTGGCATTAGCCCAAAAATATCACCGCGCCAGTATGGCTATCCTTCAAGAATTAGACGAGCCTATTGTGTTAGCAGACAATTACTTGGGCGGTGCTTTTTTTTATATCGAATTACAGCAATACGACTCCGCCGAACTCTACCTCACCCAGTCCCTGCAAATATACCGGCATAAAAATGACGAACGCAAAATGGCCACTGCCTATTCCAAACTCGGCGATGTGAAGTTTCTCCAGCACAAACTCGACGAAGCGCTGAAGTATGCACAGCTGGGCTTGCAGATCAGAACAACAGTTAGTGACTCTATTAATCTTTCCTGGTCGCATTTGCAGGCAGGAAAATTGTATTTAGCCAAAAACCAATACCCAAAAGCCATTTATCATTACCGGCAGGCTGTGTCATTGTTTGAACGCTCTGGCGAAAAAGAAGGCCTGGTAGAAATATACCCTCAGATGGCGGCTTATTTTGAAAAAATAAACCAGCCCGATAGCGCCCTTTTTTATCTGAAAGCCTACCAGCAATATTTAGGTGAAATTTACGACGAAGCCAAAAACAAGCAGGTTGAGCAGCTCAAATTTCAATATGAAACCAAAGAAAAAGAACAGGAAAACCTGTTGCTTCGCCAGTAAAATGCGGCAGCGCGCTTTCGCAATCTAATTTTTGGAATTGCGGCAGCTTCCTTTTTAGCGGTTATTTTGTTGTTGTTCCGGCTGTTTATGCGGCTTCGCCAAAAAAAAGAATTGTTGCAGACAGCCAACAAAAACCTCCAACAACTCCATACCGAGAAAAAGTTTTTTACTTCTCTGCTCACCCACGACCTGCGCCATCCGCTGGCGGTTATCCAACTCAATTTGTACGAACTCCGGCACAAAAATCCCACGCCTGAATTGCTCAGCGAAATGGAGCATGCCGCCGACCGTATCGACGAAATGAGCCGACGCATTATGGATGTGGAAAATATGGAAGAAGGTATAACTTTGTCGCTGCAATTAACCCAGGTAGACGCAACAGCCGTACTCGATATTGCGAAAAGCGAATACGACAAATACGCCGCGCATAAAAATATTGATATCAAAATACAGGCGACCCCAACCCCCTTGCGCGTGATGGCCGATCCGTATTTCCTGCAGCGCATTATCGGCAACCTGGTGTCGAATGCTATTAAGTATTCTCCCGACGGCTCGCATATTTTGCTGAGCCTGGAAGACGCCGGCGCCCAGGCACGTTTTCTGGTGACCGACAAGGGTCCCGGCCTCGACGTCGAAGACCAAGCTAAGGCCTTCCAGCGTTTTCAACGACTCAAACCCCAGGCCCAGCACAGCGAATCCTCGATGGGCTACGGCCTCTTTATCGCCCGCCGCTATGCGGAAGCCATGGGCGGCACGCTTGATTTGCGGAGCAAAAAAGGCAAGGGGTCAACGTTTGTACTGGCGTTGCCGAAGGGAAGTAGTCAGCAGTCAGCAGTTAGCAGTTAGCAGTTAGCAGTCAGTTATATAGTTTCATAGACCTGAGTGCTGAGTGCTGAGCGCTGACTGCTAAAACAAAAAAAATGCTAATCCACCACATCCACACCCTTGTGCAAACCCTGCCCGCCGAAACCGGGCTGGTGCGCGGGGCCGGCATGCAAACTTTGCCGGTATTACACGACGCCTATTTGCTCATCGAAGGCGGGCGAATCGTCGCTTTTGGGCCGATGGCGGAGTGCCCGGCACGCGCTGATGTGCAGATTGATGCCAAAGGGGGCATGGTGTTTCCCTGTTGGTGCGACTCGCATACTCACCTGGTATTCGCCGGCAGCCGTGAAACCGAATTTGTGGACCGCATCAGGGGCCTGAGCTATGAAGAAATAGCCCGACGCGGCGGGGGTATTCTCAACTCGGCGCGGCGACTCCGCGAAACGCCTGAAGAGGTATTGGTAGAACAGGCCTGGCAGCGGCTCGAAGAAGTGCGCGGCATGGGCGCCGGCGCGATTGAAATCAAAAGCGGCTATGGACTGAGCGAAGACAGCGAACTCAAGATGCTGCGCGTGATCAGGCGATTAAAAGAGATGAGCCCCATGCCCATCAAAGCGACTTTCCTGGGCGCCCATGCCTTACCCGCGGAATACCGCGACAATCGCGAGGGCTATATGCAACTGCTCATAGAGCGACTGCTACCCCAGATTGCCGGCGAAGGCCTGGCCGATTACGTCGACGCTTTTTGCGAGAAAAACTTTTTCAGCGTGGAAGAGACGTCCCGAATTATCGACGCCGGCGCGCGTTACGGGCTGAAAGCTAAAATCCATACCAATCAGTTTAATAGCATGGGCGGCATTGAAGCCTGCGTATTGCGAGGCGCCGTGTCGGTCGACCACCTGGAGGTACTCACCGATGAGGAAATCGCCTGCCTCGCCGCCGGCCATACCATCCCGACTTTGCTGCCCTCCGCCCCGTTTTTCCTCAACGACGAGCACTACCCGCCCGCCCGCCGCATGCTGGATGCCGGACTGCCGGTAGCCCTCGCCACCGACTACAACCCGGGCACCACTCCCTCTGGACGAATGCCTTTTGTAATCAGTCTGGCCTGCATCAAACTCCGCATGCTACCCGAAGAAGCTATCAACGCCGCCACCATCAACGGCGCCGCCGCTATGGAGTTATCAGCCGATTGCGGCAGCATCACCCCGGGCAAGTTGGCCAATGTGTTTATTACCCGGCCGATGCCTTCCGTGGCTTATCTGCCTTATGCTTTTGGTAGCCATGTGATTGAACGGGTGTTGGTGAAGGGGGAGGGGTAGTTGTGGGTTATGGGTTATGAGTTATGGCCTGTGGTCGTCTGTTTCTCTTTTCTTTGTCTATAACAGATAAAAAAGAACAAACCGACAACCCACAACCCACAACCGAGAACTGACAACCGACAACCGACAACCGACAACTAATTCCCCTGAATCCCCCCGCTGTGGATGCTCACCACCGTGCTGCCCGGGGAAAAATAGCCGGATTGGATGAGTTGAAATATGGCGTAAAACAATTTTCCGGTATAAATTTTATCGAGCGGGATGCCTGTTTGGGTATAGAAATCGGCCATAAATGACAACAAAACGGGGGTGATTTTGGCGTAGCCGCCGAAATGAAAGCCGTCGATGGTTTGCCAGTGGGGCCATTGGCGGCCGGTGAATAACCCGTGGAAGCCTTGTACCGTTGCCGTCATAAAGTCGCCTTTCAGCACGGGGATGCCAATGCAGGGGAGGCCCTGAAGCCCGGTAATAAGCCCGGCTAAAGTGCCGCCGGTGCCGCAGGCAACAGCTATAGTAGAATGACCTGGATCGTCAAGTTGAAGCAGCAATTCCTCTCCCAATTCGCGGCAACCCGGCATAGCCAGGGCGTTGGTGCCACCTTCGGGGATGGGGTAGTCGCCGGGGAGTTCGGGCTGTAATCCCTTTTCGCGTAGCTTTCGGTAGTCTTCCCGGCTGACAAAGCGGAGTTCCATGCCGTTATCGATGGCGCCCCGCAGGGTAGGGTTGAGCGGATAAACCGCTTCGCCGCGGATACAACCCACGGTATCAACGCCAAAAAGCAGTCCGGCGGCAGCTACCGCGGCTATGTGGTTGGAAAAGGCGCCGCCCATAGTGATTAGCCTGGTACAACCTTGTTTGCCGGCTTCCAGGAGGTTGTACTTCATCTTTCGCCACTTATTGCCGCAAAAATCGGGGGCTTCGGGCGGAGCCAGCAGATCGTCGCGTTTGACCAGCCATCGCACGCCGCAGCCTTCCAGTTCCGGTAGTGTCACCTCCTGTATCGGACTGGGCGTATGATGGGTTAACAGATGTAAATTGGTCATGTACGGCGGTCAATTGTGCCGAATTATCGGCAATTCTTTCGTAATTTGCCACAAAAAGCAACCTTATGAAGGGAAATTTTTCGGCTCTCGACCGTCAAAGGTTTATCTATCTCACCGGCGTGAGCGGAAAAAAAACGGCTATTCCCACCGATTTGAATGCGCTTGAGGCGCTTGTCAAAGACCGGATGAGTCCTGAGGCCTTCGCTTATATTGCCGGCGGGGCGGGGGTGGAGACAACCATCAGCAACAACCGGCACGGTTTTGACCAATGGCAGATCGTGCCGCGTATGCTGCGCGACGTGTCGCAATGCGACCTTTCGGTGCAATTACTCGGGCAAAAATTGCCCGCGCCGTTATTGCTTTCACCGGTAGGCGTGCTCGAAATGGCGCATCGCAAGGGCGACCTGGCGGTGGGTACCGCCGCCGCTACGCTCGGCGTGCCGTTTATTTTTTCCAACCAGGCATCGGTGGCGATGGAGAAAGTAAGTGAAGTGATGAGCGATAGTCCGCGTTGGTTCCAGTTGTATTGGAGCCGGTCAAGCGAGTTGGTGGAGAGCCTGGTGAAACGCGCGGAAGCCTGCGGCTGCGGCGCTATCGTGGTCACCCTTGATACGACGATGCTGGGCTGGCGTTTGCGCGACCTGGACATGGCCTACCTGCCTTTTTTGAGAGGCAAAGGCATTGCCCAGTACACCAGCGACCCGGTTTTCAGGCGATTAATGCAGGAGCCCGACGACAGCAGTGCGCCGGCGCCGCGCCAGTCGCTCACCCTGGACTCCTTATTGTCGGTGGCCGAACTCATGCGGGCCTACCCGGGTGGGCTGCTGAAAAACGTGCGCTCGAGGGCGCCGCTCAAAGCCGTTCGAAAATTTATAAACATATACACCAACCCTGCGCTGCAATGGGAACAATTGCCTTTATTGCGCCAGTACACCAAATTGCCCATTCTGTTAAAAGGCATATTACACCCCGATGATGCCCGCAAGGCCGTAGATATGGGCATCGACGGCATCGTCGTGTCGAATCACGGCGGCAGGCAGGTCGACGGGGCGATTTCCACCATTGGGGCATTGCCGGGTATAGCGGAGGCGGTCAAACGCCAGATACCCGTTTTACTCGACAGCGGGGTGCGCTGCGGCGCCGATATGTTTAAAGCGCTGGCGCTGGGCGCCAACGCCGTGTGCATCGGCAGGCCTTATGTGTACGCACTTGCCCTGGCAGGTGAAAAGGGGGTAAATGAAGTCATCCGGAATCTGGTGGCCGACTTTGAGCTGACCATGCGGCTTTCCGGTTGCCGGTCTATTGACGAGATAACGCCTGCTACAGTAGTAAAAAGCGGGCTTTCAAAATAAAAAAAATGGAATCCGAAGATCTAAAAACCACAGCGGAACTCATTACCCACGACTTTGAGATGCCCGAACCGGCGGAAGACCTGGTTAGCGAAGCGCAACTGCTCGAGATGCTCTCCGAGCGCATCGCCGATCTCATTGAACACCGGATGGAATTCCTGCTCAGCCTCATGTACCGCCTCGATGTAAACGAGCGCAAAGTGCACGCTGCCTTGTCGCCCCTCGCTCCCGAACCGCCTAATATCGGTATTGCCCGGCTGGTCATAGAAAGGCAAAAACAACGCGCTTTTACCAAACGACACTATCAGCAGCACCCGCTCAGCGATGAAATGGAGGAATGGTAGGAAGTAGTAAAAAGCGTAAAAAAAGTGCAGGAATGGGAATAGGCTGCACCTTACTTGCTCTAAATCAGCATCATATCGATTCTCCTGCGCAGCAGGTCGGTAGCTGTAATGCGCACGCGCACCAGGTCGCCAACCTTGTAAACCTTGCCCGAGCGCATGCCGCGCATGTGAAGTCTGCTGCCACCGGTATCGAAAGGCTCGTTGAGGGTATCGAAGCCCACCATGCCTTCGCAGCGGTTGTCTTTGAGTTCCACGAAAAACCCGCGTTCGGTGATGCCGGTAATAAATCCGTCGAAATCGTCGCCGATGTGTTTTTCCATAAATTCCGCTTGCTTGAATTTCACCGATTCGCGCTCGGCGTCCATGGCGCGGCGCTCCATGCGGGAAATATGCTGGCATTGCTCTTCCAATTTGTCTTGTTTGGTGCGCCAGGTTTCATCGCCGAGATTGCGTTCGAGGATGCGGTGCGATAAAACGTCTGAAAATCGGCGGATGGGCGAAGTGAAATGGGTGTAGTGGTCGAAGCCCAGGCCGTAGTGACCGATATTGTCGGTAGAATAAATGGCTTTGGCCATCGTGCGAATGGCGATGGGTTCCAACATTTTCAGTGCCGGATCGTTTTGTGCGGCTTCTACCAGCCGGTTGAAAGATCGGCCAATCTCTTTAGGCGTGCTGATATTCATTTCGAAACCCAGTTCGCGGGCAAAAAGCGCAAATTCGGCTACTTTATCGGGGTTGGGTTCGTCGTGTACGCGGTAAACGAAGGGGATCTCCTGTTCCTGGGCAATTCCCTTGCGGGCAATATGCGTGGCTACTTCGCGGTTGGCCAGCAGCATAAAGTCTTCGATGAGCATGTGCGATTCCTTGCGCTCTTTCACGTACAATTCGACCGGGGCGCCCGTTTCATCGAGGCGAAACTGCACTTCTTCCGTTTCGAAATTGATCGATCCTTTTTTAAAGCGCTGGTGGCGCAATTTCGTAGCGAGTTTATTGAGCTGTTTGAGTTCGGCGGCAAAGTCGCCCTCGCCGGCATCTAATACCTGCTGCACTTCGTCGTAAGTAAAGCGGCGGTTAGAATGGATGATCGTGCGGCCGAACCAATGGCTGACAATCTTGTCGTCTTTGTCGAATTCAAAGATAGCCGAAAAGGTGAGTTTGTCTTCCAGCGGTCGCAGCGAGCAGAGTTCGTTCGACAACCGCTCGGGCAGCATAGGCAACACGCGGTCTACGAGGTAAACCGAAGTAGATCTTTTGTAGGCCTCGCGGTCGAGCGGCGTACCCGGGCGCACATAGTGCGATACGTCGGCGATGTGTACGCCTATCTCGCAATGGCCGTTTTCGCGATAGCGGATAGAAAGTGCGTCGTCGAAATCTTTGGCATTTTCGGGGTCGATAGTAAAGGTAGTCACTTCTCTCAGGTCGAGCCTGCGGGCGATTTCTTCTTCCGAGATCGCTCCCGGTAGTTTTTCCGACTCCTCCATTGCGTCGTCGGGAAAATCCAGATTAAAGCCGTTGTTGATGAGGATGGCTTTCATCTCGATATCGTGCGAGCCGGCGGCGCCCAGCACGGTAGTGATAATGCCTTGTGGCGTACCCATTTTGCCGTCGGTCCATTTCACCACTTTCACTACTACCTTGTCGCCTTCGTTGGCGCCTTTGGTATCTTCGAGGGGCACCAGGATGTCTACAGGCACGTAAATACTATCGGGCACTACGATGGCATAGCGGGGATACAACCAGAGCGTACCCAGGAAATGCTCGGTAGCCCGTTCGAGCACCGATACGACTTCGCCTTCGGCGCGATTGCGGCCGCGCAGGGTCCACACGCGCAATTGCACGTGGTCGCCGTGCAGGGCTGTATTCATGTATTTGGCGGAGACGTGCACGTCCTGGTCAAATCCGTCGATGGTCACGTAGGCATCGCCGGTGCGGGTCATATCCACATAACCGGAATAGACGCTTTTGCCGTCGGAGGCGACGGGAGGAATATCGGAGCGTTTGATTTTGAATTTATAATCGGGCAGGCCGGAGAGGTGGCCTTCTTCAACGAGTTTTCCGAGGGCTGACAGTACTGAGTCTCTGGTGTTGTCTACGTTCAGTTTTTTGGCTACTTGTTTGGGGTTCAGTTGTTTTTTGGGATTTGCTCTGAACATTTTAAGGATTTCGCGCTGCAAGGCCTTTGCAGGCAGCTTTTTGTCCTTGATTCTTGTTTTTTTGTGTTTTGTCATGCAATAAATACAATGAATTTATAAAAATAGTTCCTGAGGAGGGTGAACGGCGAGCGTTCACCGTACAGATGAGATAAACGGCGAGCGTTCACCGTACAGATGAGATAAACGGCGAGCGTTCACCGTACAGCAGCGATCTCTCCCTCTCTCCCTCTCACACTCCCTCCCTCTCACACATGTATGGCCCGGTTGTCCGTGGCGGCCAGGGCGGCTTCTCTGAAAGCCTCGGTATAAGTGGGGTGTGCGTGGCTCATGCGGGCGGCGTCTTCGGCGGAGGCGCGGAACTCCATGAGCGCCACGGCTTCGGCGATCATATCGGCGGCGCGTGGGCCTACCATGTGCACGCCCAGTATTTCGTCGGTAGTAGCGTGGGCCAATACCTTCACCATGCCGTCCACATCCATGCTGGCACGGGCGCGGCCGAGGGCTTTGAAGGGAAATTTCCCCGTTTTGTAGGGGATGCTTTCCGCTTTGAGTTGTTCCTCGGTGCGGCCTACGCCGGCCACTTCCGGCCAGGTATATACTACGCCGGGAATGAGGTTGTAGTCGATATGCGGTTTTTGGCCGGCTATCGTCTCTGCTACAAAAACGCCTTCTTCTTCGGCTTTATGTGCCAGCATAGCGCCTTTGATCACATCGCCGATGGCATAAATGCCCTTTACGTTCGTTTGCAGGTGTTCGTCTACCTCGATGCGGCCTTTGTCATCGGTTTTTACGCCGGCATTTTCGAGACCTAGGCCATCAGTATATGGCCGGCGGCCGATAGCTACCAGGCAATAGTCGGCTTCGAGGGTGAATTTGTCTTCGCTATCGCGTTTTTGAACTTCCACGAATACCTTTTTGCTTTTAGTCTGCACGCCGGTTACCGCATGTCCGAGGTGGAACTGCATGCCCAGTTTTTTGAGCGAGCGGGTGAGTTCTTTGCTGCAATCGTTATCCATGCCGGGAATAATGCGGTCGAGGAATTCCACTACGTCGATCTTGGTACCGAGGCGGGCGAAGACGGAGCCCAGTTCGAGGCCGATGACGCCCCCGCCGATGACGACCATACTTTTGGGTACCTGGTCGATCTGGAGGGCTTCGGTAGAGGTGATGACCCGCTTTTTGTCGTATTGAAATATCGCAGGCGTGATCGGTTTGGAGCCGGTGGCAATGATTACACGGGTAGCTTCTATTTCGGCATTGGTTCCGTCGGCTTTGGCTATTCGGATGCGGGTAGGCGACACAAAAGAACCGTGGCCGGTGAATACGTCGATTTTATTTTTTTTCATTAAAAAATCGAGTCCTTTCACGGTTTGGTCTACCACCTCATTTTTGCGCTGCACCATCTGCTTCATATTCACCGACAGTCCTTTTACATCGATGCCGTGTTGGGTGAATTTTTCGGCGGCATTGTGGTAGTGTTCCGAGGAGTCGAGTAGTGCCTTGGATGGGATACAGCCTACATTGAGACAAGTGCCTCCCAAGGTGTTATAGCGCTCGATGATAGCAGTTTTCAGGCCGAGCTGTGCAGCTCTTATGGCGGCTACGTAGCCGCCTGGGCCAGAG
The DNA here is from genome assembly GCA_013360405.1 of Saprospiraceae bacterium. GTDB lineage: Bacteria > Bacteroidota > Bacteroidia > Chitinophagales > Saprospiraceae > JABWBR01. The sequence continues at coordinate 20,184 of JABWBR010000049.1, forward strand.
CCGATTACTACAACGTCGTATGTCATTTAATTAACCTTTTCGTTTCCAATTTCTCTTATTGCGCCTATCGTCGTTACGGGGCGGCCTATCGTCGTTGCGGGGTGGCCGGTTATCGGGGCGTTGGTCCGCCCGGTTATCCTGCCGGTTTTCGGGTCTGTTATCGGGCCGGCGGGGCGGCTGATTGCCTTGCGGCGGGCCTCCCGGGCGGGGTCCTCCCTGGCCTTGTGCGGGAGGGCGGGGACCGCCGCCGCCGCCACCGGTATTCCGGTTTTTCTTCTTTTTCTTCTTGCGCCGTTTTTCATCGGGCGGCAATTCGATAGCGCCGGTAACGTCTTCGAAATCGAGCGGGCCGTCTTCATTGTCAGTAGACACTACTACTGTAACAGCTCCCAGGTCGGCAGGTTTTTCGCCGCGGCTGTTCATTTCCATTATTTCTTTCACATTGGCCAGCTCCAGGGCGTACATTTTGCCTCTGGTCTTCTCATTTTCAAGGATATAAAACATAAGTCCCTTAAAAATGTCGGTTTTTACCAAAATTGCGGCGCCAACTTGTGTAAACAACTTTTCGCCGCCTCTGGGGAAATTATCGAGCGCATCGAGATAGGTATCCAGTTCGTAATTGAGGCAGCACTTGAGGCGGCCGCACTGTCCCGATAATTTAGCCTGGTTGATGGCCAGGTTTTGATAGCGGGCGGCGGCGGTTGACACCGAGCGGAAGTCGGTAAGCCAGGTTGAGCAACAAAGCTCGCGGCCACAAGAGCCGATACCGCCTATGCGGGCCGATTCCTGCCGGGCGCCGATCTGGCGCATCTCTATTTTTACTTTAAATTCTTTGGCATAATGGCGGATCAGTTCGCGAAAATCGACGCGGCCGTCAGCGGTATAAAAGAAAGTGGCCTTGCGTTTGTCGCCCTGGAATTCCACATCCCCGATTTTCATATCGAGACCGAGCATGCGGGCGATTGCGCGGGCGTGTACCATCGTTTCTTTTTCCAGTTCGCGGGCCTCCTGCAGCCGTTCCAGGTCGCGCTCGTTGGCGCGCCTGATGACGCCGGTTATTACGGTATCTTCGTTGACACGTTTCTTTTTCATTTGCAAGCGGACCAGTTCGCCGGTAAGGCTTACGCGACCCACGTCGTATCCGGTACCCGTGTCTACCACCACCATATCGCCGGTAGTGACGCGCGCGGCGTTGTCGTCGCGGTAAAAACCTTTGCGGGAACCGTTTTTAAAAGTCACTTCTACAATATCAACTGATTCAATATCAGCAATATCGAGACTGGTGAGCCAGTCGAAAGTGTTCATGCGGTTGCAGCCTCCGCTGGCGCAGCCTCCGCTGCGGCAGCCCATCGGTTTATCGTTGGAGGAGCCGCTTACAGAACAAGTACATCCTAAACATCCCATGTGGCGTTCAATTTATCATGACAGCGCAGCCGCTACGAGGCGGGACTGAGCGCCGCGATCTTTCGTTTTATAATGTGGTGCATTTGAATAGAGGCATCGAGAAACAGCACCTTGGGATTGGCGTTGCGCTCGACGTGATAGCTGCAATCGTCAAACAACTGCGCTATCAGGGTTATCTGGTCAAATGCGATTACGGTGGTAAGTTTTTGCGCCGTTTGCAATTCTTCGGGCTGTAACCTTACCTGGGCGTTTCCTGTTACCAGGAGCGCCATATATTCCCGCATAAAATGCAATGCATAACGCAGGAATTGTTTTTGTTTTTCCCGGCCTATGCCGGCTATTTCTTCCGACCAGCGCACGAGTTCTACGCCGTTGCCGCCGTAGGCTTTGCGCAGCCAGTCGAGTAGTTTTGTGGCGTAATCATTCTGGTGGTCGGCTGCCAGTTTGCATGCTTCAAAAAAATTGCCGTTCGACAAATAAGCGACGCTTTCCGCCTCCCGTTGCCCAGCCACTTCGCGCCGTACCAGTCCTTCCACCACTTCCTCATCGTGAAGGGTATTCACCTTCACGAGTTGGCAGCGGGAGAGGATCGTGGGCAAAATGAGCTCCTGGTTTTCTGCCAGGAGGAAAAAAAGCGTTTGGTCGGGGGGCTCTTCGATCATTTTCAGCAGGCGGTTGCCTTCTTTGCCCAGGTATTCGGGCAACCACATGATCAAAATTTTATATTCTCCTTCAAACGTTTTGAGGCTAAGCTTTCGAATAATATTGAGGCATTCCTCCTTGGTAATATTGCCCTGCTTGTTGTCGGCTCCGATGAGTTGCAACCAATGATTAACGTCGAAATACGGATTTTCTGCGATTGCGCTGCGCCATTGGGGTAGAAAAATCTCACTGGTGGCATTTGTGCCGATGCTGGGAAAGGAAAAGTGGAGGTCGGGATGCAGCAGTTTATCTACTTTGCGACAGGCATTGCACAACCCACAGGCGTCTTCAGTGCCTGGGTTTTCACACAACACGTATTGGGCCAGCGCCAGTGCCAGCGCTTTTTTACCGCTGCCGGCAGGGCCCAAAAATAGCAGCGCGTGCGGCAATCTCGACCCGGTGGCCATTTGTCGCAGCAGTTGCTTGGGGTATGTTTGTCCTATGACGTCGCTAAAGCGCATGTTGTTCTGGCAAAATCGATCTAGGTATTCAGATTGACTTGGTTGTCTGGGGTAAAAATAGACATTTTTTTGATGTTCTCTGTTCTCTGTTCTCTGTTCTCTGTTTGGTTAGGTAGAGACAAATCATGATTTGTCTCTACTGGCAAAGATAAGGAACGGATAACAGAGAACAGAGAACGGACAACCGACAACCGATTATTCTTTCACCGTTTCCGTGGGCACGATCTTGATAGGGCCTTGTACTTTTTTGGCGGCCAGGGTGGTGCCTTTGAGATTATCATTCAAAAAATTGGTCATTTTGGTATACAAATGCAGGCGGGTATTGCCTCCTGCGATGCCGTGGTTGCGGTTGGGGTAAAAATAAGTGTCGAATTGTTTGTTGGCATCTACCAGTGCATTGGCCATTTCTGCGGTATTTTGGAAGTGCACATTATCGTCGCCCATGCCGTGTACCAGCAAATAGTGGCCTTTGAGTTGGTGGGCAAAATTCACCGGTGAATTGTCGCGGTAGCCGTCGGGGTTTTCCTGTTCGGTGCGCATAAAGCGTTCGGTGTAGATAGAGTCGTACCATTTCCAGTTGGTCACCGGCGCCACGGCGATAGCGGCATTAAAAAACGAGTTACCCTTGAGCAGGCAGAGCGACGACATATAGCCGCCGTAGCTCCACCCGAAGATGCCGATGCGCTTGGGGTCCACGAATTTTAGCGTGCCCAGGTATTTGGCGGCTTCTATCTGGTCGATAGTTTCGTATTTGCCGAGTTGGAGGTAAGTCATTTTTTTGAATTCCTCGCCGCGGCCGCCGGTGCCTCGGTTGTCTACGCAAGCCACAATATATCCTTGCTGGGCCAACATCTGGAACCACCAGTAGTTGGCGCCCATCCATTGGTCGATGGCTTCCTGGCTGCCCGGGCCGCCGTAGACGAACATCAAAACGGGATAAGCCAGGTTTTCTTTGGTAGCGCGCGGTTTGATCATCCAGCCGTTGAGCCTTACACCTTCGGAGGTGGCGAAGCTAAAAAAATCAACCGGCGATACCTGGTATTCTTTTTGCAGATTAGCCAGCCTGGCATTGTCTTCGATGTTGCGAATCTTTTTGCCTTCGCGGTCGTAGACGGTGTACGTAGCCGGCGTATTGGCGGTAGAGTACGTGAGCACGAAATAATCGAAAGAGCTGCTGAATTGGGCATCGTTCCAGCCTTTGGCGTCGGCCAGTTTTTGCTTGCGTTTGCCGTCGAGGCTTACGCTGTATACCTGGCGTTCGGTGGGCGATTTTTCTGCGGCCTGGTAATACACCAGCTTGCGTTTTTCGTCCACGCCGTAAAAGGCGGTTACCTCGTATTGACCGCCGGTGAGTTGTTGTACAACTTTGCCGCTCATATCGTAGAGGTAGATATGATTCCAGCCATCTGATTCGCTGGTCCAAATGAATTGTTTGCCATCTTCGAGGAAGGTCAGGTTGTCGTGGATGTCGACGTAGTATTTGCTGCTTTCCTTCATCAGCAGCGAGGTTTTGCCGCTACGGGCGTCGGCCAGGAGCAGTTCGAGTTCGTTTTGGTGGCGGTTCATGCGGAAGACGCACAATTTGTCGGGGTCCTGCGTCCACTTGATGCGGGGGATGTAGTGATCCTCATTGAGATAGGTGGCCACGTCGATTTTGAGATCGGATTTGACTTCGTAAATGTGGATAGTGACCTGCGCATTGGGTTGGCCTACTTTTGGGTATTTGAAGGTCACATTTTCGGGGTACAGCTCGCCGCGGAAGTTGGTCATTGTAAACTCGGGGACCTTGGTTTCGTCGAAGCGGTAAAAGGCGATGCGTTGGCCGTCGGGCGACCATTGAAAACCTTTATCGAACGAAAATTCTTCTTCGTACACCCAGTCCGTAGCGCCGTTGATGATGGCGTTGGTTTTGCCGTCGGTGGTTACCTGTTTGACCTGGCCGCTTGCCAGATCTTTTACATACAGATTATTTTCAAACACAAAAGCGGCTTTATCTCCCTGTGGGTTGAGGGTAGTCAGTCGTTGTTTGCCTTTGTCAAAAACGGCGGTAAGCGACCTTGCTTTGCGGTCGTAGACGTAATAATTGGCGTGATACGAATGGCGATAAATACGCGCCTGCTCCGATTCGATGAGGATTTTCTGTTCGTCCTCGCTGAAGTGGTAGTCGTCGATCTCTCCGTTAAAGCCGGCTGTGCCGTTGATGGCGGCGGCGTCGAGCAGGGTTTGCACCCAATTGCCGGTAGTGAGGTCGAATTGTTCTATTTTGTTATTTTCAAGACGCGTGAAGTGTTTGCCGTCTTTCAGAAAGTTGAATCCAGGCACCGATTGCGCACTGAGGGTGCGGTTTTGCCAAATATCTTCGAGGGTAATTTTTTTCTGGGCGATAGCGCCGGTGGTAAAGCCGAGGAGCGCTACGCAACACAAAATCCATATTTTTTTCATAACAGCCTAAATTGGTTAGGCCGCAAAAATAAGGAAAACTAGTCAAACTTTGCGACCATGCGATCCTTGTTCGCACAGTCGCACGGTCGCAAAGTCGCAAAGTCGCCTTCTACGGTTGTTTCACCAATTTCGCCACTGCACGGCCTTCCAGGCCTTCTATCGCAAAGAAATACAGCCCGGCGGGGTGGCTACTGCTATCCCATTCCAGCGTCAATTCGCCGAAGTCGTCGGGGATTGCTTCCGCGAAAATGTGCACAACCTGTCCTTGGGCGTTGTAGATCGCTATGCGGTACGAGTCGCCGGGGTGCAGGCCGGATAACGTCAGGTTGACCAGATCGACAAATGGGTTGGGGCTGGCCTTGATCTCGATATCTATTTCTTTCTCATTTGTTGAAATTATTACCTCGTCATCAAACGTTTCGTCGATGCATTCCAGGCAAGGTTCGCCGCCCAGGCTGGGTTCGAGGCAGAGGAAGGCGGTATAGATCGAGAGCACCCTTTCTTCGAGGCTGCGGTCTATCACTGCTGCTATATTGGCATTGCCGGTTGCCTGCCCCTGGAGGCTGTGAACGCTGTTGCCCGCCCATATTTCGCGGATGAGGGTATCAACCGGATAGCTTTGGCTTGTGTCGATGGTGATAGTTTCGCCGAAAGAGGCGCCGTTGTATTCCCCGGTTAGTAGAATTTGCATCGGCAATTGGCCCTGGTATTTGCCGACCTGCCGCAGGGGGGCGCCAAATGGAACTTCATCGACGATACCACCGAGGTTGTAGCGCTGGTAGGTAAATCCGTTTTCAAATGTGGTATAGGTTTCGAGTATGCCTTCAAAAGCATCGAGGTATTCCAGAATATGTCGCAATTTATAGAAAATACTGCCGCCTCGCTCGTACAGGCCGCCGGTGAGCCGGGTTAAGTTGTCGTAGAAATAGGTATTGCCTACGATATTCTGATTCCAAATCGACCAGCCGATAACGTAGTTGAAGTTTTGGTAATCGACAATGTGAATGGGGATGTTATCAGCGCCCATATCAGCCAATAATTGGTCAATGTAATTGTTGGCGCTCCAGGTGTCAGCATACGAATCGCTGTTGCTCAAAGCGATGATTTCGCCGCCCTGATTATGTATTTGAACAAAATCGATGGCGAGGTTCAGGCGGGTAAACAGGTCGTCGTAATCGGTCAGGAGGTTGGGATTGTCCAACACTGGGGCCATGACGCTGTTGATCGTTTGCTCGTCGGCGGGCAGCCAGGTATTGTTAGCGGGCAAGGTGGATTGATATATCAAATTGAAGCTATCAGAGGGATTGAGCATATCCAGCATCGATTGCCGAAGGGTCTGCAGCATCTCTTCTTTGGTCAGGTTGTTGGTTTTGTATAAATCGTAATTTAGTACAAAAACTACCTTGCGGTTGGTGGGACCCTCCATGTTTAGCGCCTGCCGTGGCAATACGGCAAACTGGTACATTTGTTCTGTTTCGTTATGGCTCGCAAACACGCCGTTTTCAAATGGCGCATCAACTATCAATGACAAACCGGGCTTAAGGTCATCCCCGGTCAGTTCGGCGTATTGGTGGCCGCCCCAAACGTTGTCATCGACCCAATTCAGGGTGGTTGTCTGCCCCGATAAAGGAGCGTAAATCCGGGGATTGTTCCAGGGCGCCTCGGTCCATACCCGAAGGTCAACCGTCGACAGTTCCAACACAGAGGATCTCATAATTTCCACCGGCAGCTCGATTTGAGCCGTATTGGCGCTCCAGTCAACGGGCATCAGGTAGGTGATTTTTACTTTGCGGGGGCCCTGTGAGGCATTGTTGAGCGGAAAAATGCGCAACTGGTATTGGGTGGGCGACAGTTGGTACAAAATAGAAGGGTCTTGCGCGCGGTCTACGATTTCCTCATAGATGCCCGAGGCCGTCCAGCGGTCGAGCAGGTCGGCTTTGATGATTTGGTCGTCGATCCAAAGCCAGGAGTCGTGGATGATGGCGTCGGCGGGCAGACCGAAGTCGAGCTTTATTTCAAGCTCGTCGTAAGCCTCCAGGCTGGTGCCATCGGCGCTTAATTCGAGGTAGAGACCTACTTCCATGTACAGGCCCTTGGGCCGGACAACGATTGTGGCTTCTTCGATAGTGGCTTGTTCACTGTTTCCCCATCCCCACCAGTTGGGGTTGTTGACGCTTAGCGCGGTTTGGGCAGGGGCTACAGAATGGCACAAAACAAATGCCAGTGTCAGGCACAGTGTAGATAACATTTTCATAGGCGTACTTTTTTAAGGGTAAAAGGATTACTATGCGGCAACGAGGCATTTCGTTACCGCTAAACAGTTAATTATTAATATTTTAGAATAATCGCTCGGGTGTGAAATCTTAAGAGCAATTTACGGCTGAGCCCTGCAAAAGGCAAGTTCAAAACCGCGATAAGTATAGTATTGTACAAAGCGCCGGCTCCAAAATGGGAAAATGCCGGAGAACTGACAGTTTTGCAAGTCACCTCACCCTCCCACAGTCTCACGCTCTCACCCTCCATTAGGATGCCGGCACAAACCGCATCGAGATCGAATTCACGCAGTGGCGCGTATTTTTTGGTGTAAATCTTTCGCCCAAAAACACATGGCCCAGGTGGCCGCCGCAGTTGGCGCAGATGATCTCCGTGCGGCGCCCGTCGGCGTCGGTTTCGCGGCGCACGGCGCCTTCGATTTCGTCGTCGAAGCTGGGCCATCCGCAGCCCGAGTCAAATTTGTCTTCGGAGCGGTACAAGGGCGCCTCGCATTGCCGGCACACGTAAACGCCGGGCGCTTTGTGGTTCCAATATTCTCCGGTAAAGGCGCGTTCGGTGCCTTTGTTGAGTATTACGCGGGCTTCTTCAGGTGTGAGTGGATTGCGTTTGGTCATGATGTTGTCGGTTGTCGGTTGTCTGTTGTCTGTTCTCTGTTCTCGGTTGTCTGTTGTCTGTTCTCGGTTGTCTGTTGTGTTTTTTTATATGTAATTTATTGAAAATCAAACATCAAACATCAAACATCAAAAATCGCCTTACGCCGGGTACTCCACATAATTCCTCGGTGTTTCGTAGAGACGCACTGCCAGGTCGAGGTTATCGGGGAGGCGTTGGCGGAGGAGCTGCCAAATTACGAAACAAATATGTTCGGCGGAAGGGATCAGGTCTTTGAATTCGGGCACATCGAGGTTGAGGTTTTTGTGGTCAAAGCGTTGCTCTACTTCTTCGTAGATCAACTGTTTGAGCGCTCCCATATCGATCACGTAGCCTGTTTCGGGATCCACTTCGCCTACCACTTTGACTTCCAGTTCGTAATTGTGGCCGTGGTAATTGGGGTTGTTGCACAAACCGAATACGGCCTGGTTTTTTTCATCGCTCCAGGCGGGATTATGCAGGCGGTGGGCGGCGTTGAAATGCGCCCGGCGGAAGACGGCGATTTTCATAGGTAGAAATAGTGTAGTTGACAAAGGTATAACACGGATGGCGGGGAAAAGTTATACCGCACACCGTCAAATCATATGCATGACTTTTCCGGCTTTGCGCCCCGCTTTGGGCGGGGTCGCCCCCGAGCTTAGGTCATGCCCAAAACTTGGCGGTGCGAGGTATATTTAAAATTGATCTGACATCTCTTTAAGCGCAAGCTCAGAAAAAGCGGAAGTTGGCAGGTTGCATGAACTCTGCCATCGCTCCGAGCATCAATGCGCCCGCAGCTTGCAGGTTGCCATCTAAGAGTTTCTGACTAAAATCAGGGAAGCATGAATAGTAATAGATGGGGAATTTGAAATACCTTTAAAGTGACACTCATCAAGACTGCATCACTTCCGTGACATTCGTATTTGAAGAAAGGCTCAAATACTGCAAAAACTCGTTTTTCTTGGCTTCCTTCATAAAATTGCCGCCATAATAGGCGGTTACGGTGCTGCTGTTCACATCCTGCACCCCCCTTGATGAAACGCAGAGGTGGTGTGCGTCAATAACAATGGCTACGTCGTCCGTGCCAAGGATGTCACAGAGTTCTTGGGCAATCTGCATGGTAAGGCGTTCTTGCACCTGCGGTCTTTTAGCGAAATATTGTACGATGCGGTTGATTTTCGATAGACCAATTACGCTGCCATTGGAAATATAAGCAACGTGCGCCTTGCCAATGATGGGTACAAAATGATGCTCGCAATTGGAGTAGAAAGTGATGTCTTTTTCCACCAGCATTTCAGCGTAACCATATTTGTTTTCAAAAAGCGCCACTTTGGGCCTGTTCTTTGGGTTCAGTCCACTGAAAATTTCCTGTACGTACATTTTGGCAACCCGTTTAGGCGTACCACGTAGGCTGTCGTCGGTCAAATCCAGTCCCATCGTGAGCATGATTTCCCGGAAATGGTGTTCGATTTTAGCAATTTTTTCTTCATCCGAAAGTTCGAAAGCATCCGGGCGCATTGGTGTGGAAAGCGAGGTCATTATGTGGTCATCCCCGATGTCATCGTCGGTCAAAAGGAGGTTTTCACGAAAAAAAAATTCTGGATTGCGCATGATACAAGATTGATTGTATGATGAAAAAGTTGACAAATAAACCAGCTTTGTGGTTTTTTGTTTAACTATTTTTGAAGTAAAGTTCAACAAAATCGAGAAATCCTTCTTTCAAAATAATTTCTACCTGATACATATGAACGCATTTGAAATGGATTGTAGCCACTCATGGGAGAAGGTAGCTGCTTTCGGTAAATTTTGTCCATCAATTAAAAAGCGACAATCAATAAAAACTTTTCATGAACCAAAAATTCCTTGGCATAGACTTCGGCGCCAAGCTGGCTGGCACTACAGCCATCTGCTTTGTAATAAACGACGAATTGCACTTATCGCAGTCTGCCAAAAAACAGGACGCCGACACTTGGTTGCGAAGCATCATTGCTGCGCAGCAGGCAAGCGCCATATTCATGGATGCACCGCTCAGTTTGCCCGGTGTGTACAGGGGGTGTGGTGCTGATTACCACTACTGTGCCTGCGACCGGATGGTGGGGGCCATGTCGCCTATGTTCCTGGGCGGGCTAACGGCGCGAGCCATGCAGTTACGGGCTGCGTTCCCAGAATTGTCGTTTCACGAGGCATACCCTGCCCACCACGTTCGACTGCTTTTTGCTGGGGCAACGTGCTACAAGACCGACCTCGACCTGTTTTCAGCAATACTGGCGGAACGACTCCCCTTCCCTTTTGCGAAGTACCCAGAAAACTGGCACCAAGTGGATGCAGCGTTGGTCTGGCTAACGGGGTGGCGGCATGAGCGGGCAGAAGGAATTGCATTTGGTGAGGCAGGAGAGGGGATGATTTGGGTTTAAGCCTATTCCAACAACCACTTGAATCAATAAGGAAATAATTAATGCATTAGAGCGTGTTTAAAAATTTCATAAATTGTCATAGTTAATTCTCCAAATAACCATTGAAATATTGGCTACTAAGAGGAAGGCAACCGAATTTCGTACGGTATATTCGTAATCAACGACTACGCTTCTGAAGAAATTCATCCACGCAAAAGTTCTCTTCACAACCCAACGCTTTGCTTCAACCATTGCTCATCGGTTGGCTGTTCAAATTGCGGTTGCACATCTTTTAGGTTTGGCCACTTACAAGATATACCGATGACCTGATTTTTAAACAAGCTCTTAATCCGCTAAACATGAAGACGCTCCGTCTCCTCCTCGGCGACCAACTGAACCCCGCCCATTCCTGGTTTAAAAAAACCGACCACTCGGTCTTCTACTGCTTCTTCGAAATGCGGCAAGAGACTGACTATGCCACGCACCACGTCCAAAAGGTCATCGGCTTTTTCCTCGCCATGCGGGCCTTCGCCGACGAATTGCGGAGCAACGGCCACCAAGTTGAGTACCTCACGCTCGACCATGCCGACAATCGCCAGACCCTGCCGGAAAACCTGTTTTTTTTCATCGAAAAACACAGCATACAACGCTTCGAGTACCTGCTGCCCGACGAATGGCGGCTGGATGAGCAATTGCGCCTTTTTTGTGAATCACTGCCCATCCCAAGCCAAGCCTTCGATACGGAGCATTTTATGGCCAACCGCCAGGAGTTGCGGGATTTCTTCGGCAAAAAGAACTATCTCATGGAGTCGTTTTACCGGGCCATGCGTCGCAAGCATCAGGTACTCATGGACGGCGAACACCCCCTCACGGGCCAGTGGAACTACGACCACGACAACCGCCAGAAACTACCGAAAAATCATGTACCACCCCCGCCGCTTCTTTTTCGAAGAAATGTGATCGACCTCGTGCAACTAATTGAAAGTCAAGGCGTAAAAACCATCGGTCGAGTGGATGCCCAGAACTACGGCTGGGCGGTGACGAGAGCCGAAGGCTTCAAGCTGCTCGACTATTTTTGCGAAAACCTGCTTCCGCATTTCGGCGATTTTCAGGATGCGATGACGCCGCAGTACTGGGCTTTGTACCATTCCCGGCTCTCGTTCGTGATGAACGTCAAGCTGCTTTCCCCGCTGGAAGTGGTTCGGCGTGCGGTTGCCGAGTGGCATCGCCGACCGGATGAAATTACTTTCTCGCAAATCGAGGGTTTCGTGCGGCAAATCATCGGATGGCGGGAGTATATGCGGGGCATCTATTGGGCGAAGATGCCCGGTTTTGCCAAGCTGAACTATTTTGAAAACAACCGGCCGCTACCCTCGTGGTTCTGGACGGGGAAGACCCGAATGACCTGCCTGCGCCACACCATCGGCCAGAGCCTCGACCATGCCTACGCCCACCACATCCAGCGGTTGATGGTCACAGGCAACTTCGCCCTGCTGGCGGGCATCCACCCCGATGAGGTGGACGCATGGTACCTCGGCATTTATATTGACGCCATCGAATGGGTGGAAATCACCAACACCCGTGGCATGAGCCAGTTCGCCGACGGCGGGATAATTGGCTCCAAGCCCTATTGCTCGTCAGCATCCTATATCAACAAAATGAGCCACTATTGCGAGGGCTGTTTTTACAAAAAAGACCTTCGTGTGGGTGAGCGTGCCTGCCCATTCAACAGCCTTTACTGGCATTTCCACGACCGGCACCGGGAGAAACTGGAGCGCAACCCACGCATTGGCATGATGTATCGGACTTGGGACAAGATGAGCGGGGAGGCAAGGGTGGCGACCCTGGAACAGGCGGAAGGGTATCTTGGAAAAATGGAGGAACTTTGAGTTGTTTCATCTGCTTCGTTCTTGGGGCAAAGGTAAGCGATTTATCCCACGTGCATCAACATATCCCACTGCCGCCTGGCTATTCTCTTTTTTTCAAGCCTCCGCTGGTTTTCTAACATTCCTCTTTTGGCCGCTAACGGTTGGATGTGCGACGTGGCGGCGAGCGTTGGCTTTGAGCGTTGGGCTTGGCGACGGTTGGCGTTGAGTGCTTTGTTAGCGGCATTTTATTATCTTGCCTATTGTTAGCAACCTCTTTTCATCGGAGATTTTCATCAGGTAGACGCCATCAGGCAGAAAAGAAAAATCCACAGGGTTATTTAATTTAACTTGTCTATGCATCAGCTTCCCCAACAAGTCAAAAACCTCAACTTTACAATATTCACATCCGTTTATATTTACAATCCCAGTAGTTGGGTTTGGAAATATTTTCACATCTTCATTTTGTTGGGGTGTATTGATATCCGTGGTGATGCAGAGCGTGTCAATGCATCCGTCCTTTGAAATCTTCAGCACCCAACCGTACGACCGGGGAGTAGGGGGAAAACAATAAATGTCCGCATAGCCTGCTGCCACGATGCTGCCGCTCGACAGCACCGCCCCACCGCCGAGGTAGTTGGTAGAGCCGCAGGTGGGATGCCAGAAGGCTGTATCAAGCCTAGCCCAAAGGCTGTCGCCTCCGGAGGTGAACTTGAAAGTGGCGCCGCCGAGGTAGTTCGGCCCGAACTCCGGTGGCATAGTGATGGGCGTGGCCCATTGGCCGACGGCCACCCAGTTGCCGTCAGGGGTGGGCTTAATGTCTATCATTGTATTGCCTGCCAAAGTGGTTGTGCTTACATACCTTTCCCACTTTACATCGCCGATATCGTCTCCGGTACGAACAATTTTTGAACGGGCGCCCCACTCGTATAGGTTCAGGATTTGAAATTCAACTGCTGCGAAAAGCCAACCGTCCGGCATCCTCTTTAATCCGTTCATGCCTGCTCGTGTGTTGGCTGGGCCTTCTTGGGCTGATATGATATTGCCTAGGCTATCCACTTGAATTAACCAACCTTTAGACCATGTATCATTCGCATTGTAAGGGGGCTCGCCCAGCCCTTTCGACTTTGCCGCACCAATAGCAAAATGGTTGTCGTCAATTCTTACCAGGCTGCCCATCACGTCCACCACCCCCGGCTGCCCGTACGTCTTCTCCCACAGGAAATTGCCCTGCTTGTCCACCTTCATCAGGAATACCTGGATGTCACCGTTCTGGAGGGTTTTGTGGCCACCGAGCAGATAACCGTTCCCTATTTCAAAAATTTTTCGGGGCTGGTACTGCAGGCTCGGGCTTGGGTCGTATTTTTTGTAGAATTCTATTTCTCCACCGTGCGATAGCTTGACAAAAACCCCAAAATTGGTTGATAATGCTCCCCCGGTCAAGGCATAGCCATTGTCAGAAGTTTTTATTAAATCAAAATTTGAGTTTGCGGCATATTCGTCGAGCGGCGCATCCGGGTCAAGGTGGCACTTATGCAGCAGCACGCTGCCGAGGGTGTCCATCTTTACGAAGAGGAGCGCCTGCTGGCCGGGAGGCGTGACGGGCGGGTAGCATGTGCCGAACAGCACCATTGTATCGTTGTCCATCAGCACGTTGGCAAAAGTGGAACCGGTTATCTGTTCCTGCTCGAAGCTATAGGTTTTGTTGAAGCCCGGCTGTCCCGTTGTATAAAGCGCCGGGAAAAGCAGGGTAATAAGCATCCATTTTTTCATGTGCCAAAAAAGTTAAGCCCTTCCGCACCCGTTACTGGTGCGGAAGGGCAATTTGACAATCTTGCTATTTCTGGACAACGATTTTGCCGGTCAGGCTGTAACGGCGGTCCTTTGAGGCAAGGTTGTAAACGTAAATGCCATTGGGCGCTTGTGCCGTGTTCCAGACAACGTTTACCATTGGGCCGTTGCCTGAGAGCCGTTGCGACCAGAGCGTTTTTCCGTTCAGGTCTGTCACGTTGAGCGCCAGTTGCATGCCCTCCAGAGCTTTACCCTCGATGGCAAAGGTCACGTTGCCGGATGCAGGGTTCGGCGAGGCCGTCAGTACCAGTCCGTCAGCAAAAATGGGCAAGGCTTCCCGGCTGCCTTCGCCGGAGCGCTCGCCACCTTCGTCCGGCAACTGGTAGCGGGGCGGGTAATGGCTGCCGTACATCTCCCTTATGTTTTGTGCGAGCACGGCTGCCTCCGAGGCGTTGCCATTGGCATAGCTGCCCAAAGCGCCCAGCGTTTGGGTATTGAGGGAATACACCGACTGGCTTCCAATCAGGTTCACGATGTCCGACAGGTCGGAAAAGTCGGCGGCGTCATCGCTGTTTAGCCCGAATAGCATTGCCGCCTGCAAGAGCGCTGCGGCAGCTTGGGAAGACTGCCCTTGGGCGAGGTAGTCCCTTGCCAGTTGCAGTTGGGCTCCCGGGTTGTCCATCCGGGCAAACCACGCCCGCAGGCTGTCTCGGTGGAAGGTGGCAGTGTCGTACAGCATGTGCAGCGTCACCATGAACGAGGCCTCGTCCATGTCATATCGGGCGTAGGCCATTTCGTGGCCCTTCTGCTCGGCAAGGAGCGTGTTGCCGTTCGCCACCGCTGCGTCATATGAGGTTTTAGCCGCATTGTACTCACCCTTCCTGACGAAATAGCCCAATTTGATGATTTCCAGTTCTGCAGGTGTTTTGCAGGGTGGGTCGCAGTAAATGGAAGGGCAGGTATTAGGGTTGGCAAATATTTCTGAAAAGTTTCCCGAAACAGTAATCGGGTCTTCCAGTGGCGTATTGGGGTTCTTGTGGTACCTGATATCCCATCCTTCCAGGTTCTGGAAGTCAATAGCTATTTGGGAGAACCTGTTCCCGGCGGCATTAAAAGAGGGTATCGTAGGGTCAACAAGCAACCCCTGGTCTCTCCTGATGTTCGAGCCTGCCAGCACAGAGAAGTCAGCCGCGGCGACCTCGGTGTTGATGTTGCACAGGTAGTGCAGGCCACGGGGCGGGCTGACACCATACGAGGCATTGTTGTTCTCGGCGATGTTGCCGAACCTGACTCCGTTGTAGGTATTGCGGCGCAGCACGTTGCCGTCGAAAAAGGCCAGGTCCTTGCTGTACGAGCCAACCATGTTGGCTACATTGCCCGCCACCTTCTGGAAGGTGTTCTCCTGGAAGGTGAAGCCAGACATGGCGGCCTCGAAGAAGGTGCCGAATTGGGCGTACTGCCCTTGTGCCAGCGAGGCGTCCGGCACGTTG
The DNA here is from genome assembly GCA_013360405.1 of Saprospiraceae bacterium. Taxonomy (GTDB): domain Bacteria; phylum Bacteroidota; class Bacteroidia; order Chitinophagales; family Saprospiraceae; genus JABWBR01. Next base: position 35,636 of record JABWBR010000049.1, read on the forward strand.
CCGAGGTTGAATACGTTGAACAGCAACGTGCCCTGGCTCACTGCCTTGTTGTAGATGCCGAAGTAGCAACCGTTGAACCTCGCCCGCTGTACGTTAAAGGGCCGGTTGCCCACCACATTGGCGGTGTAGATGGCGTAGCCGAGGTTGGTGAACTGGGTGTGCGTATAATTCGTACATGGGAATGTGCTGCCATTGCAGGCTGACTGAACGCTGAATCCCGCATCGGTGGCATGAATACCATAGCCGTAGCCCACAATGCCGCCGGGCGATGTGCTTTGGCTGTTGGTAAATGAATTGCCCGTAATACCCACGCCCCTCACGCCCCTCAGATGCAGGAAGCCCTCAAACGCCGCAGAATTGGGATAGCCGTCGTCGGTCACGAAGGTGCAGCGCCCAAAGGAGGCCGAGTAGTTATGGATCTGCCCGGTGGGGCCTGCCTGGAAAGGCCAGAAGTTGTTGTATGGCGCGAACTTGACGGCCCATCGGTTATTTCGGAACGTCGTCCCGCTACAGGAAATGATGCCCCCTGCATTGGCAAACTCATCCGGCCCCCAGAGCTGCACGCCGATGTCGGCGTTCTCGACGACCGACCCCGTGTAGCCGACCAATCGCCCCTGCCCGTTTAAGCCGCTGACGATGTACTGCGACTGTGAGGAGTTGCCCCATACCTCAATGCCCTTCCAAGGCGTTACGCAACTATTGGTCAGCGTACCGTAAAGGTTGAGCCTTGCGTTGGGTTTGATAATGAGCCTGCCGTTGCCGCAGAAGCGAGCCACCACGCCTACGTCAATGGTCAGGGTTGAGCCGCCCTCGATGGTCAGGTTGCCATTGATGAGGATGTTGCCGTTGTTGGGCAGGTTCGAGGTAGTCCAATTGGTAGGCAGGGATGGGGAGTTGATTACGATATTTTCTCCGAAATAACCTGCTGTGCCTGTGCATCTTTTGTTTTCGTCCGACCAAAGATTCGCACGCAAGTTGTCGAGGGCAAAGGTGTACATGCGTTCTGCCTGACCCTCGGTGAAACGGTCTTGGCAGGAGTGGTTGTAGGACATGTAGTTTTCCTTGGGATATGCAAGATCTTCATATCCATTTGGGCAACCAATATCAGCACAATTTCCAAATCTTGGGTCACAGTTTCCACCATTTACTGGACCAAAACAGGGGTTCGTATCACATACTCTATCCCCCAATGTTTCACAATCTGCTAAGTCATGGCACTTAATCTCGCATGTAGCAAAATCTGGGCCCCATACATGGAAGAGGAAGGCATAATGGCCAAACTCATGGGTCAAGGTGTTCAGTTCGTTTCCTGATGCAGTCCCTGTTGTACCAAAGTAAGAATGCTTGATTACTATACCATCCAATAGGGAAATTACGCCCGGTAAATACGCATATCCTGCTGTGCCACTGCCAGGTAGAATTGTTCTTACAATCCAGACATTCAGGTACTTCGGCGGATCCCATCGGCTGAGATTTTTGATAGTGATGTCGGTGGCAGAGTTGGACAGATCGGCATCCGGCACAGAATATTGTACTCTGATGATGCCGTTGGTGCAGTTGCCAATAGGGTCTATTCTGGCAAGCACAAGCTGTATTTTCGTGTTGAAACCGCCCTCTCCACCGGCAAGTTGGTTGTTTGCCTGGGTTATGGCGGCCAGTACTTGGGCATCCGAGATGTTCTCCACACCGTTGTTATGGATGATGTGTACCACCGTAGGGATTTCGTAGGCGCCGTTGGAAGGTCCCTGGCCTTGCCCAGGGCTCTGCTGCAATTGCTCAATCAAGGTAGCGTAAGAGGGGTTCTGTTGGAACTCAGTTTGCATAGCAGCCTCGAAGCCGCAAGGTTCGGTTTGTGCGTTTAGCAGAGAAGGCTTTACCCAGAGGAGGCAAAGTAGTAAGCTGCTGGTTGTCGCCAATTTTTTCATGATTAAGGGGTTTTAAGGTTAACAAAATATAGGTTGAATTGATCTTTATTTATTTTCACCGGGCTATACCAGCTTTCTCCAACACATTACTCAATTAGCTGACTTCCGTTTAGCAACCTTTTCTGCACTCGTTTCATAATGCTTTGCTTTCTTTTTTCTTTTCTTTTCTTTTCTTTCTTTTGGCCGCTAACGGGAGCGCCCCCGACGTAGCCGCGTTTAGCGGCTATGACCGGGGGCGCAAAGTGTGTGCCCGGAATGTGCACCATTCGCATCGAAAGATAGCGAATATTCCTGAAAATGTACAGGAAATTCTGGAGGGTTAAAGTCCCTTACTGGCGAGT
>JABWBR010000050.1 GCA_013360405.1 Saprospiraceae bacterium
CATTCCGGTAAGGGTAGCACCGTTTATGGACAACTTGCCGCCCGGCTTGACCCGTATATAAGTTCGCCTGGCATCATATTGAGAATTCGCCATATTAATAGTCGTATTTGATCCGCTGATAATAAGTTCGGCGCCGTCTTCTATTTCTATTTCGCCTTTTACATATTGACTGCTGCTCCAAGTCACCACACCGTTTATAGTGATTTTATTATCGCTTAAGTCATAGACGGTATAAGTCGCGGCGCAGTCGCGTTCCCAGCGATACCAAATCTCATCTACCCAGGCGTGCCAGGTCCAGAATAACGGCACCCGCGGCGAAGTGGGTGTATTCATTTCCCCTCCGGCCAGGCTGTGTACATCGGCGTGATAGCCTGTTTCCAGATCGTCGCTAAAAGAGCCTGCGTCTGTCATTCCACAATACCCTTGTGGTAAATAGATCTCGGGGTAGGTATTGGGGTCGAGCGGAGTATACGGTAGGTTCATCGTGATGGATGAATTGTCGTACGCTGTGCCAAAAATAGCCTCCAGGTTGGTGGGTAGCGGATTTTCAGGATACCACTTGGGCAAAAGCGAAAACTGTATGCAATCAGGCTGTGTTACCATATAAGCTTCCATTTTCCTGACGTGTGCGCGGTGCCCGGGTAAAAAATTGTTGGTATTATGTATGCCTGCATTAAAGTATTCGTAGTGATGGTCAACTACATGAGGATTTTCATTTAGCCACATCGTGATGCAATTGGCAAATGCAAGTTGATCCGAAAATGAAAGGTCGTTTAAGTCCGGTCTATCCGGCCTTTGGCCGTTCGTCATTGTTGCGATAATACACATCACCAATAAACACAATAAGTATGTGGAAAAACCACGGTAAGGAAAGAACTGTTGGCGGCTTGCCCCCCTCCTTGATTTAAATAAATAGTTTAAAATAAGACTCGACTTTGTCGTAAATAATTTCATTGTTTTCATAAATAAAGTATTTTGGTTTGGTAATATCGACTCAGGAGAGGAAAGTATTTGGCAATATAGCAGTAATCCAGGAAAATAGCAAGCAATTTGTTACGACCCATTTATTTCATTATTCAAATCCTCCATCACGGCCAATTACCTAATCAGCGCATCAGCAAATCAACAAATCAGCAAATCAGCACATCATTCCCATACTCCCATCCAGCGAATTGCGTTAAATTTGGGTCTACCTTACAAAGCATTGCTCCTGCTGAAAAAATCTACATCCCAAAAATGAACGTATCCGCATGGCTATGAGGCGACTTTTATGGTGTTTGTTGGCGCTCCTGCCCCTCGGGGCTCAAGGGCAAAGCTGTGGTTTGGAGGACACGCTGCTCATCAATCCCAATAATTCACAGGTTTTTACCCTCGATATTGCCGACTATTTTAACAATGACCTGGCTGATCCCCAGCAGGGCCTTTGCGCAATAGAACTGCAGTTTGTACACCAATTTTCCGAAAACCTGCAATTGTGGCTCACCTCGCCCGGAGGGCAAACGATCCAACTCATCGGCGATAATACCGACGACCAACTGGCTTTTACCTTTTTTACCCAATGGAATATCACTTTTGTGCCCTGCGCCGAAACGGCTATGCCCGACAGCGGCTACGTAGCCCAGTGGAATAACAACCAACCCGCCAATTTTATCTCGGGCGGACTCTACGACGGCTCGTATTATCCCTTCAACGGTTGCCTCGAAGATTTTAATACCGGCCCTGTCAACGGTACGTGGACAATCCAGACGAATAACAACCCTTCGCTTTACGGCGGGGCGCTACTGTTTGTCAGGCTCTTTTTCTGCGACTCACGCGGGGTGGATTGTTGCTTCGCCGATGCCGGCGCCTTCACCGATCCCGATGTGTTAGCCTGTGTAGGCGATACAAACCTGCTGTTGAAACCCGACCCCGTTTTCTCCAACGCCATCGCCGATCCAAGCGAGTATGGCTACACTTTCCTTATCGGTCGATCGGATACATTGATTCGCTACGACTCGTTGGCCGACCTACGTGGCGAACCGGCCGGCGAATACCAGATTTGCGGCCTGTCGTACCGCCTCAGCGAAGTCGATAGCCTGCCCCAGCCCGATAGCCTCCTTACGATAGATAGCCTGCGCAACAACCTGAATAGCTTTACGCCGTTTTTCTGCGGCAGAATTACCGATGATTGTGTGAATGTGATTATCGTTGACCCGCCGCCGCCTACCGACCTCACGCCCACTATTTGCGAGGGTGATTCTTTTACCGCCGCCGATTCCGCGCTTACCCAAACGGGTATTTATCAGTTTATACGGCCTAATTATGCCGGCTGCGATAGCATTATTAACGTGAACCTGACGGTGATACCCCGCATTTATACCAATATTGATACCACCGTATGCCAGGGATTTGGCGTGACGGTGGGCAATACCAATTATACAGTTTCCGGCAATTATGTGGATACGCTGAGTGCCGTCACGGGCTGCGATAGCATTGTAACCCTCAACCTGACGGTGGTGGCGACCGTTTTTACCGATGTCAGCGCTACGATTTGTCCCGGCGAAAGTTATATGGTGGGCGATAGCGTTTTTACCAGTCCCGGCGCCTACCAGGTTTTGCTGCGCTCTTCGGTCAATTGCGATAGTTTTGTCAATCTCCAACTTTCCGTATTATCGGTGTCGGCGCAAATTGCCCTACCCGATACGATAACTTGCTACAATAACGGTATTACCCTCAATGCCGGCAGCTCTTCCCCTGCCGGCGCAATTAGTTATAGTTGGTTTGATGCCTCTAATAATCTGCTTGGCGCAAATGCCACTTTGCAGGTAAATACAGCCGGCGAATACCGCCTGGAAGTGACCCGCACACAAGGCCCCCTGAGTTGTATGTCGGCCGATACGATTGTGGTAGCCGAAGACCGGGTAGCGCCGCTGGCCGCCATAGCGCCTCCGGATACGATTACTTGTGCCCTGCCCGAAATAAACCTCGATGGCTCAGCCAGTTCACAGGGGATCAATATCACCTACCAGTGGAACGCCAACCCGGGTAACTTAACAGGATCTTTCAATACGGCGGTCAGTATGGCCAATGCAGCGGGACTGTATACACTTATCGTGACCAATACCACAAACGGCTGCCGGGATACCGCCGCTGTGACCGTCATCGACAATAGTCCGCTACCTGCAGTAGAGGCCGGCGCGGGGTTTGTGCTCACTTGTGCGGTCACACAGGATACGCTTGCTGGTTTTTCTGCCAGCGCCGAGCCGCAATACATCTACCAATGGACGGGCCCCTGTATCGACGCCAACCCCGCCGATTCCCTGGCGGTCGTAAGCTGTGCGGGTACGTACTTCTTTTCGGTGACCGACCCCTCTACCGGCTGTATCGCCATCGACAGCGTAGCAGTCACGCAGAATCTTTCAGCGCCTCAACTCCAAATCGCCTCCCCTCCCCTACTCACCTGCGCCGATACGCTGGGTATGCTCGATGCCTCCGCCTCTACGCCCGCCGGACTGATAGCCTTCAACTGGTCGGGACCCGGCATCGTGGGCAGCTCCGATACGCCGCTGATAGACGTGAACCAGCCGGGCGTGTATACCCTCATCGGCACAAATACCGCAACCGGCTGCGCCGATACGCTGCAAGTAACGGTAAGTAGCAACACAGTAGCCCCTGCAGCCGATGCCGGCCCCGATGTGACCATCAATTGCTACCAGCCGTTGGCATCGCTCGGAGGTACTGGCACCACGATGGGGCCCGGTATTTTATACAATTGGACGACCACAGAAGGCCATTTTACCACTGCCACCACCGACCCTACGGCACAAGCCGACAGCGCCGGGGTGTATGTCTTATTTGTAACCGACACCTCCAACGGCTGCGCCGATACGGCTTTTGCCACTGTGTCAGCCAATTTTTTATATCCCTTTGCCACCGCCGGCGCCGACCTCGAAATCGACTGCCGCTCGGATACTGTTTTGCTGGATGGCACGGGGTCGACTACCGGTAGCAATATCAGTTATACCTGGAACGGCCCCTGTATTGTTTTGCCTAATAATACCCTTACGCAGCAAGTGGTATGCCCTGGCACGTATTCGCTCCAGGTATGGAATCTTGACAACGGCTGTGCCACGCTTGCCGATGTGGAGATAACCCTGGACCCCGCAGCGCCTATAGCCATGCTCGAAGACAGCGCCGCTATTTCCTGTATCACTGGCGAAGTGCCGATCAATAGCGCAGGCACATCCAGCGGCTTTTACCAGTGGTTTTACGAAGGCCAGCCCGTGTCAGCAGGTACCTTGTTTTTCAATGCCACCCAGGCCGGCACGTATACGCTCCAGGTGGCCAACCTCGATCAGAGTTGTATCGACCGCGACAGCGTAGAGGTGACGCTCGATTGTACGCCTGAGCTTACACTTAGCCCATCCGATACGATTACCTGTACCCAAACTATAGCCGCGATACAGGCCGATGTTCAACCCCTGGGGCCCAATTACACTTTTCAGTGGCTGACAACAGACACTACTTGTATTTTGTCAGGACAGGGCACTACGCAGATTTTTGTGAATTGCGAGGGAAATTACACGCTTATTGCTACCAATACGGCCCTACAAATCAGCGATACGGCTTCGGTATTCATCTATGCCGATGATAACCTGCCCGAAGCAGAGGCCGGCCCCCACGATACCATCACCTGCGCCATGCCGATGGCCGTGCTCGACGGCAGCGCATCCGATAGCGGCCCGGAATTCGCCTACGAATGGACCAATTTCATCACCGGTGTAACAGTTGGGTTCACCCCAACTGTAGTCATCAGCCAACCCGGCACCTACCAGTTGGAAGTCACCAACACTACTACCAATTGTCGCAGTATCGACGTAGCCCAGGTGCGGTTGTACGACGCCGTGCCCCTCATCAATTTCGGCAGCAGCGTTTTCCCCTGCGACCGCGATACGTTTTTGCTACAATCGTTTGTGACGTCCGTTGACCCCAACAACGTCTTTTCCTGGTCTGGCCCAGGTATCGTGGGTAATGCCGATAGCGCCGGGGTGTGGATCGACTCGCTGGGCATGTATACCCTTACGGTCAATAACCCGCTTAGCCAATGTAGTTCTACCGCCTCGGTGGAAGTCACCGACCAAATCTGCGCGCCTTGTATCAGTGCTGATCCGCCACCGGCATTCACTTGTCTTACAGACTCCGTACAATTGCAGGCTTCTTACTGCTCTCCCTGCATCAACTGTACCCTACTATGGAGTACCGATGACGGAACGCTGGGCAGCGATTCCACTTCGCTTTCTGCTGTCGTGTTCGGCCCGGGTACGTATACCCTGACGGCTACCGACACGCTCGGTTTTTCTACCATACTAGATATCATCGTCATCGCCGACAATACGCCGCCCGTGGCCAATGCAGGTGGAGATAAGGTGCTCAATTGCACAATATCAACGGCTACGCTCGGCAATAATACTACCAGCGTCGGCCCGGATTTTATATACCAGTGGACTTCGGCAAGCGGAACCGCTATCACACCCGACGATCAACTTACGGTAACGGTAGCGATAGCCGATACTTTTTATTTTCGGGTAACCGATACCACCAACGGCTGTGTAAGCTTCGATACGGCGGTGGTAAGCATAGACACGCTGGTCCCCGTGGCGGAAGCCGGGCCGGATCAAATGCTAACCTGCGCTCAAATGCTACTGGCACTCGACGGCAGCGGCTCCTCGCTAGGCAATGAAATCGATTATCAGTGGTTTTCTTTAGAAAATCAAAACTGCCTGATCGGCGCCAATACACTCTCCCCGGTGGTGAGTTGTGCAGATACTTTTTTCCTGCGCGTGTTAAATACCCTCAACGGATGTTCCAGCATCGATAGCGTGATAGTGAGCCTGTCCGACGAACTACCTGCCATTCCGCCAATTCCCAACGGGCTGCTCAATTGCGTAGATTCTACCTGGACGCTCACGGCGCCTTTAGCGAATACCACGGGCTTTTCTTTTGAATGGTGTACGCTGCCGCCACTCCCCCCAGTTTGCACGCAGGCCCTGACTATAACAGTCGATGAACCCGGCAGTTACCAGTTTAAGCTCAACAACGACAGCACCGGCTGTTCCAATTCGCTTACCGTGCAGGTGAACCGCGATGAAACCATCCCCCTCGCTGAGGCGGGCCCCAACGATACCCTGCGCTGTACGGATGGTAGTCTGACACTTAGCGGAAGCGTTAATCCCCCTGTTCCCGGCGCCGTTTATCAATGGACTGCCGCCCCCGGACTCGTTATTGATAATGCGGATACCCCCACGCCCGTCATCTATTCTCCCGGTGTGTATGCGCTAGAGATAACCCATCCGATTAGTCTCTGTACAAGTAACGACAGCCTGACCATTTTCATCGATACGGATGCCCCGGTAGCCAGTGCAGGCGCCGATACGCTGCTGACCTGTAGCGTGAATATCATGCGCCTCAACGGAAGCGCAATCACCGCCGGCGGCCAGGCCCAATACAGCTGGACCAGCCCTGATGGCGTCATCCTCGCCGATGCTGATGCCCCCGACCCATTGATTGAGCAAGAAGGCAACTATATTTTAACCGTCACCGACCCCTCGAATGGCTGTACCGACATGGATACCGTGGTCGTTGCCGAAAACAGGCTGCCGCCTTCCGCCGCCGTGGCCGGCGTCGACACCTTGAATTTCGACTGCCGTACCGATACCATCGCCCTCGACGCCACCTTGTCAAGCTCGGCCAATAATACCCCCCTGACCTACCAGTGGAGTATCATCGGCCAGGGACAAATTTTGGGCAATCCCACCGACCCGATGGTGAGCAGCGCAGCCCTGGGCAATTACCGGCTGGTAGTGACCGATACCTACAATTCCTGCAAAGACACCCTGATATTCACGTTGGCAGGCGATTACCAAAAACCCGACGTAGTATTGCCGCCAACCGGCCTGATCACCTGTGCGAATCCTGTCGTCACCGCGCAAGCAACGGGCTCATCGCAAGGGCCGGGTTATACTTCTACCTGGACCGACGCGGCAGGCAACGTGCTGGCCACCCAAACCCTGGCAATAGATATCGATCAACCTGGCAGTTACACGCTAACTATTTTAAATGAAAATAATGGTTGTGAAAACAACAAGTCGATCCAAATTGCGCTAGATACCATCCACCCGGTAGCTCTCGTGATTCCTCCTACGCCAATCGACTGCCAGCAGTCCACCTCGCTGCTCGACGGCAGCGCTTCCAGTGTGGGGCCGCGCATTCGCTATGAATGGATCACCGGGCCGGGAAGCGTATTGGAGTCGGGCCAAAATTCCTGGGTGGGTCTTGCCGGCGCCCCCGGCGATTATGCACTGGTGGTCAGCGACATCGTCAACGGCTGCACAGATACCGCATTCGTCAATGTGGCGGGGATCTCTACCCCTATAGCCGGCGCCGACGTGGTAGTAACACCTCCAACCTGCTACGGCGACACCGACGGCAGTATCAGCGTGGGCAACGTAAGCGGGGGTACGCCGCCGTTCCAGTTTGCCCTCGACGGCCAGTTTTTCTCCGCGATACAGCAATATCCCAATCTGGCTCCCGGCGAATACGTGTTGTTTGTCAGGGATAACAGGGGCTGTCTGTGGCAGGACACGCTACAGGTCATTGAGCAACAAGAGGTACAGGTGGAATTAGGCGTTGATCTGACCATTGAACTGGGCGATTCCGTGCGACTGGAAGCAGTCGCCAATATCGACGGTGTTACGCTGCATTGGTCGCCCGACACGCTTTTTGCCGATCCCTCGCTGCCGGTGCAATACCTGGCGCCCGACGAAACCACCCACCTCGCCGTGATAGCCGCCGACAGCAACGGCTGCAGCGCTATCGACAGGCTGGTCATCAACCTGCTCAAGCCGCGCAAGGTATTTATCCCTTCGGCTTTTTCGCCCAATGGCGACGGCGCCAACGACATATTGACGATATTCGGCGGCCCCGATGTGTTACTTATCCGGAATTTTGTGATTTTTGACCGCTGGGGCAACCAGGTGTTCGGCCGGCACACCTTTCAACCCAACGACCCCACCTACGGATGGGACGGCAACTTCAAAGGACGCCCCATGAATACCGCCGTATACGCATTCCTGGCAGAAATCGAGTTTGTGGACGGCTGGGTGGAAATTTTCGAGGGAGATGTCGTGCTGATGCGCTAAGGGTCTGGTATTTGACAAACTAATTGTAGGGCTTTGCCGTTAAATATTCAGTTGTCGGTTGTCAGTTGTCGGTTGTCAGTTTGTTCTTTCTATTTTTGTCTATTAACAGCGAAACCGACAACCCACAACAGTTTAAACTTTACACACATGACCCAACGCTACCGTTTCCTTCCCCTACTTCTTACCGCCGCCCTATGGCTGATAGCGCAGGGGCTCTATGCTACCCACAACCGTGCCGGCGAAATTTGGGTGGAACAGGTGGGCAACTGCGTCACCAGCCTTACGGTAAAGGCTATCGTGGTTACTTATACCAAGGCGAGCAGTACGGCTGCCGACCGCGACACGCTGCTGGTATGCTGGGGCGATGGCACCTGCGACCGGGTAGGCCGAACCAACGGCCCCGGCAATCCGCCGCAGGGCGAGCTATTGGGCAATGACATAAAACGCAACTATTATATAGGTTTTCATACGTATTCGGCGCGCGGCGCCTACCGCATTTCTACTACCGACCCCAACCGCATCGGCGGTATACTCAACGTAAACTACCCCAATTCCGATCAGGTAAAATTTCACATTTCTACCTTATTTACCATACCCAACCCCCAGTTTCAGGGTTGCAACAGCACGCCTCGATTGCTACAGCCACCCATCGATATGGGCTGCGTAGGCCGCGTTTTCACCCACAACCCCAACGCCTTCGATCCCGACGGCGACAGCTTGTCGTATCACTTTATCGTGCCGCTACAAGACGACGGCATCCCGGTACCCAATTATCAGTTTCCTAATCAAATCAACCCGGGGCCCAATAACAACCTGAGCATTGACGAACGAACCGGCGATATCGTATGGAATTCGCCAACACAGGCCGGCGAATACAACCTGGCCATGATTATTGTGGAATACCGCAACGGCATCCCCATAGATACGCTGGTGCGCGATATGCAAATTCTCGTGGAAGAATGCGAAAATCTGCCCCCACCGGTAGTCACTCCTTTTGATGAAATTTGTGTGATCGCAGGAGAACTGATCAGTTTTGAGGTATCGGCCACCGCTCCGCTGCCGGAAACAATCCAAAAAGTCAGGCTCACCGCATTGGGCGGCCCCTTCGAAGTGGCCGTCAGCCCCGCTACCTTCACCCCCGATACCAATATATTTGAAGACGACCCCGTGGTAAAAACCTTTACCTGGCAAACCGCCTGCGAACACGTCTCCGATCAGTTTTATTCGGTGGTATTCAAAGCCGTCGACAACTATTTTGGCGACTCCTCGGGGCTGGCTACATTGAAAAGTATGCGTATCAAGGTCGTCGGCCCGCCACCCCAGGATGTACAGGCCCAACCCGCCTCCGGGCAAGTGACCGTGACCTGGGCCAAACCTTATTTTTGCGACAATACGCTCGACAATTATTTCCGGGGCTTTACCGTGTGGCGGCGCGAAGGCAGCAATAATTTCCCCATTGACGAATGCGTCACGGGACTGGAAGGCAGAGGTTATACCAAGTTGACCAATATCCCCATCCAGCAAGTCCAAAACGACCGATATTTCTACCTCGATTCCAACCTGGAACGGGGCAGAACATACTGCTATCGCATTCTGGGCGAATTTGCCAGGACTACGCCCGGCGGGCAATACACCTACAACCGCGTAGAGAGCCTGCCCTCGGCAGAAATTTGCGTGCAACTCAGCCGCGATTTACCCCTCATTACGCACGTAGACGTGCAGCAAACCGACGCAACCGATGGGCAGATGCGCGTTTGCTGGTCGAAACCGCTGCTGCCCGACCTCGATACGCTGCTCAACCCTGGCCCCTACCGCTATGAAGTGCTCAGAGCGCCTGGACAAACCGCTAACGAAGCCGACTTTCAGCCCATCGGCGTTTCATTCGACAGTCCTACTTATGCCGCAGCTAATGATACCTGCTTCGTGGATAACGGCCTCAATACTGCCGGCAGCGCATACAGCTATATGGTCAATTTCTACATCCAGGGCGGCGCTACCCTGCTGGGCGCTACTAATCCCGCTTCGTCGGTATTTCTGAATGTATCGCCCACCGACAATGCCAATGCCCTGTCCTGGACGGAAACGGTGCCCTGGAATAATTACAGCTATACCGTCTACCGCAAAAATGCCTCGGGAGTCTTCGATTCGATAGCCACCGTGGTAGATCCCGCTTACGTAGATACCGGCCTGGTAAACGGTGTATCGTATTGCTACAAAGTAAAAAGCGAAGGCTCCTACGGCGTCAGCGGGATTGTCAATCCCATTGAAAATTTCTCCCAGGAAAGCTGTGCAACCCCGATAGACAACGTACCACCCTGCCCCCCTACGCTGGAAGTCGATAATGTATGCGACGAACTCGTTAACTGCGACGATGAGCAAAACCTGTTCAATACACTCACTTGGGTTAATCCCATGTCGCTATGCGCCACTACTGACGACGTGGTATCCTATAATATTTACTACGCACCCACCCAAGGCGCTGATTTTATTAAAATCGCTTTTGTTGACGACTCCCGAATTACGAACTTCGAACACAGACCGGAATTTGGCATCGCAGGCTGTTATGCCGTGACCGCCCTTGATTCGTTTGCCAACGAAAGCCCATTTAGCAACGTGGTGTGCGTAGACAATTGCCCCTTCTATGTGCTACCCAATGCATTTACACCCAATGGCGACCAACAAAACGACCTGTTTATTCCCATTTCATCCTGCTTTATCGAAAGTGTCGAATTTGAAGTATTTAACCGATGGGGACAACTGGTATTCAAAACAAACGATCCGGCACTCAACTGGAATGGCAATAACGCCAAAGGAGAAGCGCTGGCAACAGGCACCTATTTTTACACCTGCCGCTTACTCGAACGGCGCGTGAGTGGCATTAGTGTCAATCCCAACGTGTTGAGCGGATATATCGAACTGATCAGATAAGTTATGTTTACAGGAATTATCGAAGCTATGGGCGAAGTAGCCCAAATTCGCCGCGAAGGCGGCAACGTGCATTTTACGTTTAAGGCCCCGGTCTCTGACGAACTGAAAATTGATCAAAGCCTCTCGCACAACGGCGTGTGCCTCACCGTGGTGGGCAAGGGCGAGGGCGACCACACCGTCACGGCCATCGCCGAGACCCTGCTGCGCTCCAATCTGGGCGATTTGCAGGTGGGCGATAAAGTGAACCTCGAAAGGGCTATGCGCTCCGATGGTCGCCTCGACGGCCATATCGTGCAAGGCCACGTGGACGCTACCGCCGTGTGTACAGGCGTGGAGGAAGCCGACGGCAGCTGGTATTACCACTTTCGGTACAACCCCAGTCCCGAACACCTGCTGGTAGATAAAGGCTCCATAGCTATCAACGGCGTCAGTCTCACCGTGGTTAATCCGCACGATGACGTATTTTCGGTGGCGATTATCCCTTATACCTACGAAAACACCAATTTTCAGGATATCAAACCCGGCACCCGCGTGAATATCGAATTTGACGTAATCGGCAAATACATTGCGCGATACGCTGCACTGTACGGGCGTTAATCCAACCATACGAGCTGGTTTTTACGTCTTTTATTAAAAAACCAGCCTTATGAAAAAAATGCTACTCGTAGCCATGGCCTTGGCGTTGCCTTTGCTCGCCGGCGCGCAAACTTTCACCGAAACCCGGGATATCACCTGCGGCGATACCAGCATCGTCGGCAGCCTCGGCTATCCCACCTGGAATCCTGCCCAAATCGTGGATCTGCCCACCTACGGCCATGCCATGCTACTGGGCGATTTTATAGAACCGAATTTGCTGCAATATGTGGCGCCACCTCATTTTGAAGGCGTCGATACATTAGTGGTCGCATGCGCCCACGCTACCCAAATTACTTGCGATACGGGCATTTATGTGTATCAAATCAGTTGTCCGGATCCTGTTTCTCCAGTCTTCCCGAATTTGGTGCACTGCAATGACTCGGTTTACATCAACAACCTGAGCGGCTGGTGGGCTCCGCAAGTGCTTCAGCAGGCCCAGCACGGCCATGCAGAGATCATTCTGGAACCCACCGACGGCGCCGGGATTGCCTACCGCCCCGATCCCGGCTTTGAAGGCTTGGATGCCGTCACCGTTTCTCTCATGGGAGGAACTCAGTTTTATCTGTACCTGTTTCAAGTGTATTGCGACCTCACCACGGGCAACAGTGAACTACAGGCGGAAGAAATCACGGTCTTTCCCAACCCGGCGACAAATGAGTTATTTGTACAATACGCCGGCCATGTAAATGCCTGGAATTTGATAGCTATGAATGGGGCGCGCCGCCTTGTTGATGTAAAACCCCTAGGAAATTTACTTCGGCTGGATTTATCGGATATTCCACCCGGAGTATATGTATTATGTGGATTGACGACGTCCGATACTTTGCTGGTAAAGAAAATTGTGGTTAAGAGGTGAACTGTTCACTCAAAAAAAACAGTGGTCTGCAAGGTCATTACCTGCAAACCACTGTTAAAATTTAGTAGTCCCCTTAATGTAAAAAAGTTAAGTATCATTAAACCGGCAAATACCGGCTTGTAATGCTTAATTTCTGGTTACAAATTTACAAGCAGGAGATCAAACCGAGGTTTCTATATGTTGCAAAAAGGTTTGTATTTGTGTCAATCAGTTGGCCAGGCTTGATTTAACCTCGCTGGGTGACACGCCGAAGCGCTCCTTGAAGGAAGTTGAAAAGTGTTTGGCATTGACAAAACCCACGCGCCAGGCGATCTCGCTCACGTTGCCTTCGCCGGTGCGCAACAATTGCATAGCCTTGTCGAGACGATAATTGCGCAGGAACTCTCCTGTCGACTGGCCGGTGATGGCGGTGAGTTTGCGGTGCAGTTGAGAACGGCTCATCGTCAAATGCCGGGCGAGGTCTTCGGCACTGAGTTGGTCGTTTTCCAATTCCTCTTCGACTACTTCGTGTAATCGAGCCAGAAACTTCCGATCGATATTCCCCAGCGCGTGGCCGCTTGAAGATGGGGAAGCAAACTTGCCTTTCTCTTCTGCCACGTTGAATTTCTCCTGTAGCCGTCGCCTGCTCTCTAGCAAATTATCCAGCCATGCCAGGAGTTCTTCTGTATTAAACGGTTTGTTCAGATAGGCATCAGCGCCGTGTTGAAGGCCTTTCAGACGGCTTTCAAGGGCGGTTTTGGCCGTAAGCAGCACCACAGGTATATGGCTGGTCACTACATCCTTTTTCAGCGCGTCGAGCAGCCCTATTCCGTCAAGTTGGGGCATTACCAGGTCGGAAACGACAATATCCGGCACCTTATCACGGGCGAGGATTAAGGCTTCCGCCCCGTTGGGCGCTACAAGCACATTATACCTGTCTGATAGGGTTTGCTGAAGGAAGGCCCGCAATTCATCATTGTCTTCGGCGAGTAAAACCAGCGGACGCCCCTTCTGCATCGCGGGTACCAGCGCCCCGACCTCCTGCATATCATTTACCTCCGTATCTTCCAGGAATTCCTTCAAAGGCTCCTCATTCCTATTACCCACAAAAATCGCCTTGCGAAGCGGAAGCCTGAGGGTAAAGGTGGCGCCTTTACCTAATTTGCTTTCTACATCTATTTTTCCATCCATCATCCCGGCCAGTTCTCTGCAAAGCGCCAGGCCGATACCCGTGCCTGCCTGTAATTCCTGCTTCGCTTCGTCTGCAGATTGGTAAAACCGTTCAAAAATACGGGGAAGGTCTTCAGGCGCAATCCCTCTGCCTGTATCGCTTACAGAAAACACCAAATAGCCCTCTGCTATTTGGGCGTCGGGCATCGGCTGCACCGCTTTCACCTCATATGTTACCCGAATGCTTCCGCCGGACGGGGTAAATTTCAGTGCATTTGACAACAGGTTGGCGCCTATTTTCTCCAGCTTGTCCTGGTCGAATTCGCCCAGCACGTCTTCACCACTCTCCTCATAATGAAGCGAAACGTCCTTGTTTTCTGCTATGCCTGCAAAGGATTCTACCACGGGCCTGAAAATATCGCCGGCGCGTGCCAGGCGGTATTCCGTTTTCATGGCGCCGCTTTCCAATTTGGCCAAATCGAGGAGTTGGTTAACCAGGTGCAACAATTTCCGGCTGTTATTTTCAGCCAGTCGTACCTTCGAAAGCCATTTCTCTTGCGAAGGGTCGTGGAGTATTTGCCGCAGCGGCTCCAGGATCAGTGTAATGGGCGTTCGGAATTCATGGGTGATATTGGAAAAAAAATTGGATTTCATTTGCTCCAAATCGCGTACCCGCTCGAGTTCGCGTTGCTCATAAGCAACCCGGGCGGTCAATCGTATATTGCGGATATGCGCGCGGTATATTTGCCATAAGATCAGGGCTGCTATCAGTATATAACACAAGTACGCAAGGGTGGAAGCCCACCAGGGTGGAGTGATGATGATTTCTATTTCCTGCGGCGTTTCACTCCATGTACCCGAGCTATTACTACCCAGTACCCTAAACCGGTAACGGCCGGGAGATAAGTGGGTATAGTGCGCAAAATGATGCTCGCGATCGAATACCCAGTCCTTTTCTAGCGGCAATAGCTGGTATTTGTACTGGTTTGTACCCGGGGCGGTAAAGTCTGTAGCCGAAAACTCAAAAGACAGGTTGTTTTCGTTATGCGATAATTTCAATCGGCGCAGGTATTCCAACGGTGTTTGCCGGTCTTCCTCCATCCACATGGGTTTGTTGTTAACATCCAGCCCGACGATATATGTATTGGGTGTTTTTGAATTAAATTTTAATTTTTCCGGAAAAAAATAATTCAAGCCGTTGACGCCGCCGAAAAATAACTCCCCGCCGGCCCCCTTGTAATAGGCCTGCGTATTAAATTCACTGCTTTGTAAACCGTCGCCGGCTGTGTAAGTTATGATCTGATCCAGGTATCTGTTTTGGAGTATAATTTTCGCCAGGCCCCTGTTGGTGCTACACCACAGGTTTCCCTCCTTGTCGGATAAAATGCCGTATACCACGTTGTTGGGCAAGCCCTCTGTTGTGGTTATTTGGGAGAATCGGTTAGTTTGAATATCCAACCGGTTGATTCCGCCCCCTTTGGTACCGATCCAAAGGATCTTTTCGGGCATAACCGGATCAGGCAGCAGACAGGCTACAGAGTTGTTGCTTAGCGTTTGTTTTTGGTGAAAATCTGTTTTGTATAATGTAAAATTAATCTGATCACCTTTTCGCACGCCTCTCACCAACCCCAGTTGGGTGCCGGCCCAGATATGGCCGTTGCCGTCTTCTACCAGTGCAAAAACGAGCACGGAATGCGCATCTTTCCCAAAAAGAACCCCTAAATCGTATGTGGTGATTTTCCCTGTTTCAGGCATCAATCGCAACAATTGTCCCGATATGCCCGATGCCCACAAAGCGCCGTCAGAAGTGTATAACAACCGGGCATAAGCGTAGCGGTCCAACTTGACGGGATACGCTTTGATCAGCGTTTTATCAGGCCGGTAGCGGCGTAATTCCGTGATATTGACAGTTTCTTCTCTCAACCCGCACAACAACCAAAAATTGCCGGAAGGCTCAAAAACCATGTCATTTTGTTGCGGTAAGGCATCTGGAAAAGCTCCCTCGTCTGACAATCGGTTGGTATGTCTTTGGTAAGTGTATATCTTATTTACTATTTTAATATACACTTCCTGTGCCTTACTTTGCCACACCCCCCAAATACTGTGCCCTTCCAGGCTGCTGTTGAACATGGCTTTTCGCGGCGTAATTTTGCGCAGGCCGTATCCCAGTGTTCCCACCCATATATTGCCCTGATCATCCGGAAAAAGAGCATCCGCCGATTTGTCGATGAGATAATCGGGTTTGCCCATCTGCACCAATTGTGTGCCTGAAACCGTCCATAATTTATTTCCAAACAAAATCCATACACGGTCATTTTCGTCGGCCTTTATGAGCGGATTTACATCAACAAATGCGCCTTCAGGAAATAGATAATGCGCAAATTGATTGTTTTGATAAACAAAAACCTCATATCTATTAACGCCCCATATCACGTTTTGCCTGGTCTTTAAAAGTCCCGATACCTCCTGACTCCTATTTGTGTACATATTTACAAGCCGAAGCGCAAGTGTACGAGGGTCTACTTCATACAAGTGTTCCGATGTGCCTATCAGAATGCGGTTTGAATTCACCAAACATAAGGCACGAAATTCTTCTGGAAAATCGCTCTCTGACGATTCTGCCACCGGGAAAATGACAGGCTTGAGGGTGGTGAGCATACCCAATTCAGGCTTATCGGGCAGCGCTTCGGCCCACTCCCGGGGGATTGTCAGCTTGAATACGCCTCCTCCTCTATTGGCAACCCAAATATGCCCATCGGCATCTTCAATAATTTGGCGTATATCGAATAATCCCTGTTTGCCCCTGTTTGCAACTATTGGAAAGGTAAAATGAAAAAAACGGTTTGATTGTCGGTCAAATAAATGCAAGCCCTTGCTCTGGCTGCCCACCCAAAGCCATCCGCGGCTGTCCTCAAAAAGGGCGGTAATTGTATTATCAGCTAAAGAAAAAGGATCGGCAGGATCATTGTTCCACGCCCTGAAGTTGTAGCCGTCGTAGCGATTTAGGCCGTCTTTGGTGCCCACCCAGAGAAATCCGTCGCGGGTTTGCAGAATATCGTATACCATACCCTGCGACAGGCCATCCTCTATCGTCAGGTTCTCTATGGAAATGCGTTGAGCGCTGAGAACAGAAATACAACAACAAATAATTATCAGGCTACTTGCGAGCTTTATCATTCAGCGGCTATCTTTCCTACAAAAGTAATAAACAAACATTCAACATCCAACATCCATCATCCGCTCCAACCTGATGCCGCGCGAGCCTTTTACCAGCACCAAAGCCCCTTTTGGCGAGTGCTCACGCCACCAATAGGCCAGCGCATCTGAATCGGCAAAATGGCGAACGCCCAATTCGTCGGCTACCTTGGCAAAATCTTTGCCGATAAGCAGCAATTCGTCTATGCGCTGGTTGAGCGCCAGCCTGGCAATATAATCGTGTTCGTGCTCGCTGGCTTCGCCCAACTCCAACATATCGCCCAGTACCGCAATTTTTGGATGGCCCTCCATCGCTGCAAAGCTGAGGATAGCCTTTTCCATACTGCTGGGATTGGCATTGTAGGCATCCATGATATAGGTATTGCCGCCTTTTTCGAGCAATTGCGAGCGGTTATTGGCCGGCACGTATTGCTCGAGGGCTTCTTTTATTTTTAATGCAGGCACCTTAAAATACTGTCCCAGCGCAATGGCAGTCATGATATTGCCCAGGTTGTAATGCCCCAATAACCTGGTATGGGCTGTTATCAATTCGCCATTATCACTCCAAAACGCTACGCTTAGGAAGGGTTGTGCCGTAAGCAGACTCATCTCATACAGCCGTTTTTGGTCGGGGTTCAATACCGGCACATGGCCGTAAAGCAATTTTTTGGTTACCGGGCGGGCTAATTGCTCCAGGTCGGGTTCGTCGCGATTGATAAATGCCATGCCGTTGCCGGCAGCAAGATAGCGGTAAAGCTCCGATTCAGCCTGCCGCACGCCTTCTATGCTCCCGAAACCTTCCAGGTGTTCTTTGCCGATATTGGTAAGCAAGCCGTGCGTAGGCTCTGCAATACGACACAAAAAGGCCATCTCTCCCTGATGGTTGGCGCCCATTTCAACTACGGCAACTTCCGTTTTCGGCGGTATATGGAGCAAGGTGAGCGGCACGCCGATATGATTATTGAGATTGCCCGGCGTGGCGTACATAGGATAGTGGTTGCGCAACACGGCGCTAACCAGCTCTTTTGTGGTGGTTTTTCCGTTGCTGCCGCCAATGGCGATCACCGGAATATCGAATTTGCGGCGGTGAAAGCGCGCCAGGTCTTGCAGGGTGAGCAATACGTTATCTACCAGCAAATACCGCGCATCGCCTTCCCGATATACCAGCGGGTCGTCAACAACGACGTAAGTGGCGCCGGCTTCCAATGCTTTGGCAGCGTATTGGTTGCCGTCAAAATTATCGCCCCGCAAAGCGAAAAAAATATCGCCCCGCTGCACCATCCTCGAATCTGTACAACACCGCGGATGCTGCTGGAATATGGCATATAAATGATCTAAAGTCATATCAAACCCGAATAAGCCGCTAAAGGTAAGAACTTTGAAAGTAATAACGCAGCGAGGCGCCCCGGATTCCTCCCGGGCGCCTCGCTGTTATCGTATAGTAGAATAGATAAATCCTACTTGTACCTTTTGGGTTTCGACTTTTTCTTCGACTTAAAGGCGATACCGCTGGGTTCATCCGTAGGCGCACCCACGCGAACCATCGCACAACGGAAACCGATCGTGCGGTCGGCCTTGTCTTCGTCTTTGAAGCGGCGAGTACCCGGCGAGAGCCAGAAGGCGCGGTCGGCCCAAGAGCCGCCTTTGAAAACGCGGGCCTTGTCGCTGACAAGCGTGTGCTGGCCATAGTCGTAAAACGCCTGCGACTGCTGGTCGCCGTCGAGGAAGTTAAACGGCTGGCCTACTTTGTAGTTCTCGCGGTTGGCCACCTCGTCATCTTCTACATAGCGGTATTTCACGCGGCCAAGGCTGTCTTTTTCTACAGGCTTGCCTTCTTCGTCCAATTGCTTCTGCTGGAATTTGTTACCGCGGAAGGGATTGAGATCCTGGTTTTCTACGTCGCGCAGCGTCGTGCTGGTGAGCGGACGGTATATGTCGAGCGTCCATTCGTTCACGTTGCCGGCCATATCGTAGAGACCGTAATCATTGGGCGGATAAGAGCGTACTTGCGCCGTAGGACAGGCATTGTCATTGAGGCGGCCGGCCATACCCATGTAGTCGCCACCGCTGCGCTTGAAGTTAGCAAGAATAAAACCCTGCTGCTTGTCGCGCTTCTGGTAGCGCACCGTGTTGCCATTCCAGGCATAAATACGGCGGTCGCTGATCAATTCGTCTTTTTCCGAAACCTGATTGCCACGAAGCGCCCAGGCGGCGTATTCCCACTCTGCTTCTGTAGGCAGTCGGTATTCGGGCAAGAGAATACCGTCTTCAAAACGCACGCGACGCTCGCCGCCGGTGCGAATATCCTTCAGGTTCTTGCGCACATTACCTTCGTATTGGCCTACGAGATAAGATTCCGAGTTGAAGTTGTCTTCGTCTTTTTGCTCCGGATTGGGATTGAGAATACCCTTCTCAATAAGAATCATTTCGTTTACGCGGTCGGTACGCCACCTGCAGTAGTCATTGGCTTGCAACCATGACACACCCACTACGGGGTAGTTGTCATACGAAGGGTGGCGGAAATAGGTCTCCACCATCGGCTCGTTGAACGCCAGTTCTTCGCGCCAAACCAACGTATCGGGCAAAGCCTTCTGAAATACTTCAGGGTACGATTCGCCGAATACGCGATCTACCCAAAACAGGTATTCGCGGTAGTCGAGGTTTGTAACCTCCGTTTCATCGATGTAGAAAGAAGTTACCGTAACGCGGCGAGGAACGTTGTTCCAATCGTAGGTGACATCCTGGTCGGTAATACCCATTGTATAGGTACCGCCCTCCACCAATACGAGGTTGGGTCCTGTCGCCTGGCCTTGATAATCCAGCTTTTCAAAGCCACCCCACTTTTGATCGTTGTACTTCCAGCCGGTAGAACCGGAGCGCTCATTGCTACTGCATGAGCCCAGCAAAAGCGCAACGACAACGAGGATGACGCCTGACTTCAACAGATTTTTCATTACTTCAATAATTTGTTTTTAGAAACGACCAGCAAATATAGCGAAAAAGTGATTCCATGCCATAGAGGCTTCGGTTGAGTAGCTTTTTTTCTCAGACTTTAACATTTGTCAGTGAACAGCTTTTAGGTTTTAGCAATTAGGTTTTAGCTTCTAAGAGCTAACTGCTAACTGCTAACCGCTAACTGCTAACCGCTAACCCAACCCACAACCTAATTAAACATCTTAAAACAATCGTTATACCGCGAAGCTCTCTTCTTGCGTGCCAATTCACGACTGTCGTCAAAATTAATGGTCAACGATACTTCGTGGGTGCCGCCGGTTCCTCCCGGCGCCTGCGCCAAGGGCGACAGGGTGAGGTCGTAGCTGTAGCCTATGCGCAAAACACCTTTGCGAAACCCCAACATTACGATAGCTGCATCGGGGTTTGACAAGGTGTGCCGATACCAGGCGCCTCCGAAAAATTGCCCGAAACCGGCGTATGCGCCTACGTTAAACTGGCCGAAAGGCCCCTGTTTGATGAACATCGCATTTGGGGATATAAACGCCGTATTACCCCTATTATTGCGCCCGCCTAAGTTAAATTCCGCTCCGGCGTGCACGGTAATGCGCAGAGGTAATCCCGCATTGAGATTCTCGTTGAGCTTGATGAGGCTCTCATCGGGTGTGTTGAGGTGCTTCACCGAAACGCCTCCGTAAAACGGCCCCCCATACGCCAACAAACCCGCCGATACATCAAATACGGTGTTGTTGAGCCGCTCGGGCTGCAACTCCTGGCTGGGGTTGGGATTGCCGCTGCCGTCTACCGCCCCCGTAAGAGGGTCGAGCTGATCGCCGAACACAAGGCGGTTCCAGTCGATGACGGTCTGGATCAAACCGGCCTCTACGCCGAATTTGATGAAAAAATCATCGCTCGCCTGCAAACGATAACCATACACCGCAGCCACTCTGTTGGTTTTATAAATGCCGTCGCCGGCAGCATCCGCACTTAACATCAACCCGAAGCCGCTATTCAGCGCTTCGATAGATTGTTCGTACGTCGCCGCATAAGTAATATAGGCATTGGGGAAACCCGGGTATTGGTTTCTGTAGTTGAGCGTAATCCTGGGCGCATTGGTCACTCCGGCAAAGGCCGGGTTCAAATGCAGCGGCGCCGCATAAAACTGGCTGAATACCGGATCCTGCGAAAATACAGGCACACAGCCCGCCAGAATAATCATCACCGTTAACCACTTCTTCATAACTCCTTCTCTTCAGTATGTATAATAACTGCTAATTCGCGGTTAAATTAATACCATAAGCCTTAATTTGCGAGATATTTGAGGCCGAAAAGTTGGTTAGCCGACCTTTTTTAAGGCTGGTACGTTAATAAGCAATATCCCCTATCTCACAACGTTTTTTTTGCAACTCAACGCGTAAGGTATGAAACATTTGACGTTTACAGCTATTATCGCCGCCATATTAACGCCATTTTGGCTGGACGCCCAAACCACCGTATTAAACGAAAGCCTTAGCTGGCAATCGCAACCCGCCACGCTGCAAGCCGGCAATACCCAACTCCAACGCTGGGGGTTTGAAGGCGCCGTTTTTGGAGAAGCCTACCCCTCTCTTCCTTACGTTCAACGCGTCATTCCCCTCGCATCCAATAGCACGTTGCAGGTGCAGGTCTTACGCGCTCAGTTTGAACCCTTCAATTGGCAACCCGCTCCCGGCGACGAAACCCAGCTGTCAGAAAACCTGCAGTTTATCACCAACGTATGGCGCAACCGCAATGATTTTTCCGGCGTGATTTCTTTTGTGCCTATCGTGAAGGCCGGCAACGGTTACGAACGCCTGGTCAGCGCCGAATTACAGGTGTCGGCCCTCCCCTCTTCTACAGGCGCCGCCCGCGGCCCTAACAATACTACTCTGTCGGTGCTCAGCGATGGCGATATTTATAAAATAGCCGTTTCACAAACCGGCGTCTACAAACTTACCTACGACTTCCTCAAAAACCAGCTGAAAATCAGCAACCTCGATAATATAGATCCCCGTACGATCAAGGTATACGGCAACGGCGGCGGTATGCTGCCAACCGATGTGGCCGCCGACCGCCCCGACGACCTGGTGGAAAACGCCGTCTTTGTAGCCGGTGAAAACGACGGCAAATTCGACGGGCAGGACTATATCCTCCTCTATGGCGAAGGCCCCGATAAATGGCGCTTTTTGACCAACGACGGCACTTTCGAAATGGTGAAAAATATTTACGATACCGAATCGTATTATTTTATAAAATTAGGCCCCGGCAACGGCCTGCGCATAGCTTCCCAATCCAGCGAAACCAATACCACTTTTACTTCAACGGCTTTTAATGACTTTGCCAGGCTGGAACAGGACAAACTCAATCTGCTCCACGAATGGAAAGACCTCGCTCAAGGATCGGGCCAAAACTGGTTTGGCGACTATTTCCGGGTGGCCCGCGATTACGACTATCCCGGCGCCTTCCAATTTCCCAACTTAATTACCGCTTCCCCGGCCGTCGTACACGCCAGGATGGCCCTCCGCGCTACCAAACCCTCGCATTTCAGGATTCAACTAAATGGTACGGAGCTAATTAGCGAAATCGCAGCCGCCGTGTACGACCTCGACGACAATAACCGCAATTACGCCAATACGGCCGTACTTTCCGGCGAAGTCACCCTCTCTGACGCACAGGTTTCCGCCAAAGTCATCTACCCCCAACCCGCCGGCGTAAGCGAAAGCGAAGGCTGGCTCGACTTCCTTCAACTCAACGTACGCCGCCAATTGCGTATGCACGGCGACCAAATGGCGTTCCGCGATGTAGAAACTATTAGCCAAACCGCCTCCGCCTATGTATTGGACAACGCCGGCGCGCAAATTCAGGTTTGGGATATTACCAACCCGCTTCAACCTAAATCGCAACAGACTTCACTCGAAGGCAGCCAAATCCGGTTTGGCGCACCAGGCGGCGCCCTGCGCGAATTTATCGCTTTCGATAATACCAAAAATATTCCCACTCCTACAGCCATCGGGAAAATTGCCAACCAAAATCTGCACGGTATTGCCGAAACCGATATGATTATAATTTATCATCCCGATTTTGAAAGCCAGGCACAACGGCTGGCCCAGCATCGCGCCGACCACAACGGACTGAACGTCTCGCTGGCGCCTATCGAATCGGTGTACAACGAATTCTCGTCAGGGAAACTCGACCCCACAGCTATCCGCGACTTTGCCCGAATGGTCTATGAACGAACCGACCGCTTTAAATATCTGCTGCTGTTGGGCGACGGCTCGTTTGACCCGCGCAATATCTACGACTTGGGTAATAATTTCGTGCCCACTTACCAACAGGATTCATACAACCCCCTGTATGCCTTTCCCTCCGACGACTACTACGCCCTGTTCTCCAACGGCGGCAATTCTAATCCGCTCAGCGGCATGCTGAATATAGCCGTTGGGCGCCTGCCCGTGAAAACCCCCGAAGAAGCTGAAAATATGGTCAATAAACTGATCGCCTACGATACCGAACCCACTATGCTGCGCGACTGGCGCAACCGCGTGTTGTTTGTCAGCGATGACGAAGACCTCAACCTCCATATTGACTCTGCCGATGCCATCGCCGTAGATATCGGACAAAACTTCCCCAATTACAATATCGACAAACTCTATATCGACGCTTTCCCCCAGGAATCCACCCCCGCCGGCGACCGCTATTCGCAGGTCAACCAGTCTATCGACCGCTCTATCTTCAAAGGGCTGCTGGTAATGACCTACCTGGGCCATGGCGGCCCCAAAGGCTGGGCGCAGGAACGCATCCTGAATATTACGGAAATTCAAGACTGGGATAACACCGACCGCCTGCCCCTTTTCCTCACGGCTACCTGCTCGTTTACCGGCTTCGACGACCCCGGTTTTGTCAGCGCCGGCGAAGAAACTATTCTCAACGCCAATGGCGGCGCTGTGGGTCTGCTCAGCACCACCCGTGCCGTCTATGCCAACGAAAATGCACTGCTCACCGATGCAGCGCTTGTCAATTTATTCACAAAAGAAAATAACGCCATTCCTACTATCGGCGAAGCTATGCAACACGCCAAAAACAGCTTCACCAGCCCTACCATCACTACCAACTCCCGAAAATTCGCCCTCATCGGCGATCCGGCTATGGTGCTGGCAGTGCCCCGCTATGGTGTGGCTACTACCAAAATAAATACCCACGATGTCGCCGACGGCGCTGCCGATACGCTGCGCGCACTGCAACGCGTCACGATTGAAGGCGTAGTAGTTGACGACAACGGCCAGCCCATGACCAATTTCAACGGGGTGGTGTATCCCACTATTTACGATAAAACAGCTTCGGTAACTACGCTGGGACAAGACTCGGGCAGCCGGGTACGCAACTTCAATGTACAACGCAATATTCTGTTTAAAGGCCGCGCATCCGTGCAAAACGGCGCCTTCCGGTTTACGTTTGTTATTCCCAAGGATATCAATTACACCTTCGGACAAGGCAAAATAAGCTATTATGCCGCCGATGAATCGCGTATGACTGACGCCGCAGGCGCCTATAGCAATATTATTATCGGCGGTACGTATCCCGAAGGGCTGGCCGACGACCAGGGCCCGCTTGTCAACGTATTTATGAATACCGAAGATTTTGTGTTTGGAAGTATTACAAATGACAAGCCGGTCTTGCTCGTCAAATTACAAGACGACAACGGCATTAACGTGGCAGGCAATAGTATCGGCCACGATCTCGAAGGCGTACTCAACGACGACACCCAAAACTCCCTGCTGCTCAACGACTTCTACGAAGCCGAGCTGGACGACTATACCCAAGGCACGGTGCGCTATCCGCTGTCAAAACTTCCCGAAGGCCGCCATAAAATTAGCGTAAAAGCCTGGGATGTTTCCAACAACTCCGGCGAAGGTCTCACTGAATTTGTGGTGGCTTCCTCCGAAGGCATCGCCCTGCAACACGTGCTCAATTACCCCAACCCGTTTACAGATTATACCTGCTTTCAGTTCGACCACAATATGTCGGGCCGGCAACTTGATGTGTTGATCCAGATTTATACGGTTTCGGGCCGGATGGTAAAAACGATCGACCACACCATGTTTTCCGACGGCGCCCTTCGCCGCGACGATTGTATCGCATGGGACGGACGCGATGATTTTGGCGACCGCCTGGCCAAAGGCGTGTATTTATATAAGGTAAAAGTGCGTTCAAATGCCGGAACAGGTAACATTAACGGAGAAAGTGCGTTTGAAAAATTGGTTATCCTAAAATAAGATGCCAAAATTTTCGTATAGTGAGTATGCAACATTTAAGCCTATATTTGCGAACAATTTCTGAAACGTAACGGATTCTCATGAAAAGTATCTTACTCCAGCTATTTGCTGTCGCCCTGCTTCTCGCCGTCTCGGTCACCGATGCCCAAGCCCAGTGCTTTAAAGGCGAAGACGGCAAGTACTACAATCTCGACGGTACCCCCTGTATCAACGTAGTGGTCACTGCGGTGCCCTTCCTGCGCATCGTTGCCGACGCGCGTTCGGGTGCAATGGGTGACGTAGGCATCGGCCTCACCGCCGATCCCAATGCGATGCATTTTAATCCCTCCAAACTGGCATTTGCGGAGAAAAAACTCAGCATCTCGGCCACGTATACCCCCTGGTTGCGCTCGCTGGGCCTCAACGACGTGTATCTGGCCTATCTGACCGGCTACTACAAACTCGATGACCTGCAAACCCTGGGTTTCGGCCTGCGCTATTTCTCGCTGGGCAGCATCCAGTTTACCGATGTCAACGGCGAACCCCTCAATACCGGCCGACCCAACGAGTTTGAACTCAGCGTAGCATACGCCCGTAAACTCGCCGACAAGCTTTCAGCCTCGGTGAGCGGTAAGTTGATCTACAGCAACCTGGCGGCAGGCCAACAGGTGGAAGGCGAAACGATAGAGCCAGGCGTTGCCGGCGCTGCCGATATCTCTTTCACTTATCGCACGCCTATCGATCTCAACCAAAGAGAGTCTGACCTCACTATCGGTCTCGCATTTACCAATATCGGTTCCAAAATCACGTATACCCGCTCTATCGACCGCGATTTCCTTCCGGCCAACTTCGGCCTCGGCGCCGCCTGGGATATCCAACTCGATGACTTCAACACGCTGACTTTTGCCGCCGATATCAATAAACTCATGGTGCCCACGCCCTGCCAGGGCCCCGATTGCGATACCGACGGCGACGGCCGCTCCGATTACAAAGATTATTCTTCGATCAAAGGTATCTTCTCTTCGTTTGGCGATGCCCCCGAAGGAGGCGCCGAAGAACTCCGCGAACTAATGTACTCCGCAGGCGTAGAATATTGGTACGACCAGCAATTCGCCGTTCGCGCAGGTTATTTTAACGAAAACTCCCAAAAAGGCAACCGCAAATACTTTACGGTAGGCCTGGGGCTTCGCTACAATATTTTCGGCCTCAATTTCTCGTACCTCATCCCCACTACCAACCAACGCAACCCGCTCGACAATACGTTGCGTTTCTCGCTGCTGTTCGACTTCAGCGCTTTCGATGCCGAGAATTAATCAACGCTATTTTTCTTTTGTATAAAATAAATGGGCTGTCTCCACAAGGAGGCAGCCCATATATTGTAAGCCTGTAAGCCGGATTCTGTCCCCCGCTTGCGCAGGTCCTCTATCATTTATCTACCCCCGCCGTCACCAACGGGGTGTATCTGCCTACCCCCCCCGACTTTCAGTAGAAAAACAGGCGAGCAACCCGTCGAACTCCGCAGAGTTCATCGAGGTGTACATGGCATTTCAACCCACGGGGTTTATCCACAGGATAGGTTGCCCTACCCCGGCGTGCGCTCTTACCGCACGATTTCACCCTTACCTGCCGCCGAAGCGGCATCGGCGGTATCTTTTCTGTGACACTTTCCGTCTCCCGCCTTGCAGCGAAAGCCCATCCGTTAGATGGCGTGGCGCTCTACGTTGTCCGGACTTTCCTCATTTTCACCCCCGAAAGGGCGAAACCGCGATAGAGCAGCTTACAATATCCCAAAGATAGCTGTTTTTTGCAGTTAGCAATCAGCAATCAGCAATCGGCGGTCGGCAGTCGGCAGTCGGCGGTCGGTGGTTTACCCTTGCAACCTTTTTGCCCTTTCAGCGTATAAAACCCCGTACGAAAAGCGCTTTATATCACTTTTCCCCCTTTCCTGTGTTCAGACAAACGCTACATGCTAAAATTGTACTACTGACAACCTGTTTGGTTGGCTTGGTATTATATGTCGGCATCGGCCTGTTATCGCCTAAAGAAGCTGCCCGGCGCAACTTGCAAAACGCTTTTCACAGCGCAGAGAAACAGATTAACCAATTCCAACAGTCCTGGAGTTCCCAGCCCGACTGGCCTTACCGTGCCCGCGAAGTACTGATATCTACAGATAAGAACGTAGCGCCCTTTTCACTTTGGCTTTATCAGCGCGACAGTCTATTGGCCTGGTCAAAAGAAGACAGGGTGTTTCCGGGGGATATTACCTCGCGTATTGATACCTTGCCCTCTCTCCTGGTCGACTCGCTGGAAGTGGGTTGGTATGCCTGCTGGTCAAAAAGGTTACCTGATGATTATTACCTCATTGCCACTTTACCGCTCACAAAAGCCCACCTGCCCATACCGCAGGGCTGGCATTTTAGTCGGGATAAACACCCCCTATTCCTCTCTTCTCTTTCCGGACAACAGCTTTGTTATTTAAAGACGTCCAATATATGGTTGCCTCCGCATTTGCGCATTATCACCGTAATTTTACTCGGCTTGCTTTCGCTATTGGCCGTGGTAAGCGCTAACGCCTGGGCCAATGAGATGGTCAGGACTTACAAAAACTGGCAAGGACTTGCCGTTAGCTTCCTTACGGCTTGTGGCATTCTATTAGGCTGGCAAGTATTTTCGCAAAGGGCCGGATGGGAGATATGGACGTTCTTCAAACCTATGGCTTCTTTGCCCAGGCCTTTGTGCACCCCGGTGCAATGGGTGATCGCAACGCTACTGCTACTCTGGATTAGCGCATTATTTAATCGCATAAAACTGGCTGAGAAAGCAACGGCTCAATCAACCGGAGTACTGGGCAGGTTGCTGCTCATCCAGGGGCTTTGCGCCGGCATCATGTGGACTTATTTGTACAGTTGGGGCAGGTTATTGCAAGACGCCGATATACATCTGCAGGCAAACACCATTTTTGAAATCCCGCCATTGGGGATCGCCATTGTCGCCTGTGGCCTGCTCATGGCGATTACGGTGTTCATCCTGGTACACCGCTTCCAAACCGGATTGATATTTGTGGTCAAATCACTCTCCCTGCGCTTATCGACGGCTGCGGCAATCGCAGTAGGCGCCGCCCTGTTGCTGCCTTCTTCCGTACTTAATTTATCTATGCTGGAGCTGGGCCTGGTTGTGTTTTTATTCCTGGTGTTTTTTGACCTGTATGCCGACCAGGAGGCGCCCGGGCTGATATGGCTTTTTGTATGGATTGCACTTATAGCGGCTTTTTGCGCCGTCTATATGCACAACACTTTGTCGAATAGCGCCAACCTACCGGATCTATCTCCTTATCCGGGGGTTATGCCACTTTTTTCCCTGTCTTTTTCCTTACTCGTCGGACTGGTAATCGGGCTGCTATCCCTGAACCATTACACGCACACTGTTTCTTCCCTGTTTAACGGATTAAAACCATCTCTGCGCCACCGCCTTCAGCAATACCTTATTGTGTATACGCTGCTGGGGTTTGCATTCATAGGCTGGGTCACGGGTAGTTATTTTAAAGAATCTAACTCTCAACTCAACCAGCTTCGCCGCGAAGAAAAGATCAATCACTTGTCGGCTACAGTTAAGTATGTGGCGCCTCAGATCATTAAAAAGGAATTGCCCTCATTAGCCGCAAACTATAACGCCATTTTGGGACTGTACTCTGCGCAAGGCCTTTTACAGCAAACCGCTACAGTCCCCGGCGTTCAAACCAACGGCCTCTTGCCCGTGATGCCTCCTCAATTTCTGCTTACAGATACCAGCTCGATGACCTACGTGTTTAGATCCGATCAAAGCACTTTTATTCCGGTCAGCGAAAAAGGAGGTAAAGTGCTGGCGTATGTAGGCCTGAGTGAGGAATCTGCCGAAATTCAGCTAAACACCTATTTCTATCCCTTGCTGGAGACCTTTCTGACCTTGTATATTTTCCTCCTGCTGGCATCGGGGGCCGTCGCCATTGCTATGTCAAATTCTATAACAAAACCCATCGAAAAAATCGGAGATAAACTGGGTCGCGTACAATTGGGGCAAAATGAATTGCTCGAATGGCATACCCGCGATGAAATCGGCGAATTGGTAGCCCAATACAACGCCATGATCGCCAAACTGGAAGACAGCGCCCGGCAATTGAAACTGTCGGAACGCGAAGGCGCCTGGCGCGAAATGGCCAAACAGGTAGCCCACGAAATCAAGAACCCGCTGACCCCCATGAAACTCAGCGTGCAACTCCTCCAACACGCCGTAAAAACCCGCCCAGAAGAAGCCAATCAACTGATGACGCGTACCGCCCAAACACTTATCGAACAAATTGACAACCTGGCCCGCATTGCCAACGAATTTTCCCATTTTGCGCAAATGCCCCGCCCTGAAAATGAAGAATGCAACCTCAATCTGATTGTACAAGCCGTAGGCGATTTATTTGGCAAAAGCCACCCCGAACACGGAGTGGCCGTTACCTGCCAACTCCCCCCTACCCCGCTCCTGGTTTTTGCCGATAGAAGCCAACTCCTCCGCGTACTCAATAACCTCGTTAAAAATGCCATACAAGCTATCCCCGACGGAAAACAAGGAATCGTCAATATTTCCCTTGTGCTACAAGACCAAAAGGCGGTTATAACGGTAGCCGATAACGGCGATGGTATCCCCGATGAATTGCAGGAAAAAGTGTTCTACCCCAATTTTACTACCAAATCCTCCGGCACGGGCCTCGGCCTCGCTATGTCTAAAAATATCGTCGAAGCCGCCGGCGGCAACCTCTATTTTTTTACCGAAAAAGACAAAGGCACCTCCTTTATTGTGGAATTGCCTTTGATAAGGAAGAATGAAGAATGAAGGTTTATAGGTTTATGAGGGTTTATGAGGGTTTATGCGATTGAAAGGAGTCCCGTACTGACCAAAGGGAAGTCGGGAAGGGTTTATTTTCATCAAACATCAGACATTCAACATCCAACATTTACGTCAACAATCTCGCCGTTCCGCTGTTTTATAGCAGAATTCACAAAGAAAGACAATGAAAATCGCCATCATAGGGGCAGGAATAGCCGGGCTCGCTTCCGCCGTCAGAATGGCCTGCCGCGGCTATCAGGTAGAAGTCTTTGAAGCCAATGCCTACCCCGGTGGCAAACTATCCGAGTTTTCCCTCGACGGGTATCGCTTCGACGCAGGTCCTTCCCTGTTTACTATGCCGCACTATGTGGATGAATTATTCAAGCTGGCGGGTGAAGACAGCAGCCGGCATTTTGAATACGTCAAACTTCCGGTGGTCTGCCACTACTTCTGGGAAGACGGTACCCGGCTAAACGCCCATGCCGACCCTGAATTGTTTGCCCAGTCGGCATCCGATTCCTTCGGAGTGCCCCCCGGCGCCGTATTAGATCTATTGCGCGACGGCAAGAAAAAATACGAAATCACCGGCCGCATTTTCCTGGAACAATCCCTCCATAAACTCGGCACCTGGCTGCAATGGAAGGTACTCAAAGCTATGTTCCAGATCCCCGGGCTCGATTTGTTTACTTCAATGAACAAAGTGCACGAACGCACCGCGCGCCACCCCAAGCTGGTGCAACTCTTCAACCGCTTTGCCACGTACAACGGATCTAATCCCTACAAAGCGCCCGGACTATTGAGCATGATCCCCCATTTCGAACACGGCATAGGCGCTTTTATGCCCCGCAAAGGCATGTACGCCATCACCCAAAGCATCTACGAACTCGCCCTGCGGAAAGGCGTCAAATTCCACTTCAACACCCCCGTATCGGAAATTACCGTCGAAAATGGCCGTGCTGCCGGCATTGTCGTCAACGGCCAACCCAGGGCCTACGATCGCGTCATCAGCAATATGGACGTGTACTACACCTACAAAAAGCTGCTACCCCGCCAGCCCCACCCCGAACGCACCCTAAACCAGGAAAAATCGACCTCCGCCCTGATTTTCTACTGGGGTATTCGCCGGTCTTTTCCCGAGCTCAATTTGCACAATATCTTTTTTAGCGATAACTATCGCGCCGAATTTGACCACCTGGCCGCCGGCAAGCTTTACGACGACCCTACGGTATATATCAATATTACGTCTAAATATTGCCCCGAAGACGCCCCCGAAGGCTGCGAAAACTGGTTTACGATGATCAACGTGCCCTTCGACAGCGGTCAGAATTGGGAGGCGCTCAAAACCAGGGCGCGCGAACAGGTACTCGACAAGCTCAGCCGCATACTCGGCGCCGACATCCGGCCGCTTATCGCCTGTGAAGACACCCTCGACCCCCGCGGCATCGAGCAAAAAACCTGGTCGCACCTCGGCGCTTTGTACGGCACCAGCTCCAACAACCGCATGGCCGCTTTTATGCGCCACCCCAATTTCAGTGGCCGCATTCGCCATCTCTACTTTTGCGGAGGCAGCGCACACCCCGGAGGCGGTATCCCCCTATGCCTGCTATCTGCCAAAATCGTAGATCAAGTACTGGAACATGCGTAATCCTAATATCACAATAGCCATCCTGGCCATTTTTTACGCGGTAGGCATCGTGGGCGCCACCCTGCCCATTCACCCCGATTTCCTGCTGCTCACCCCATTCAATCTCTTGTTGTCTCTGGTTCTCGTTTTGTGGCATCACCCCCAATGGAGCAAGTCCACCTACATCGTATTAATAAGCAGCCTGGTAGTGGGTTATTTTGCCGAATTATTTGGCGTACAAACCGGCCTTTTATTTGGTGATTATTACTACGAACAAGTCCTGGGTCCCAAACTCTGGGATACCCCCCCCATGATCGGCGTCAACTGGATATTACTCACTTATTCCGCCGGCGTGCTGGTCAACCACCTGGCCCCCAATTGGCATTGGGCAGCCAAAGCGGCAATTGCAGCAGCAGCCATGGTGCTGCTGGATGTCGTTATTGAGCCGGTAGCCATTCACTACCATTTCTGGCAATGGACAGACGGCTATCCCCCTTTACAAAACTACGCAGGCTGGTTTGTCATAGCCTTCCCCCTGCAATTGTTGTTCATGAAAACCCAGGGTTTTATACGCAACAAAGTGGCCATAGCGTTGTTTTTGTTGCAATGGGCCTTTTTTCTGAGCCTGTTTCTGGTATCTTCTGTTGTCAGTTATCGGTTGTCGGTTATCAGTTTCTAAGAACCGACAACCGAGAACCGACAACCGAGAACCGACAACCCACAACCGACAACCGATAACATGACTGCCATCATCTACATCCTCACCACCCTCGCTGCCATCGCCGGCATGGAATTCGTCGCCTGGTTTGCGCACAAATACATCATGCACGGCTGGCTATGGCGCTGGCACGAAGACCACCACAAGCCGCATTACGAAAAACACGGCTTTTTCGAGAAAAACGACCTGTTTTTCCTGGTTTTTGCCATTCCCAGCATGTTCTGCTACATCGCCGGCCTGGCCACGCCTCATCGCTGGCTTTTGTTTGTGGGCATAGGTATTTCCATTTACGGGCTGATCTACTTCCTCATCCACGACGTATACATCCACCGCCGTTTCAAGTGGTTCCGCCAGCTCGACGGTGATTATTCGCGTGCCATCCTGCGCGCCCACGGCGCCCACCACGCCAAAACCACCAAAGAAGACTGCGAGTCGTTTGGATTATTGGTGGTCGATCCCAAGTATTTCAAGAAGCGGAGTGCCTGGAAGTGAATGGGGGGTAGCGGTCTGCGGCTTGGCCTAGCGGCGGATTTCTACCGCATGACTGCTAACGTTTTGCAGCTACCCGAAGGGTGCGATCGTTACCACAAATGTTGATGCGGAGAACGAAACCCCGCCTATTGAAAATGTGCTGTTAGCTGTTGTTTTTATTTCGGTTCGGTTTTGTATAATACACAAGTTTTAAGTCGGTCGTTATTAGTCAATAAAGAATGTTCAAATTCATATTGTTTTTTCATTCCAATTTTTGTCATAATATGTTCTGATTTTGTGTTGATTTTTGGTGCAATTGAATATATGTTTTCAAGTTTTAGTTCATTCAAAGCATAGTCAAGACATTTTTTTGCTCCTTCTGATGCAAAACCTTTATTCCATTCACTACTTTTTATTCTCCAACCGATGTCAACACAAGGCGTAAAGTCAGCCTTGTAAGTTTGTTCTGAAAATCCAATGAAACCAATAAATTCATTGTCTTCAAGTTTGTCAACTGCGAAATAGCAAAAACCTTTGTCCTCAAACTGATTTTTCATTCGTTCAACAAATTCTGTTGTCTGTTCTTTTGTCGGAATACTGGGAAAAAAATCCATCACTTTTTCGTCAGAATTTATTTCGTGCATTTTGTCAATGTCGGTTAAATTCCAATTTCTAAATCCAAGTCGGTCTGATGTAAATATGTATTTCTTCGTATCGTTCATTTTTCACGTTCGGTTTTTCAAAATAACAGCTGACGGTTGGGGGGGTTGCGATGGCGGGGTGTTTAAGCACTAAACTTTGTTCGGAGAACTGAACCTCCACCTTGCACAAATGTGTCTGCGAAGCACGGAACCCCCGCTATCGCAAACCCCTTGTTAGCGGCTGTCGTTTTCTTCCCACGAAATGTGTCGTTTCATATTTCACTTGCTATCTGTCCAAGAGTTATTGTTATAGTGTCTTGCAAAAACGATTTTAAATTGGATTCAAGTTCTTCAGTGTCGGCTTCCAATGACATAATGTGCGGTTTAATATCAAGCGGTAGGCTGGTAATAAGATTATTGTCTTGTCCTTTTCTACTGAACCCATTTGCTTTCTTCTTTCCATTTGAAGACGCTTCTATAAATTCTAAGAATGCTCCGACTGCAATTGTAGAATCGTCATAGCCGTAATGATGAATTGAAATTACAAGTTGATATTGTCTTTCTTTAGAAAGAACAAAAGCAACCTTAAACCAACCTCTTGGTAAAGTCCGATTGAAAAAATAATCGTGCATCTTGGCATAATCAACTATCTGATGAGAGAACCAAAAGTATTTCTCCGATTCAGGGAAGGACTTGTCAAGATAAATTTCTGCCATGTCCTTTGAAATCTTTTTATACAACTCAATTACAGTTTCATTCAAAACTAAATTACAGAATTTGAAAATTTTTGTTCTGTTGGTGTCTATTTTTTCAAGCCGTTCCTTCTGCAATCCTTGTTTCCAAGTTCCAAGTTTTTGAGTGAAAACATCTGCAATTTCGTCTAACGACTTTTTTGAAACAGGAGTGTCAAGTTTTAGATTTAATACTTCTTCAATGTTTCGTTTTTCAACTTCGCAGAAGTAGTCAACAAGATTTTGCGGTTCATTATTATCTGCCGACTCCAAACTGTCAATGTATTTTTTCTTTTCATTCCCTTTTACTGTGAATGGAAAAAGTCCATGACGAATAAGAATCAAGCTGGCTAATAATCTTGCAAGCCGTCCATTGCCGTCTTGGAAAGGATGAATCTGTGTAAAGGCATGGTGAAACCATGCAGAAATTATTACAGGTTTAATTTCTCTTTTTTCTAAGTCGGCATGAATAGAAATTAGTTTATCAATTTCCGAATCAACATGAATAGGTGGGCAATAAAGAAATATTGTCCCGTCAATTCGTTTGGGATTGTTGTCAAATTTTTTGAACTGACCCTTGAGCAAATCAACTTTAACAAGGTTCCCTAAACTATCAACAGCATCTGTCGTGTCTTGGTGTTGAGTTATGAGTTGATGCAATTCAAGAATAAATCCCTTTGTAATTTGTCTGCTCTGTTTTACAACATCAAAGACAAAATCAATTGCCTCAAAGTGGTCTTTGAGATAAGCGATTAGTTGTTTTGGTGGAATATTGGTGTCGCCATGTTGAAGATAAGATTCAACGAACCCTTCTTTGATGAAAGTTTGAGTTATACCTTCTTTAAGGTCGTAGAGTTTTTCAACAATGCCTGTTTCAATTGCATGTTGTCGCTTGAGTTTGTTTAGGAACTCTTCGTATTCAGTAGAACCCTCTTTAAGTTGGTCGCGTTTGCGGAACCATGAAGGAGCCAAGTCGTCAAGCTTGGAAGTTTTTGTGGTCAACCATTTGTCATCAAACTTGATGGGTTGCCAGATTGTAATTTGTTTTTCCATATTGTTTTTTTATTTCCATATTATCAGTTGCAAAGTTACTATTTCATGTCAGAAAAATTATCGTCACTTGTCATTATGTTCGTAGTCAAAAGTTTCAAGTTAGCAGGCACTTGCTACGGAGCGTTACGATTGCCGCTAACGTTTTGCATAGCCGCAGGGCAGGGGATTCAAAGCTGGTCTTGCCCCGGTGGAAATGCTTTTAAGAAATGTGATGACGAATTTAACGTAAAGATCTTTAGAAAGAGTCCAGCCCCTAACCACTGCTGCTATGTTGCTACTGTATAAGTTACAATGTCCAGCCCTGACTTTCGGCTATGCATTGTTGTATACAGTTGAATTTGCGTCTATCGAAATTATTTCTCTTGTTAGTTATTTCTAAAATAATAATCCGCAAGAGAGTTTGCGATGTCCTCTGGAACTGCTTCATCTGTATTTGCGAGAATGATGATTGAAAGCCCGTCATTCACGTAACGTGAAAATATAGACCTGAAACCTACGTTAGCGCCATCATGTACGATCAACTTATGACCCTTATAATCATACATTTCCCATCCAAAGCAAGTATAGTCTTTTGAATCTGTTTTGTCTGACATTTTAATATACGGTTGCCATAGTTTTTCCCAATTATCTTTTTTGAGAATAATTTTTCCTTCTCTTATCACTTTCTCCCATTTAATCATATCTGAAGTAGTAGAAAGAAATCCGCCGCTTGGTCGTATTGCATACATAGGAGTGGCATTTACCAGATTATTATTTTTGTGCACATAGCCAACAGCACGGTTGGGTATAATGAGTTGAAAGTCGGTTATGTAAGTATTAGCCATTCCCGCTGGAAGAAATAATTGCTCATGAATATATTGATGCCAAGCCATACCACTTACTTGGCTAATAATTTCTGCCAACATGAAATAACCTAAATTGCAGTACTCATATTTTTCTCCTGTTTTAAAACGCAAGGGTTGGCTGTATGCAGACTTAATAATGTCTATGTCGGGTTGTATTTTGAAATTGTTATACGCTGGACCTTCTCTTTGCAAGCCAGATGTGTGAGACATAAGGTTTTTTATTGTAATTGGCCGCCAAGTTTCGGGAGCATCAGGGAAAAATTTATGCATTGAATCTTCAATGCTAAGTTTTCCATCTTGCACTAATTTCATAATTGCTGTTGTAAAAAACTGCTTACTAACTGAACCAAGTCTAATTACAGTTTCTGAGGTTACTGGTACATTCAATTCTACATTGGCTAATCCATAGCCTTTGTTTACAACAGGCTGACCATTTTTAATTACAGCCAAAGAAAGTCCAACAATTTTTTGCTTCTCCATCATTTGTCTGACGATTATATCAGTACTGTCAATTTGTGCGAATGAGAAAGTAGGAAGCAAGAGCAAAAAGAGCAATTTGTTCATTTTAGAATATTTTTTTGATACTGAAAATTGACTTTATTAAAAATATGTCGACCTATAGTCTCTGTTTCCTAAGCCTAAGTCAGGCGGTTTCAATTGCATACAACGGTTTGCGGCTTTGCGATGTTGGGGAATTCAAAGTACAAATGTTCAGTTCAGTACAAATGTTTAATAGAATTCCAATGTTCAAGCTTAGTACATCAGCCCCAATATCGCAAAACCGATGTTAGGTGCAGTTTGTTCTCTAGTATTTATTTGCGTCAGAATTTGTTAGAATTTATAATGTAATAAGCCGAATATTTACTGTTTTTTTTGCAGTAATTGAAAATTTGCATTCATCAAAACTTGGTTTAAATAGCTTAGGAATGGTATTGTTTGAAAATCCGATTCTTTCAATTGGGATACCGAAAAACGATTTATCACATTTATTATTGGAATTTTCATCTTGATACATTGTTACTGCATATTCTCCGTTCGGAAGTCCAGGAACATTTATACTGATTTCACCCTTTTCTGCGACAATTGTAACAACTTTAAATTCCTTGTTCTCGTTCAGCCAATCATCTTCGTTGTTATAAATACCTATGCGAATGATGCCAGCATATGGCTTAATATTCGAAATATTTAAAACTAAAGAATGGCTTTGAGAAAAAAGGCTGTGAGAAATGAGAATGAACAAAATTGCAAAAAATCGTTTTTTTAACTTGACATCATTCAAACGAAATGCTTTGAGTGGCTCTGATTTACTCAATAATACTCTTTTAATAATACCACTGAATATCCAGGTAAAAAATCTTTTAAATACGTTTGTCGATTTGCGTAAAGAATAAAAATAGTCATCAACGGTTCCTCTTTGGAATTTTAAAACATCTTCCAATTCATTGCTGTCAGCGTAATAGCCACAATGAAAATTCCGCTCTGCAAATGATTTTTCAGGAAAATTAAGTTTGCCTAATCCAACAGCTTCGAACGAACGAGATAAAAAATCTTTGTACAAAATTCTATAAGATGCGCCTCCACCAAGATTATATATTTTTTTTGAGAGGAGATGTGTATTGTTGATTGCTTCAACAAAAGCTTTAGCTGTGCCTGCAGGAGTAGCTATTTCGAGTGGAGTATTTAAGGGCATGTGGAATAACAATTCTGATAATTTATGCTTGCCCATTATAGCTGTCAGCCTAAAAATACTCCAATCAATTTTACTCTTTTTTATTACTCTTTCGGCTTCAATTTTTGTGAGAGCATATTCATCACCTTCGCTTGGAGTCAAAGGGTCAGTTACTGTTATCCAAGGGTTCTTCAATCTATCACCATAAACCGAAATGGAAGAAGCATATACTAAAAAAGAGTTTGGAGAAAATAATTCAAGATTCCGAACTAAACATTTTGTGCCACCTACATTTACATTTTTAGATAAATCAGGTAACTTATCAGCTTTAGGAGGTATAATTGCTGCCAAGTGGATGACGAAATCTACGTTGTGACATACTTTCTCAACATCATCATTATTGGTTATGTCTCCATAAACAATTTCATATATTTTATCAAACTTATTGAGGAACTTGACACTTTCTCTAGTTTTAAGATCGAACACTGTAATCTTAAACATATCGGTTAATTCTGAAAGTTGTTTTAAAATCTCTGAACCCACAGCTCCAGACGCACCTGTTATAAGCAAATTTTTCTTATTCATCATTTTTTAAACGTTGTATTTGGCGTTAAATTGCACCTAACGTTTTCGGGCTTTGCGTTCGGGCGGGTTTCGGAGCACAAAACTGTCAACCTGCACTGAACTTGAATAGAAG
Organism: Saprospiraceae bacterium; assembly: GCA_013360405.1. Taxonomy (GTDB): domain Bacteria; phylum Bacteroidota; class Bacteroidia; order Chitinophagales; family Saprospiraceae; genus JABWBR01. Next base: position 38,464 of record JABWBR010000050.1, read on the forward strand.
CACAAAGCTCCAAGTTTGCACGTC
>JABWBR010000121.1 GCA_013360405.1 Saprospiraceae bacterium
GCACATTAGCAAATCAGCACATTAGCAAATCAGCACATTAGCAAATCAGCACATTAGCAAATCAGCACATTAGCAAATCAGCACATTAGCAAATCAGCATATTAGCAAATCAGCACATTAAATAAATATAATTGTGGATTGGGATCGAAGAGGCTGCCTCCTTGTGGATGTGCAGCCTCTTCTCTTTTTAGTTAATTATATTTTAATGTTAACTTAATGTAAAATTAGAGTTAATTAAATGTTGACATTGTCCTTTTTTTGGGGTAACTTTGTATACCAGGCATAAAGCTTAGGAATATAAAGCATACTGGTATAATGAAATGGACGACCATCATATTTATGGCATTAATGATGCCTGTCGGTTGGGCACAGCCTTCTTTTCCTGTATTGTATACTCATACAGAGATTGAGTACGCTGAACGCTCTACGGTCAATCCTGTTGACGATTTTGCAGCTATTCATATTCCCTTCGAACTAAGTGGAGGTTTGATCATTGTAAAGGGTGTAATTGATGGGGAACAAGGGCAGTTCGTATTTGATACGGGTTCGCCATCGATGTTGGTTAATAAGCCTTTGGCGGGTGGAGTAAGCAATAGCTATATTATTGGCTTGGGAAGAGCCAAGGAAGTTCAAAAAATAAAGATCAATGAATTTTCATGGGCATTCCGCAGAGCCAGGTCGATGAATGCATATGCTATTGATTTGAAACACATTGAGCAAATGACGCAGGAAAAGTTGTTGGGTGTCATAGGCTCGGATGGATTATGGTCTACTGAAATCGTATTTGATTTTGACAAAAAAGAAATGGCGCTTAGGCCTGGTGGGGACAATTATGCCGATCATGGTGAAAAAATTCAGCTGCCATTCCATATGGTAGGCCATTTGGCTGTAGTTACCATTCAGGTAAATGGAAAAAGGCTTCGCTTCGGTATTGATACTGGCGCTTCGGTTAACGTAATACACAAAAGAACCGCCAAAGCTTTGCAGTCTTCTTTTCAAACACTACCCAAAGAAATCCTTATTCAGGATGTAAATAACAAGGTAACACGGGCAAAGTGCGTAAGCGCTGAAAATATTTCTTATCAAGAGGCTCAGTTATCAGCAACCTCTTTCTGCGTTGTAGACCTCGATTCACTTCACGATAGTTCCAATATCAACTTGGACGGACTGCTTGGAATTCCTTTCCTGCGGCAGAATAATGTCTCTATAGATTTTGAAAAGAAGATCATCTACTTTTCTGGCAACTGATTCTGAAACCTCCATATTGCCGCCGTTAACCTGTATACTAATTTTCAATATTAAGTAAGTGTTAATTGATTTTGGTTTTTTGCATGAAAACTTAATGCAAAATTAACCAAAACCCACCCTGCGTGCTAAACGCCGTGTCTAATTTTGCGTTGTTTTTAATTGACATCTTATTTCCCAAGCAAGCGACGCATAAATTCATTCACACAATCATCTTTCATGTACCTCAGACATTATTCATTACTATTCAGTATTTTCCTCCTGTTTTCTTCCTCAACGATTTTAACGGCTCAAAAAGGAGTCATAAACGGCTATGTAACGGATGAAGAAAACGGCGATACATTAATAGGCGCTGCCATCTATTTAAACGGAGGCCAAGTTGGAACTGTCTCAGATTGGGATGGTTCTTATGTCCTTGAAAAAGTACCGGAAGGAACATATAATATTATTTGTAGTTATACCGGCTACTCCCCCGATACCATACAAGTTCAAATCGGCGCAGGCGAAGAAAAAACACTTAATATCACACTCTCAACCAATGCGCAAATGCTCGAAGGCGTATTGGTTGTTGGAAAAGTTGACCGTACGGCTGTAGCTGCGCTTCAGTTGTTGCAACAACGCAGCCCCTCCATGTTAACAGGTATTACCAGCCGGGATATTGAACGCAGCCCCGACCGCACTACGGGCGATGTGTTGAAGCGAGTGAGTGGAACTACTGTGCAGGACAATAAATTCGTGGTAGTACGTGGTTTGGCCGACAGATATAACGCAGCATTGTTAAACGGACTGTACTTGCCTTCAACGGAACCGGATCGCCGCGCATTCTCCTTCGATCTTTTCCCCTCGGCGATGGTATCTAACCTCCTGATATTCAAAACTGCGACTCCTGACCTCCCCGGAGAATTTGCAGGAGGTGTGGTACAGGTGAATACCCGGGAAGTTACCGATGAACCCTTTATTAAACTTTCAGTTGGATCCAGCTACAATACGCAATCGACTTTCGAATCATACCAGTTTTACAACCAGGGCGAAACCGATTGGCTCGGCTACGACAATGGAGGCCGTGATTTGCCGGCCGGCGTTACCAAAGAAGGACTGTCAAACGTAGATACACGTTACGAAATATCCAAACTCGTTGAAAATGACTGGCAGGTTGAGTCATACGAATCCATGCGCCCGGGGCTCAGCTTCCAATTATCGGGCGGTACCAACATAGGAAATAACTTCGGCCTTATTGGCGCAATTACTTATAACAATACGCCGCGTATAGTTAACTATGTTCGTTCCGATTTCAATATCGGCCCCAATCTGCCCGAAAACCAATTATATAAGAATTCCGATACCCAGAACAGGCGCGATGTCTCGCTTGGCGGCATGTTGAACTTAACCTTTAAAGTAACGGACAATCTCAAGATAGCGCTCAACAACATTGTAAACCTCGACGGACAAGATCAGCTTGTCGTTCGTAACGGCGAAGATTACGAACAGCAGCGTTATACGAATGCATACTCTTTTTGGTACGAAAGTACAAGCCTTATCACCAACCAATTGATCGTAGAAAGTGATCTGAATGGAAAAGGCTTGAAACTTCGCGTTGCCGGCTCGCAAAATAATATTGCACGTAACACGCCTTCCTTGCGTCGGATGTTCTATACGTTGCCGTTTGACGCAGAAGCGGGACAGTCTTACGAAGCTTTTATTCCTTTCAGTGCGGCTCCGTCGCCTAACTTTGCAGGACGTTTTTATTCCGATCAGTCTGAGAAGTCTTATAATGGCAATATTGACCTCCACATTCCTTACATGACGGGCGGTAAGGAAAACCATGTTAAGGTCGGTGGCTTTGGTGAAAAACGCTTTAGAGAATTCGATGCCCGCGTATTGGGTTATACGGTTTCGCGCACCAACCAGTTCAATTTTGAATTGCTGAAACTTCCCGTTGGATCGTTGTTGGAAGACAAAAATATTGGTGATCAGGGTTTCGTTCTGCGTGAATCTACTAATCCTAACGACTCTTATGATGCTGAATCGGAACTCGCCGGCGGTTATGCCATGGTAGAGCAACTAATTGGCCCGAAATTGCGTGTAATTGCGGGCGCTAGAGTAGAATATTTCAATCAGGGCCTGAATACATTTACTTTTGGAGGTACTCCCGTTGATTTTAGCCGTGGAAACACCGACGTATTGCCATCGTTGAACCTGTCGTACGCGCTTACAGATAAATCGAATTTGCGTTTTGCCGTCTCACAAACGGTATCCAGACCTAATTTCCGCGAATTGGCTCCGTTTTCATTCTTTGATTTTAACTTGTCATTGGCTGTTAACGGTAATCCAGACCTGGTGCGCGCAAAAATTACCAACCTCGACCTGAAATACGAATTATTCTCCAGCTCCAGCGAAGCCATATCGCTTACAACTTTCTATAAGAAATTTCAGAACCCCATTGAACAATTCTACGAACTGATAGGTGGAGGTAACCGCAATATTAACTTTAAAAACGCAAAAGAAGCCGTTAACTACGGCGCCGAATTGGAGTTCCGTATGAAATTAGGACGGATTGCCGGCTTCCTGAAAGACTTCAATGTTTTTGCCAATCTTGCCTATATTAATTCTGAAATCGACGTATCTATCGACCCGGCTTCTCAGCTAAATGGCAACCGGCCGCTGCAAGGTCAGTCTCCATATGTAATCAACACCGGCCTGGCATACAGCAACTCGCTTATTGGCTTTAACGCTACGATTCTTTACAACCGCATTGGCCGCCGCATCTGGTTGGCAGGCTCCAATCAATATCTGGATACCTGGGAAAACCCACGCAACCTGCTCGACTTGCAACTCACAAAACGCATTGTCAAAAATGGCGAAATAAAACTTAACGTCTCGGATATTCTGAACAACGAATTCATTTTCTACCAGGATCAAAACGACAACGGCAAATACGATAAGGTAGAAGATACCAGAATTATTTCTTCTACAGTAGGCACTAACATTTCTCTTTCGCTTTCTTATAAATTTTAAAAAACCTCAACGGGGATTCTGAGAGGTATTGAACAGAATCCCCCTTGCTTTTTCCGCGACTTTTTTCACAAACAGGATCGATGGGCATCAGCAGACGGCAAGCTCTGCTTGAGCTATAAGTTTATTTACTATTTTTTCATAAAAATTGCCCATATGAGGTTGTTATTTACGCTCTTATTGTGCTTGATTATCAATGCGTTAGCGTTGAAAGCGCAAACAGTTGTGACTGTTAACTCAAACATCACGACCAATACGACCTGGACCAGCAACAACATTTACTTGTTGTCGGGACCCAGTTTTATTTATGTGACAAACAATGCCACACTGACCATTGAAGCTGGTACCATTATCAAGGCAGATCCCTCTGCATTGATTATTACCCGAGGCTCAAAAATTATGGCTGAAGGCACAAAAACCCGTCCAATCGTTTTTACCTCTAACAAACCGGCAGGGCAACGTAATGCCGGCGATTGGGGAGGATTGGGGCTTTTGGGTCGTGCTCCGATTAACGTGCCCGGCGGTGAATCTACGCTCGAAGGCGGACTTGACCCCGATCTGGGTAAATACGGCGGGGGCGCCAACCCCGATCCTAATGACAACTCGGGTGTTTTACGTTATGTGCGCATCGAATTTGCCGGTATAGCCTTCCAGCCCAACAACGAAATCAATTCGCTTACGATGGGCGGCGTTGGCCTTGGCACTACTATCGAACACGTGCAAACCAGCTATGGAGGCGACGATGCTTTCGAGTGGTTTGGAGGCAACGTAAACGGCAAGTTTTTGATAGCCTACAAAACGGTTGATGACATGTTCGATACCGACTTCGGCTACCAAGGTAAAAACCAGTTTGTATTGGGGATCAGCGATCCCAACGTGGCCGACATCTCGGCCTCTAACGGTTTTGAATCGGACAACGACGGCACGGGTACCACCAATACCCCGCTCACCGATCCAAAGTTTGTCAATCTGTCGATCTTCGGCCCACTGGAAACGCCGAATACCACGATCAACAGCAACTACCGCCGTGGCGCCCACCTGCGCCGTAGCTCGCAACTGGATATCTACAACTCTTCCATTGTAGGTTTCCCAACCGCTCTTCGCCTCGAAAGTTCCAACAGTGTTAACGCTTTCCTCAATGGCGATCTTAACCTGAAAAACAATATCTGGAGCGGTTCGATTGACTCTACAACTACTACTTACCAGCAGGTTTTGACGCAGCTTGCATCTTCAAACAATACCATTGTCACGGGCCCTGCTGATTTGCAAGTTACCAACCCATATTCTTCAACCAATCCGGATTTCCGCCCTACCACGGGGTCTCCGCTTCTTTCCAATGCTGACGCAGGTATTTATGGGGATGCGTTTTATACTTCTGTAACTTTTCGTGGAGCCTTTGGCACCAACAGTGATTGGGACAAGTGTTGGGCGGAATTCGATCCGCAAAACGCAGATTATTCTACTGCGCCCTTAGATTACGTAGCTGCTTTCACATCTTTCAGCAGCTCTGTTAACAATAACGTGGCTACTTTTACTGCCCCGGCCGGTTCAGGCCTTTCTTACCTTTGGGATTTTGGTGATTTTACCACTTCTACGATGGCTAACCCCTCGCATACGTATCAGGCTTTGGGTACGTACAATGTTAGCCTTCTCCTGACTACTGCCCGTGGTTGTACCAAGACCCTTACCGGTACTGTTACTATCACAACGGGCACGCCCGAGATTGCAATAAACAACGATATTACGACCAATACGACCTGGACGAGCAATAATGTCTATCGCTTGACCGGCTCTACTTGTATCTACGTTCGCAACAACGCTACGTTGACTATCCAGCCGGGTACCATCATCAAAGGCGACCCGTCTGCTTTGGTGGTGACCAGAGGTGCAAAGATCATCGCCGATGGTACCAGAGAGATGCCTATCGTATTTACCTCGGCCCGCCCTGCTGGACAACGCGCTGCGGGTGACTGGGGCGGTTTGATCATTCTCGGCAATGCGCCGATCAACACCCCCGGTGGGCAGTCGGTAGTAGAAGGCGGTTGCGACCCCACCCTGGCTACTTACGGCGGTACTAATGCTGCCGACAATTCGGGTATCCTTCGCTACGTTCGCGTTGAATTTGCAGGTATTGCCTTCCAGCCCAACAACGAATTGAATTCGTTTACTTTTGGCGGCGTAGGTAGCGGCACGGTTATAGAACACGTACAATCAAGCTTTGGCGGCGACGACGCCCTCGAATGGTTTGGCGGTACGGTAAACGGCAAATGGATGATCGCCTACAAAACCGTAGACGATATGTTCGACACCGACTTCGGCTACCAGGGCAAAAACCAGTTTGTACTGGGTATCAGCGATCCCAACGTGGCTGACATCTCGGCCTCTAACGGCTTTGAATCGGACAACGACGGCACGGGTACCACCAACACCCCGCTCACCGATCCTAAATTCGTAAACCTGTCGATTTTTGGTCCCAAGCAGACGGCAAACACAGCTATCAACAGCAACTACCGCCGTGGCGCACACATTCGCCGCAGCTCTTCGCACGATATCTACAACTCTGCAATCGTAGGTTTCCCCACGGCCCTGCGCCTGGAGAGCAGCAACAGCATCAATGCCTTCCTGAACGGCGACCTCGACCTGAGCGCCAATATCTGGAGCGGTACGATCGACTCTACTAGCACAAACTACCAGGCCGTACTTACGCAGCTTGCTGCTTCTAACAATACCCTGGTAACCGGCCCTGCCGATTTGTTGGTGGGTGACCCCTATACGATCGACAACCCGGATTTCCGTCCGCAAGCCGGTTCCCCCCTGCTTAGCGGCGTTGATGCCGACATTTATGCCGACAACTTCTTTACGACGGTTGATTATCGCGGCGCTTTCGGTGCTGACAGCAACTGGGAAAAGTGCTGGACGGAATGGGATCCTAATTTTGCAGAATACAACGTTGCCCCGCTCAATTACTTCTCGAACCGTCCCGATGCTTTCAACTTTTCGCAAAACGGTGGCACGGTCATCTTTGCCGCTCCTGCCGGCGATTTTGATTACGCTTGGGACTTTGGTTTGCCTGGTGACGACGACAATTCTACAGTTGCTAACCCAACCTTTGTTTATCCAGCGCAGGGTCAATACACGGTTACACTAACCGTAACCAACGCTCGTGGCTGCGAAACCGAGATTACCGAAACGCTGGACATTGCTACCGGCGTAAAAGAAATCGAAGGTCTCAGCTTCATCCGCGTATTCCCGAACCCCACGTCGGGTGATGCCACGCTGGATATCTTCCTCAGCGAAGATCTATATGCTGAAGTAGCTATGTTTGACATCACAGGCCGCCTGGTCTTCCGCCTCGATCAGCAGTTCGAGCTCGGCCAGAACCAGCTTACGCTGCCTACTGACAACTTGGCCAACGGTATCTACTTGATTCGTTTGATGGCTGAAAATGGCGTAAAAACCTTGAAGCTGCGCGTATCGAAATAATATTGATATTCGATCTCTCTGATCAAGACGGCTGGGTGGCTTTGCTGCCCGGCCGTCTGTGTTTTTGGGTGGTGACGGCCTGGGACCATCCTGGGGGGTGACGGCTCGGGACCATCCTGGGGGGTGACGGCTCGGGAGTATCCTTGGTGGTGACGGCTCGGGAGTATCCTTGGTGGTGACGGCCTGGGACCATCCTGGGTGGTGACGGCCTGGGACCATCCTGGGGGGTGACGGCTCGGGAGTATCCTGGGTGGTGACGGCCTGGGACCATCCTGGGTGGTGACGGCTCGGGAGTATCCTTGGTGGTGACGGCCTGGGACCATCCTGGGGGGTGACGGCTCGGGAGTATCCTTGGTGGTGACGGCGGGGAAGTATATGCAAACTGCTGTCGGTCCAATAGTCCAAAAGTCCGACAGTCCAATAGGCCCTAATTTCCGCGGAACAAAATCCGGTATTCCTTTGAAATGGGTTCCTTCTCGTAATACACCCGTTCCAGGAAAAGGCCGCTGGGTGGCGCCGTATATTGGGCTGGGGCGTTGGTGGGGTGCGCCAGGAAATCGCGGACATCTCCTTTTTGAAGATTGCCGCGGCCTACCTCCACCAGCACGCCGACGATACGCCGCACCATCTTCCATAAAAAATGGGAGCCTATCACGTGAATGACCAGCATATCGCCATCTTCGTGGATTTGCAGGTGTTGGAGTTGGACTATTGTAGACTTCTCGTTGGGGTCTTCGTTTGAAAATGATTGGAAATCCTTTTTTCCTATAAATAGCGGGCAGGCTTCCTGCATCGCTTTCACATCCAGTTCGTCTTTAATCCACCACATATAGCGTTTGCCGAAGGCGTGGCGTCGGCGGCTGATCACGTATACATAGCTGCGGGCTACCGCATCAAAGCGGGCGTGAAAGCGCGGATTCGCCTTCTCCACGTGCAGAATATTCACATCGTGGGGCAACTCGTCGTTGAGTTTCATGCGGACGACCGAGGGTGTCAGCTTCGTGTCCACTTCGAGGTGGGCCACCTGGGCCAGGGCGTGCACACCTGTATCGGTGCGGCCGGCGCCATATACATCGAGGCGCTCGGTCTGGAATACCTTGCGGGCGGCGCCCACCACTTCGCCCATTACACTGCGCTCTTCGCGTTGGATTTGCCAGCCGCTGTAGCGCGACCCGTCGTATTCGAGGGTAAGTTTAAATTTTGCCATGCAGTAATTTACTTTCGCACTGCAATGATAAGCATTTTGCACTTATGCAATTAGTTTGTATCTTTGTGCCCGCCATAAAGGCATATTTTTCTCGCCATATTTGGCCCCATAGTACAACGGATAGTATGTAGGTTTCCGGAACCTAAGATCCAGGTTCGATTCCTGGTGGGGCTACTTTTGAGACTGTACGACTATATGACTCTACGACTGTCAGTTGAGCAGGCCAGGGCCGGCAGCCGTAAGGCAAAGGC
>JABWBR010000003.1 GCA_013360405.1 Saprospiraceae bacterium
GAAGACGCGATTGCTCTTCGTTTGAATTTGAAACTTTTTGTCTGACTTCTTGCCCATTTTAGGTTGACTTTTCAGGTCAAGCTATTTTAGGCAAACACAGTTTTTTTTAACTGATAACTGACAACCGACAACCGAGAACTACTTAACTTTGGAAGTCATCAACAGCATATTCAGGGCGCGTTTGGCTTTGTCGCGTTGTTCGGGGGTGCCGAGTTGCATAAGGCCTTCCCAGGTTTGGAAGCTCATCGACTTGGCCACCTGCTTGCGGAACTCCTGCTCCACAGAAGATACGCGCTCTCTGGAGGTATTTTTACCGGCTATGTCTATTGACTTTTTCGCGGGTTCGCGTTGTACTACGCTTACTTTTTCGGCAGTGGTCCTCGACTCGATCACAGGCGCCTTAGAGCGGCTGCGCGAAACAAAGCGTTTGTCCAGGTCGAATTTGTCGATCAGTTTATTCATACTCCAACCGTAGTCGTAATTGCGCAGGGCTTCCTTCATAGGCATCACGCGTTCGCCGGCGTGGTCGCGGGCTATAGACCTTAGCTCCGATTTGGAGAAGTCGCCGGTATAGGCGTCGATGATCACCGCGGCCATGAGCACTTCGGGTTTGAGGGTGTACTGGGTCGACATATCTTTCACCTCTTTCTCCCATTTGCGCACTGTGGACATCACAAACCGGTCTTCGTTATACAATCGCTTGAGTTGACTTTGAATCGACTCTGTTTCGATAGCAGGAGATTCTTCGACATTCCTGGATGCTGACTTGCGAGTTTTCCTGGTAGGCGTATCGACGCTGGCGATCGCCGGTGGCGCCGAGAGGTCGTCTTCACTGAGGCTTCCCATAGCCATATTGCCGTGCAATTTTTCGCCATTAACGATGACCTCTTCTTCTGTTTGTCCAAATTTTTTGTCGGCGTCGTTGATATAACCGATACCGATAAAGCTAAGTGCGCCGCTGGCGAACAACACGCCAACAAATCCAACGAGGGTAAAAAATGATTTCATGAGTGCAAATTTTTATTGGTTAATAATTTCGTAATCAATCTTCCAAAGCTGGTAGGTTTCGATGATCAGTGTGAGTTTTTCTGCGTAACGCCTGGAAGTGGCATAACCCGACATTTTGAGGCCCACCGACCAGGCCGCGTAATAGGGCACGACATCCTTGCCGTATATTTTTTTGGGTATTTGGTAAATAGAACCTACCTGGTATTGGCTTATCCAATTGTATCGCTTGCCCGCCAACAGCATACTATGGTGGCGGTAGCTATCCTCCGCCGATTCGTACATCTGAAAGCGGTCATAGTCGTGGTCGTCGCTTTGCTGCAGACATCCATATGCAATGCGGTGAGGGTAGAAATCATTGTCGTCGATGACGCCGTCTTTGCGGTAATCCGATTTTTTGATGCACTTGATGCCGAAATGGTTGTTGCCGATGGTAGCCAGGCGGCTGCGGCCCGCGTCGGTCTCCAGGATACCCTGCGCAAGGGTGACGCTCGCTGGAATTTTGGCTTTCAGCATCTCCGCTTCAGCCAAGGGCCTGTATTGCTCGATATAGTCCAGAAACGCCTTCATACTACGGCGTTTGCCCGTGCTAAAGCGCTCTGCCAGCCTGGCTTCTACGGCGGCCCGATCCCAGGTATACGGGCCTTTTTGACGGGGTTTTCTTATGGAAGACGAGGACGGGAAGGATGAAGCTAAAGCATCTTCCTGTAAGTAATACGCGGCCAATTTTTGGGCAAACACCTCCCCTACTGCTTCCGCGCCGGTTTTGAAGTCGGAAGACATTTTGCGCACCACCGGCATTTTCGACATGCCGTCGATGAAGTCGTTGATTTCGTACCAATATCTGGAAACGATTATCCAGGGGAGCACTACCGCTACGAAGGCCAATACCATACCCCTACCCAATGCTTCCAAACAAGATCCCTGCCCCATTGCATTGATTTAGTTATACCACAATACCTTGTTCAGGAATCATAGGGTGAAAATGCGAGCTTGTGTGGGCTATCTTTTTACTAATGAAATGGCTTTGTTGGTGACGACCGGGAACCGTCCCGGGTGGTAACGAGGTAACCACGACGCATGAACCCGGTTGGTAACTGCCCTGTCACCCTGCCACCTTGTCACCTTGTCACCTAAAATTGTGGATGGGAATAGGTATTTCGGCCTTTTACGGCCTTTATTGCGACCGAATTTACGGTTATTTGCCGATTTCGAGTATTAATTTGGTAGAATTGTGTGTCAGGTACTTGCAGGCCTGACAGTGGTAGGATACGCTTAGGCTACGGATCGCACAGTCGCTCCCCTCTTTCCAATACCCGGCTTTCCTGCTCTTTTTTGATTTGGTGGCGTTGGCTTTCATCAGATGCGGCGAGCAATTGCAAGGCTACATTCCAGACGTCGTGGCGCCAGGCGGTGATGAGTTGGGAAAGCAGCCATTCATCCATACGCCCCATGAGGCGGTCGACGAGCGCCATTGCCGGAGACAGGGGTTCTACAACGGTGTCTTGCACGGCATCGATGGTATCGCCGATAATCTGATTGACGGTTTCGTGGTCGTTTTGCCGTAAGCGTTTCTGAGTTTCGTCCAATCCGGCCCAATCACTGCGCAGGCAATCGTACAAAGCCAACGGCAGATCGTAATTGATGTGCGCGTTGACGCCGAGTAGCAGGTTTTGCATGACATGCGTGCCTTGTGCTTTTGCCGCATCGTGTGCCTGTCGCCACACTGCCGGCGCGTGTGCAGGGTTTTGGTCGTATTGCGCAAGCGCATCGAAGTAGTAATCGGCAAATCGCAACATAAGCGTGGCCACCCAGGACGGATGGGCAAAACGCCCTTCCTGGATGGCCACGGGCATGTTTGCGCTCATCATGCTGTAGCAGCGCAGGAAAATATAACGTCTGTCGCCAACTTTCTCCCAGCTTTGAGCCCGGTTTACCATCTCTTGGAAGACCTGATCTGTCTGTTGCATTAAGCAAAGAAAACAAGAAATGAGCAGATCTGCTCGCGTTACTTCATTTTCAACAATTTTTCAACAGCGACACGGCTGCCGTTCGACCAATATTCCAGGCCATAGTAACCCAAGGGCAAGTCGCCCGTTTCCAGTGTCTGGCGACGGTTTGTCAGTGCTTGCCTGAGCAGAACTTTGCCGGTCAGATCGTGCAAACGGATTTCTGCGCTGTCGCCAATAAGCCGGCCAATCGTTTCTACCGTAATTTGTCCGGTAAAAGGATTGGGATATACCCGCAGTAGATTGGCCTGTGCCGCCTCGTCTACGTTTGTCATAAAGGGCACATCGAAGGAAAACACCCAGGAGCAGCCATATCCTTCCGTAACTGTCAGCGTGTAACTGCCGGCTGTTAGTCCGGTAATGTTGCTGCTGTTTGCGCCATTACTCCACTGGTATTGATACACATTCACCCCTCCTGTGACCGATACCGAAATGGCGCCGTTGCCCGAGCCGTTATCGGGTGTAATAGTTGCATTTGTAATTACGACGGGGCCGGTCACCGCCACCAGGACGGTTACGGTGCTATCGCATCCCAACTGGTTGGTAAAAACGTACGTATATATGCCGGTTTCGCCGGTGATCTCGCCGTTGGGCAATTGGTAGGTTTGACCGGAACAGAGCATGGTGTCGATTTCGACATAATCACTTCCAAAAACCGACAGCGTTGTGGTAATAACGCTATCGCAGCCGGCTTGTCCTGTCAGTGTTACTGGGTAAACTCCCGATGTAGTCGCCGTTGAGCCATCGGGCAGCACATAAGTGTCTCCTTCACAAATCGAAGCAGCGAGGTTGGTTTGCGGTATTGGAATCTGTGTTAATTCTACCGATCCCATTTCTACTAAACAACCGTAATTGACGCTTACGCTGTAGGTTCCGCCGGCAGAAACCGTAATACTTTGGGTGGTTTCGCCCGTCGACCACAGATAACTGTCGCCTTGTTCCAGGGCGGTCAATACGATGCTTTCGCCTTCGCATAAGACGGTTGCCGAGGCCGTTATTACGTTTCCGCAAGCTCGGATGGAGTGGAAAAACGTGCGATTGTTAAACCCGCGAATCCCCGTGGAGGCGAAGTAATTACCGTTGCAACTCAGGGGTAGTACGCTTTCTACGCCCATATTGGTGATATCGTCGGGATTGGGTATCAAATCGTAATCCACTACTAGTAGAGGATCGGCTTGAATCCGGTAGATACGGGAAGTGAGATAAATACCGAAATCATTGGGTTGGGTCACGTGGGCGGCGAGCAAAAGGTTGCCGTCGTCGAGCAGGTGCAGGTCGACGCCTACATCGTTGAGTGCCTCGCCAAAGATCAACGAATCAATCGTGTCACCGGTTGTAGCATCGAGCCGGTATAGTAACACATCGAGTTGCTGGGTGTCAGTGGCTCGGCTGCCGGCTATAGTCAATTGCTGAGCGGACTCGATATACTCGATTGATTGCAGGGCGTTGGCATTGATGATTTTTGACCACGACGCCTCGCCGTTAAGGTCTGCTTTCAATACGAATAAAAGGTCTGAAAATGCCCGGTTAACCGTAATCGCATAGCCATCGCCGGTGAAAGCCACATCGCCGGCTCGTTCAAAAAAGCCGAGCAGGTGGAATTCCGACCATAGCGAATCGAGGGCAAAGGAAAGTTTGGTCAACACGAGGTCTTCCGCATTGAGCGCCCCGCCCACGCCAGCCGTACTGGCCAGCAGGTAGCCGTCGGGGGCGGCAGCCAAAGCCGGCGAATAACGCTGACCGTTGGTGGCGAACGGCCCGCCGTCAGCTTTGCCGAATTTATGGATGGGTGCGTTTGCATCGGGCTCAAAATCGCCGTTTATTTTCAAAACCATTACCTTAACCGTCGTATCGGCTTCCGTGCAGTGGGTGCATTCGCCAGCCACGACATAGCCGCCTCCCGGGGCGTGTTCTACATCGAGGAAATTGGAAACGCCGCCGATTTCAGCGCCGTAAGCCCTGTAGGCCAATTGGTTGCCCTGGTTGTCGGTTTTCATCAGGTAGGCTTCGCCGTTCCACTGGCCGGCAATGACGAAATCGCCTTCCGGCGTTTCGAGCATCTTGTAGCCGCGGTTGATATCGGTTTCAACTATTCCAAACGTCTGGGTATAGCTGCATACCCCCACGCCGGGCCCCACCGGCGAGCCGCCGGTAGTAACCCGCACCTGTGCGCTGCCCGCCGAAGGCAGCCCGTCGGGCAGCGTGATCGTGTAGTCGGCACTTTGTCCCAGGGCCGGAATGGCCAGGTCGAGGCAGGTCTGGGCGATGCACTGCCGGTTGCTGCAAACCACGATAATGAGGTTGGGGTCGTGTTCATAAGCTTCAAAACACACCTTAACCGTAGCGGGAATTACGCCCTGCCAATCATAGGCTGCCTGGTACTGCAAATTGGGCAACACGGGAAAAGGACAGGACCCCGTGCCGAAGTATTGCACCCACTCCTCATTTTCTACCCTGATACTCCAACCTGGGTCGGCAGGGTCAAAGGGGTCGGTGCAGGTAGTGGTTGAAGTACCACTGAGCACCGTAACACCCACATTGATTTGAGATGTCAGGTGGGGAAGTGCAAATAAGCACAGAAGGCATACCTGTAAATATCGTATAGCTATTCGGTTTTGGAGGTTTTGCTTATTACTTTTCATGGCTGCATTGTTTTGTGTTGGTTGATGAATTTCCATGCAATATGCAGCAGGGGGATTAGAATTGTCAATCTTTTGAAGTACAGACGCCCTTAGCGTCAATAGAAAGCATATTTTAACAAAAAACTATCTTTTACTACCAAAAAAGGGGCAATCGCTACAAAGTGGGTTGTCAGTTGTCTGTTATCCGTTCTCTGTTCTCCGTTATCTTATCTTTGCCAGTTAGGCAGATAACAGATAACAGAGAACAGAGAACAGAGAACATCACCACTTCGGCCATCTACCCGGCGTATACGGTGCATTATTTTTCTCCAGTTCTTCCTCCAACTTTTTCAAGTCGGCATCGATAGCTTTGAGTTCCTGCAGCACCGGGCCGAATTGTTTGTTAGCTACCTCATAAGCATCGCGGAATGTAGCAGTGGGCGCCGAGGTAACCGTCCACATGCCGCCTTCAACGATACCGACCCGGTCGCTGATCGAAGGCGCCGTTTCAAATTCGCGGCGGGCGCGGGTGGCATCGCCGTTGAGTTTTTCATTGACGGCAGCCAAGCGCAACTCGAGGTTGTAAACCTGTTGTGTCAGGGATTGCACTGGGGCGGGCATGTCTTGTATGGCCGTTTTGATCTGGCCAAGTTTGTACGACATAGTACCGTTGATATCCTGGGCGGCGCCGACGGCCTTGCGCAGGTCGGCAACTTTTTTGCAGAATTCGTCGTAGTCTTTTTTGTCAGCAGCGGGCAGGGTGGCTACGTTGAGCGACTTGCATTCAAAACTAACCGGGCCTGCCAGGGTAGTCAGATTGCCGTTTTCAAACAATTGCATGGTTACATTATACGTGCCCGGCATAGCCAGGTGCCCGGTTTCTGCACCGCCAAACAATTGATCAGGCGGTGGCACGTAGCGCTGATTGGTGGGCGCCGGCGTGGCATAGCGAAAATCCCAGACAATGCGCTTCAAACCTTTTTTGGCGGATTCTTTGAGATGGCGCACGACGTTGCCGGATGCGTCGGTGACGGTAAAAAGCAGATAGGGCGCAGGCTGCAGGTCTTCTAACCGCAGACTGTCGATACTGGGATAGTATATTTTTTCGCCTTTCTCTAATTTAGCCTTTTCGGCTTCGCGACGCTTTTCTTTGATGGTCTTGACGTCTTCTTTTAGATAATAGGTAAAAACGGCGCCCACCGCCGGATTGGGCGTAGCGAAATAACTGGCGCCCTGGTGGCCTTTATCGCGCACGCCCAGCGGATAGCTTTCGATGAACATCCAGGCTTCCTTTTCGGCCATCAAAACGGCGTTTTTATCCAGGTCTGCCTTTTTCAGGCTGCGTAGCGGCGTATAGTCGTCGAGGATGTAGAAGCCGCGGCCAAATGTGCCCAGCACGAGATCGTTTTCGCGGCGCTGAATCTCTATGTCGCGAACAGCGATAGTGGGCAGTCCAGCTTTGAGTTGTATCCATTGCTTGCCGCCGTCATTGCTAAAGAAGCAACCGAACTCTGTACCCACAAACAACAGATTGGGGTCGACATGGTCTTCGGCGATTGTATACACGCTTCCGCGCTCGGGCAGGTTGGCGGCTATCGACGACCAGGTGCGGCCGCCATCGGTGGTTTTGAGTACGTAGGGCTTGAAGTCGCCGTAGCGGTGATGGTTGAAGCAAACGTATGCCGTATTGGCATCGTGCAGCGAAGCGATAATCTGATGCACATAGCTCATCTCGGGCACGCCGGGCAGTTTATCGATGGACGTCCAGGTGCGGCCGCCGTCGGTGGTTCGCTGTATGAGTCCGTCGTCGGTGCCTACCCACAATACGTTGGGGTCGAATTTCGATTCTGCAATAGTAGTTGTTTGGCCGAAGATATCCGTACTCTGGTTTTTCGCAATGGCGTCTACACTCCACACTTTGCCCATCAGTTCGAGTTTGTTGCGGTCTACCTGGCGCGTCAGGTCGGGGCTGATTACTTCCCAAGAGTTGCCGCGGTCGTTGGTGCGGAACAGGCGGTTGGCGCCGAAATATACACGGGTGTGGCTGTGTTGGCTGATGAGCAGGGGCGCATCCCAGTTCCAGCGATAGGGCGCGTCGCCTTCGCGTTCTACGGGGCGGATATACAGGTATTCGCCGCTGCGGCGGTCGAAACGGGAGAGGCCGCCGTATTGGCTCTGGGCGTAGATGATATTGGGATCAGTGGGATCGACCTGGGTTTCAAAGCCGTCGCCGATGGAAGTGACATACCAATCGGAGTTGACGATGCCGTTGCCGGAGATCGTGCGGCTGGGGCCCGCCAGACTGAAGTTGTCCTGCGTGCCGCCGTGCACGTGGTAAAAAGGCGTAGCGTTGTCGGTAGACACTTTATAAAACTGGGTAACGGGCAGGTTGGTTTTAAAGTCCCAGCTTGCCGCAAAATCCCAGGTTTCGTAGATGCCGCCGTCGCAGCCCACCAGCAGGTGGTTGGTGTCGTTGGGATCTATCCAGATGCAGTGGTTGTCGATATGTTTGTTTAATTCACCCAGGTTGCGCACGGTTTTTCCGCCGTCGTCGCTCACCTTATAATAGGTGTCGGTAATAAAAATGCGGTCAGGGTTGAGTGGGTCGCAGACTACTTCGTTGTAGTAGTTGCCCGAAGTGTAAACTCCGCTTTTTTTCTCCCAGCTGGCGCCGCGGTCGCTGGAGCGATATATACCGCCTTTTCCTTCTGGTGCTTCGACCACGGCGTAGACGATATCGGGATTGGAAGGCGCCAGGGCGATACCGATGCGACCGATGTCGCCGCCGGGAAGGCCTCCCTCTAGTTTGGTCCAGGTAGCGCCGCCATCAGTAGTTTTGTAAACCGCCGATTCAGGGCCGCCGCCGATATAGGTATAGACTTTACGCATGCGCTGTTGGAAAGCGGCGTAGAGTACATTGGGGTCACGGGGATCCATCAGCAGGTCGTTGCATCCGGTGAAATCGCTAACTGCTTTCACATTTTTCCAAGTAGCGCCGCCGTCGATCGATTTGTATACGCCGCGCTCGCCGCCTTCTTTCCACACGGGGCCGTAGGCGCCAACCCATATCGTATTGGGGTTGCGGGGATCTACGACAATACTGGCGATATGCTCTGAGTTTTTCAGGCCCATATTTTTCCAGCTTTTTCCACCGTCATTACTGCGGTACACGCCATCGCCGTAGGCAACGGAACGCTGGTTGTTATTTTCGCCCGTGCCTACCCACACCACATTGGGGTTGGTGGGATCGAGTGATACGCAACCGATTGAATACGAACCTTCGTCGTCAAAAATGGGCGTATAGGTAGTGCCGCGGTTGGTTGTTTTCCAAACGCCTCCGGAAGAAGAGGCTACATAATATTCGTTGTGATTGCGCGGATTAACGGCAAAATCGGAAATCCGGCCGGAGGTGACTGCCGGACCGATAGCGCGGAAAGAAAGTCCGGTGAAGGTACCTGCGTTAAAGGGATCTTTTTTCTCCGGTTTTTTTTCTTCTTTTTTGGTAGTAGGCGCTGCTCCTTTTTTTTGAGCAAAAACAGGCGCTGCCGCGATCATTGCAGCAAATGCCAGCAGCCAAATTTTTTTGTGCATGTCAGGTGTGTTATTTGTTAAAAAAAATAAGCCCCTAATATAAGCTATAGCCCGCATTTATTGATGTAAAAAACCCCCACATTGATAATTGTTAGTAAAAACCTTGAGCTAAATCATCTTCACCAACCTTCAATAGGGGTTAATTTTGGGACAACCAAAGCTTATTGTTCATTCGACAATAAGTTTTATTACTTCAGCCCTAACATAGAATAATCAATTAGTTTACAAAAACGACAGTCATGGACGCAACAGCTAGTGCAATCCAGGAAAAGGCTGAAAAGGCCGTAAAAACAAAATACGTCTATTCTTTTCGCGAGGGAGACGGGAAAAACAAGCACTTGTTGGGCGGCAAAGGCGCCAACTTGTGCGAAATGACCCAGATCGGGTTGAACGTACCTCCCGGCTTTGTCATCACAACGGCTACCTGCCTGGCTTACCTGGCGGATTCCAAGAGAGAATTACCCGATGGCGTGATAGCAGAAGTCCACGCTGAAATGGCTGAAGTAGAGCGGGCTTCCGGCAAGCGCTTCGGCGACGCCCAAAACCCGCTATTGGTCTCTGTTCGCTCCGGTTCCGCGATGTCGATGCCAGGTATGATGGACACCATTCTAAACCTGGGCCTCAACTCGCAGACCCTGCAGGGTATGATCAGGCAGACCGGCAACGAGCGGTTCTGTTATGACGCCTACCGCCGCTTTATCCAGCTTTTTGGCAAGGTAGCGCTGGGCGTACCCGATGAAAAATTCGACGCGCATTTTGAAGAAGTGAAACATCGCGCAGGTGTGAAGGTCGATATTGGGCTGAGCGCCGCCGACCTTAAAGACATCAGCGACCGGTTCCTATTGGTCGTAAAAGAACACACCGGCCGGCCGTTCCCGGAAAATGTATACGAACAACTCGAAATAGCCATCAAAGCCGTATTCAACTCCTGGATGGGCAAACGCGCCGTCGATTATCGCCGCGAATTCAATATCACCCCCGATATGGCCAACGGCACAGCCGTCAACGTAGTAGCGATGGTATTCGGCAACATGGGCAATGACAGCGCCACCGGCGTAGGCTTTACCCGCGACCCCGGCACGGGCGAAAACGTGATGTTTGGCGAATATCTCACTAATGCCCAAGGCGAAGACGTGGTGGCCGGCATCCGCACCCCAAAACCCGTTCACATGCTGGCGGAAGAAATGCCGGAAATGTACCGCCAGTTGGAAGACCTCCGCAACAAACTGGAAAGCCACTACAAAGAAGTCCAGGACTTTGAATATACTATCGAAAAGCAGGTACTATACTGTTTGCAGACCCGCAATGGCAAGATGAACGCCACGGCCATGGTGCGCACCTCGGTAGAAATGGTCGGAGAAGGCCTCATCAACAAAGAACAGGCCCTGCTGCGCATCAAACCCGAGATGCTCGAACAATTGCTATACCCACGCCTCGATCCTAACCATAAAAAAACGCCGCTCGCACAAGGTTTGCCGGCATCTCCAGGCGCTGCTTCCGGCCACTGCGTTTTTGACGCCGACCGTGCAGAATTGCTGGGCCGCGGCGGACAAAAAGTGATCCTCGTGCGCGAGGAAACGAAACCCGAAGATATTCACGGATTTTTTGCCTCTCAGGGTATCCTCACCAGCCGTGGCGGTAAAACCTCCCACGCAGCCGTAGTGGCCAGGGGCATGGGCAAACCTTGCGTAGCAGGCGCCGAAGGTATCTCGGTAGACGTCAAACTGCGCCAGGCTGTCATCGGCGAAAAAATACTGCACGAAGGCGATTACATTACCATCGACGGCGGTACGGGCCTCGTTTACCAGGGCGAAATTCCTACGGTAGAACCCACTTTCTCTAAAGAACTCGAAACACTGCTTAAATGGGCCGACGAAGTGGCCCGACTACAAGTAATGGCTAACGCGGATACCCCCGATGCCGCGCTTAAAGCCGTAGAATACGGCGCTATGGGGATCGGGCTTTGCCGTACCGAGCGCATGTTTAATGCTTCCGAGCGACTGCCCATCGTGATCGATATGATCCTGGCCAACAACACGGAAGACCGCAAAAAAGCCCTCGAACGCTTGCTGCCCATCCAACGGGAAGATTTCAAAAAGATTTTCAAAGTGATGGCGCCGCGACCTGTTACCATTCGCCTGCTCGACCCGCCTATCCACGAGTTCCTACCCAGCGAAGAAGAATTGCGCGACGAACTGGAGCACCTTACCCAGCTTCGCACTACGGTATTGGGCATAAACAACCTGTTTAGCAGTCTGCGACTACTGGAAGCCAACCCTGAAATCGCCGCCGCCTCCCCCACTCCATTTAATATGGAAGGCAGCGACCTGGTCAACCAGGCTATTCAGAAAAAAGAACGCATGCTGAAAAAAGTGAAAGAGTTGTACGAAGTAAACCCGATGCTGGGTCACCGCGGCGTGCGATTGGGCCTCACTTACCCCGAGATCTACCGCATGCAGATCCAAGCCATTCTCGAAGCCGAAGCAGAATGCAGGCAAGAGGGCATAGAGGTAAATCCGGAGATCATGGTGCCGCAGGTTTGTACCGCCGAAGAACTGCAGCAGGTAAAAGCGCATGTAGATTATCTGCAACAGGAAATAGAGAAGAGGAGAAACGTCAAGCTGAAATTCAAGTTTGGCTCGATGATTGAAGTCGTACGCGCTTGCATGGAAGCCGACCAGCTTGCCAAAGAAGCCGATTTCTTCTCCTTCGGTACCAACGACCTCACGCAGGCCACGTTCTCGTTCTCGCGCGAAGACGCCGAAAACAAGTTTCTGCCTATGTATACGCAATTAAACCTGCTGCACGACAACCCGTTTGAAGTACTGGATACCCGCGGCGTAGGCAAGTTGATGAAGATAGCAGTGGAATGGGGCCGCAAAACCCGCCCTGACCTCAAGATAGGCATTTGCGGCGAGCACGGCGGACACCCCGAATCGATCAAGTTCTGCCACCATATCGGCCTCAACTACGTATCGTGTTCGGCGCCCCGCGTACCTATCGCACGCCTGGCAGCAGCACATGCCAAGCTTGGAGAAAAAATATACACAACCGATTAAAGTACAGTAACTTTCTTGTTGCCCCGTATTGGCCGTCATCCGCGGTTGATACGGGGTTTTTCATTGTTGTCCGTTCTCTGTTCTCTGTTAAGTTTAACGAACAAAGATAAGGAACAGATAAACAGACAACCGACAACGGATAACAGAGAACATATTTTGCAAACTCAAGCGCTTTCCCTATTTTGTCGCGCTAAGTTTCAAATTTTACCAACTATTAACTAATTATCTTCTGGTATGAAAAAGCTTTATTTCCTTTTTGCATTGATCATCCTGGTCTTTGCCTGCTCACCCAAAACGACGGCGCCCGCCAAGCAGGATATGACAAAAGCCGTGCCCAAAGTATCTTATGACACTGAAGTTAGCGCCCTGCTATTGAAAAGCTGCGCTCCCTGCCATTACCCTGCTCAGGACGGAAAGAAAAAACCTTTTGACACTTACGAAGCCGCCAAAAACAATATCACGGATATCCTCGCCCGGGTAGAATTACCCCAGGACGATCCCAAGTTTATGCCTTTTAAACTAAAAAAACCGGCACTCACAGCCGAAGAAATCGCTTTGCTGAAGAATTGGGCGAAGGGAGGGTATTCTATGTAAGTTGATTTGCTGATTTGCTGATTTGCTGATTTACAAAACATTATTGATTATTCATTTTTAATTTTTAATCACCTAATTATCAGCACATCAGCAAATTAACCCATCAGCAAATTAATTCGCGCTATAATTTTCCGGCATACGGGCGATCACCGTATAAGCGTTGCCTTTATTAAACATAGCCTGTTGCCAGAGTTGATCGGGGCGGGATTTAAATACGTAGTTGGCGTACATCTCTGCCAATACCCAGGAGCCGTATACAATTTCGTCGGCCAGTTGGCCTTCCGACCAGCCGGAGTAACCCAGGAAAAAGCGGATATCCTGTGGCAGGATCAACTGAGAAGAAATGAGAAATTTTAATTTTTCAAAATCTCCCCCCCAGTAAACGCCGTCGGTGAGTTTTACGCTTTCTTCGAGCAAATCGCCCACGCTATGGATATAATGGATCGTATCTGTCTGCACCGGTCCGCCAAAAAACACCTCAGAGTCAAATTCAGGAAAATCTTCGATCAGCTCGTCAATGCGCATGCCGAGCGGCTTATTGAGTATAAAACCGATGCTCCCCTCTGCCGAATGTTCGCACAGAAGAACTGCCGCGCGTTTAAAATTGGGATCCAACATAAACGGCTCGGCGATCAGTAAACTCCCGTTTTTTACTTCTTCTCTCACCATGAAAAAAAATACTTTCTACTTACAACGTTTTATATAGCGGAAAAGTCACGGCAAAAGGCCGATTTTTTTTGGTTGTGGGTTGTCGGTTCTCTGTTATCCGTTGTCAGTTATCCGTTCCTTAATTTTGCCAGTTATACTTTAACAGAGAACAGAGAACAGAGAACAGAGAACCGACAACAGAGAACAGAGAACCGACAACAGAGAAACTCACAACGCCCTCGTCGCCATTCCCCTATCCAACTTCTTCACCAGGCCTTGCAGCGTTTTTCCGCTACCGCCGACTTCGACAAACTCGGAGACGCCGTCGGCAATCATTTGGCGCATCGTTTGCGTCCACAAAACGGGGGCCGTCAGTTGCTTTACCAGGTTGAGCTTAATTTGAGCGGGGTCGGTTTGGGGTTGTGCATTCACATTTTGGTACACAGGGCAGGAGGGTTTAGCTATCGGCGTTGCTTCGATGGCCGCTTTCAGCTCGTCTTGTGCGGGTTGCATCAGGGGGGAGTGAAAAGCGCCGCCTACGGCCAGCATAATGGTTTTTGCGCCGCGGGCATTCAAGGCTTCTACTGCCAGTTCAACGCCTTTGACCGTGCCCGAAATCACCAACTGCCCCGGGCAATTATAATTGGCGGGCACCACAATCTCGTCTTTGATGCCTGCGCAAACTTCTTCTACCACATCATCTTCAACGGCGAGGATGGCGGCCATCGTACCCGGCGCGGCGTCGCAGGCTTTTTGCATGGCCATAGCGCGTTGATAGACGAGGCGTAGGCCGTCCTCAAAGTTCATTGCGCCGGCCGCGACCAGCGCCGAAAACTCTCCCAAAGAGTGGCCGGCCACCACATCGGGTGCAAAATCGGCGCCGGCCAGTTTCGCCTTCACTATCGCATGCAGGAAAACGGCGGGTTGGGTAATGCGAGTTTGTTTGAGATCTTCAGCGCTGCCTTCAAACATCACATCCGAAAGGCGAAAACCCAGGATATCATTGGCTTGCTCAAACAGGTCGCGCGCCAATTCGGAAGATTCATACATATCTTTGCCCATGCCCTCGAATTGAGCGGCCTGGCCCGGAAAAACAAATGCTTTCATAAGTAGTATAAGTCAGTTTTCGTTTATCCTGCTTGTCGCCGGTCAGTGCAGCCTGGCGCCGATAAGCGTCAGAAATTCGTTGCGCGTTTCTACGCGCTGGAAAGCGCCCGTAAATGCGGAAGTCGTGGTGAGCGAATTTTGCTTTTGCACCCCCCGCATCATCATGCACATGTGGCTAGCCTCGATGACTACTGCTACGCCGAGCGGATTGAGCGTTTTGTCAATACAGTGCAAAATCTGATCGGTCAGCCGCTCCTGCACCTGCAATCGTCTGGCAAAGATATCGATTACACGCGGTATTTTACTCAATCCCACAATATAACCATTGGGAATATAAGCCACGTGGGCCTTGCCGAAAAAGGGAAGAATATGGTGTTCGCAGAGCGAATACAACTCGATATCTTTTACGATGACCATTTCGCTGTAATCTTCCTTAAACATGGCTGAGCGCAGCACCTTTTCGGGATCCTGGTGGTACCCTTGCGTAAGAAACTGCATGGCTTTAGCGGCGCGCTCAGGGGTCTTGATAAGTCCTTCTCTTTCAAAGTCTTCCCCGGTTTCGACGATAATATTGCGGTAGTTTTCAATCAAACTATCCGTCGCGGTTTTGTTGTAAAGCTCCGTTTTCTTGTGTTGCATACTCATGCGATTGAAACTATTATTTCGAGGTTACGAAATAAATACAACAGCAGAAGCCGGACAGAGTTGCAACATTATTCTCCAAAATATTCCGCGTAGATGTTTTCGGTCTCATATAGCTTGATAGCATGCAGGCGACAGCCCTGTAGGTGCGGTTCCAGTTGTTTCCAAAACAGCATCACCAGGTTTTCGGTGGTGGGTTGCATGCCTGCCGGGATAAAATCTACGTCGAGATTGAGGTTGCTATGGTCTACTTTATCCACAATCACGCGTTTGATAATATCACTCAACTCCTTTACGTCGATGATAAAACCCGTGAGGGGGTCTGGCTGGCCTTTTACCGTAACGAATAGGTCGTAGTTGTGTCCATGCCAGTTGCGGTTGGCGCATTTGCCAAAAACCGCCAAATTCTGCTCGTCGCTCCAGGCCGTCACCCAAAGCTTGTGGGCTGCATTAAACCGTTCTCTTCTGGTCAGATACACCATGTAACTTCCATTTTGACCCGCAAAAGTAATAAACCCCCCTCGTAATATCCACTATTGCCTGACAACTGTCTTTGAGATCGCTCATTTGATCTAAAATATGTAGTTTCACGCGCAGATGTTATGTTTCTTTGTTGGTAAGAGATTACAGCACCAGTAAGGTATGTCGACAAAAAAAACGAGCTACATCGCGTCCCACGATATCCTGCACAACAGGTGGATCTACCACAGCCTGTTCTGGCTCATGCTGTTGTGTTTGCTCATGCTATTGGAAGAGCGCCAACAGGATTTTGGTTTTTTGCTCAGCAATGAACTCATCAACCTGCTCTTTTACATGATCATCGTATATTTCAACTTATATTATCTGGTGCCGAATTACCTCAACAGAAAGAAGTTTCTTACCTACATAGGCTTGCTTATGCTGGCTACCATTATCATCACCCCCATTAAGGTGATTATTTTTTATTTCAAATTTTCAGCCATACCGTCGTCACAGTACCACCTGGTCATGAACCAGCACTGGTATTTTTTACTCACCTTTTTTATAGCGGGATCTTCTACCATCTTTAAAATCATCACCGACTGGGCGCGGCAGCTTACGGAAAAGCAAGACCTCGAAAACCAAACCATGCAGTCGGAATTGCGGTTCCTCAAATCGCAGATTAATCCTCATTTTTTGTTCAATACGCTCAACAACCTATACGCCCTCACCCTTAAAAAATCGGACGCCGCCCCCGATATCGTGATCAAACTCTCTGATATCATGCGGTATATGCTATACGAATGCAACGAAAAGCAGGTGCCTCTGATCAAAGAGGTGAATTACATCCAAAACTACCTCGATCTGGAGCGGCTGCGGCAGGGTAAAAACGTAGAGATCAAATTTGAACACCGCGGTCATGTGAGTACCCAAAAAATTGCCCCGCTGATGTTTATTCCTTTTTTGGAAAATAGCTTCAAACACGGACTTAACAATAACATCACCAAAGGATTTGTCAATATCGAGCTCTCCTCCCAGCCCGACGAGGTCGTTTTTTTTATTGAAAACAGCAAACCTGATACGCCTCCGCCACCCGATCACCGCCGCAGCGGAGGTATCGGACTGGTCAACGTAAAACGCAGACTCGATTTGCTGTACCCCGATAAATATGAATTGATCATCGACGATAACCCGCGTACTTACGCCGTGACGCTGAAACTAAAACTGGACGGCTGATAAATGAGCCCCATATTTCATTATTCGCCCCCTATTGACTAACTTGCTTCCAAATACATGCTGCCATATGATCAATGTGATAATCGTTGACGACGAACCCCTGGCTCAGGATGTCCTCGAAACTTATATCGAGAAGATGCCCGACCTACACCTGGTAAAGAAATGCAGTAATGCATTCGAAGCCAATGATGCACTGACAAACCATGCCATCGACCTGATGTTCCTCGATATTCAAATGCCCCAGATCACCGGCATCGATTTCCTGAAAGCCCTTTCCAACCCGCCACTGGTTATTTTTACGACTGCCTATCCCAATTACGCATTGGAAGGTTTTGAACTCAATGCAACCGACTACCTGCTCAAACCCATCTCTATTGACCGCTTTATGAAAGCCGTCAATAAAGCGATCGAGCAGATACACCTCAAACAAAAGGAAACGGCCGGTAGCCATATCCCTACCGGAGAACCCGACGACGACTATATTTTCGTCAAAGCAGACAAAAAGCTCGTTAAAGTCAATTTTGGCGATATCATTTATATCGAAGGGCTAAAGGATTACGTGATCATCCGGATGGAAAGCTCCCGCGTTATTACGCTGCAAACGATGAAAAGCCTCGAAGACAAACTGCCTGTCGCTATGTTCAAGCGTATCCACCGTTCTTATATCGTCAATATTAATAAAATTCACGCCATTATAGGCAACATGATAGAGGTGCTCGAAAAAAACCAGGCCAAACACCTGCCTATCGGCAAAAATTACCGCGACGAACTGCTCGATATGATCAATAAGAACCGGATTTAAGGCATTTTGACCCCAAAAAAAAACGTCGCGCCAGATGACGCGACGTTCAGTAAATTATAATCCCATGAACATATCCAAATTTATGATGACACTTAAAGTGACTTTTATCACTTGCCCGCGTCATAAAATGGTCTTAATTTTACGGCATATTTTTTAGTGCTTTCTAATAGTCCCATGAACATGAGTGAGGCCGGCTTTCAGAGCCGGCTTTTTTTTTGCCGTAATTTCCTCATCTTCACGATACAAATATCACATCACTTTTGGCTTATTTCAAATACAAAAAAAGGGCATTGTGAAAAATATTTTCCCAGACAAAATAGGGTAATGAATTGGTTTTCAGCAAGGTGACGACTGGGGGGGAGCGCCCGCGGTGGTAACAAGGTGACGTCTCAGGAGCATCCCTGGTGGTGACGGCTTTGGAAAACATTCCCTCACTCCCTCACTCCCTCACTCCCTCTCACACTCTTACCCCGATACTCCATACTCGCCTTGATAAACCCGGCGAAAAGGGGATGCGGGTTTTCTACCGTACTTTTCAATTCTGGGTGGAATTGCACGCCGATAAACCAAGGGTGGTCTTTCAGTTCGATAATCTCTACCAGGTCGGAATCGGGATTAATGCCGGTGCACAACATGCCTGCCTGCTCCAGTTGGTCGCGGTAGGCATTGTTAAACTCGTAGCGGTGGCGATGTCGTTCGCTGATACGCAAAGTACCGTAAACGTGCTGGGCTTTCGATTTTTTGCGCAATTCGCATGGGTAAGCGCCCAGGCGCATCGTGCCGCCCTTTTTGGTGATCTTTTTCTGATCGGGCATCAAATCGATCACCGGGTGGGGCGTATGGGGGTTCACCTCTGTAGAGGCGGCGTCAGACAGGCCCAATACATGTTGGGTGTATTCCACTACCGCGCATTGCATACCCAGGCAAATGCCGAAAAACGGGATGCGGTTTTCCCGCACATAGCGGATCGCATTAATTTTGCCGGTGATACCCCTCTCTCCAAAGCCGGGCGCCACCAACACCCCGTCGAGGTCTTTGATACGGCGCACCAAGCCTTCGGGGTCGTTTTCCAGCTTCTCTGAATGGATGGGCTCTACCACTACCTTGCATTCATTGACGGCGCCGGCGTGTACGAAGGCTTCGTGGATCGACTTATAGGCATCCTGGAGTTCGTTGTATTTGCCTATCAATCCGATGCGGACCTCGTGTTTAGGGTTTTTCAGTTTGGTCAAAAAAGATTTCCAGGCTTTCATCTCGGGTTCGCGGCGGTCGGGCAGGCGCAACTTGCTCATCACCGTGGCGTCGAGGTTTTCCTTGAGCATCAGGATAGGTACATCGTAGATGCTCTCGGCGTCGATAGCTTCGATAACCGAGCTAACCTCTACGTTGCAGAACAAGGCGAGTTTGCGCCGGATATCCATATTGAGGGCATATTCGGTGCGGCACACCAGGATATCGGGTTGAATACCCGTATTGAGCAGTTCTTTGACAGAGTGCTGCGTGGGTTTTGTTTTGAGTTCTTTGGCGGCTTTGAGATAAGGGATCAGGGTAAGGTGGATCACCATGCAGTTGTCGCGCCCCAACTCCCAGCGCAACTGGCGCAGGGATTCCAGATAAGGCAGCGACTCGATATCGCCCACCGTGCCGCCCAACTCAGTAATAATAATATCGTATTGATTGGTAGCCCCCAGCAATTGCGCCCTGTGCTTGATCTCGTCGGTAATATGGGGCACCACCTGCACGGTTTTACCCAAGTAATCGCCGGCGCGTTCTTTGTTGATGACGGTTTGGTATATGCGCCCGGTAGTGACATTGTTGGCTTGCGAAGTGGGCGTATTGAGGAATCGCTCGTAGTGTCCCAGGTCGAGGTCGGTTTCGGCGCCGTCGTCGGTCACGAAGCATTCACCGTGCTCATAAGGGTTGAGCGTGCCGGGGTCTACGTTGATATAGGGGTCGAATTTCTGGATGGTGACGGAGAACCCCCTGGCTTGCAGCAATTTAGCCAGCGAAGCGGAAATAATACCTTTACCCAGCGATGAGGTGACGCCTCCCGTAACGAAGATGTATTTTGTCATAATGTAGTTACTCTGTTTACGATTGGTAGACTGAAGCGCTTTGGAGAATCGGTTCAGATCGTTACGGGATGTAAAGGTACAATATTTTGTGGATGATGAAAAAAAACAGTGAACTGAAGTAGATGATTTAATCAATCCTCAAACTCAAAAGGGGTAATAGGTAGCCCGTTTTTTCCATATAGATTAACGCGTTCGGGATTATCCGCCCAGGCATACCTGACGGCTATGGGCCGTTGTAAATTCCGGCTTTTTACGTAGACTTTGTTTTTTTTGATCACGGCATCAGCCCATTGGAAGTTTTTGCCGTCGGCTGATAAGGCAAAATGGCGGATGGATTGCCCGTCTTTGGAGACCAGACCCTGTCCGACATGCCTGAATTTAATGACCACCTTGTCTTTTTTGAAAGCCACTTTTTGCGGTTGCGGGCTTTCGGCGGATAATGACTTTTCGCCGTACACTTTCTTGCGGGCGAGCAAGGCCAGCCTGTGCGCCACCGTTTTTTTGTCCAAAGGATGAATGTCGTTCCATTCGCCAATGTCGATGGCGACGGCCATGCCGGTATTGTCGTATCGCAAGCTATTCAATTGCTCCTGGCGCAACTCAGCCCAGCCGCTTTCTTCCGGCATGGGTTTTGACGCCTGGAAGTTGGCCAACTGGACGTACAAAAACGGAAAATCGCCCTGCCCCCAGTGCCGCCGCCAGTCGGCTATCATGGCGCCCATGGCATCGGCGTAACCTGCCGGACGGCCGGTGTTGGACTCGCCCTGGTACCAGAGCGCGCCTTTTATTTTAAAATTGATCAATGGGTGTATCATGGCGTTGAACAGGCCGCCGGCCTTCCAGCGAATGAACGTTGGCGGCTCAAGCGGCGGCATGGCGGCGCCGAGATGGAATTTCCAGTCGCCCGATAAGTCGATGGTGTCCGTATCAGTCGTCAGCAGATAGGGCTTGTCGGGCATAAATCCGCCGGCTTCGATTTTGCTGATGAGCCGGATGATCAGTTCATTTATTCCTTCGTGCAGGATGTCTTTATCGAGGTAATAAATTCGCGGCGGATATTTGTACGTGACCTCGCCAACGAGTTTGCCATTGACATACGTAGAATCCTGGTCGATAATAGCGCCCAGCCAGAGTTTGGTCGGTTTGCCCACCATGTTTTTGGGCACGTTGATTTGTTTTTTAAACCAAACAACCCCGTTTTTAGCGCCCAATTGCGCCTCCGTCCAGTAGCCCGGCACGGTCATCACCTGCCAATCGCCGGGATTGGCCGACAATCCCACATCTTTGGCGTTCATCTCAGCATACCACTGCCTTTCGCGGCTTTGATCCGCCGATTCGATCTGCCGGATATAATCGCCGTTTTTGAATTGCTGCAGTTCTGCGTAAGCTGACGGGAACTGCTTCAGGGCGCCTTCGCTCATCCAGCATTCGATGGGTGAGCCGCCCAGCGCCGAATTGATGAGGCCGATGGGGACGCCGGTTTTGGCATATATTTCCTTCGCAAAAAAGAAAGCTATCGCAGAAAAATGCAGGGCAGTTTGAGGCGTGAGGGATTGCCATTGGCCGGCGCCGAGGTCAACGTGTGGGTTGTTGAAGTCGTAAACGTCCGGTACCTCAAACTGGCGAATAAGATGATTTTGGCAGTTCTGAATTTCTTCAGGGTATTTTTCTTTGAGCCGGCTCATGGTCAGTTCCATATTGGATTGCCCGGAGCAGAGCCATACGTCGCCGAAATAAATATCGCTGACGCTGATTTCATTACTTGCTGTAATTGTAAATTCAAAAGGTCCTCCTGCTTTTTGCGGGGGCAGTAGCAATTGCCAATTGCCCGCCCCGTCGGCCAGCGTTTCGTATTGTTTGTTGTTGAATCGCAGGGAAACGGCCTCGCCGGGATCGGCCCAGCCCCACAATTTCAGCGGCTGATCGCGTTGCAATATGACGCCGTCGCTGATGAGGCGGGGCAGGCGCACGGCGGCGGCGGCAGAAACGGCGAAAATAGCCCAGAAAATGCCGCAAAACAGAAATTTACACTTCATTTGCCAGTATAGATATAAATTGTTCAGGATTGTTTGTTAACCGCAAAGGTGCAAAGAGAAACGCAAAAGACGCTATAATATTTACTCTTGCATCGGATGCCACTGCAAGGCATACACTTCATCGAGTTGGGCAAATATATGTTCAAATCCGGCTCGGGATGTACATTGACTAACACCCGCAATACGTCGGTGCAAACTGTAGCCGTTCTTATTTAGCAAAAATAGCCCCTTTTTAATTTTAAAACTTTTCTTATCATAAATAGTGCGTTTTTATAAAAATTGTTTATTTTTGTATCGAAAGCCTGCCAAAAAACAACATACAAATGAAAACAACATGGACGAACAAACGCACAAAGAAGGCAACCTCTATGACAAGATTTTCAAGGAAAACGCCGAGCGCATTTTTTTGCCGCTAATAGAAGAGGCCTTAGGCATCCGCATCGCTGAATTTTTGCCGCTCCGTGCCAAAATGCAGACTACCCTAGAACGCGATATGGATTTTTTCTACAAAGTCCGGACACAGGAAGGCGATCATTTGATTCTGCACATAGAATTTCAAACAAAAAGCGACGCAGAAATGCTCTACAGAGCTGCCGAATACCACGGCATGGCCCTGCGCAGAAAGCGAATACCGATCAAACACATCGTGGTATATCTGGGTAAAGGCACTCCAAGAATGCAGACACAATTACCCGAAGCCCAAGTTTTTACCGGCTTTCACCTGATAAACATTCACAAACTCGATGTCAACCAACTGTTGGCATCACAGGTCCCCGAAGTAGTATTGCTGGCAATACTGGCTCGTTTTCCTAAAAAACAAACAGAAGTTATTCTGCGTTTTATTGTACAAAGGCTCAGACTGGTATGCCACAACCCGAGTGAACTCTCGAGATACTTAAGCCAGTTGTTTATTTTGGCCAGATTGCGTAAATTGGAAGTACTAACAGCAAAAATCATAAAAGACATGCCGATCACTTATAATATCGAGACGGATTACTTGTACCAACAAGGCATTGAGAAGGGTATGGAGAAGGGGGTAGAAAAAGGTATTGAAGTAGGAAAAACACAAGAGCGCCTTCACGCTGAGGCTGAAAAACGCGAATCTGCCCGAAAGATGCTGCTCGCCGGAATAAAAGCCCTGCAGGTGGCCGATTTTCTCGGCTTGCCAGTAGAGGAAGTAGTGAACATAGCGCAGGAATCTGGTATTTCCTACCAGGCTGAAAAATAACGGCCTGTAAACCTTGCAGCACGATAAGTGTAAAAATATTAAACCTACCATTTAGGTCGAATACCCGGCGAATACGGAAAATTCAATTTTTCATAATACTCCAAATCGCGCAGCGGCTGCTCCAAATCTGCCGGAATAGCCATTTTTGAAAACTGCTGAAAATACGTCAGACACGCATCCCGCCACCAAACGGCCTCCCTTTCCTGGATAGCCAGGTGCATTAACACCGACTGAAAACGTTCGGGGTCGATTTCTTTTTCCAGTTTTTGCCATTGTTTTTTCATAAGCGCCACCTGCGTGACGCCTTTGTGGTAATCGCGGCAAAGGTTTTCCCAAAGTGTTTTGCCGTTGGCAAGTTGTTTCGACCAGGGTACATGATGAAACCAGAGCAAAAATTCGGGAGGGCAAGTTTCCGGGTTCTCGTATTGCTTGCGATACGCCGGCGCATATTGCCCCAGCGCATCACTGCCGGTAGCCGTGCGGTCAAATCCCAACCCCAGCGAATCGGCCTTGTGGTAATATACCGACGTCCAGTCGGCGCGCGGCATCCGGTCCACCCAAGGGCCGGGACCGTAGTGGTGGTCGGCGGCCATGATGTGGTGCAAACCAAGCGGGGTCATGTAATTGACGCAGGCTTCGTGCGAGTTTTCCAGCATATCCACTATCGTTTTTTGGGCCTGTTCAGAAACCGGAAACGTAAGCTGCGTCCATTCTTTAAAAATATCGGAAGCAGCCATATACGGATCCCAGGCCAATCGGCCGAAAGCATACCAATCGGCCTGCCCGAACAAATGCCCCGTCCAGTTGCGGTCGGTACCGATATTGGCCACGCCGGCCATGCCGGTTTTTTTATGATTAAAAAGCGAGCCGTCGACTATTTTGGCCACGGTAGAGCCGGGGCCTTTGACGTAGGTATCGTTGTGCAGCACTTCTTCGTACATGGCAGCAAGCCCTACCATGTGCGTGCCCTGACCGAGGTATTCTTTGGTGATTTGAAATTCCATCATCACCGGTGTTTGGGTCATAGCGCCAAACAATGGCGAGACGGGCTCGCGGGGTTGAAAATCGATGGGGCCGTTTTTTACCTGTATAAGCACGTTTTCGTCAAATTGGCCGTCGAGCGGCTTGAATTCCATGTAGGCTTGCTTGAACCGGTCGGCAGGCGTTTCGTGGCTGTACACGAAGGCGCGCCACATTACCACGCCGCCGTAAGGCGCCAGGGCGCGGGCCAGCATATTGGCGCCCTCGGCATGGCTGCGACCATAGTCTTGCGGGCCGGGCTGCCCTTCGGAGTTGGCCTTCACCAGGAAGCCGCCGAAGTCGGGAATGAGGCTGTAAATCTCGTGCGCTTTTTCCTGCCACCAGCGCTGTACGGCAGGATCGAGCGGGTCGGCAGTAGGAAGCCCGCCAAGTTCGATAGGCGAGCTGAAGCGGGCGGTGAGATAAATTTTGATGCCGTAAGGTCGGAACACAGTCGCCAGGGCAGCGGCTTTTTCCAGATAATCGCGGCGAAAGACCAGCGCATTGGCGTTGACGTTGGTGACTACCGCGCCGTTAATGCCGATAGAAGCGTTGACCCGGGCATAATCGGTATAACGCGGGTCGATATAATCGGGCAGTTGGTGCCAGTTCCAGATCGAAAAACCGGCATAACCCCGCTCTACGGTGCGGTCGAGGTTGTCCCAGTGATTGAGTACCCGGATCTGGACTTTCGGGTTTTCGAGGATGTCAAGTCTGCTCAGATCGGCATGTTGCCCCATCAGGCGAAGCAGGTGAAAGCAGCCGTACAACACGCCTTTTTCGTCAAAGCCGGCTACGACGATATTTTTTTTTATATTAAAAATGGCGTAACCTTCGCTGTGCAAAGCCGATTTCTTTTGGGGTGAAACCAAAGTGCCCAGATCGTCTGCAAGTCCGGCGACAATGCCGTTATGATCACCGCTATTTGATAAATTTTCACCCAAAAAACCGCCTATACCGTTTTGCAATTCTTTCCCGGCGGCTTTCAGGATGGGCGTATCGCCGATTACCCGGATGGATGGTATCTGCTTTTTGTATTTCTCCAGCAGATTCACATCCGCTATTTTATCATAGCGCAGCCAGAGGCGGTAGCCGTCGTCGGCATTTAACGTACAAAAAAAACAGGCGAAAGCCAGGGTAAGAGCAAAAAGCTTGATGTTCATACAAACAGGTTGATCGGTTCGCGGTATTCGGCTACAGCCAAAAATAATAAAGATCAATGAATTTGTTTTTCTTCCTACTTTTGAAAGAAAAAGAAACTGGCATGAAAAAATGGCTATTCCTCGCACTGTTGCCTTTGCTGGTCAGCTGCCAACAACAACCCGCATTAACGGAAAATAAACCCGAAGATTACACCATCCTGCCCAAACCCGTGTCGCTCACGCCTAAACCGGGCAGTTTTGTAATAAAAAAAGAAACGACTATCGCGCTAACCGTAAAAACCCAGCGTTTCGAGCAGGTAGCCGGCTACTTGTCGGAAATGATCAAACCCGCTACCGGTTTTGAATTGGTTATCGATAACAAAGACCCCGGAACTAATACCATCGCCATTTCGCTCGACGAGTCGAAGACGAACCCCGAGGGATACAAACTCGTGATTACTCCTGAGCGCATCGACATCAAAGCAAGCGAGGCCGCCGGGGCTTTTTACGCGGTGCAAACGCTTCGGCAACTGCTGCCGGAAGCCATCGAGCGCACAACCGTAGCTACAGGTATCGAATGGTCGGCGCCCTGTGTGGAAATCGAGGACTACCCCCGCTTCGGCTACCGGGGCATGCACCTCGACGTGTGCCGCCACTTTTTCCCCGTCGAATTCGTAAAGCGCTACATCGACCTGTTGGCTATGCACAAAATGAACCGCTTCCATTGGCACCTCACCGAAGACCAGGGCTGGCGCATCGAGATCAAAAAATATCCCAAACTGCAAGAGGTGGCCGCCTGGCGCAAGGAAACGATCATAGGCCACAACAGCGAAGAACCGCAACGCTTCGACGGACAACGCTACGGCGGCTATTACACCCAGGATGAAGTAAAACAGGTCATCCGCTATGCGCAAAGTCGCTTCATAGAAATCGTGCCCGAAATAGAAATGCCAGGCCACGCGCAGGCCGCACTGGCCGCCTACCCCGAACTGGCCTGCAAGCCGAGCCCTTACGAGGTGGCCACCAAATGGGGCGTTTTTGAAGACGTATTCTGC
Source organism: Saprospiraceae bacterium (assembly GCA_013360405.1). Lineage (GTDB taxonomy): Bacteria > Bacteroidota > Bacteroidia > Chitinophagales > Saprospiraceae > JABWBR01. Next base: position 26,330 of record JABWBR010000003.1, read on the forward strand.
CCCACGCCGCAGACTTTTGAATTTCTGGAAAATGTGCTCACAGAGGTCATCGCCCTCTTCCCCGGCAAATACATCCACATCGGCGGCGACGAATGCCCGAAGAAAAGCTGGGAAGAATCGGCTTTTTGCCAGGATTTGATGAAAAAAGAAGGCCTCAAAGACGAGCACGAATTGCAGAGTTACTTCATCCGTCGCATGGAAAAATTCATCAACTCAAAAGGCAAAAAGATCATCGGCTGGGATGAAATCCTGGAAGGCGGGCTGGCCCCCGACGCTACGGTGATGTCATGGCGGGGCACCGAAGGCGGTATCGCCGCCGCTAAACAACGCCACGACGTGATCATGACGCCGACTACCTATTGCTACCTCGATTATTACCAATCTAAAGACCAGAAAAATGAACCGCTGGGCATCGGTGGCTATCTGCCGCTCGACAGCGTGTACAGCTTTAACCCCACACCCGCCGTGCTCAACGCCGAGGAGGCCAAACACATCCTGGGCGCCCAGGGCAACGTGTGGACCGAATATATAAAAACACCGGAACACCTGGAATACATGGCCTACCCCCGCGCCATCGCCATCGCCGAGATGACCTGGACGCCGCAGGAGATGCGGCAGTTCCCTGATTTCCAAAACAGGCTGACGTGTCACGCTGCAAGACTCGACGAACTTAAGGTGAATTATGCCAAACACTACATCAAGAAATAAGTAACTTAGCCCCCGAAATTGATGTTTGTATGAAAAAAATATTGGTCGCCAACAGAGGCGAAATCGCGCTCAGAGTAATGCGCACCGCGCGCAAGATGGGAATCGCTACCGTAGCCGTCTATTCGGAAGTAGATAGCAATGCCCGCCACGTACAATTTGCCGACGAAGCCGTACATATCGGCCCCTCTCCTTCGTCCGAATCTTATCTGAAAATGGATAAGATCATCGAAGCCGCCAAGGCCACCGGCGCCGACGCCATCCACCCGGGTTACGGTTTTTTGAGTGAAAATGCCGTATTTGCCCAGGCCGTCACCGACGCCGGTATCATCTTTATAGGCCCCACGCCCCACGCCATCGAAGTAATGGGCAGCAAACTGGCCGCCAAAGACGCCGTGAAGCAATACAACATACCCATGGTGCCCGGTGTCGACCACTCGATTTCCGACCCGGAGGAGGCCAAAAAGGTGGCCGAACGCGTGGGCTATCCCATTCTCATCAAAGCCTCTGCCGGCGGCGGCGGCAAGGGTATGCGCGTGGTAGAATCAGAAAACGAACTCGAAGAACAGATGACACGCGCCATCAGCGAAGCGACTTCTGCCTTTGGCGACGGTTCCGTTTTTATTGAAAAATACATCGGCTCGCCCCGCCATATCGAAATGCAGGTGCTCGCCGACCAACACGGCAACGTCATCCACCTGTTTGAACGCGAGTGCAGCGTCCAGCGCCGCCACCAGAAGGTAATAGAGGAGGCGCCCTCGTCGGTGCTCACGCCTGAAATCCGTGCCAACATGGGCCGCGACGCCGTGATGGTGGCCAAGGCCTGCCAATACCTCGGCGCCGGCACGGTGGAGTTTCTGGTGGATGAAAACCTGAATTACTATTTCCTCGAAATGAATACCCGCCTGCAGGTGGAGCACCCCGTGACGGAGATGATCACGGGCATCGACCTGGTAGAGCAGCAAATCCGCATAGCCCGTGGAGAAACGCTGTCGATCAAACAGGAAGAACTGGAAATCAACGGACACGCCATCGAACTGCGGGTGTACGCCGAAAACCCGTACGACAATTTTCTGCCCAACGTAGGCACACTACATACCTACCGCCGCCCCGAAGGCGATCATATCCGCGTGGACGACGGCTACGAGGAAGGCATGGCCATCCCCATCTACTACGATCCCATGATCGCCAAGCTGGCCACCTGGGGTATCAACCGCACCGCCGCCATCAAGCTCATGCTCGAAGCCATCGCCAATTACGAAATCGAAGGAGTAATCACTACCCTACCCTTCGGCCGCTTTGTATTCGAGCACGACGCCTTTATCTCCGGCCAATTCGACACCCATTTTGTCAACAAGCACTATACGCCCGATCTGCTGCGCCAATTACACCGCCAGGAGGCCCACGTAGCCGCCGCGCTGGCCGCCAAGCTCAATAATGAAGAAGCCGAAAAGCTGCATATACCGAATGTGAAGGTGTCGGCGTGGCGGGTGAAGAGGTGACGACCGCGTAGGGTGAACGTTTACCGTTCACCAGCCGAGGTGGTGACAAGGTGACGAGGTGACATTTGTCATTTTAGATATTGATGCAAATCACAAAGCCGGGGCGAACAGATGAATTATTTTTACCCCCAAAATAAAAACAATGCCTGTCGCAAGCCAAGACAAGACAACGCTTCGCGTAGCGCCGCAGCACGACAATTGCTACCATTGCGGCAGCGAATGCGCCGAAGAGACCATTCGCTTCGACGATAAGCCGTTTTGCTGCGAAGGCTGCCGTATGGTGTACGACATACTGAACAGCAACGGCTTGTGCAAATACTACGACCTCGACGAAAACGCGGGCATTAGCCTGAAAGGCAAATCAAAAGGCGAATACGCCTACCTAGATGACCCGGAAGTGAAAGGACACTTAGTGCAATTCAGCGACGGCGCACATACCAACGTGACTTTTTACACCCCTTCGATGCACTGCAATTCCTGCATCTGGCTGCTCGAAAACCTGTACCGCCTTTCTGATGGCATTACCGCTTCCAAAGTCCATTTTCCCAAAAAAGAAGTGTTTATCAGTTTTGATGAAAAGGTCACTTCGCTTCGCAAAGTGGTGGAATTGCTCGCCAGTCTGGGCTACGAACCCGCCATCAACTACAGCAACCTCAACGCCGACAAACACCCCATTGTAAACCGCACGTTTTATTACCAGCTCGGCGTGGCGGGTTTTGCCTTCGGCAATATCATGCTGCTTAGCTTCCCGGAATACCTCGGCCTCGAAACCCTCGCCGAAGCGTCTTTTGCCCGCCTTTTCGGCTACCTGAATATCATCCTGGCTACGCCTGTGTTGCTCTATAGCGGCAAAGACTACCTGCTCTCCGCCTGGCGCGGCATTCGCCATCGTGAACTCAATATGGACATTCCCATCTCGCTGGGTATCATCACCTTTTATATTCGCAGCGCTTATGAGATTATCTCGGGCGCCGGCGCCGGTTTTATGGACAGCTTAGCCGGACTCGTCTTTTTTCTGCTAATCGGCAAGTGGTTTCAGCAGCGCACGTATTACCATATTTCATTTGAACGCGATTACCGCTCTTATTTCCCCATTGCCGCCCTACTGAAAAAAGGCAATAGCACCACGAGCGTATCGCTCGACCGCCTCAAGGCCGGCGATCAGATCATCGTGCGCAACCAGGAGATCATCCCCGCCGACGCCACCCTGCTCGACGGCGAAGCGCAGATCGACTACAGCTTTGTTACCGGCGAATCAGAACCTGTGTCCATCGCCAAAGGCGAAAAAGTGTTTGCCGGCGGTCGCCAGACCGGCAGCGCCATCGAGCTGATGGTCAACCGCAAGGTGTCGCAGAGTTACCTGACCCAGTTGTGGAACAACGAAGCATTTAACAAACCCCAATACCTGGCCGCCAGCCGGCTCGCCGACCGCGTGGGGAAGTATTTTACGTTTGCTATCTTGTTGGTGGGATTTGGCACCCTGGCCTACTGGCTGCCTCGCGATTCCACCATTGCAATTAATGCATTTACCGCTGTTCTCATTATCGCCTGCCCTTGCGCCGTAGCTCTCGCCATTCCGTTTATTTTCGGCAATGTGCTACGCATCCTGGGTCGCCACGAATTTTACCTGCGCAACACCATCGTCATCGAATCTATCGAAGCTGTGGATGCCGTGGTGGTGGACAAAACCGGCACGCTCACCAGCCGCAAGTCAACAGGTATGGCTTTTCACGGCGAACTCAATGAAACCGAAGCCCGTATGGTCGCTGCACTGGCCAAACCTTCGGGACACCCGCTCAGCGTGGCGGTGTACCAATACCTCCAGCGCCAGTACCAATGGCTGCCCGACGAGCTGCCCCAACCCGACCAATGGCAGGAAATACCCGGACAGGGCGTGGAAGCATCCTTCGGCAAACAACACCTCCAACTCGGCAGCGCCGCCTGGCTTACGGGAAATACCACAGACCAGAAAGGCAATACCTATCTGGCTATCGATGGCAAGGTAAAAGGCTATTTTGAGGCGCAAAGCAGCATGCGGGGCGGCCTGACAAAAGTACTCGACCATCTCGGCAAGCTGGGCCCGATCTACCTGCTCTCCGGCGACAACGAACGCGAAAAAGACGACTTCGAACGCCTGCTGCCCCGGGGATCACAGCTCTTTTTCCGACAAAGCCCTTTCGATAAGCTCGATAAGGTGAACCAACTGCAAGCCGAAGGCCGCACGATCCTCATGCTCGGCGACGGCCTCAACGACGCCGGGGCGCTCAAACAGAGCAACGCGGGTATCGTGATCACCGAAGAAAGCAACAATTTCACCCCCGCCTGCGACGCGATCCTGCGCGCGGAGAGTTTCCATCTGCTACCGCAAATGCTGCGATTGGCCAAGCGCAGCGTGTACCTGGTGTACGGCGCTTACGGCCTGGCGCTGGTGTACAATGTGGTAGGTTTAAGCTATGCCGTGCAAGGCGTTTTCACCCCGCTGGTAGCCGCCATTCTGATGCCGCTCAGCTCGATTACTATCGTCATCTACGGTTTTCTGAGTAGCAACCTGGTCGCTAAGAGGCTGGGACTTTAGGAGGTGACAGAGTGACAGGGTGACAAGGTGTGATATAATCAACCCTGTCACCCTGTCACCTCTCCATCACAACTGCATAAAATAATTCAGCTTCAGCACCACTGCCCGGTTTTTGGGCCCAAACATACCTTCCGTCTGATAATTATCGGTGTACACCAAAAACAGATCGCTCATCGGGCGGTAGCGCCATTGCAGGCGGCTGTTGATATTAAAATTATTAGCCTGCGTATTGTATTGGAAAAAAGTTGTCCAGAATATTTTTTCAGAAAAATTAATTTCCACCCGGGGATTAACCAGCCAAAATTGGGCGTTGCCGTATGGGTCGGGGAGCCTGATATCATTAAATTCGAAACTCAATGACACATTGCCCCAGGGTTGGGCCCTGTAATTCAAAGATGCGCTCACCGTTGCTTTTTTTCCATTATAAAATGAGCCGCACACGCCAAAAAACTCCAGATTGACTTTCTTTCGCAAGTCTGTATTTAATTCAATATTAAATTCGCTGAAATTATACGCAGTGGCTGGAAGCGGAGCGCCTTCCGTGAGGTAAAAGGGATACAAGAGATGCACATAATTATTATTAAATCGAAAGCGCAACTGGCTGGTATTTTCAAAAAACATAAAATAGCGCAGCCTCGTATACCATTCGTTGAGTAAACCGCCGCGCACCCACCAGCCGTAATTTTCGGCGCCAAACCAGTGTTGCACGATTTTTTTGTTTTTTGGGTAAATAGAATAATCCGTCAGATTGGCTATGGAGGAATATCCTTCAGGCACAAGCCGGAAGTTGTCGGGGTCAAAATGATAAAGCCTGCTGATAAACCCCATATCGGCGGTAAATTCATCGCCCATCTGTTGGAACTCCCAGTTGGTCTGAAACCGGCGTCCATTGTAGCCGAAGGCGCCGATGAGAAACCTCCCGTCTCCTGACTCTCTGAATTTAAACGATTGATTATAACTCGCTTTTCCACGCCAGCGGCCGTCGTCGGAGAGGTATTCAAATTCCAAGGAGGCATTTCTGCCGTAATCGTCGCTGATCAGGTCGCCATCGTGGAAGGCTTGGCGGTTGAGCAGCAGCGCCCGTACCGTAGAGCGTTTTAACACTCGCCGATGGATGGCTGCAGCAGTATAATTCTGTGCGGGGCGCAGCGAATCGCCCATCGTGTGCATATTCAGCACCCCCATTCTCCAGTTCTGGTCGACATTACCGCTCACCCTGGCGCCGTACAGAATGGGGACTTTCTGCCCAGCCGGGTCGAGGCCGATGCGGCGCGAGAAAAACGGCGCATCGGGGAAGGCCGCGAAATTGGTGTAGATATCTGCGTTTTCGAGAAAAAACTGGCGCCGTTCTGGAAAAAAGATATTAAACCGGCTCAGGTTGGTCACCTGCTGGTCGACTTCCACGTGTGAAAAATCGGGGTTAACTGTGAGGTCGAGATTGAGCGTGGGCGTAAGGCCTACCTTCGCCTCTCCTCCGAAATCAAAATCGGTATCATCGGTTTTGCGGGTATAATCCTTTGAAATAGAAGTGAGCGCGTAAGGCGTCAAGGATACGTTTCCACCAACGCGATCAGGCGCCTGTTCCCAAGCCAGCGTGCCGGTAAACCCCAAATCAAGCGGGTCGAATTGCACGGGCACCTTAGCCCAAACATGACTTTCATTATGCTGGCGGTCTACACGCCAGAAGTTGATTCCCCAGGTGGTTTGTCCGGCTTCAAACCGCAAGCTTTTGAATGGAATAGCCATTTCCAGCGACCACCCATCCGCTCGTTGGCGCACCGCAGAATACCAGCGCGCATCCCAGGAACCATCCGTGGATTCTACAAAAACGCCTTGTGCTGCCGATACCAGGGCATCGGCTTGCGCGCCTCCCACATTGACGCCAAAAGCATAGCCGACCGACTTTTGCCCCACGGGGTCGATAATTACGCCAAAGGCATCGCTCGATTCAAAGTCGGCGTCGCGTTTTAGGGTTTGTATGATAAAATCTGTTTTGCCATAAAGTACGGCACTGATATACACATTTTTATCATCGTACAGCATTTTTACTGTCGTCAAACGCGCGGCTTTGACCTCATCGCGGGGAGCGTTGAGCCAGAAAGTATCGGTGGCTTCCGCCGCCTGCCAGCCTGGCTCGCCCGGGTCGCCGTCAATTTGTATGGCCTCCGAAGTGTGGCGGATTTGAAGTTGGAAATTCGACCGGTTATCTCCTCCGTTTTGTGCAAATAAAGGGTGAATGGCCATTAAGACCAATAAGGGTGTCAGGTGATTTTTCATGTACCAAGGCTTTAGATGTCAATCTGACGAATAACGCACTGCCTCCCTATTCTCCGTATTGTTTTTCGTAGTAATTCATATATTCTCCAGAGGTAACGTGCTGCAACCACTCCGCATTCTCCAGGTACCAGGTCGCGGTGAGGCGCAGGCCTTCTTCGGCCTGTATTTGGGGTTGCCAGCCCAGTTCATTTTTGAGTTTGGAGGCATCTATTGCATAGCGGCGGTCGTGGCCGGGGCGGTCTTTCACAAAAGTGATCAATTGGCGGGAAGCACCGGCGGGCCTGCCGAGTTGTTCGTCCATGATATCGCAGAGTTTGTGCACCAGGTCGATGTTTTTCCACTCGTTATTGCCGCCGATATTGTAGGTCTCTCCGGCAATGCCCTTGTGAAAAATGAGGTCAATCGCCTCTGCATGGTCGCCCACCCACAGCCAGTCGCGCGTAAACAACCCATCGCCATACACGGGCAAAGGTTTATTATGGATGATATTGTTGATCATCAAGGGGATGAGCTTTTCAGGAAATTGGTAGGGACCGTAATTATTTGAACAATTGGATACGATAACCGGCAAGCCGAAGGTATGGTGATAAGCCCTTACCAGGTGGTCGGAACTGGCTTTAGATGCCGAATACGGCGAACGGGGGTCGTAAGCTGTTTTTTCGGTAAAAAAGCCGGTTTCGCCCAGCGAGCCGTATACTTCGTCGGTAGAGATGTGATAAAACAGTTTGCCTGGCATATTTCCCCAATAATAACGCGCCGCATTGAGCAGGTTGACCGTGCCGATGATATTGGTCTCAATAAAACTCATCGGGTTTTCGATAGAACGGTCCACGTGCGACTCCGCCGCCAGGTGGATTACCCCGTCGAAATCCATATCGCGGAATATCGCAGCCACTTGCTCGTAATCCGTGATATCGCCTTTGACAAAGCGGTAATTGGGCGATTGTTCGATATCCCGCAGGTTTTCCAGGTTACCCGCATAAGTCAGCTTGTCGAAATTGACGATCAGGTAATCGGGATAGCGATTTACTAAACGGCGCACCAGGTGCGAGCCGATGAAACCGGCGCCGCCGGTGATGAGCATTTTTCGAGTAAACGTCATGTATGAGGGTTGATGAGGGTTGATGAGGGTCTATGAGGGTCTATGAGGGTTGATGAGGGTTGATATTTGTTTATAAACCCTCATCAACCCTCATAGACCCTCATCAACTTTATCTTACAACCACTTCCTGAATATACTCCTCGCCGAGGGATTCGTTGAGGAGATTTTTGATCTTTTCGCGACTGTAGGACAACTCCTGTCGCAGGGCTGCCGAATCAATAGTGATGTGCAGCGTTTTGCCCACCATCTTTACGTCGCTGGTATATTTGGTAATAGCCGGCCCCATCAACTCCGCCCAGGTACTGCGAATATTGGTCTGGTGCAGCTTGGGCTTGAGTTTATAAGCCTCTATCAAATCCTGCAATGCCTCTTTGATCGTCATATGTTGCGTTCGTTTTGTAAAGTGGCCACGCCTTTTTCGATATAATAATTAAAAAACGGGACGCCCATGCGGGCTGCAATAGCCGCGATACGGTCGGGGTGGGTATCGGATACAAACAACTGGCCGTATGGGCCTTCCAATAATAGTTGCATCAGGTGCTCCACCCTTTCCTGGTCCAATTTATCGAATATATCGTCGAGCAATAACAAAGGAAGCATATTTTTTTCTTCCCGCATCAAATCGTATTGTGCGAGTTTGAGGGCCAGCAAAAACGACTTGGTCTGGCCTTGTGAGGCAAAACGTTTGATCTGCTGGCCTTCCAGCAAAAACTGAAGATCGTCGCGGTGGGTGCCGCCGGTGGTGCGCCCGAGTAGTCGGTCTTTGTCCAGGTTATGACGAAGCAGATCGGCCATTGAAGCCTGTTGCAGGGGTGATTCATACCGGCAATCAGCCTCCTCCCGCTTGCCGGAAATCGTGTAATGGTTGGCTTTCAGCAACGGCAAAAAGCGCTCCATGAAATTGCTGCGTCGCGTATAAATATACTGCGCGGGGTCGATGAGCTGTTCGTCGTAAACCGCCAGCAGTGCCGGATTAAACGTATGCGTATCGGCAAATTGCTTGAGAGCGGCGTTGCGTTGTTTGAGCAGGTGGTTGTAGCGCAGCAGTTGTTGCAGGTAATGCTGGTCGAGTTGCGACAGCGTATTGTCGAGCAGTCGGCGGCGCGCCTCGCTGCCTTCATGGATGAGCTGGATATCGTCGGGGGCGGCAAACACCACGGGAATCAAACCTACGTGGTCGCCGAGGCGTTCGTAGGGCAGGTCGTTGCGTTCCATCGTTTTGCGCTGTCCCAGGGGCGCTTTTACCACAATTTTCTCGGAATGGCCGTTGATCACGCCGTGCCCTTCCAGTCGGAAAAACGGCGATTCGTGATAAGCGATATATTGGTCGTTGAGGCCGAAATAGCTTTTTCCCATACACAAATAATAGATCGCGTCGAGCAGGTTGGTCTTGCCCATGCCGTTGAGCCCCACAAAGCAATTCAGCCGGGGGTTGCAGTCGATTTGCTGGTAGTGGTAGTTTTTAAATTCGGTCAATATGACGCGGTCGAAGTGCACGGGCGATGACTACTTTTGCGCAAAGCTAAAGAATAGAATCGGTAATAACCCAACCAGAAATTTGCACGGCGCTTTTTCAGGGAGTATATTTGCGCCGGCGATACCTGAACACCTATCGCAAAAAGTTGTTACATCTTATAATCCGCAAATCAGCAAAAGCTATTGATCATGGTAGCAGATAAAAATAAAGGCGGCGGCAAAAAAGAGAAAGCCGTATACAGCAAAGAACTCCACCTGTATTGGTATGAGATGATGCTGCGTATCCGCCGTTTTGAAGAGCGCGCACTGGTGGCTTACGGCCAGCAAAAAGTACGTGGTTTTTGTCACGTATATATCGGCCAGGAAGCCGTCGCTGCGGGCATCGAATCAGTCCTTCGCCGCGAAGACTGCATAGTAACCGCCTACCGCCAGCACGGCACGGCTATCGGCCGGGGTCTTTCCACCAAAGCTTGTATGGCCGAGTTATTCGGCAAAAGTACCGGTGTAGTAAAGGGCAAAGGCGGGTCGATGCACTTTTTCTCTGCCGAGCATAAATACTTTGGCGGCAACGGCATCGTAGGGGCCCAGATACCCATCGGCACCGGCATCGCATTTGCCGAAAAATACCGGGGCACCGACAATCTGTGCGTGACTATGTTTGGCGACGGCGCCGCCCGCCAGGGCTCCCTGCACGAGTCATTTAACATGGCCATGACCTGGAAGCTGCCCGTAATCTATATCTGCGAAAATAACGGCTACGCGATGGGCACTTCTGTGGCGCGCACCAGCAACGTGTTACACCTCCACAAATTAGGCCTCGCCTACGATATGCCCAGCATGCAGGTTGACGGCATGAGCCCCGAAAAAGTCTACGAAGCCATGACGAAAGCCGCCGAACATGTGCGCTCGGGCAAAGGCCCCTTCTACCTCGAAATTAATACTTACCGCTACAAAGGCCACTCGGTATCCGACCCGGCCAAATACCGCCCGAAAGAAGAAGTCGAATCCTACAAGGAACGCGACCCTGTAAAAATGGAAGAAGCCCGCATTCTCAAAAATCACATCGCCACAAAAGAAGAGATCGAGGCTTTAAAAGATAAAATCAAACAAGAGATCGACGAGGCCGAAGCTTTTGCAGAAGCATCTCCCTATCCCGATCCCTCCGAACTTTATACGGATAACTACGTCCAGGCCGACTATCCGTATATTCGGGACTGATGGTGGGAGACCAGGTCGTACAGCCGCAAGATTTTGCGGCTCTACCCTTTTTTTTTCAAATCCTGCCTTACTACAGAAACTTTACTTATTTTTGCCACGCTTTTTGGGGGGGCTCCCCTTGAAAGCACCTTATCAACAACTGCAAATTCACATAATTGCTTGCGAAATGGCGAGAAGAATTAAAAATCAGAAATCGGACGAAACGCTGATCAACCTGATCGACGTAAAAGATCAGGCGCAAAATTTCTTTGACAGAAACCAGAAATATATCCTGGGAGTAGCCGGCGCTTTTTTGCTGGTTGTGGGCGGATATTGGGCTTACAAGCATTTTTTCATCGAACCCCGCCAACGGGAAGCCGAAGAGCAGATGTTCCAGGCAGAAGTGCAGTTTGAGCGCGATTCTTTTGCGATGGCACTCACCAACCCCGGCGGCGGCTATTCGGGTTTTCTGGATATCATCGACAATTATAAAGGCACTAAAGCCGCAAACGTGGCCAGCTATTACGCAGGTATTTGCTACCTCAACCTCGGCCAATACGATGCAGCTATCGACTATCTGAAGACATATGACGCCAAAGGCAACGTCACGCCCGCTATGAAAAACGGCGCCCTCGGCGATGCCTATTCCGAGAAAAACGATTTCGACCAGGCACTGAGCTACTACGCTAAAGCGGTTAGCGCTGCCGACAACGAAGCGATTACGCCGTATTACCTGAAGAAACTGGGCATGCTCCAGGAAAAACAGGGCAAATTCAGTGATGCTAAAGCATCTTACGAGCGCATCAAACGCGAATATCCCAACTCGCCTATCGCAATAGATATCGATAAGTATATCATCCGCGCAGGAGCAAAAAGTTAATTTGCTGATTTGCTAATTTGCTGATGTGCTGATAATAAATAAGTTACCAGCACATTAGCACATTAGCACATCAGCACATCAGCACATCAAAAAATGGCCAGCGCACTAAAAAACCTCTCCGACTACGACGAAAACAGCATCCCTGATGCCGCTGAGATGAGCTTTGGTATTGTCGTGGCTGAGTGGAATGCCGCCATTACGCATGCCCTCTACGAAGGCTGTTACGATACGCTGCTACGCCATGGCGCCAAAGCCGACAAGATCTTCACTGCCCAGGTACCCGGTTCGTTTGAACTACCCGTCGGCGCGCAAATGCTGGCCGCCCACCAAAACCCCGATGCCGTGATCTGCCTGGGCTGTGTGATCCAGGGAGATACCAAACACAACGAGTATATAAACAACGCCGTAGCCACCGCCCTCACCCACCTGGGCATCGCAACCGGCAAACCTTTTATCTTCGGCGTACTCACGCCCAATAACGAAGAACAGGCTAAAGACCGCGCAGGCGGAAAACACGGCAACAAAGGCGTGGAAGCCGCCGTGACTGCCATCCGAATGGCCGCTCTGAAGAAAAGCCTGCAAGGCGAGAAGAAGAAGATCGGATTTTAAGGAAGGACTATCAGACTTTTGGACTTTTGGACTTTCAGACTATTTGTAACTTTGACGCTAATAGTCCAATAGTCTAACAGTCTGAAAGTCGCAACAATGAACATCCACATCATTCCCACCGGATACTTAAAACTCGACGGCGGCGCCATGTTCGGTATCGTGCCCAAACGCCTTTGGAACCGTCTCAACCCAGCCGACGACAATAATCTATGCTCCTGGTCAATGCGCTGCTTGTTGCTGGAGACCGCCGATCGCAAGATTCTCATTGACACGGGTATGGGCGATAAACAAGACGCCAAATTTCGTTCCCATTTCGAACCCCACGGCGAAGAAACGCTGTTGTCTTCCCTCCAAAATAAAGGCTTTCAGCCCGAAGATATCACCGACGTTTTCCTCACCCACCTGCACTTCGACCACGTAGGCGGGGCCGTGAGCCGGGATGCCGAAGGCCGCCTGGCTCCCACTTTTCCCAGGGCCCGCTATTGGAGCAACGAAGTACACTGGCAATGGGCCCTGAAGCCCAACGAGCGCGAGTTGGCTTCGTTCCTGCAAGAAAATTTTGTGCCGCTTCGCGACGCCGGCCTCGTCCATATGTTACCCGTGACTACCGAAGATTATCAGTGGCTGCCGGGCATCCGCATCCGCTACGTGTACGGCCATACAGAGGCTATGATGATCCTGTTTATCGAAAACGACCCCGGGCAAACACTGGTGTATTGCGCCGACCTGCTCCCCTCTTCCCATCACATCGGCATGCCCTATGTGATGGCCTACGATGTGCGCCCCCTGCTCACCCTCGACGAAAAACGCAAGCTGCTCGCTGAAGCTGTCGACAACAATTACCTACTCTTTTTTGAACACGACCCGATTGTGGCCGCTGCCACCGTACACCGCCAGGAAAATGGGCGGATTGTGGTGAAAGAAGCGTTTGAGGAGGGAGGGAGTGTGGGAGGGAGCGACTGAAAGGAGTCCCGTACCGATAACGGAGGTCGGGAAGAGGGAGAGATTTTGTAATAAAAAAACCAGTACCATGCAAGATTTCGCCGGCGTAGACGAATATATCCAATCCTTTTCGGCTGATATACAGGCCATTTTGATGCAAATCCGCGCGATCATCAAAGAAAAAGCCCCCGGCGCCGCCGAAAGCATTAGCTACGGCATGCCGGCCTACAAAACACAGGGCAGACCGCTGGTCTATTTTGCCGCTTTCAAAACCCATATCGGCTTTTATGCCACGCCTACCGGGCATGCCGCTTTTGAAAAAGAATTGTCTGTTTATAAACAAGGCAAAGGTTCTGTTCAATTTCCATTAAACCAACCCATACCATTCGATCTAATTGGGAAAATCGTGGAATTCAGGGTCATAGAAAATGCCGAGAAATACAATTAATGACCTGATCTGCAATTCACCTACAACTCACGAACACCATGTCAAGAAAAACCCTATTATTATTCCTTTTCCTCATTGCCGCCGCTCCCATTTTCTCCCAAACCAACGTGCGCGCCTGGTATGCCGACGGGCAGGTATGGGTCGTCTGGGAAGCCGAATTTCCCTTGCCCGATTGGTACGCCGTGTACGCCAAGCCGACGGCATTTACCAGCACAAACGACGCTACTCGTGTAGGCAAACTCCACAAATTTGAATACAGCTGCATTGCGCTTAAAGAACAGGTAGACACTTTGGCTACCCCGCGCATTCCGAGCCCCACAGGGGTAGGCAAATACCAGTTGCAATTAAACGAAGCTCTTTTTGTGTTTACCCCACACCAGCCCGGCGCCTTGTTTTTTGCCGTAGTAGCCGACGACGAAACCGCCGTTGATGCAGGCCAAAACATCACTACCTCTGCGGTTCCCTTTGATTACGACCCGGTCAACGACCCGGTAGAATGCCATTTGCAGGCAATGTTTCCTTCGCCGTTTGCGGCCGGTTATACCTGCATGGCTTTTCTGATGTGGGCCGACGGCAGGCAGAACCAGTGGGAAAATCGCCCCGATTTTCCTGTGATGGCCAACGCCGCCAAAAACGGCATGCCGGGGTTTTTCTTTATTTCTTTTCCCAATGATATTGACACCACACAGCCCTTTCCTCTTTCCGTGTGGCTGCACGGCGGGGGTGGCACGGCGCGGCAATCGCTGGCCGGCAGCCGGGCCGAAGTCAATATAAAACCCGAACAAGGCATCCTGCTTGCCCACAATGACGACATGATGGGTTGGCGAGGGGCAGATGTACCCCCGAACCCCGAACAGCCCACCTGGCACTTCGGCTGGCGAAAAAACTACGACCCCTTCATCACAGATAACCTGCCCACCGCCCCGGATACCATTGTCAACTATACCCAGCGGCGCTACCTTTGGATCGACTCCTGGCTGATTCGCAATTACAATATCGACCCCAGCCGCATTCACATCCACGGACACAGTATGGGCTCTGTGGGTACCACCGCACTGGCCAAATGTTATCCAGGGCATTACGCCTCGGCCACTATCTTCAACAACGGCTTCGGGCCCCACGAGCCCAGCGGCGTCAATGCCTTATTGGGCGAGCCGGCGCCGGCTTATCCTACTAACCTGATCAACCGCAATGGAGAGACGGTATACCTCAACCAGGTATGGAACCTGATCGACAACTGTGCTGAAAAGCGCGACCTGCCGCTCTTCCGCCATTGGCACAGCAAAAACGACGACAACGGCACCATGCGCTGGGATGCCTACGTGATCGAAAACTACCGAAAAGCCGACTCCCTCGGCATCGGAATACAGCAAATGTGGAGCGAGCGCAACCACGGCATGGATACCGGCCCCGACTACAACGACCACTGGATCATGGGTATTCCTGCTGACGAACAAACCGTGCTGGATAACGTATCTTTCCCCGAAGCGCGCTACCGCTCCAACCAGTCCTTCCCCGCCTTCTTCAACCACCGTCTCGACCCGCAAAACAACGACCCGGGTACCGGCATCATCGGCATTAACAACGGCGACGGCGACAACTGGGGCGCCTGGGGCGGCTGGCACCGCTGGGAAGTGAGCAGCATCGTTGACGAGGCGTTTTTGTGGTCAGTCACGGCCTGGCTCGAAGAAAACGCCCTGTTCCCCAACGATATTTGCCCACACGATTCCCTCACGACAGACCTTGCCATCCGCCGGCCACAGCTCTTCACCCCGCCCACAGGCGTCCAGTTGTACTGGATAGCCAGGGATATCTTCACCAACGAAATTTTACAAAGCGGCACGACCACGGTACAAGAGGACGACCTGGTAGTCATCCCCCAAGTTGTGATATACCGAGCAGACCTCCGGCTGATGCAGATAGAGGTTTCCCCTTTCCCCGTAGCTACACAAGAAATCTCTGCCTTGCTAAGCAACCTAACCCTTTCACCCAACCCCTCCAGCGGGGCTCCCGTGCTGACATTTGTCGCCAACCGGAGCGAGCAGGCCACCCTGCGATTATCGGGGATTTCGGGCTTGGTCGCTGCTATCCAGCAGCCCATTCAGGCGGGAGAAAACCGGATTGTGCTGAGCGATTTCGGGCATTTGCCGGCGGGGTTTTATTTTGTAGAAATTGAAGCCGGTGGGCGTAGAGATGTGGTGAAGTGGGTGAAAATTTGAATATAGCTGTAATAATGGGCTCGCTGAACGAGGACTCTTAAACTCATCAAATTTGGGTATATTTGTACCTAAACATTCAACAATATGATCACCACTGAGCAGATAACAATTATCAATCAGATACTAGCGCCATTTTCTCCTGAATACGTAGGCGTGTTCGGCTCGTATGCCCGGGGTGAACAGAAGGGTAATAGCGATCTGGACCTGCTGGTTAGATTCGGAAAGCGGCTTAATTTATTTGATTTGGTGGGTCTGGAACAGGAACTAACCGAGCAATTGGGCATTAAGGTAGACCTGGTCACCGAAAATGCGCTAAGCCCGCTGATTAAAGAATTTGTAATGGCAGACATCAAAAAAATTGCATAGCCATGGGGAAGTCGGATCAAGTATACCTTATTCATGTTCTTCGATCTATAAATCAAATCCTTGACTATACCCATGGCATTTCCGAAAAAGAATTCTATAAAAACCACCTTATCCAAGACGCCGTGGTAAGAAACTTCGAAATAATTGGCGAGGCTACAAAACAAATCTCCAAATCAACCACAGATATGTACCCCATATTGAATGGAAAAAAAATGGCCGGCATGCGAGATAAACTTATTCATGACTATATAGATGTAGATTTCACGGTAATATGGGCTACTGTTCAAGAAATCCTACCCGACTTAAAAATAGACATCCAGAAAATAATAGAAGTGTAATATAATTTGTTGGCGCAATGGTTGCATTAGGCTTGCCATACTTTCCTTTTGCCTGATCTCCATCCCAAAGTCAAATACAACTAAACTCACCCACTACAATGATAAAAACACTCCCTTTAATTTTGGCGGCCATGATGACTATATTAGGGAGCTGCAACCAGCAGATCTCAACAATGTCACACAAAAAGTCGGTAGATGATAGCCCCGAACAAAAGGAGGTTTTCGAAATACTCAGACGCCAGGACAGTTTACTCTTCAAACTGGGATATAACCATTGCGATACCGCTCTACTCAGGGTATTAATCAGCGATGATTTTGAGTTTTATCACGATCAGGGCGGCCTTTCTACTTCAAAAGAAGCATTTATAGGCAGCATTCCCAGATTGTGCAATTTGGATTATAAACCCACCCGGGAATTGCTGGAGAATTCGCTGGAAGTGTTTTTATTAAAAAATAATGGCACGCTTTACGGCGCTATTCAACATGGTGAACATTTGTTTTATGGACAAAAAGGCGAGCAGCCCAAATATTTGACGAGCTCGGCGAAGTTTACCCATGTCTGGATTTTGGAGGAGGGAGCATGGAAGTTGAAACGAGTGCTGAGCTATGACCACCAGGCGCCGTGAGTGGACTGTGCGACTGTAGGGATTTGGGCAAAATAAATAAAAGAACACATGCGATTAACCCACAAAATCATCCTCATTACCGGCGCAGCCCGGGGCATTGGCAAGGCAATCGCCGAATTGTTTCACCAGGAAGGCGGCTATGTGATCCTTTCTGATATCAGAGATGACGAAGGTGAACAGGTAGCCCGTAGCCTGGGTGATCGCGCGGCGTACCGCCGACTGGATGTGCGACTGGAAGAAGATTGGATAGCCGTAAGCGATTTTATCTCGCAGCAATTCGGCCGGCTCGATGTGCTGGTAAACAACGCAGGTATCACCGGTTTTCTGGAAGCCCCCGGCCCTTTCGACGCCGAAAACGCCGACCTGGCCACCTGGGACGAAGTACACCGCGTGAACGCCACCGGCGTAATGCTGGGCTGTAAATACGCCATCAAACTCATGAAAGTGCAGGGCGGCAGTATTGTGAATATCTCTTCCCGCAGCGGCGTGGTGGGCATTCCCGGCGCGGTGGCCTACGCGTCGAGCAAGGCGGCGGTGAGAAACCACTCGAAAAGCGTGGCGCTTTACTGCGCTGAAAAAGGCTACAAGATCCGCTGTAACAGCATTCACCCCGCAGCGATCATGACCCCCATGTGGGATGCCATGCTGGGTGACGACCCCCAACGTGAAGCGATTATCAAAGACGTGGAATTCGGGATTCCCCTAGGCCACTTCGGCGAACCGATGGACGTAGCCTACGGCGCCCTATACCTGGCTTGCCATGAAAGCAAGTACGTAACGGGCATCGAGCTTACGATCGACGGAGGCATCCTGGCAGGCAGTGAAGCAAAACCCAGATGACCGGGTTTTCCAGTTGAAAAGTACGGAAAAGATCGAGGGGACTACATGAATTCTAACTATTAAGAAATATGAACAGGGTTATACAAGAAATTCCTCATTACCTCTCCAAAAAAATTGCAGATCTGGCTGCTGCAGATCCGGAGGTAATAAATCTAAGTATAGGAGAACCTTTTTTCGGCCCACCCGGGCAAGTGGAAAAACGCTTTGCGGCATTCATTCAGGAACAGATATCCAGGGGGATTTTGCCCAATAAATATGCGCCCTCGAGAGGTGAACCGAGTCTGCGCTTGGCAATTGCCGATCGCTATCATCGGCTTTACCAACTCAAGCCGAATCCCGAAACAGAAGTATTAGTCACCCACGGTGCAGCCGAAGCCATTTGGTTATCTGTGTTGTGTCTCTCTGAAATCGGCGATGAAATATTGATTCCCGATCCTTCTTATATGTTATACGAAACCGTAGTACGGCTGCTAAACCGTGTGCCTGTACGCATACCTACACGCGTTGAAAACGAGTTTGTGCTCGATCCGGAAGACGTCAAAGCGGCAATAAACGATCGTACGCGCATATTGTTTATAAATTCTCCCGAAAATCCTACCGGGGCCGTATACTCCCGCGAAGTATTCCGGACCTTGGGCACAATGGCCGAAATGAACGGATTTGTAATCGTTCACGATGAAGTATACGACGGTTTTGTTTTTGGGCAACCCCATTACAACTTGCTTTGCGAAGCGAGTTGGCCTCCTTATCTTGTATTAATAAACAGTTTTTCAAAGCGTTACGCAATGATGGGCTGGCGCCTGGGTTGGATGACGGCGGCTGAGCCTGTTATTTCCGCAGCCCTGAAAGTGCATACCAACCTCACGCTAAACCTCGGCAGTTTTCACCAGGAAGTAGCGGGTACCCTGTTAAACGATTCGGAAGTAGAACAAGATACAATAACCCATGCCGGCCAGATAGGGCGGCAATTGACCATTCTATATGAGGCATTAGAGGCCAGGGAGGAGTTTCACATTGCTATGCAACCCAAAGGCGGTTTTTTTCTTTTTCCCGATGTGCGGCCGTATTATCAAATGTTGTCGCGGGAATGGCAGCAAAAATACCCTACACCTGGCGAGGTTGTGGCGACTCATTTATTTGAAAAACACAAAATTGCTGTCGTGCCAGGTTATGTATATGGGCCCGCCGGCGCCAATCACGTGCGCGTAGTAGGCGCAGTAGCGGCAATTGACATAGAACGCGCTTGCGAACGTTTGCAAAACCAACCATTTACACAATGATCAGGCAGTGGTATTACCTGTTGCCCATATCCGTTCGCAGGTGGTTGCGCTTACAACATCGATTTTGGGGCGATTGGTACAAGGGGCGTAGCCGGTTGTTCGTATCTAAGGCGGGTAAACGTATAAGTTTTCCGGTTCAGCGCGAGGTGAAACAACCGGTTAGGCCGGGTGCAACGCTGGAAGCCAAGTTGCATAATATACACATAGCTATCACTCATTTGGAAGGACTTGTCATTCCCCCAGGTCGAATATTGTCGTTTTGGCATATCGTGGGCAATCCGGGCGAACGCCAGGGGTACAGGCGGGGCCGAAATATCGTAGACGGCCGCCTGATCGAAGATTTCGGGGGCGGCCTCTGCCAACTCAGTTCAGCTATGTATGAATTGGCGTTGCGTACTGGTCTGGAGATCTCCGAGCGACATGGTCATAGTACGAATGTGTACACACCTGAAACCAGCTATACAATTCTCGGGCTTGACGCTACCCTGGCATACGGTTATAAAGATTTGCGTATCCGCAACATCAACCATTTCCCCCTGTGCTTTTCTTTCAATTTGACTGAAACCGATATCAGGGTGATGTTATGCGCCCCGGAGGCACTCCCCGATCTCCCGTTGCGGGTTGAACACCAAGTTACGGATGAAGGCTTGTTAGCCGGCGTGTTCAGGATAGAAAAAGGCAAAGAAAATTTAATCAGCAAGGATTTGTACCTAAATTGGAAAAAGGGAGAGAGGGAGTGAGAGAGGGAGGGATCTTTTGAATCTCACACTCTCACACTCTCACACTCCCACACTCCCACACTCCCACACTCCCACACTCCCACTCTCCTATATCTCCGACGGCGCTCCGACTTCCACCCACATGCCCTGCTTGCGGGCGTAGATCGAATTATCGTACATAGCTTCGCAGGATACGGCGGGCAGGTAATACCGGCCCTGGTAGGCTGCATTGAGCTGTACGCGGTACACCACCGTTTGTTGTTCGTTCAAATCAAAGAAAGTATTCACGCGGTCATCGCGGAAATCGCGGTATTCAGGGCGGTCGCCGGACTGGAAGGCCTGCAACTGGTCCATCCGCGAGTTGACGATCTCCCAGCCGGAGGGAAAAATCTGGCTAAGGGCCAATTCGCGATAAGGAATGCCCCGCACGCCCGGATGGGTCACCTTCACTTCGGCGACAAAATCGGTGCCCTGGGCAATCGTGGTGGGATTGATCGTTTTGCCTTGCATATCGAAGTAAGCCACGGCCACGTCGAGTTGGTTGGCGCCGCTCTTGTCCTGTCCGGCGGTAGGCTGGCCACGCTGGATGACCCGGGCGTAGAGTACGCCACCGTTGCCGTTTTTCACCATTACTTTTTTCTCGCTGCCGTTCATGGGTACATTGATTTGCATGACCGGTGTATTCGAGCCGGCGTTGACGCTTTGTCCGCCATTGATCTGGTAGACAAACTGAACTTTTTTACTTACATCAGAATCACCCACAAACTTGCCAATGGCCAGCAGGGAGAAAGAAACCGTCTGGGTGCTATACCAGTTGCCTCCGCTGAGTTGCTCGGATATATATTTTACCATCTCTGCGGCGTTGGATTTGTCGCCGAGCAGCAACAAGGTTTCAAGGATCATCGCCCGGTCGCGAAGGTCGGAGCCGTAGGTGTACGAGAGTTCGGTATAAGGCTTAGGCGTTTTGCTTACATTGGCAATAATGCTCTTTGCTACCTCGGGTTTACCAGCCACGGCATAAGCGGCGGCTAGTCGCCATTTAGCGGCGGAGCTCAAGCCTTTGTGCTCGCGCAGGCGGTTCATGCCGGCCATGTCGGCTTCTTTGGCCAGTGCCAGGGTGTACAGGCGGTAGGCCTGGATAAGTTCGTAGCTGTCTTCGGGATAATACCCGTATTCGCGCAGTTGCGGATCCCACAACCTCGATGATTTTTTCTGGAAATCTATCCAGCGCTCCAGCATGGCTGGGGGCACGGTATACCCCAGCGCTTTGGCTTCGAGCAGGAAGTGGCCTGCGTAGGTGGTCGTCCACTGATCAGGACCTGTTTGGCCGGGCCAGTAAGCAAAGCCGCCCTGGGAAGTCTGGAACTGCTTAAGCCGGTCAATGGTAGCTTTGATATGTTTGGGCACACGCTGCTTTTGGTCCTCATTGAGCTCGAGCAACTTGCTCACGTACAACTGCGGAAAGCCGCCCGATAGGGTTTGTTCGAGACAGCCATAGGGATATTGCAGCAGGTAGTCGAGGTGTTCGCCGAGGTTAATCGGCGGGATGCCCGATACTTCGAGAGTCACCTTGTTGGTGCCCGGCATGCCCAGCGGTTTGATAGTCGGCGACCAGGTTTCGCCGGAGGCCAGTACTTTGGAGACAACCTCCGTCACGTAGGGGTTCGGGTTGCGCACTTCGAGCGTGATCTCTTGCGAAGCTTTTTCGCCGGCGCCTTCCGCTATCACCGTAAACTTGGCAACGCCTACTTTTTCGGCCACTTGCAGGTCGAAGTAAGCCATCTTATCGCCGGGAGCGGAGAAATTGAGCGTCTGTGAACTTTGTCCGTTGATTTTCACCAGGCCGCTGTTTTCTTTTACCGAAACCGTAGCGCTTTTCACCTTGGCTTCCATGGCAAAAACATTAACAGGCAGTTTGAGCGATTCGCCCGGGCTCAAGACGCGTGGCAGCGTGGCCAGCACCATGAGCGGCTTGCGTACGGGCGTGGTTTTTTCCGCGCTACCGTAAGCGCCTTTGTTGGCTGCTACGACCATCGTGCGCACTGCGCCGACATAATTGGGCAGTTTCACCGTATGACGGGCCTTCTGGCCTTTTTGCAGCATAAAAGGCCCGAGGTGGATCACCACAGGTTTAAAGCGGTTGACCTTGTCTTTAGCCGCGCCCCGCACCAGTTCGGCATCGCCGCCGATGCTGAGGATGCGCTCCAACTCTGCGCCGTAGGCGCCCAACACCTGGTCGTATACGTCCCAGGTGCGCACGCCGAGGGCTTCGCGGGCGTAGAAGGCATCCCAAGGGTTGGGGGTTTTAAAGCGGGTCAGTCCGAGCAATCCCTCATCGACGATAGCCACCGTGTAGGCCATCGCCTGGCCTTTTTCTTCCGACACCTCCACCGTCACGCTTTGTTCGGGTTGGAGTACCTCGGGCATGGCGATTTTGGGCGCCAGGCGGGTAGCGGGGTCTTCTACATGGACGGGGATAACGCCGTACAACCTGATGGGCAGGTCGTTTTTAACTTGCGCGTGCGGCTGTATAAGGGATACGTGTGCGTATATCGTAGGCGCCATATCGGCGGTAGCGGTAAACGTAATCGTATTATCGCCTGCTTTGGCGTCTTTCCAGAATGATTGCAGCACTTTGGTACCGTTTTCGAGGGTAAGCAATACACGGCCTGCCTCGCCTGTCGGCACTGTCAGCGAGACGGTTTCTCCCACGTTGTATTTCTTTTTATCGGCGGCGAAATTGATCATAGCCGCAGCTTCGCGGTTCTGGTCGTCATCTTCGAACCAGGGATAACCGGAGTAGAAGTAATCGCCGGTGCAGTGGCCGCTTTCGGTATCGCAAACGCGCACCATGTAGCGGCCCCATTCTTTGATATTGATATTCCACTTGGCTTCGCCCTGCCCGTTGGTCACCACGTCTTTGGTCTCGAGGGCGTCGTAGTGGTTGCCGGTGTTATAGCGGGTCACATCGTCGTAGCCCGAATCCCACCACCAACGCCATTCCACGCGGTACAGGCCTACTTTGAGCGAGCGACCCGACATAGGTTTGCCTGTGACGTCGAGGGCGACAAAGCCCAGGTCGGCATTTTTATTCAGATCCACCCGTTTTTCGCCGTAGCGATTCTGGGGTACGTCGACCCCGGCGTATACATTGTAGGGATGGTAAGGCACCGTCACATTATCCGAACTAAAATCGCCGCCGCGCTCAAAAATACGGGTTTTGAATGCGGCAAGCACTTTGCCGGGCGCCTGTTGATTATTGAGCAATTCGAGTTTGAGCGGCGCTGTGCCGTTGCCGTCGAGTTGGCTGTCGTATACCGTGCGGGCTTCGGTTTCTTCCATGCGGCGGGCGGGGTCGTCGAAGACAAAACCGCCATATTTCGGGAAAGTCGTTTTCGTCGGTTTGAGCTGTACTTCCACCTTGGCGCGCAGATTGGCCGCCGGGGCGCCGTGCAGCCAATTGGCTTTCAAAGTCGTTTTGATGGGTTCGTCGGCGGCGCTGAGATATTCTTTGCCAAAATCCAGTTGGATATTGATGCGGTTGGGTTTGATAGTCTCTACCTTAATGGTGCGTTCGAAATTAGCCCCACCGGCTTTAACCTTGGCCATCCAATTGCCCGTAGGGGCGTCGCTGCGGGTAGCAAAATGGAGTGGATAGACATTATTGATCTGGTTCAGTACCGTGCGTTTTTCCTGTAATTGTCCGCGCGGGTCGTACAATTCAAACGAAATCGGGTAATTAGCCGGCAAGCGTTGGGTGCGGTCTTCCAGGATAAAATTCAGGAATACAGAATCGCCGGGGCGCCATACGCCGCGTTCTCCATAGAGAAATCCTTTGAGCCCTTTTTGGGTCACCTGTCCGTCCACGTCAAAGCGGCTCAGCGACAGCGAGTTGCCGTCGCCCATGCGGAGGTAGCCTTTTTCGGTACCCTGTTTGGCCACCACTACAAAAGGTTTGCGCGACATAGACACCGAAGCGATACCGTTGGCGTCTGTTTTGGCTTGGGTAAGAAGTTGTTGCTGAAAGTCGTAAAACTGCAGATCGGCGCCCGAAATGGGTTTGGCCGTGCGCAAATCGGCTACGACCACCATATAACTATTGTCGTTGCCGCCTTTGGCAATAATGCCGAGATTGGAGGCCACCACATTGCGCTGTACGAAGCGCTCGGAGTTGTAATAAGCTGAATAGCAGGGATCTTCGCGTTGTTCCCACTGGTAGTCTTCGTAATAGCCATCGGGGCCGTACCAGTAGTCCATAATCGTGCGGAGTTCGCCATCTTCATCTTTTGGGAAATCATCCGTAGCGGTTAGCGCATCTTCTTCCTGCTGGGCGCCTACATTGCCGGCGCTGCAGCGGTAAAGCGAATAAGAAGGCCTAAAGCCAATCCTTATCTGGTAGATCGCATCGGGATCCTGGGAGATCATCTTGCTCAGATCGAGGGCGTAGCGGGTCCATTCGGCGGTGCGGGCATTGGGGTTGAGCGACTGCAGCGATACTTTGCGCTGGAGCACCACGCGGCCTACGCGGTACAAGTCGTAGCCACTTTGGTCGAGTTCGTTGGTTTGGAGAAATTGGAGTATATTATTATTAAAAATTTTAAAAACCTCCACATCTACAGCGTTAAGTCCCACTGCTTCGAATGGGAAAATCAGTCCATTCGAATTAGGCATAATCACGCCGCGGCCGACCAGGCGAACCTGAGGTTTGACATCTTCTAGCGTCACACTCCACTCGCTGGCTTGTTTCATCTGCCGGTCGGCGGTATTGCGCACTCCTATATTGACAAACACGCGGTGTTCGCCGCTCAGTTTTTCAGAAGGATAAATGCGCAATTGCTGGCCGTCGATCAAAAAGCGCAGGTTACCGGCATAGTTGGCCAGCGTAACGAGTCCGTCGAGCGTTTGCGATTCCTTCAGCGGGTCGGAAAAATGGAGCAGGATATATTGGTCTTCGCCCTGCTCTACGCGGGCGTCGGTTACTTTAAAATTGCTAAGCGAGGGCACCTCCACCTTTTCGTTGCCTTTGAGGCTAAGTCCGATGGGCGAGCCGTTCCAACTCAGCGACATTTCTCCGTCCTTATCGCCGCGGGCTACGCCACGTACAAGAAAATCGTGTTGGAGGCCGTCGCCGGTATGCGTCCAGTCGATCGACAGGTTTTTGCCCTGCTGGTCGGCTTTAAGCAGTTGCTCGACCTCTTCTGCCGTGGCAACGTCTGCGGTAAAGAGCGAGCCTTTGAGTTCTTGTTTGGACAACTCTTTAGGGTTGGCGGCAAACAGGCCGTCAATTTTAACTTCAAAATGCTGATCGCGCGTGCGAAAATCGAATTCGAATACGGCGGCTTCGGCGGGTACGTTGTCAAATAGCGCGTTGAGCTTCACGCTGCCCGCATAAGTCGTGCTGGACGAGAGGGGGCCCTGGGGGTCGAAGCGCAGCGTTTGGGGGTCTTCCCAGGTGAGTACGCCTTTAGCCGAGGGCGACAGGGTGAGCAGTGAAGCGTCGGCGGCTTCACCGGCTTTGTCGGCGGCCACTACCGGCGATACAAAGCGAATACGCACGGGCGCTGCTTTGGATACGATACCTGAAGTGTGCGCGTACACGTACGCGCTCACGCTATCGGGCATCTTTTTGGCGCGCACATCGCTTTTACACGAATAAATACCAAAAGAAATAGCGGTAGCCAGCAGGGCCAATACGGCCGTTTTGCTGAGCGAATGGAAGTTAACAAAACGCATGGGGATGTGGATTTACGTAGGGTTTGAAATGCTCCTCCGGCAGGCTTCTATTGCACAACATGCACAACATACAGTCACCGAATGACTGACGTCGAAGGTAGGAAATTTATTGTTTAAACCTGAAAAAAAATGAGGTAGGTTGTGGGTTGTGGGTTAGCTGTATGTTTAGCAAACTAAACCCTATCGCTAAACTGCGAATGCATTAAGAAAGAAAAGAAGAAAGCCACACAAGTAGCAGGGAGATTTTGGCCCCCAGATAAACAGGATTAAGGCGGCTATTGTGGTTCTGTAATCCCCTTGTCCCAATTGGGAACTCCCCGAAAGGAGCTGAGGCCCGCCATAGTCACTCGAAGTCCAACCTTTATTGTTAAAATGTTGAGGCAAAAACTATTTGGTACTTGCGTGGCTTTACTACAACGATTCTTAAATCGTTATGCATGCAATATAAGCGTTTTTTTTAAATTTGAAATAGATACCGGGGAGTTTAACATGTGTTAAATTCAGTAGTTAGCACTTAGCACTCAGCAGTCAGCTGCTAAGACCTGACAGCGGAGTGCTAACTGCTAAAAAACTCCTACCCGCCAGGGCTTGTGGCGATAGCGTATGAGACTGCAATGCGTTTTTTCAAGATGTCCATTGCGAAAAAACAACAGGCCGATATCAAACAGATCGATGCTATGGCTTACCTCTGGAATCGCCTGTAGGTGCCGCCAGGCGCGGTTCATTTCTGCCGACCAGTGTATGTCGGCTATCGCAAATACGCTGTTTTCGTGGGCATAGGGCAGACATTGCCATACGTATTCAATGGTGGGTTCGTAGCGGTGATCCCCGTCGATAAAGAGATAGTCGAGCTGTTGAAGCGAGGGAAGATTGGTGGCCAGCGCATGAGAAAATGAGTCGTGCAGGACTTCCACCTGCGGCAACTGGGCCAAACCCAACGTGCGACGGGCGAGGGCGGCCAATTCGGCGTGACCTTCTACCGTAACGAAGCGGGCCTGCGGCGCTGCGGCCGATTGGTATACCGCCGATAGGCCCAACGAAGTACCCAGTTCGAGCATGGTAGCCGGTTTGAGCCAGTTGACCAGTCGGAAGAGCATTTCGCCGGGAGCCGGGCTAATGGCATTGTACTTCGCAATGTCGCTTATTGGGCGCCGGGAGCCCGACCATACTTTTGAAGGGGCCCCTATATCCTGGATTGTAACGGGCGTAGCGTCTTTGGCAAATATTTGGCGCAAGCCTCTAACCAATTCGAAGGCATAAAACCGGCGCCGGTCTTCTACTACCGCCTGCGCCAATTCGGTCAGAAAGGGGGATTGTAAGTTGTAGATAGTTTTTGCACGGCAATAAAAGGCAAGCCATTGCCAGGTATAATGCAGTAAAAAAACGAATCGCCGCATACGTAGCTTGTTGTTATCGCTGTGTCAACCACCCTGAGTTTGCCAGGTAACTCATTATTCGGGCTGTAGCGCCCTGCATTTGGTGCAGATAGTCGCGTATTTCCGCCGAAGCTTGCCGGCGGGCTTCTTCCCGTAGCAAGTGCTGAAAAGACCTTTGCAACTCATCGGCGGACGATACAGCGAAAAAGCCGCCATGTGCCACAAGATAAACCGCTTCTTCAAATTTTCCATACCGGGGGCCTAATATGACGGGTAGGCCGAACGCCGCCGGCTCGAGCGTATTGTGGATGCCGTGGCCGAAACCGCCGCCGATATAGGCCAAACGGCCGTATTGGTAAAGGTGGGCCAACATGCCTATGTTGTCAATGATCAATATGCGGGCAGCAGTTGGAGCCGGTGTTTGTGCATATTGCGAATAACGCACAGCGCCGATGGTAACATCTTTTTCCAGCGCAGCGATATGATTTTCCGAGATTTCGTGGGGTGCGATAATTACTTTCCAATCGGGCGGCAATTGCGTATTGATAAAAGGCAGCAGCAGCGCTTCGTCCTGCGGCCAGGTACTGCCGCAAACCCACACTGGCGCATTTCCGGCAAATATTTCGACCGCCTCGTAACCAGGAGGTTGAACGGCAATTTGCATCACCCGGTCTACACGGGTATCGCCGGCTACTTCCACCTGGGCTACGCCGGCTTTTCGAAGCAGGGCAGCCGAAACCTCGTTTTGTGCAAAAATACGGCTATACCCCATCAATAGTCGGCGAAAAGGCTCGCCGTACCACTTGAAAAATAGCTGCCCGGGACGAAACAGAGCGGCAACCAGGATAACGGGGATTTGCGCCTGAAAAAGCGCTTGCAGGTGGTGGTACCAGAATTCGTATTTTACAAAAACAACCAAACTGGGCTGTAGTATTTTTGCAAAAAGTAAAGCATTGCGGCGTGTATCGAGCGGCATATAACACACCACATCAGCATAGGCATAATTTTGACGGATCTGGTAGCCTGATGGCGAATAAAAGGTAAGCACGATAGCCAGGTTCGGGTATTGTGCGCGCAGCGCCTCGATGAGCGGCCTGCCCTGCTCGAATTCACCCAGCGAAGCGCAGTGGACCCACACGATGGGCTTGCCGGCTTCGTGCAGGGGGTTCACCGCCTGTTGCAGGCGTTCGGGCCAGTTTTTCCGGCCCTGTATCCACAGTTTTGCTTTTGTGTTAAATATAGCGGCAAGGGCAATGACTAATCCGTACAGCCCAACTACAAACGAATATCCCCAAATTACTATTAACTGCATTGTACGACTTTGTCACCTTATCACCCTGTCACCATCTTCACCGGTGAACGGTAAACGTTCACCCTACGTGGTCGTCACCTAATAATACACCTCATCTGCTGCCTGGCCGAAATAAAACGGCAAAATCCAACCCAGTCGGAAACCGAAAAGGAGATCGAGGCGGTCGGCCTCGTCCTTCTGGCGGGTATCGAAGTCGAAATCGCGGCGGCTGCGGGTAAAGGCCTGCGTAAATTCAAAGCCGGCAAAAAAGTTGATGCGGCGGTTATTGCTGAGCAGTTGGTAGCCGACAAATTCCTGGAGAGCCAGGCCGTTGGTAAGGCGGTCGTAGCCTTTTTTGTAAGTATCGTTCAATTGCGGCACGCCGGTCAGGGGGTCGTCCTGGATGCGGATTTTATGCTGAAGCAATCCCGCGCCGACAGTGAACCGGAATCCCGAGCGGGGGTTCAGGCTTGAAAAAGACACCAGTTTGCCGATATGCAAGCCCATATAATAGCCGCGTTCCTTAAGCTGGATATCGACATAAGAGCGGTCGTTGCCGATGATAGAACCCTCGGGAGTTCTTAGTCCGGCCAACACATCGGTTTTCACGTCTTGTCCGAAGAGGTATTGCCCCGTCAGGCCGAAAATCCAGTTTTTTTCGCTGGTAAGATAATCGAGGCTAAGGCCCACGTTAAAATTGGGCCCGAAGCGATCCACGAGATCGCCGCCGGGCGCCTGTGCGGCGTAGCTGATACCGGGCAGCAAGGCGTTGCCTTTGTTGAGGCGGCCATCCTGGGCGTTCGCGGTGCAAATCCCGGCAATCAGGGCCAGGCTGAGGAGGTAGAATTTGGGCATAATTAGCAGTCAGCTTTCAGCAGTCAGCTATTAGCAATCAGCGGTCGATTTCTATGAACTGACTGCTGACTGCTAAGAGCTGACTGCTATTATGGTTTAATTATCGCCTGCTTAGCGGCTTTGTTATCCATATTTCCGTCGGCGGCGTTATCAATGCCTGCCGGTTTTTTGCGTTTGCCTTTGGTTGCAGAAGCCATCTTTACAGCACTATAAGCATTAATGATGCCGCCGGTAACGCAAAGGTCGCTAAAAGAAGTGAGTGTATCCTCTCCGGGGCGTTTCACTTTTTGCGTTTGTTTGACTGACGAAGACATAATGATTTCTTTCACCTGTGTCGCTGTCAGATCGGGATAATAGGCGCGCAGCATGGCTGCCAGGCCGGCCACCATGGGTGCTGCCATACTTGTACCTTGCTGGACTTTGTAAGAATTTTCGGGTTCAGTCGAATAAATATCAACTCCGGGAGCAAATACGTCGACCAGCGTGGCGCTGTAGTTGGAAAAATCGGCGGTCATATTTTCATCGGTTTGCCAGCCGTGAGCGCCCACTTCCATCCAATTTTTGGCGTATTTGGGTTTAAAAAGTCCTTTTTTCTTGAATTTATCATTGGGAAAATTATTGTCGTATTTGATTTCCTCGCCGTCGTTGCCGGCGCCGTGAATCAGCAACACATCGTTTTTCATAGCGTATTTCACGGCTTCATCGACGGCATCTTTGTAAGGCGAATCGCCTTTGCCGAAGCTCATATTAATCACATGAGCGCCGTTATCTACGGCGTAGCGGATAGCATTTGCCACGTCTTTGTCGCGTTCGTCGCCGTTGGGCACCGTGCGGACGGCCATGATACGCACATGATCGGCCACGCCTTCGATACCCAGGTTGTTGCCTCTTTTGGCTGCGATGATACCCGATACGTGTGTGCCGTGATAGGAGAAGGGGCCCTTCACGTCGTTATTGCCGTAGTAGCGCTCATTTACATTATTATAATCATCACCAACTAAGGCGCGAGGGTCAAACTCCGTATTATAATTATAATTCACCTGGTCGTAGAAATAATCGTAAGCTTCCTTCACCTGATCCAGAAAGCCGGCATAAGTCTCGCCCTGCTTCAGCAAATCGATTGCTACTGAGGCCACGCGGGGTAGGAAGGGGTCGCTGGTGCGGAAGTTCTCCAGGTCGGTAAGCGTAATATCTGCGGCGGGTTTGCCGATGGCTTCCTGTAGTTTCACAAACGCTTCGAGCGTAGAGCCGTACAGTCCGACATTAGGCGTCATTTCTTCGATCTTATCTTCGATTACCTTGCCGTACAGCTTGTATTTGTCGTAGTCGGCCCGGTCTTTTTTGGATAAGCCGGCGGCGTCGGATACATCCTTGAAGCGTTTATGCAGCAGCACATACTGCCTGGTTACTTCGAGATTATCGTGGTGTACATTTTCGCCTCTGCTATTGCCCAGAAAATTCCAGCCGTGGATATCGTCGATATAGCCGTTGTTATCGTCGTCGATGCCGTTGCCGGGGATTTCGTCTTCATTGACCCACATCACGTCTTTGAGATCTTCGTGTTCATAGTCGACGCCTGAATCGAGCACCGCCACCACAATCGTGCGGGCTTTTTTACCTTTGAGGAGTTCCTGATAAGTTTTTTCCGTACTCAAACCCGGGATTCCATCCTTTTTTGCATCGAGATTAAACCAGTTGTCGGGTGCCTGGTCTTGCGCGTAGCTAGTGGTTGCCAAAAAGAAGACAGCCGGGAGCAGCCATTTACACTTCATCGTAAAATTTGGTTTTAAAAAAAATTAATAATACGCCATAGTTGATCTAACGCCATTTGCGGCGGCATATGATATCACGATGGCATTAATGATAAAAAAATGACGATGGGCTACCGGGAATCACTTTTTAGCCCGGTTGTGTCTGGATTGAAGGTGATTTGTTTTTTGTAGCGCTGCAAAGTTATAAATTTGCGGAAAAAGAAAACGACCCACATGAAAAAATGCATATGGTTAGTCTTGTTTCTGACAAGCACCGCGCTGCGGGGGCAATACTTTGAGGCCGGTATTCTGGCCGGCGTATCCAACTACATGGGAGATTTGAGCGCCAACTCGTCAAAAGTATATTTGGGAGAGACTCATTTTGCCGCCGGCGTATTTGCGCGGTACAACATCCACAACTTTGCTTCCGTCAAGTTGGGTTTATCATATGGCAAATTATCGGGAAAAGACGCCAATGCCTCTGACCCGGTCATTCGCCAGCGCAACCTGAGCTTTGAAACGCCCATTTACGAATTGGCCTTAACAGGAGAATTCAACCTGCCCGGCTTTCAGCCTTATAATCTGGAACAACCCCTGTCGGCCTACCTGTTCGGCGGTTTTGCAGTGATTCACTTCAATCCTTCCACCCGATATCTGGGCCAGAAAGTCTTGTTGGCGCCGGTGGGCACCGAGGGACAGGGCTTACCAGGCAGATTTCCGCGATATAAGTTGTTCGATTTTTCCATTCCGCTGGGCATCGGCGTCAAATACGCCCTCAACGACACCTGGAATATCGGCCTGGAGTTGGGCGGGCGCAGGGCTTTCACCGATTATCTCGACGACGTGAGCACTACGTACATGGCCTACGACGAATTGCTGGCCGGCAACGGCCCCCTGGCCGCCGAGCTGAGCAACCGCACGGGTGAATTCCTGGGTACGCCCCCGGTAAACGTGCCTACCGGCACGCCGCGCGGCGACAACCGGGGCGCCGACCTGTATTTTATTGGCGGGATCAGTATTTCCTATAATTTCATGGACAACGGGCTGGTGGGCAGCCGGGGCCGCGTGCGCAGGAAAAGCGGATGCAAAACCGATTAGTCCACCTCTGATATCTCTTTAAAGTGACTGAAAAAACCGAGGCAGGCGCCATATTCCGTGCTTTCGAACAATTGCGGGTATTGATCGTGGGCGACATCATGATAGACCGTTACATCCACGGAGCGGTCAGCCGCATTTCACCCGAGGCGCCGGTGCCGGTGGTGCAATTACAGCAAATCGAAGACCGAGTGGGTGGCGCTGCCAATGTAGCGCTCAACATCAAAGCCATGGGCGCCACGCCTTACCTGTGCAGCGTAGCCGGCAGCGACGCCAACGGCGCAGCATTAATGGCGCTGATGGCCGGCTACGGGTTGCCGTCAGAAGGCATCGTTAAATCGAATACGCGAACCACAACGGTTAAAACCCGCATCATCGCCCAGCACCAACACCTGTTGCGCCTTGATGAAGAAGATACCCACGACCTCAGCGCACAAGAAACCGAACTGCTAATTGGGGCAGTAAATAAATTGCTGGACAGTATAGACATTCACGTAATCATTTTCCAGGATTATAACAAAGGCGTGCTGACTGCCAATGTCATTCAGTCTATTATGGATGAAGCAGGCCGTAGAGGCATCCCCACTACCGTAGACCCCAAAAACAAAAACTTTTGGGCATACCACCAAGCCACCTTATTTAAACCCAACCTGAAAGAAATCCAGCAACAGGTATCTTTTGCCGTAGGCGCCGAAGCGGATAGCCTGCAGCGGGCAGCCCATTATATAAGAGAAAAGCTGGATAACCGATATACGCTTATCACTTTGTCGGACAAAGGATTATTTATTGAGAATGACGGCCGATACCTATTGGCGCCCACCCATCCGCGCGACATAGCCGATGTTTGCGGCG
The DNA here is from genome assembly GCA_013360405.1 of Saprospiraceae bacterium. Classification (GTDB taxonomy): domain Bacteria; phylum Bacteroidota; class Bacteroidia; order Chitinophagales; family Saprospiraceae; genus JABWBR01. The sequence continues at coordinate 59,384 of JABWBR010000003.1, forward strand.
CCGGCGACACAGTGATCAGCATAGCCTCACTGGCCGTAGCCTTGTCGCTGTCCATCGAAGATACAGCCTTGCTGGCCAACCTGGCCGGCGGGCAGGTATGCGAACACGTGGGAGTGGCGCCTGTTGACAAAGAGCAGCTACTACAAGAATTTGAGCTGGTCCGATCGGGTTCCTTCTATTGATACATTTTGCAAAATAAGCGACCTTATGTACATTAATCCCAAACCGCCCACAAGAAAGCCCCTATCTTTGCGAAGCTATCTTGTTGTTAAAAAATTACTACTTTTGCGCTTCTTAATTTTAAACATCAGACAATTCACCTGCTGTTGTTTCACTTAATAAAATCATTTTAACATGAATTTACGTACACTATCCAACAAATTCGCCATTGCCGTAATCCTGCTGTGCTTCGGCAGTGCTAACGCATTTGCGCAGGGCGATTTTTACACCGAAGATTTTGCCGGCGGTTTTCCCAGTGACTGGACGACCGTAGAAGTAGAAGGCAACGGCCAGCCTACCTCGGTATGGTTTTACACCACAGAAGGCCCAACCGGCGCTTTTGCAACCGCTCCCCTGGCATCCACTACGGCCGCCAACGGCTGGATGATCTTTGATTCCGACCTCAATTGCAACCTGGGCGCCAACCAGGATTCTTGGTTGATATCTCCGGCGATCGATTGTTCTCAGAAAGAGAATGTATGGTTGTTATTCGAAACCTTCTACCGCACCTATAGCTGCCGCCCGCAGATTCGCGTAGGTACAGACCTGAGCGACACGGCCAGCTGGGTAGCTATCGAAGTATTCCCCGGCATCACGGCCAACCAGTTTGGCGGCGTGATCGATGGCGACCAGAGCATCAACCCGCAGGTGATCGACATCGATATCTCGGAATGGGCAGCAGGCCTCTCCAATGTGTATATCGCTTTCCAGTTCCTGTCTTCCAACGAAACCCTCAACGGCGGTAGCCCCATCGGCTGTGCCTACAACTGGCAGATCGACGACGTAAGACTCACCGACCTCAACCCTGCCCCGGCCAACGATATGCGAGTAAACGCGTTTTTCGCTATCGCGCCCAACGCCGTTACGCCGTATACGCAGGTGGAACCCATCGGTTTTATCGCCGACATCCAGAATATCGGCTCAGCTACGCAGGATAGCCCTGTGTTGACCATGACGGTTGTCAACTCCAACGGCGATGTGGTTTATGAGGAAGATCTGGAATACGGTGCAATCGCTTCTGACTCACTGGCGGAAAACGTATTTTTCCCGCTGGAGTTTGACGTACCCGCCGTACCCGATGTATATACAGCTACTTACTCGCTGGCCATCGACAATCCGGATTCGGATTCGACCAATAACACCCGCGAATTTACTTTTGTAGTTAGCGACTCTTTGTTCTCCAAAGACCTGGGCGCCACGCGCAGCGTAGCTCCTGCCGCCGACGAGAGCTTTACTTACGGCAACGCTTATTTCGTGCCCCAAGGCGCCGATCTGTATGCCCGCTATATCACTTTCGGCGTGGTTAATGCCGATGAGCTGGTAGGCAAAAGCGTAACGACTTACCTCTATAGCTGGAATGGCGTAACCGACGGCCGTTATATCGAGCCGGGCGACTATACCATCCTTGCCTTTAACTCTTATTTCTTTGAAGGCGACGAAGGTACCGAGCTGATTACCATCCCTGTTGACCTCGACGGCGCTGAAATTGCCCTCGAAGACAATACGTATTACATTGCCGCTATCGAATATGCCACCGACGACGATCAGAGCTGCTTCCTGCAGGCTGCCGACAACCTCGACTATGCAGCCATGAATTTCTATACGGATTCATTAGACAAGCCGCGTTATGCCGGCGTACTCGACGTGAGCAACACCGGTACACTCGACTTGCTGGGCTTTGGCCTCGACATCGTTCCGGTTTCTCGCCTGAGCATCTCTTCCGCTCCGGTCGGCACTACGGATATTATCCTGCCCGATGGCGCAGTTGCACTCTTCCCCAACCCCGTTAACGAACTGGCTACGCTCGAGTTTAATCTCGAAGAGCAGTCTTCAACGGTACAGGTTAGCGTGTTTGACGTAACAGGCAGAATGATGCAGCAGCAAAACTTCGACAACATTAAGTCGGAGCGCATCCAATTGAATGCAAAAGATCTCGCCAACGGCAACTATATGATCCGCGTCCGCACTGACGCCGGCATCAAGACGCTGAAAATGGCGGTGCAGCACTAATTGAATGAAGAATGAAGAATGAAGAATGAAGAATGTATCCCATTTTTCATTATTCATTCTTCATTTTTTAATTTTTCATTCTCACTCTCACCAATCATTCCCATCCGGATACAGCAGGTATTTTGCCCTGATTTTTCTGAATTGAGCCAAATCGGCTTCCCAGCTTGCCCGTATTTCCGCTTCCGTTTTTCCTTCAATAATTTGCTTCCGCAATTCATCGCTGCCGGCAAGCTTATCGATAAAATTGTTTTTTAGAAAAAAGTTGGATTTATCGGGAAAAGCCTGGTAAAAATCGATCAGGTAGCCCAGATCGATTTGCGCGGCGTGAAATAGCGAATCGGCAGGCAAATTGCTCAGGTCGAAGCCGCGGCATTGCAGACCCTGTAACGGCGGTTGTGTGGCGCCCGGTTTGGGTTCGGGTGTAAAATAATAATTGCCGAGGGGAGAATCGGGATGGCCGTACACCTGGAATTGCTTGTCGGTACCCCTACCTACGCTGACTAAAGTGCCCTCGAACAAACAAAGCGAGGGATACAAATAAATCGACCGGTTATTGGGCAAATTGGGCGACGGCTTGATGGGAAGTTCGTAAGTCCGCCCGTGGTGATAATTATTGACTGGAATGACCGTGAGCCGGCATTGGAGGCTGTCCTTAAGCCAACGTTCGCCGTTGATCATACCGGCGTATTCGCCGATGGTCATGCCGTGTACGATTGGTACGGGGTGAATGCCCACAAAAGACTGGAAGCCGGGTTTTAAGACGGGGCCGTCCACGTAATTTCCGTTGGGATTTGGGCGGTCCAGCACCATCAGGCGAATGCCGGTTTCGGCGCAGGCCTCCATCACGTAGTGCATAGTAAGGATATACGTATAAAAGCGGGCGCCCACATCCTGGATATCGAAAATCACCCAACTCACCTCTTTGAGGTCTTCAGCCGTCGGCTTTTTCTTTTTACCGTAAAGGGAAATAATGGGAATACCCGTTTTGGGGTCGCGGCCGTCGGTGATTTTCTCGCCGGCGTCGGCCTGGCCGCGAAAGCCGTGTTCGGGGGCAAAAATCACGCGTACCGGTATGCCCAGCGATTGCAGGGTATCCGCCAGGTGCACCCCGCCGATCGTGGAAGTTTGGTTGACCACCAACGCAACGCCCTGTCCGGCCAGCAGGGGCAGGTACTCCCCTACCCTGGCGGAGCCCACCGCCAAGCCTTCCGGTGTGGGAGGCTCAGGCATGGCAATCGTGTCAGGCATCTGAACCGCAATCAGCGTATCGGTCAACACCGGCTGCGGTTCGGTTTTGGCGCCGATTTCTTTAGTCGTTTTTGTTGTACAAGCCATTTGCAAAAGCAGGCATACTAAAACAAAATTTTTTATATTTGCCATGATAATGTTTATTAAATAATCATACCCTTTCGGGATTAGCCGAATCGAAAGATACGTCAAACATGCGCGATTTGGTATATGCTATCGTAGATATTGAAACTACCGGAGGGCAGGCGCACCGGGATAAGATTACGGAAATTGCCATCGTGCTGCACGACGGCACCAAAGTGGTGGACACCTACGAGACGCTGCTGAATCCCGAATGCTATATTCCCTACGGTATTACCGAACTGACCGGCATCACGCAGGAGATGGTGCGGCATGCGCCCAAATTTTACGAAGTAGCCCGCGATATCGTAAAACTTACCGAAGGTGCTGTGTTTGTGGCGCACAATGTGCGTTTTGATTACAACTTTATTCGCGAAGAATTTGCGCGGCTGGGGTTTTCGTATAGCCGCAAACAGTTGTGCACCGTGCGGCTGAGCCGGCAGGCTTTTCCGGGGCTACGGTCGTATAGTCTGGGCAACCTGATTTCACATTTTAATATCCAAGTAGACCAACGCCACCGCGCAATGGCCGACGCCATGGCTACTACCGTGCTTTTTGAGCGCATTTTATCTCAAGGGGTCAATCGCGAGCATGTACACCACCTCGTAAATCTGGGTATCAAAGAATCCAGGCTGCCGGGCAACCTGAGCATGGATAGCATCAACAACCTGCCCGAAGCCTGCGGGGTGTACTATTTTCACAACGACAAAGGGGAAGTAGTCTACGTAGGAAAAAGCATCAATATCCGCAAGCGCGTAGCCGAGCACTTTGCCGACCAATCGGCCAAGGCTGCCAAACTGCAACAACTTGTCAATGATATAACATTTGAACTCACGGGCAGCGAGTTGGCCGCGCTACTGCTCGAATCCTACGAAATAAAACGCCTCAGCCCCTCGGTCAACCGCGCCCAACGGCAAAAGCAATTTCCCTACGTCATCCATAGCTTCTACAACCCCGAAGGATATCTCTGCTTCGACATCGCAGAGGTGACCACCGCCCGGGAGCGCAATAATCTGCGGGTTTTGTCGGAGTATCCCAAGATAAGCCATGCCCGCGGGCGACTGCAACACGTGCTGCAGGCCCACGAGCTTTGCGCCTGTTTTACCTCCATTCAGGCCGGTAAAGGCCCCTGCTTTAATTTTCACCTCAAGCAGTGCAAGGGCGCTTGTGTGGGCATAGAACCCGTAGAGGAATACAACGATCGGGCGGAAGAGGCCCAACAAGCGCTGTATTACGCTTTCGACCAGGATTTTTTCATCCTCGACCAGGGCCGCACCCGCCAGGAATGGGCTGTTTTTTTAATTGAGAACGGGAATTTCAGCGGTTTCGGTTATATCGATAAAGACGACTGGCAAGGCAATAAGGAGGCATTGCACGATTGCCTGCGCCGCTATCAGGGCAATCCGGAAATCACCCGGATTATTCTGCGACACCTCAGTCAACACCCGCAGCTTAAGATTATGCCGGTAAATTAATGTTGGATGTTTAATGTTGGATGTTTAATTATACTTCTTAACACCTTGATAACCAAACATTAAACATCCAACATCCAACATCAAAAAGTAACTTCCTTCTCCATTGTTTTATCGCCGCGTTTAAACACCACCTTTGCGGTTTCGCCTTTTTTGAACTTGCTCAGGCCGTCCATATAAGTATAGATGTCCTTTACCTCCAGGTCGCCGAGTTTGATGATCACGTCGCCTTTTTCGAGGCCGGCGGCGGCGGCGGGGCGGCCGTCGAGTACGCCGTCAACGCGCATGCCTTCTCCGCTGTACACGTAATCGGGCATCACGCCGAGCGTGACTTTAAAGCTAGAGGCCTTGCGGCTTTCGTCTTCGTCTTTTGTTTTGGTAAAGGCTATTTTACCTTGTGCATCCAGGTTTTCGATCAGGGCGATAATAAAATCGGACACGTCAAGCAGTCCCTGATAATTCACCAATTGCGCATCGTCTGAAGGTTTGTGGTAATCCATGTGCTGGCCGGTAAAAAAGTGCAATACCGGGATATTTTCGAGATAAAACGAGGTATGATCAGAAGGGCCTACGCCTGATTCTGAGGTTTTCGCCTGTATGCCGCCCACCTTGATCTGCTCAATCACCGATTTCCAGGCGGGCGAAGTGCCGGCGCCGTTTACGGCCAGCACTTTTTCTTCGTTGAGACGGCCCACCATGTCCATGTTGATCATGTAGTTGATGGTCGATTTGTCGATGGTGGGGGTATTGACGAAGTTTTTCGATCCATACAAGCCCAGCTCTTCGCCCGAAAAGCCGATAAACAGGTAGTTGTTGCCTTTTGCTTTTCCGGTGCGTTTAAAATATTGGGCAATGCGCAGCATAGCGGCCACCCCGCTGGCGTTATCGTCGGCGCCGTTGTGGATGGCTTTTTCGCCGGCGTGTAGCGAGCCGAAATGGCCGTGGCCCAGGTGGTCGTAATGGGCGCCGATTACTACCGTAGTAGGCGCGCCGTTGTCGATATAGCCCAGCACGTTCATACCGGTGCGGGGTTCGCCGTCAGCGGCGTGCGGGTTGGATTTGAAAATAAAATCAAAATCGTGAAACCAGGTATCGTTTTCGCCTTTGGGTTTGAGTCCGATAGACTGAAAGCGGTGGGCGATGTATTCGGCAGCGAGGGCTTCGCCTTTAGCGCCGGTTTCGCGGCCTTCGAGATAATCAGACGACAAATAGACGACGTCGACTTTGAGTTCCTGAAGGGCATTCTGCTGGGAGAAACCCCACTGAGCCACGAATACGAGGGCTATGAATAAGTAAAAGTGTTTGCGCATGATTAGGGAGAATTTTTAATTTTTATGGTAAAAACGCCCGGTGGCGGGGAAAGTTTCAGACTTTAAGACTTTAGGACTTGAATACAGTCGAGATGTCACCTCTTCGCCCTGTCGAACGAGTCGTACAGTCGTAAAGTCGCATCAATGCCCCGCAGGCGCCATTTTGCCTGTCGACGGCGTTCCTTTGTCCTTCACCAACAACCACAGTGCGGCAGAAACGGCCAGGGCCAGCATACTAATGAGATAAATGGCCGATTTGTCGGGTTGGTTTTTAATAAACCCGCCCAGGCCGGAGGCTACCAACTGCGGCAATACCACCGAGAGGTTAAACAGCCCCATAAAAAGGCCCATTTTGCGCTGGTCGACCACTTCCGACATAATGGCAAAAGGCAGGCTCACCACGGCGCTCCAGCCGATGCCTACCACGGCCATAAAAACAAACAGCATCATATTCGATTGTCCGCCGAAATAAATCAGGGCGTAACCCAGGGCCATGATGGCAATACAAGCGGTGTGGACCCTTGCCCTTCCGAAGCGTTCGGTCAACGGCTCCAGCACCAATGCCGGCAGCAAAAACCCTACAGTGTTGAGCACGGCGAAAGCGATGCCGTTGGCAAAACCTATGTCGTTATTTTGGGTGGCAGTGAGTTCTTCGGTAATTTTATAACCCATAATGATCTCCTTGATATAGGCAAAATTATAGATAAACATGGTTTGTACGCCCAGCCAGGTAAAGGCGTGGGCCAGACAAATCTTTAAAAATGCCGTCCAACTGGTGACCGTATTCACCGTACCGGTGTCGGCAGCCGCCTGTTCGTTGAGGTCGCGGGGTTCTTTGATAAAAAACATGGGAATCCACGAAAAAAGGAGCACCAGCACGGCGCCCATATAAATGAGCACATAATTGCTGATAAAAGCGCCGATCAGATAGGCCAGCACCCCAAAAAGCCCGGAAATCGTTTGCATCCAGGTATAGCCTTTGGTGCGGGCTGCTCCGGCGGGCGTCACGTCGGCGATGATAGAGCGGGTGGGATTAAAGCTGACGTTGATAGCCAGGTCGAGCGTGAGGGCTACCGTGATAGCCACGCCGATCAGGCTGCCTATGCCCATTTTCTCGTTGATAACGCCGATGTTGGGCAAAGCCAGGAGCATCAGGGCCGCAATCGTGCCTCCTATGAGGATGAAAGGCCGGCGGCGACCGTTCCAAAACCAGACCTTATCGCTGATGATGCCGACAATAACTTGTCCGAGGATGCCTGCCAGGGGTCCCGATGCCCAAACCAGGCCGATCTTATCCAGGTCGAGGCCGTATTTGGTATTCAGTATCCAGCTCAGCGCAGCAATTTGCACGCAAAGCGCAAAGCCCATTGCGGTGGTGGGCAGGCTGAGGAGCACGTAAAAGCTTTTGGTAAGTCGTTTTTGAATGTCGAGCATGGCTTATCCGTGTGGTTGGTTTTTCCAATTTTTATACGCATTGATCAGGCCGTTGGTAGAAGAATCGTGGGAAGCGACCTTGTCTTTTGTGGTCAATTCGGGCAAAATAGAATTGGCCAGTTGCTTGCCTAATTCGACGCCCCACTGATCGAAGCTAAAGATATTCCAAATTACGCCTTGTACAAAAATTTTGTGTTCATACATGGCGATAAGCGTGCCCAGCGTACGCGGGGTAATTTGTTTTACCAAAATGGAATTGGTGGGTTTGTTGCCTTCAAAAACCTTGTAGGGCAACAGTCGCCGGATTTCCCCTTCGCCTTTTCCAGCTTGCTGCAGTTCTTCGGCGGCTTCTTCCTCCGTTTTGCCTTTCATGAGGGCTTCCGTTTGGGCAAAAAAGTTGGACAGCAGTTTGTCGTGGTGGTCGCCGAGGGGGTTGTGGCTCAACGCCGGGGCGATAAAATCGCAGGGAATTATACCCGTCCCCTGGTGGATGAGCTGATAAAAGGCGTGTTGGCCGTTGGTGCCGGGTTCGCCCCAGATCACGGGCCCGGTGGCATACGTCACCTGATGGCCGTTGCGGTCTACGCTTTTGCCGTTGCTCTCCATGTTGCCCTGTTGGAAATAGGCGGCAAAGCGGTGCATGTATTGGTCGTAAGGCAGGATAGCTTCCGATGCCGCGCCGAAAAAGTTGGTATACCACACGCCGATCAAAGCCAGCAAAACCGGAATATTGCGCTCCATGGGCGTGCGTTTGAAATGCAAATCCATGGCATTAAACCCTTCGAGCAGGTGTCTGAAATGTTCAAAGCCGATCGTACAGGCGATAGATAGTCCGATGGCGGAGGTAAGCGAATACCTGCCGCCCACCCAATCCCAAAACTCGAACATATTGGCCGGATCGATGCCGAATTCCGAGACGGCGGCGGCATTGGTAGAAATAGCCACGAAATGTTTGCTGACGTGGCTTTCGTCGCCGGCGTGGCTCAAAAACCAATTGCGCGCACTGAAGGCGTTGGTCATGGTCTCCTGCGTGGTAAACGTCTTGGAGGAAATCATAAACAGCGTCGTCTCAGGTTTGATGCGCTTGAAAGTTTCGGCGATATGCGTGCCGTCGATATTGGACACAAAATGTACCTGCATGCCCGGTTGCCAGTAGGGCCGCAGGGCTTCGGTGACCATCACCCCGCCGAGGTCGGAGCCGCCGATGCCGATATTGACGATGTCGGTGATGCGCTGCCCGGTATAGCCTTTCCACTCGCCCGACAGCAGATTATTGGAAAAAGTCTCCATGCGGTCGAGTACCGCATTGACCGCATGCATCACGTCTTTGCCGTCCACCACCACCGGCGTATTCGAGCGGTTGCGCAGGGCGGTGTGCAATACGGCCCTGTTTTCCGTTTCGTTGATCTTATCGCCGCTAAACAGCCGTTCGATGCTATCTGCTACTCGGGTTTCCTCGGCCAGTTGCAACAACAGCTTGAGGGTCTCGGCGTTGATCCTGTTTTTTGAAAAATCGACCAACATATCTTCAAAAGTGAGCGAAAAATGCTCGTAGCGCCGGGGGTCGTCGGCAAATAACTGGCGCATATGCACCTCGCGCATGTCCTGGGCGTGTTTTTCGAGCATTTCCCAGGCATTCGTAGCGGTCGGATTTCTTCTTGGCAACATATTATTCAATTTGAGGACTTAAAGTTGGCACTATTCTGGGAGAAAACCTGATTAATCTGCTGATTTGCTAATGTGCTGATGTGCTAATTGAATCGGAAGTCGGCAGTCTGTTGTCTGTTGTCGGTTGTCGGTTGTCCGTTATCAGCTGAGATTTTGCTTATAAAAAGTTTGAAATTAAAAAATATTAGCACATCAGCACATCAGCATCCCGACCTCCTTCCAGTCGGTACGGGACTCCCTACGGTCGCATCAGCACATCAACCCGCCATTGACTAAGTTCAACCCCGCAACTGACAATAGTCACCTGGTTATTTCGCGTTATTTATGTATAATTGCTTTAGCGAGTATTAACAAAACATAGCGGCCATGTTCAAAAAGATCTTAGTTCCCATCGATTTCTCGGAAACTGCCCGGGCGGCCTTGCAATACGCCGTAGAAGCGAGCAAGCACTGGAAGAGCAGAGAAATCCACGTGATCCACGTATTCACCCCGGAAGTGCCGGGTGATTCGCTGGTCATTCCGAGCGTGGAGTCTTTTTTGCAAGCCAAAGAAGAAGCCCTGAAAGATTTTGTAAAAGGCGTAGAAAAACCCAAGGGCGTGCGCGTCAGCAGTGAATTGCTCATAGGATTTCCCGCCGACATCATCACCGAGCAATCCTCTGATTACGAGCTAATTGTGATGGGCACTACCGGCGCGGGCGGGTGGATCAACCGCGTATTCGGCAGCGTATCGATAGCTGTTGCCCAGCGCGCCAAATGTCCGGTGTTGTTAATTCCCAACGACAGCGTGTACCAGGAACTGCGCCACATGGTCTTTGCGTGCGATATTCACGCCATCGACAGTGAGGTGGTCGATTATTTAAAAAATATCAACAGCGAGATAAAAACCACGCTGCACTTCGTCCACGTGCGCTCTGAAGAAACCCCGGGCGCTTTCGAAGATGCGAAAGAGCAACTGCTGGCCGATTTGTTTAAAACCGGAGAACCTCCTTTCGGCTTCGAAATCAACGAAGTAGAAGAAAACGGGCATTCTATTGCCGAGGCGATCAGGGATTACGCCGGCAGCCACAAAGCCGACGCCATCGCGCTGGTCACCTACCGCCGGGGCATCTGGGAGCAATTATTCCACAAAAGCCAGACCAAGCAAATCGCCCAGCATACCCAATTGCCGCTATTAGTATTCCATGCGGGTGACTAACAGGCAATATACGCGTCATATTTATCGTTAATACAATTTTGAACCTAAAATAAAAACCGACGCTCATGTTTGAGATCTTCAAGGACAAAAACGGAGAAAAATTCTATTTCCGCCTGAAAGCCAAAAACGGCGAAATCATCCTATCCAGTCAGGGTTATGCCAGCAAAGCCACCTGCAAAAGCGGCATCGACTCGGTTAAAACCAATGCTGCCGACGCCGCCAGTTTTGAAAAAGTAGACAGCGACAGCGGCAAATTCTTTTTCCGCCTGCTAGCTAAAAATAAGCAGGTCATCGGCACCAGCCAGATGTACGGCACCAAAGCCGGCAGAGACGGCGGCGTGGAGTCGGTGATGAAAAATGCACCGGACGCCGAGGTGAAGGATACCACGGTTGAAGCATAATGGACAAAAAGAGTGTGAGAGTGTGGGAGGGTGAGAGTGTGGGATCGATGATCTCACTCTCTCACCCTCTCACTCTCCCACACTCCCCTCACCGTATCGTCTCCCTCGTCCCTTCTCAGACAGAACTCCTCTGCGATCTGGGACTTCGCGACCGCCTGGTCGGCGTTACTAAATTTTGCGTGCATCCTCCCGGATTGAAACGCGAAAAAACCATCGTTGGAGGCACCAAAACCGTCAAATTAGAGGTCGTAGCGGCCCTGCAACCCGACCTGATCATCGGCAACAAAGAAGAAAACGACAAATCACAGATTGAAGCGCTGGCCGCGTTATTCCCCGTGTGGATCAGCGATATCTATACGCCAGGCGATGCGCTGGAAATGATTGCGCAAATCGGCGCCATGACCGGCGCCAACGAAGCGGCAGCCGACCTCATTACCCGCATCCGCGATGCTTTTGCGCAGCTTGAAAAAAAGCTTGCCGGCGTACCACGCCAACGGGCGGCCTACTTCATCTGGCGCAAGCCCTACATGGCCGCCGGCGCCGACACCTTCATCCACCACATGCTCCAACTGGCCGGCTTCGACAACGTCTTCGGCCACCTCTCCCGCTACCCCGAAATCACGCCCGACACGCTGACACAAGCCGCCCCGCAGGTCATCCTGCTCTCTTCGGAGCCCTACCCTTTCAAAGAAAAACACCTGGCAGAACTCCAGGCGATATGCCCCGATGCCGTCATACGCCTGGTGGACGGGGAGATGTTTTCGTGGTATGGTAGCCGGTTGTTGCCGGCAGCGGAGTATTTGGGCGGCTTGGCGAGGGGGTGAGGGGGCGCCGAGTTCGTAATCTTCCCGAGGCACGAGGAAAGGTGACATCTTGGCGCCTGCGGATGTTCGAATGCGGAATTCGGATTGCGGATTGGACAAGGATAAATCCGCAATCCGAATTCCGAATTCCGAAATTGTAGCATGTTCGTTTCGACTCCGCTCAACGAACGGCTCTGACTGCTCTGACGGTCATTGAGCGGAGTCGAAATGACCGACCTCCCGTGCCGAATGGCCAGCAACGGAGCAGACTCACAGCCGGCTCGTCCCTCACCGGCTTGCTCATCTGCTCCGTACTTTTCCCCCCTCCTCTGGCCTCCGGACAGAGATCGTTTTTTTGCTCATAGGATGCCGGAACCGGCTAGCCAACTGACTGGAAGGGGAGGACAAGCCGGAGGCCGATATCGCCGTCACGGGAGTCCGGCGAGTCGTTGCTCCGGCGGGCGGGGCGGCAATCCAACGGGAAGTTGAAGAAGCTGCCGCCGCGCACCACGCGGTAATCGCCCCCTCCCAGATCCATACGGATTAACTACTGTCCCACTCTCAGCGCAAGTCTTATAATAACCCACACCGAACCGATCCCCACACCATTCCCACACATTACCGCTCATGTCGTATAACCCCAGTTCATTGGGATATTTCAGACCAACCTCCCGCGTCATTTTGCCCTCATTATGTAAAAACCAACCAACCTCCTCCAATTTACCGCTGCCGGCATATCGGTATCCCTCCCCGGCACGGCCGCCACGAGCGGCGTATTCCCACTCCGCTTCGGTAGGCAGGCGGTAACCGGCTGCAGCAGCATTAAAAAACACGTCGCCTTTGTTGGATAAATGCCAATCGTCGGAGGCGGTAAGCCCATATATGCGATTATATTTATCATCCGAAAAATAACAGGGCGGCCGGCCCGCATAGATACTCAGCCTGTTGCAAAACACGACGGCGTCGTACCAACTTACCTGCTCCACAGGGCGGCGGCTCCCCTTATAAAAAGCAGGATTATCCCCCATCACAAACTCCCATAATGCCTGCGTAACAGGGTATCGGCCTATATAAAAATCCGATAATCCGACTTTGTGAGCCGGTTTTTCATGGTGAAAAGATTCCGGGGCATTCTCTGGCGAGCCCATGAGAAAGGTACCTCCTTCCACCCAAATCATGCGACGAGATGTCACCTTCCCTCGTGCCTCGGGAAGATTACACCTCGTCGCCGGCCGATGTTCGTTTCGACTCCGCTCAACGAACGACCCTGACCGCTCTGAAAACTCTGACGGTCATTGAGCGGAGCCGAAATGACCTCCCCCCGGCCGTCACCACCCGAGTCCTTCCGAAGCCGTCACCACCCGAGATGGTCCCAGGCCGTCACCAAACCGACATTCCCCCGGAATTGTTATTAAACCTTGCGGCGGAGTCCTAACTTGCGCCTTTAGTAATTATGTGCTTAAATTGGAAGCTATGAAAGTGGTGTTTATCTTGTTGATTGCGTGTTGTTTTGCCATGACGGCCTTCGGCCAGCAAAAAGCGGAGAGCCCCTCCCCTATCGCCGGCGATATTATTGTGCAACTGGCCGGCGGACATACGCCGCAGGCCGTGCTGGAAAACTGGCAAAAAACGACCTTCAGCAGCGGCATGGAGCTGCAGCTATCCCGCCAGTTGAGCCGACACGGCAATATTCATTTGCTGACATATACTCCCGCCGATGGCAATGGCGACTTGCTGCTGGAAGAGATTAACCGCCTGCCCGGCGTGCTTTCCGCACAACCCAATTATGTGCTGGAAGAAAGAAGCACCCCCAACGACCCCCAATACGGCAACCAATGGGATATGGACATCATCAACGCGGCAGGCGTGTGGGATTTTACCACCGGCGGACTTAGCGCGCTGGGCGATACTATCGTACTCGCCATCGTCGACAGCGGTTTTGACCCCGGACACCCCGATCTCAGAGACAACGTGTGGCGCAACTATGCCGATACCCCCGGCGACGGCATGGACAACGACGGCAACGGATACGTGGATGACCATCTCGGCTGGGATTTTATTGCCGACGACAATACCCTGCCCCTCACCCCGCACGGGCACTCGGTGGCAGGCATCGCCGGCGCCCGTGGCAACAACGGACTGGGCGTGACCGGCGTGAATTGGAACATTAAACTCATGCTGCTGGCCACCAACCAGGTAGACCAGGTGATCAGCGCATATGAATATATCATTGACCAGCGCGAGCGCTACAATATCTCGCAAGGTTCGGAAGGCGCCTTTGTGGTAGCTACCAATGCCTCCTTTGGCAAATCGAGGGTCTTCTGCGACCAACTGCCTGCCTGGGGCAATATGTACGACCTGCTGGGCAACGTAGGCATACTCACCGGCGCCGGCGCAGCCAACAGTCCCTACAACGTAGAAATAGACGGCGACATGCCCACAACCTGTCCCAGCGAGTTCCTCATCAATGTGCTCAACACTACCCAGAGCGACCAGATAGCCCAGACCTCGGCCTACGGCGCCGTCTCCATCGACATGGGTTCGCCCGGCGACGGTTCTTACACTATAAAAACCGACGACGGCTACGGCGAATTTGGGGGTAACTCAGCGGCGGCCCCCCACTTATCGAGCGCCATAGCTCTGCTGTACAGCCTGCCCTGCGAAAACCTGGCCCTCAGCGCCCGCACGCAGCCTGCCCAGACTGCCCTGCGCATCCGTGAGGCCCTGATCAACAGTGTAGACCCCGTAGAGGCCTTATCAGGCAAAACCGCCACCGGCGGGCGCCTAAACATATTCAACAGCCTGGAAATACTCCAGGCCGACTGCGGCGCTTCTACCGGCGATTTAGACATCACAAGGATATACCCTGTCCCCCCATTAGACGACATCTATATAGAAATAGAAACCCCGGATTTTGAGGACGGCTATCAGCTCAGGATATACAACGTATTAGGACAATTGATGGCCAATCGCGAGTTTTCGCCCACCCGTTTCGGTCCCAAAGTAGAGCGTTTTGACGTAGGGCATTGGTCGCGGGGCGTGTATTTTGTAATTTTGCAATACGGCAAGAAGTGGAAGTCGGGGTCGTTTCTCCGTTAGCAGTCAGCACTCAGCACTTAGCGGCTAAGACCTGAGTGCTGACTGCTAAGACCTAATTTCATTTTTTTTCACACAATTCTTTTTATTTTACTAAAGATACCCGTATATTTGCATCCGCATTTAGAAAAAACGGCTCTGTAGCTTAATGGATAGAGCATCTGACTACGGATCAGAAGGTTGGAGGTTCGAGTCCTCCCAGAGTCACACAGAAATCACTGAAGTACAAGCGAAAACGATCATGTCAAAGGTTTGTCAACTTACTGGAAAACGTCCCATTTCGGGCAACAAGGTGTCGCACTCTAATCGCAAGACCAAGCGTCGCTTTTTGCCTAATTTGCAGACGAAGAAATTTTTTGTGCCGGAAACGGGCGAATGGGTTTCGCTCAAAGTATCGGCCAGCGCCATCCGCACCATCAATAAACTGGGCTTGTATGCTTTTGTAAAGAAGCTGGAGAGCAAAGGGGTGAAAACGGGTGTTGATTTGTAAAACTTACACATACTAATTGAAGCACAATGGCCAAGAAAAGTAAAGGCAACCGCTTGCAGATCATTCTGGAATGCACCGAGCACAAGAAAAGCGGCATGCCGGGTACCTCGCGTTATATCACGCAAAAGAACAGGAAAAACACCCCGGATCGTCTGGAGTTGATTAAATACAATCCTATTCTCAAGAAAAAAACCGTACATCGCGAAATCAAATAAGCGATTTCGTTGTTGTATGTGGAGTGATTAATTCCTAACAAGATAAAAAACTCAATACGCCATGGCAAAGGTATCAAAAAACGCTAGGGTTGCACAGCGCTCCGCCAACGCCGGTTCGGGTCGTGACTTTGTCAAAATCGTACAAAGCATCAAAAACCCTAAAACGGGCAAATACACCTACAAAGAGGTGATGATCCACAAGGACAAAGTAAACGAATTTCTGAGCGGCAAGAAGTAATTTGCTCCGCTTCATGATATTTTCCATGAACAAAGAGGCTCTTCCATTGAAGCGCCTCTTTGTTCGTTTTATCACACCCCTTAACCCGCTGCATCCTCATGGGCTTCTTCGATAAATTTTTCAACCGCGACAAAAAGGCGGATCTCGACAAAGGCATAGAAAAAACCAAAACGACGTTCATCGGCAAGTTGACCAAAGCCATCGCCGGCCGGTCGACGGTAGACGAAGAAGTGCTCGACGAATTGGAGCAGGTGCTGATATCTTCCGATGTGGGCCTCGATACCACCGTCAAGATCATCGAGCGCATCGAGGCCCGCGTGGCTTCCGACAAATACCTGGGCACCGAAGAACTCAACGCCATCCTGCGCAGCGAGATCGTGAACCTGCTGGCGGAGAACAACACCGAAGACCTCGACGACTACGCCCTGCCCAGCGGCATTAAACCCTACGTGATTATGGTGGTGGGGGTAAACGGCGTGGGTAAAACCACTACTATCGGCAAACTCGCCTGGCAATTCAAGCAAAACGGGCTGCGCGTAGTGATGGGCGCCGGCGATACGTTTCGCGCCGCCGCCGTAGACCAGCTCAAGATATGGGCCGACCGCGTGGGCTGCGACTTTTTCAGCAAAGGCATGCAGGCCGACCCTGCCGCCGTGGCGTACGAAACGGTGCAATACGCCCTGCAAAACAACTGCGATGTGGCCATCATCGATACCGCCGGTCGCCTGCACACCAAGATCAACCTCATGCAGGAACTGGGAAAAATCAAACGCTCTACCAGCAAAAGTCTGGAAGGCGCCCCGCACGAAGTGTTGCTGGTGCTGGATGCCACCACCGGCCAAAACGCCATCGAGCAGGCCAAGCATTTTACCGATGCCACCGAAGTCAGCGCACTGGCGCTTACCAAACTCGACGGTTCGGCCAAAGGCGGCGTGGCCATCGGCATTTCCGACCAATTCAAAATTCCCATCAAATACATCGGCGTAGGAGAAGCGATCGACAAACTGCAGATTTTCAACAAGCAGGCGTTTGTCGACGCCCTGTTTGAGCAGTAATACCAGCCATGGCCTCCTGGAGAAGACGCTTACTTTACGGCATCAGGGCGATCAGTTACCTGGTCGACCTGGTTCGTTTCCGGTTTAGCGCCACACTGGGATTAGGCCCCCATACCCCGCTCGTGATTGCCGACTACAAGGGCTTCGGCAATCACGAATACGTATCTATCACCGGGCGGGTTTTGCAAAACAAATTTATCCGCAAGGCAGAAGAAGACAGCACCTGGCAAAACTTCATCAATACGGCCAAGCGCTTCAACAGCAACGAGATCACCGACGCGCAGCTGGTGATTCATGTTGGCGACAACGCCTTTGAGCTCACCACCGACGATGAGGGTTACTACCACCTCGAAAGCCGCCTGCCCTTGCCGCTGCCCACCGATAGCACGGGTTGGTATAACTACGAAGTACAGCTCACCCACACACCCTGGCAGGAAGTGGACGTACGTGTGAGCTCCGAACTGCTCATCCCCTCGCAGGCCTCCTTCGGCGTAATCAGCGACCTGGACGACACCGTGATACAAACCGGGGTTACTTCACTGCTGAAATTGCAGATGTTGTACCTTACTATTTTAAAAAATGCCAGAAAACGCCGGGCTTTTCGCGACGTAGATCTATTTTTCAAGGCTTTGCGATACGGTCCTTCAAAAAACGACGACAATCCGTTTTTTTACGTCTCCAACAGTCCCTGGAATATTTACGACCTGCTCGAAGAATTTTTGCACCTCAACCAACTTCCCAAAGGCCCCGTATTGCTGCGCGATTTCGGCATCATCGACCGCAAGGGGAAGCCGGGACATAAATACCGGCAGATCACGCATATCCTGGAAACCTACCCTACCCTGCCCTTTTTGCTGGTGGGCGACAGCGGCGAAAAAGACGCCGAAATTTACCTTGCAATTGCCCGCGCTTACCCAAAAAGAATCATAGCCATCTTTATCCACGATGTACAAAACCGCCGCAAAGCACTCCGTATATCCCGGCTAATCAAGAGAAAACAGCATATTCCCGTTTTTTTGTTCCAGCGTTACAGCGAAGCCCTGCACCTGGCGGAGATGATGGGAGTTGTGGCGGGTATCTGATGTTTAATGTTGGATGCTGAATGTTTGATGTTGGATGATTTTTTTCAATTCAACATCAAACATTAAACATTAAACATCAATAAAAAATCAGCGCATTTGCAACCCTACTGCCAAAAACGGCACCTAATGAAGCGATAATCGGGTATTATCTTTGTCTTTTGAAATAAATTTCACAAAAACAGTATTCTGAAATGAAGCACTTTTTACTTCTTGCGCTGCTTGCTATCTTCTCTTTGGTAAATATGCAAGCGCAGCGCAATTGCGCCTCGATGGAGGTGCTGGAGCAACTCATGCAAGAAGATCCGGGCTATCAGCAGCGGATGGAAGCCATCGAGCAGCATACGAACAACTTTATTTCGCATAACTACCTGGAACAGCGGGATGTAGTAGTCATTCCGGTAGTAGTACACGTAGTATACCGCACCAGCACCGAAAACATCAGCGACGCGCAGATCCTTTCGCAAATTGCTATTTTAAACGAAGACTTTCGCAAGCTCAATGCCGACGTGGCCAACACGCCGCCGCTTTTCAGCGGATTGGCAGCCGATTCGGAGATTGAGTTTTGCATGGCCCAGCGCGATCCCAGCGGCAACGCTACCACCGGCATCACGCGCAAATACTACAACCGCAACAGTTGGGGCACCAGCAACGCCGTAAAAAGCCCCAGCCAGGGTGGCGTAGCCCCTTGGGATGCCACAAAATACCTCAACATATGGGTTTGTAATATCGGCGGAGGTATATTGGGTTATGCCCAATTTCCGGGTGGCTCAACCGCTACAGACGGTATCGTTGTAGACTACCGCTATGTGGGCAATACAGGTACGGCCACCGCACCGTACAACCTGGGCCGCACGGCTACCCACGAAGTAGGCCACTGGCTCAACCTGCGCCATATCTGGGGCGACGCAACCTGCGGCAACGACTTTGTAGCCGACACCCCGGTACACAATACCTCCAACGGCGGCTGTCCCGCCTATCCGCATTACAGCACCTGCACGGGTACGCCGGTAGAAATGACCATGAACTACATGGACTACACCTACGATGCGTGCATGTATATGTTTTCACTGGGGCAAAAAGCCCGCATGCAGGCGGTATTTGCGCCCGGCGGGCCGCGATTCAGCATTACGACATCGAATGGATGTGTGCCTCCTGAGACTGCCACCTGCGGTACGCCTACTGGACTGAACGCCACCGGCATCACGACAAGCGGCGCCACACTCAACTGGACGGCCGTATCGGGCGCCACTTCATATACCGTACAATACCGCCTTACAGGCACAACTACCTGGACTACAGTTAGTACCCCAAATACCTCCTACACCTTGGCGGGGCTCTCCTCATCTTCTACCTATCAGTATCAGATACAGGCCAACTGCAACGGTACATTGGGTACCTATTCTGCTATTTCAACCTTTACGACTAATACCGAAACGCCCACCTGCGGTATTCCGGCGGGGCTCATTGCCACCAATGTAACTTCCTCTGGCGCTACGCTCAACTGGAATGCTGTATCAGGGGCTACTTCGTACAACCTGCAATATCGCCTTTCGGGAACGACTACCTGGACCACCGTTCCGACACTGGGCACTTCATATGTATTAAACGGGCTTTCAGCTTTTTCTACTTACGAATTCCAGGTACAGGCCAATTGTAACGGAACCTTGGGCTCTTATTCCGCTTTAGCGACCTTCACTACCAGTTCAGGTGGGTCGGGTTGCGGTATGCCAAGCGGGCTAAACGCCACCGGCATAACGCAGAACAGCGCTACGCTAAGTTGGACTGTGGTAAACGGCGCCAACTCCTACAACCTGCAATATCGATTGTCGGGCACGACTACCTGGACTGCTATCAATGTATTTAGCAATGTGCACGTACTGACCGGGTTAAATGCCGCCTCAACTTACGAATATCAGGTGCAGACGGTATGTAAATCGAGCATAAGCGCCTATTCGGCTACTGCAACTTTCACCACCAGTTCAGGTGGCGCAAGCTGTGGTACGCCCGACGGATTAAATGCCAACAATATTACTACCAACAGCGCTACCCTCAACTGGAATACCGTTTCCGGGGCTACTTCGTACAATGTGCAATACCGCCTGGCAGGAACTACTACCTGGACTACAATGACTTCCGTAGGTACGTCTTATAATGCCACTGGTCTTGCAGTTTCCTCCACCTACGAATTCCAAATACAGGCCAATTGCAACGGCACTTTGGGTACCTATTCCGCTATTGCCACATTTACAACCAATACACCAGCGCCGACTTGCGGCACGCCTGGCGAATTAAATGCCATCAACGTCACAGCAAGCAGTGCTACGCTTAACTGGAATGCCGTTTCAGGTGCTACCTCCTACAATGTACAATACCGCCTTGCAGGCGCCACTACCTGGTCTAACGCCTCATCAGCTGTCAATACATACAACGCAACGGGTTTGTCGGCTTCTTCTACATACGAATTCCAGGTACAGGCCAATTGTAACGGCACTTTGGGTACGTATTCCGCTATTGCGACCTTCACCACTTCTGCAGGTGGCGGCGGCGCCTGCTCAGACACCTATGAACCCAACGACAGCCAGTTTGCAGGTGCAACAATACCGGTGAACCAAATGGTCACTGCCTTAATCAGCTCGGGTACCGATAGCGATTGGTTCCGTTTCAGCAATACCAGCGACCAGCCCAATATTCGCATCGACCTCACTAGTCTGCCTGCTAACTACGATGTGCAATTATACTTGTTCAGCCTGCTCGGATCGTCTAATAACCCGGGCACAGCTAATGAATCGATCGTTTACAATACGGGAACAGTTAGGACCTATTATATCCACGTTTACGGTAATAACGGCGCTTTCGACCCCAACGATTGCTATGAGCTCAGCGCCACGATCAGCAATACGCCGCTGCGCGAGCAACTGGACGAGGTGCAGATGGAGGAAACACCCGATTTCGTGCTATTCCCCAACCCGGCATCCACGGAAATTATGATCGACGTAATCACCGCAAGCGAAACGCCCACCGAGATCGCCATTTACGACGTCAGCGGTCGCCTGGTAAAACGCCAAGTGCAGCAATTCACTGCCGATGCCACCATGACCACCATTGATATCAGCGACCTTGCGCCCAGCGTGTATACGGTACGCGTGAAAAACGGTGAGCTTAATTCGAGCCGGAGGGTGGTGGTGAATAGGTAATTTTTGATGTTGGATGTTTAATTTTGGATGTTGGATGTTTAATTTTGGATGTTTAATGATTGATTTCTAATTATTTATATTTTAGAAAAAAATCAAACATTCAGCATTAAACATCCAACATTATTATGGAATCATCACAAACCCATTCGTAGCGAACTTGCCGAAATCGGCATATTTGACCCAGAGGTAGCCTCCCAGGCCCCAATTGGGCCCCCAGCAGCTGAGCACTTCGAAAGCCTCCTGGTTTTCGTCAAAGCCGACCACGAGGAAAGGGAAAACGCGTTGGACGGGGCCGGAGGGCGCCCAGGTTTTGGTATTTCGTTGGGCGCGAAAGCCTTCGTCGACCTGCATCATCACCAGCACGGGGTGACCGCGCATCAGGGCTTTTTTGGTTTCGTAGGTGCGCTGATGATCTTTGGTCACCTCCCTAAACAGATAGAGGTAATTGCTAATCTTACGCTTGGTGGTATTGAATACGGCGCCGGTGATCGTTTTTGCGCCATAGGGCATAATAGCCGCACTTACCGTGCCGGTTTGCGCCAGAAACTGCAGAATTTCTTCCGGCGTATCCTGCTTGCCGGAGGCATTCAGGTTGAGCGAGATATAATCGGGGCTCAGATTGTCCTTGTAGTTGCTGTTCAGATTGGTATAATATTCCAGACAGCTAGCTGAAATATAGGCCAATTCGTTGCCTTGCGCCCCCACATCGCGCACGGGCATGAGATAAGGTTTGAGACTTTTTTGCTCGAGCAGATCCCGCACATTACTTCCAACACCGGGCACGGCAAACAAAAACTGATCGATCAACTCGGGTTCGCTGATGCCCAATCGCACGCCCTTGGGGCGGCTATCATCCTGAGCTTGCAATGAAGTGCCGCATAGCGTAATCAGGCCAAAGGCCAACAAAAAGTACTTTTTCATACTGATCCCCTTTTTTTTCAGATACAACGCAATCAAAAGCTAATTTCTTGCGGTAGTAATTGAACGGTTTGCAAGACAAAAGAAGTACTTTTGCAAGCGGTTAAATAACTAATAAATCGAGCTAATATGTCAGAAGCGACTACCTACCCTTTGTCGAGGCGCATCATGGAGATGGAAGAATCAGCCACCATACGCATGGCCCAACTGGCGAGAGATTTGAAGGCGAAAGGCCACGATGTAATCGATTTGAGCCTGGGAGAACCCGATTTTGATACGCCCGTACACATCAAAGAAGCCGCTAAAAAAGCGCTTGATGAAGGTTATACCAAATATACGCCTGTACCCGGCCTGATGGAATTGCGCGAGGCTATTCG
The DNA here is from genome assembly GCA_013360405.1 of Saprospiraceae bacterium. Taxonomy (GTDB): domain Bacteria; phylum Bacteroidota; class Bacteroidia; order Chitinophagales; family Saprospiraceae; genus JABWBR01. Next base: position 81,931 of record JABWBR010000003.1, read on the forward strand.
CGATAAATTCAAACGCGACAACGGCCTGGATTACGGGGTAAATCAAATAGTGGTATCTAACGGCGCCAAGCAATCGATAGCCAATATATGTCTATCCCTGCTGGATGAAGGCGACGAGGTGATCATCTTTTCCCCTTACTGGGTATCTTATGCGGAAATCGCGAAAATGACGGGCGCCACGGTCGTTCCGGTGTATGCCGGCATCGAGTTGGATTACAAGGTGACCGCCCAGCAGGTGGAAAGAGCCATTACGCCCCGCACAAGACTCATTATTTTTTCTTCGCCCTGCAACCCTACAGGTTCGGTTTATAGCTACGAGGAGCTCACTTCTATTGCCGAGATAGTGGCAAAATACGAACACCTGTACGTGGTGGCCGATGAGATTTACGAATATATCAACTTTACGGATAAGCACGTCAGTTTTGGCACAATCCCGCAAGTAAAAGACCGCACGATTACGGTCAATGGGTTTTCCAAAGGTTTTGCTATGACGGGCTGGCGTTTGGGTTATATCGGGGCGCCGGCATGGATTGCGGCTGCCAGTACAAAGATGCAGGGCCAATTCACCTCGGGGGCGGCGTCTTTCAGTCAGAAGGCAGCAGCCTATGCCCTACGCGCAGATATGACTCCTTCCTGGGAGATGCGCGAAGTGTATCGCCATCGCCGCGACCTGGTGATCGAGTTACTCGAGCAAATTCCCGGTATAAAAGTTAATCACCCGCAGGGTGCATTTTATATCTTTCCTGATGTGAGCGGACTGTTTGGCAAAAGCGACGGCCAAATGACGATCCACAATCCCGATGATTTGAGCGAATATCTGCTGCATACAGCCCATGTGGCTACGGTAAGCGGAGCCGCTTTTGGCGCCGATCACTGTCTGCGTTTTTCTTATGCCGCTTCTGATGAGAATCTGCGCAAGGCGATAGGGAGGATTGCGGAGGCGGTGGCCAGGTTAAGAGGGTGAGAGGGTGAGAGGGGGCGACTGTGCGACTTTGCGATTCAATATAAACTTGTTCTCAAAGTCGCAAAGTCACACAGTCGGCTTAGAATTGGTCGATAATTCGTTTTTTCATTTGCTCGAACTCTTCTTCGGAAATCAGGCCTTGATTTCTGAGTTCGGCGATTTCTTTTATCCTATCCACTACACCCGCAGCGGGGGCGGTAGGTTTGGGTTCTTCAGACGGAGGGGTAGCTTGTTGCTGTTGTTGCTGACCGCGTTGTTCGTCGTATTCCTTTTTCATTTGCTCAGCTACCTTCTTACCTTTTTCAAACTGCTCGCGATACATCTTTTTGAGGCGCTCGGTATCCAGGTCGAGGAAAGTGCCGCCAAATTCAAAATGCGTTTTGAATACCTGGCCGAGGGCGTAGGTAGAGGCGCCGTTGAAGATAGACACCGTCACACCGCCGATAAGCGTACCGATACCGGGAATAAGCTTGATAAAGCTTTTCGCAAGTCCGCGGCCCATCATGGTGCTCACCAGCGAGCTGATGATAGCTTTGCCCTGGGTTTCTGAAAAATCGATTTCATACACCCTGCAGAGTTGGCGGATCATATCGAGTTGCAGGGCGCTTACCGCAAAAAAGTCGGCAATCGGAATGGGTATGAAGCTGGCGCCCATCGACCACAATACGTGATTACGCACGATAGTCTCGGCGTGTCTGGTTTTTTCTTGATTCTGATTAGACGACATAAACGTTTGCTTTAAGCGGCTGGTGGCCAGGTCAACAAGATCTTTTTTCATAGGTTGTCACGCAATTTCACACAAATATAATTACCTGCCTGCGCGCTGGTCTTATTTTCTCGACCACAGGAGCCGAAATACAGACCAGCGCGCAGCAGACGGCTATTTGACGCTTATTCTTACGCCTTCCGAATGACTACTGAATTCGGGTGCGTACATACACTGGATGGTGGACACGCCGTTGGAGAAATCGCCTCGGTGGCTCACCCGCAGGGGGTATTCGAATACATAAGTGCCTTTGCGCAAATACTCGAAAAAGAAGTTCGTTGACACGTCGTGGGTGCTTTCGTAGTAGCCCAGTCCATCCTGCCACTTGTATTGGCTGATCACGTTGATGGGTTCGAGGCCGCTGGCGCGCATGTCTTTCATATGTACGTATTCCATATCGCGGTCTACCCGCAGTTCGATGCGCACGATAAGCTTATCTCCGGGCTGGAGGTTTTGTGCTTCCACAGCCTGCAGTTTGGGCCCGGTGTCGGAATTGACCTCTTTGAACAGCTTTTTCTGCATGCGAAGCGGGGTATCTTCAAACCCCTTGATCTTGTCGAGTTGCTCGAAATACTGCCAGTAAACGGCGCCCCAGGCGATCGACTTATTGGGGTTTTTGACTTTGATCTCTGCCATTTTTTTGTTGACCTCCTTGCCATCCCATGCGATTCCGAAGTAGCCGGTGCCGGCCTCGGCGCTTCCCTGCGCGGATTTGAGCTTAGGCTCGTAGGCTACTTTCTTCATATCGGGGAAGCTCACTGCCAGGGGTTGGTCCTCCGTCAGCCAGTTTTCGCCATTGGCAAGCAGGGCGTACACGGCAGAGGCGGTGGCTTTAGTCGTTTTCCAGTGATTGGTTTGTTTGTTTTTTAATAACCAAACTTTCAGGTCGTCAACCGCTTTGTCGTCTTTGGCTACCTCGGCAAATACCTCTACCATCAGCGCCTGGGTCTCGACGGGCAGTTGGTACCAGAAATACCCTCTATCCGACTTCCAATACATGCCCAGTTCGGGGTGGCGCAGGGCGCGTTCATTCAGCGAAGCGACGATACGCTTTGCGGTTTCCTTTTTGTCGCTGCGATTCAGCGCAAGGGCCAGCAGGCCTTGTTGGTAGAGTCCTTTTTGCAGCCAGTATTTTTCGGCCTGTCCGCGATAGTAATCCACTATGCGGCGCATGTCTTTATCCTTTTCCTGATAGGGATACAGCGAGGCAGTATACAGGTAGTGGATAATCAGCTCGTCGAGGTGGTCGTCTTCCCATTTGGTATAGCCTTTTTTCACGCTATTTTCCAGTTCTTCGTAATGCTGTCTAACCCGGCTTTTCACGTAGGCAAAACCTTTGTCGACAAACTGGCGGATAGCAGGGTCTTCCTGCACGTCTTCGATGCCGAGGTGGTGAAGGTGGCCGAAACCTTCGAGGATATACTGGGTGATATACCAGTTGTCGGGGCCGCCGGGGAACCAGGGCACGGAGCCGCCTTCGGACTGGCGCTCGGTGAGTTTGGCCAGGGAAACTGCTCTTTCCTGGCTCATTTTATTTAAATCAAATAACAAGCCGATATTTTTCTTCTGCTGTGCCTCCTGCTGGGCCTCCAATACCCAGGGCGTTTCTTCGAGAAGCGCTGATTTGAGTTCCTGATTTTTGGCCAGGTTGCTTTCCAGCGCGGGCGTGTTTTTCCAGCTTTCGAAAACCGTTTTAATCTTAGGATAGCGGTTGGCTATCGAGCTTGCCAGCGCGTTGGCGTAATAGCGGTTGAAGATTTGCTCGGTGCACTCGTAAGGGTACTCCATGAGGTACGGCAGGGCCTGTACGGCATACCAGGCCGGGTTGGAGGTAAATTCGAGGGCATAACGCTGGTGTTGCAGGGTCTTAGACTCGTCGGCCTGCTTGAGGCGTTCGAAGTGGAACGTTTTGGATTCTTTACCTCTCACCGGCAAGGGCAGCGTTTCGGTTACCAGCATGCGGTTGGTGAGAATGGGCAGTGCATTTTCTTCGCCGTCGGAGAATTGTCCGGCGGTGGCTGTCACTCGCCAGGTCAGGGCTTGCGCTTGCCCTACGGGGATATTCAGGCGCCAGTTGGCCGCTGCCGACTGGCCGGCCTGGGCGGTAAAAGGCGCCTCTGCCTGGGTAAGTCCGAAGTCTTTATCGACGGGCTGCATAGTGAGCGCGTCGAAGAGCTCCAATTTGACCGTCCCTGCGAGCGCCCCCCCGGAGAGGTTGGATACTTTTGTGCTAAACCAAAACTCGTCGCCTTCGCGAACAAACCTGGGCGCATTGGGCAGCACCATCAATTCTTTTTGGGTCACCACTTCTTTTGCGTCAAGCGCAAATTTGAGGTCGGTGGTATGCGCCAAAGTCAGCAATTTCCAGCGCGTGAGGGCTTCGTTCATGGTAAAGCGAAGCACCACGTCGCCCTCTGCATCGGTGAGCAGATCGGGCATAAAAAACACCGTTTCTTTGAGATTGCGACGCACCTGTACGGGCGGTGGAGGCGTTATCGGCGCCCCCCCCATACCTGTTTCTTCGCCGTATGGAGGTTCTCCCTGCATATCATCAGATAAAGATGGAGGTGGAGGTGGCGCCATTGATGCGGCCTGATTTTGCATCACTCCCTCAGGTACTTCTTCTGCAAAAGAAAAAGTCTCTCTGCCTGCCGGCGCCGCCGAATCGGCCATTGCTTTATACATCATCCTGGGGCGGCCCATGCCGCCGGGGTAAAATCCGAACCAGTTCAAATAGGGGTAGCTGCGAACAGGCGTTTCTTTATACCGTCGGCGCAGCGGTTCATTCGACCTGCCTGAGCGCGGCCCAAAGGCGATAGGGTTCCAGCTCGATTGCGCGTAACCGATTGAGGGGTAGGGATCGAAAAACCAGTTGTGTTCGATAAATTGGTCGAGCGAAGCGTCGTACATCGCGGCGACCATCTCGGCTGCGACTCTTTCGCCGTCGGGGCCGCTGATCTTGATGCGCCACTCTTCCGACTGGCCGGGTTTGAGTTTATCGCGGAAAGTGCTGTAGCTGATTTTCAGCGCTTTATTCGACCAGGGCACGGTAATTAATTCCGTATAAATATTCGTGCGGTTGTGTTGTACCGACACCAGGTGCAGCATCAGGTTGCCGCGGTCGGCTTCCGTGACGGCTTGTTGCCACTCCGCGTAGCGGTCTATATGGAGCCAGCCCGATTTCAGGATTTTGCCCTTGCGTTCGAGTTCGTAGTAATAATGGCGCGGGCCGTTATTTACCGAGAGGTATAAAGTAGCCTGATCGCCCGGTTGATATGTTTTCTTCGACCATTGGCGGAGATTGCTGATAGCGTCCGGGATGCGGCGGGCCTGGGGTTCGAGCAGTGCAAAATATTTGGTCGTTTCGATGAGGTTGCCGGCGGAGTCATTTGTTTTTAAACTAACCAAATAATACCCTACCGGAAAAGCGCTCATATTGATGCGCAGATCGTAGGCGCCGTTGCTATTCACCGGCTGTGTAAACACGCGCTCCTGGCGTGACCAGCGGGTAATATCGTCTTCGTATTGATATGCCAGCAGCGGGAAATAGCGCTGATATTCCTCGCGGTTCAGTACGTACTGGTCGGGCGCCTCCCAATAGCGATCAATAAAGGGATGCGTAGGCGATTGCAGGCGGAATATTTCCACAGTAGCCTGTGATTGCTGGAGTTTGCCATCGAGGTTAGTAATGCTGACCGGGAATACCACCGTGCTGCTTTGTTCCAACTGCGGCGGCACGGCAATATCGGCTCTGAGGCCCACATAAGCCAGTTGGTAGGTGCGTTCTGCCGAGCGGGTTTCACCGTTTATATCGACTACGTCGGCATATACCGTAAAGGCAAAAGCCGGATTGCGGCTGCGATCGGCGCTGCGGTCGGGCATAGCCTGGAAAGGAATGACAAACTTGCCTTCGGCGTCGGTAGTCGTTTCTCCTCTGGCGATTTCCATGGAGGGACTCTGGCCATAAGGCGGCATAATTTTAGCGCCGCCCCACCAGGGCATCCAGGGGTAGCGTACCTCGCGCACTACGCGATAGGTTACTTTGGCGCCGTCAACTGCACTACCTGCAAAAGCGAGGGCATTGCCCGTCACATTCACCTTGTCGCCCAGGCGTACATCGCCGGCGAGGCTATCGATAAGGGTTTCAAAGCGGGGTCGTTTGTATTCTTCTACTTGAAAACCGTGGTTAGCATCACCGGCGCTGGAACGCAGGTATATCGTGCCCAGCAGGCCGCCGGTAGGCGTTGTAAAGGCGCCGTTGACCGTGCCGTATTGATTGGTGGTGAGTTCCAGCTTGGTAGTTTCCTGCATATTGGCGTCGAGCAGCGTAATCGTCACCTTTTCTCCTTTGACGATAGCCGGTACGCCGTTGGCGTCATTTTTTAAAATAATAGCTTTAAAAAACAATTGCTGTCCCGGTCGGTAAATTGCCCGGTCGAGGAAAAAGTGCGTAGTTAATTGTTCCAGGGGCTGGTAATATCCCGAATAGCTATAGAAACCTTCCAGTGGAAAAAGCACGTCGCCGCCTTTAGAAAATTTGACGCGATAGCTGTCATTTTTTATTGGCGAGATAAATTTGCCATCGTTATCCGAAATGGCTTGTCCGGCCTTATCGTACAACACCTTGCGTTGTTTATTATCATACCGGCTCTTATAAAATTCTGCCAATACGCCGGGCATCGGCGCGCCTGTTTGCCTGTCAGTGGTTAAAAAATAAGACTCTTCCAGGCTACCCTGCTGTTTGAGCGATGCGATATTGGATACATTGGTATACAGGAAAGCCACGCGTCCTGTTTTGTTATTAAACTTGGCATTATCTGAGGCAATTACGGCATACAAACCCAACGACAAAGGCGGGATGGCCAGTTCGAGGCTGTGGGGCTGGAAGTCGGAAGTAGAAGGCAGATTAGTCGACCACTGGTGGATAGCCTTTCGCCTATTGAGTTGGTTGTACATTTTGTCAAAATCCCAGGACTCGATTTCCTGTTGTTCGGCCTCTGCGATTTTCACCACCTTTACATACACCTTTCCAATGTTCCGATATTGCACCAGCATCGGGGCGTATTTTCCCGGCACGTTCACCTGTTCGGTAGTGAGAAAAAGTTGTTTGGTTAAAATCGAATTTTTCAGAAAATCGCATTGAGAAGAACCATAAGCGCCGGGGTAGTGCTTGGCGGCCTCTTCGCAGAGGGCTTTCGCTTTTACCAATTCGAGGCGGTAGGCTTCTTCCCGGCTATCCTGGTATTTTAGGCCACGGTTGTAATGCCATTGCGCCATCGCGTAGATCACTTCCGAATTGGAGGGGTGGGAAGCGTAGCGCTGGTAGAGTCGTTGGAGCGACTCGCGGTACAGCGAGTCCTTGATATCCACCACCGAATTGTTGAGGCCAAACTGCAGGCGCTTCAGGTCCAGGTCGATAAGCGCTGCCTGATCGGCGTCTTGCAGGTGTCGGCGTAGCAGTCGCTGGTAAAGCACCAGGCTTTTATACTTAAACGAAGCTGTATCTTTAGTAGTAAAAGAAAACGCCGCAAAGTCGGATGCATCGGCAAAAGCCACCTCCTGGTCGAGATAAAACTTATAGGCAGGTTCGGTGAGATAAGACTGTTCGCCGGAAAAATGATCGATAACCCGGTGCGCCAGAAAATCGAACAACGTAGGGCGCAGGCCGTCGCTGAGTTGGCCTTTTACCGTGATAGCCTCAATGGCTTGTAGCGGCACATCGGCCAGGCGTTCGTCCGACAGCGAAGCGTCGTAAAGGCGGGCGCTTTCGGTTGCCAGCTGGGCGGCAGACCAGGTCTGGAGGTCATCGGGCTTATAATCCGCAATTTCCGTGCGTTGGCTGATTTGCCAGAAATTGCTTTGCAGGTAACCCCAATAGACCTCGGCCAGTATAGACTGCAAAATCGGCTTTACCGGAAAATCGGACTGTGCCAGTTCGGTTTGCAGTTTAACAATCACCTTTTTATGCCCCTCTTCTTCCAGTTCATTTAAGTATTTGACCTGGTACATCAGGCTTTTAATCACCTGCGTAGGGTTATTATCGCGTTTGGCCTTTTGATAAAGCGATTCCACGCGTTCCAGGGCGGATCGGGGCAAGCCTTTCGACTCAAGAGAATCGATCGTTTTCCACGCCGACTTATACGGGTCGTTATTAAATGACATGGTCCCCTGTGGTTTTTGTGCAAAAAGGGTAGAAGTGGTTAGGATCAGCAGCAGTAATGTGCATGGGAGAAAGGACAGCCTCATACGTCCGGAGTTTTATTTTGCGGTCATTGATAAGGTGACAAGGTGACAGATTAGTTTCTTAACTGTCACCTTGTCACGCGTCACCTCGTCACTTAATAACTTATCAGACGTTTAAAAAAGTATAAATGGCGGGTGATTATTCTGCTAATGCCGTTAATTATGTGTTAAGAAACGGGCGATGTCCACTTGCCGATCCAGCGGGCTGCCGTGTACCAGTCTATCGGCCAGGTGTTTGGCCCAAAAAGGGGCCAGCGAAGTGCCTTTTGTGCCGAGTCCGTTAAAAATAGCCAATTGTTCGAATTGCGGATGAAAGCCGAGGAACGGCCTTCGGTCTTTCACCGTGGGGCGGATAGCGGCGAGATGGTCGACCACCTCAAAAGGCAAAGTCAGTACCTCGCTGAGTTGGTCATTGAGCGTAGCTTTACTGTGTGGAGAGGGTTCGTCGTTTTCAAAATTTCGTTCGTAAGTCGTGCCAATCCAATACAGCTCTTCTTCCGGTTTTCCGAAAGGAATCACAAAAACGCCTTGTTTTAGCATTTTCGGAAAATGGGCGCCCGGGATTTTCACAATCAGCACCTCGCCTTTGTCGCCGATAAAAGGCAGGTAGTTGAAGTAGGGATTGCGGGGGGCTTTGGCGCCCTCGCAGAAGACCAGGCGGTCGGCGGTAATTCCTTGGTAAGACAGGGATGGGGAGGGAGGGAGAGAGGGAGGGAACATTTGTAGAGACGCAAAATTTTGCATCTCTGCGGAAATGGAAATTTCCAATTTATTATAATCGAAAGTTTCTTTTTTAAAGGAATTTTTATTTATTAAAAAAGACCTAAAAGCCGTGCACAGCTTGCCGATATCAACCTGAGAGGCGTGTTGCAGTTCGCCGTAAGAGAAGGCGGGGTTGATCTTGCCGAAATAGGCGGACACATCGGCGGGGTCGATAATATAATCGAGATAAGCGGGATCGGCGCTGCGGCCGAGCCAGTCGTTTTCGTCGCCCTGGTGGCTGAGGGCGCGAAGGATATTGCGTTCGTGGTAAAGAGGCAGGCCGAGCAGCGACTCGAGTTGTAAGTATGTTTGGCGGGCGAAGGGGATCAGTTCATCTACGCGCCAGGATTTCACAAAACTGCGGCCTGTGACCGGGTTGATCACGCCGGCGGCCACGCGGGAAGCGGCGCGGGGATAATCGTCGTCGATCACGCAGACCGTTTGTCCGGCTTCCATCAGGAAATAGGCCAGCAGTGTGCCTGCGAGTCCCTGCCCTACTATCAGCGTATCCACCTGCATAAGTCAGGGTAATTGTTGGAGTTCTTCGCGAAGCTTCTTAGGCAGGCTTTTGGCGACCAGCTCGTAGGAGTGGTCTATCAATTCCCGGAGAAAAGCGTCGTCGAGGTCGCCGTCGAAAGCCACCGTATTCCAGTGCGACTTATTCATATGCCAGCCGGGCTTAATTTCGGCGTATTGCTCGCGTAGTTCAATCGCGCGGTCGGGGTCGCACTTCAGATTCACGGTAAATTCGAGGCTATCGAGGCCGGTCAGGGCAAACATTTTGCCCATCACTTTAAACACGAGCGTCACCTCATCGAAGGGGAAAGTTTCCTCCACGCCTTTCTTGGACAGGCAATATTCTCGGAATTCTTCGATATTCATGTTTTATTATTGACGACAAGCGCGTAACTTTGCGCTGCTTTTGCACAAATATAGTGCATTCCCTTCTAAAAGGTCCCGTAGTTCAACGGATAGAATAGGAGTTTCCTAAACTCTAGATCCAGGTTCGATTCCTGGCGGGACCACTCTGCGTTTCTCGCACGGGAAGAGTGTGGGAGTGTGGGAGGGAGAGAGGGTGGGATCAATGCAATATCTTGAAAGGTCGCTTCCAGGTAGAATGATCTCTTGAAAACTCGATATGAAAATCTTTGGCCGTGGCGGGCAGCACGAAGTTGACGTCGTCGGTGGCGGTAGACTTATTGTCGATCGCAATGGAAGTGTTGGTCTGCTCCAGGCGGGAAATGGGTTTTCCATCGGCATAGATGAGCAGTGTGGGGCGATTGCAAACGCCGAGGTTGCTTTTGCAGTTCATATAGTACCTGATCTTGAGGCTGATCTCGGTGTCAGAATACCACTCGGCATTGGCCCAGGCGAATTCCAGTCCGAAATCGAGGAAATTAAAGGGTTGTTTCAGCGTTGGGAAATTGAGCAGCTTCAGCGGTGCGTCGGAGGGGTTGTTTGTTGACGGGTTATCTTCATCTGCAGTGTTTTGTTCTGATTGCTCCTGATTGTTTTCTATGGCAGATTCGTTGTCTTTTAATGAATTGTCTGTTTTTTGAATAAAAAAATAAGCCAATATCACCAATGCAAACGAAGCGGCAATAATTATCATTCGCTTGCGATTATCGACTGGAGTATCGGCTGTATTTTGTCCGATATTTTGAACTTTCGGTAATTCTTTATCCAGCGAGCTGCCGTCCGCAATATCCAGAATTTGGTGGGCGATAGCGGCTTTTTGGCGGGCCACCTCGCTATGCTCGAGAATGCCGGCCAGGCTTTGTTCTTCGAGCAGAGCCAGCTTGCCTTTGAGCACCAGCAGGGCATTTTCTTTGCGCTGGTTTTGGGTTTGGGCCTGTGCGATAAGCACGTCGAGTGCTTCGTCGAGTTTGAAGTCGGCCACCAGTTCGCGTACCTGTGCCAAGTTTCTGTCTTCCATTGTGTTGTGGAATTTTATGGCAAGGTAGGGGGAAAAATGGGAAAAGAGAAGAGCGTTTTTAACGCCGTCAGGACGGTGGGTGTGGACTTCCATCCCCGACAGGGCATCAGTACGTATAGCGCTTAACCAGGTTGCGTGCCTATAAGTTTGTAGTTGGGAAAATTTATTTTATCTTTAGATGCTACAATTTTAGCTATGGAAGATTTCAGAAAATATATCAGCATCAATCCAAACATCCGCTTTGGCAAGCCCTGCATTGCGGGCACACGAATAACAGTGAGTGATATACTTGGGTGGCTGGCAGCCGATATGACCTACGAAGAGATTTTAGAAGATTTCCCGCAATTGAAGCGCGAGCATATTCGCGCTGCGTTGGCATTTGCTTCAGAGCGGAATAACATCAAAGTTGTGGTAACGGGATGAATGTATACTTCCCATTAATGTAACGACTCTTAACCATTACTCCATTTTCACCCAACGCAACAAATACCTGTTGTCCTTGTCGTCAAATACGACTACCATGTACACCCCTGCCGGCAAAGCCGATACATCTATCGGCGCCTTGATCATTTCCGCATCCCATTCAATAAACAGGCGGCCTCTGGCATCATAAAGCCTGGCAACTACAGGGCTGAAGCCGGTAGCTTCAATGCGAATGTGGTCAGTAGCAGGGTTAGGGTATATTTTTATAGTATTATCATTCTGTATATTATCAGTCCCCACCACCAACGGCACCTGCACCGCATATTCGGCAGAACAGCCGTTGGCGTCTGTGGCGGTGAGCAAATAAACGCCGGCAACCAGCCCTTCAATATCAGCTGTTTCAGCCGTAAAATTATCGGGGCCTATCCAGAAATATTGAATCACATTGCCGCTCCCGACGGTCGCCTGAATAGCGCCCGTTCCCTCATTGTTAACGTCTCCGGTGATGTCAAAAGCCAACTCAGGTACCGGTGATACGGTTATGGTATGCGAACATTGCGCCGTATTGCCGGACTGGTCGGCGACCTCGAATGTCTGAAGAGTCTCGCCCAAAGGAAAAACAGAACCGCTGGGCAGTCCTTCCGTTTGCGTAATCATGAGAGGTAAGCCGCAATTGTCAGTAACGGCAGGAAAATCAAAGACGAAGGCATCGCCGTCGCAAATCATTACGTCAGGCATACATGCAATTAACGGCGGAATGGAATCCTGTGCGACGACCTCTCCCGTCCAGGTTTGAGTACAGCCGTTGGCGTCGGTGATGGAAACCGTGTAGGTTCCGACTACCAGGGCAATAGCTACGGGGCCCTGCGCGCCGTGCGACCAGTGGTAGGCGTAGGGCGTAACGCCGCCGCCGGCAGCTACGGTAATTTGCCCGTCGTGATCTTCCGCGCATTCTACATTGACGATCGACACGGGGCTGATGGTGATCGGGTCCGGTTCTTCAATCACAGCGGAAGCCGTAGCAGTAAGCCCAAGGCTGTCGGTTACTGTCACCTCGTAAGTTCCCGAAGCCAGATTAAATGCAGTAGAAGTTGTTTGACCGTCAGGCCAGGCGTAATCATAGGGCGGATTACCGCCATTGGCCGCTACGGTAGCGGCACCGTCGGCAGCGCCGAAACAGGAGGCCGGGTCGGTATCTATGATCGAAGCTGACAATGGGACGCTGCCGGCGAAGAGGAAGGTTTGCGAACCGGAAACGGTATAATCTCCCGAACTTCCATTGCCGTCGGCTAATAATGTAGTGAAATAGAAATGTATCTGCCCTCCCTCGGAAACGGAAGGCGAAGTCCAGTTGAACGTCCAGGAAACAGTGGGATTGCCGTTAAATTTTTTTGGGTTGCGGTGGTCTATATATTCTCTTGAGCCAAACATCTCCGTTCCGGTTTCACTATCAAGGGCTTCCAGGTCGCCGGCATTGGTATTATCTGATTGGACGGCCACCAATTGGAAGCCGGCTCTGAAAGGGCTGCCGGCAATGGTCGTAACGGTAAGCGTAACGGCAAAAGTGGAATCGGGAGGAATGGGATTGGGCAAGCCCGATAACTCGATCACAGCATTGTATCCACCGGGGTTATTGCCGCTGTGGCAATTGCTGCAAGCCCCGTCAAAAGGAGCGCCGGTGCGGCCGTTAGGCGGGTTATCACTGGAGGCCAATAGGGTTATTATTCCAATTAAAAACAGTGCGACGCGAAGTAAACGGGATTTCATCGGTAAGGCATTTTGGCGAAAGATAGAGATGATTTTTTGTGATTGAAAAATAATGTTCCTACCTGTACGATGAATGACAATCTGCCATATCAACAAAAAAAGGCCGGCGCCCTGAGGACGCCGGCCTGCATGTATTAATAATGATGCTCAGAAAAAATTGAAGTCTCAGAAAAATCCTAATTTCTTCATTCTACCAAAATCATCTTACGCGTTGCGCTAAAGTTGCCGGTTCTAAGCGTGTAGAACATCACGCCCCGTGACAGTTCGTTTGCATCCAGCAGAACCTGATGGTAACCTTTTGCGTATTCGGCTTGTATGTGTTTGATTACTTTGCCGTCTACACTTTGGATGATCAGGTCAGCATTGGATGCTTCCGGCAGATAGAATCCAATCACCGTTGACTTGCTGAACGGGTTGGGCATGTTCTGGTACAGGGCATAAGATTCTTCTGCCCGATTCCTGAATTGCAGACCCAGGTTCAACAATTCACCTTTAGCGTTGTAAGCCTCCGCTCTGGTGTAGCGAGATCCGATACCCAATACCTGGCTCAAACGCGCATTTTGTTTGGCTTTGAATATCAGGCTGGTCAGTTGATCTACGCCACTTCCGTTTGTACCTGCGGGATCGTTCCAACTCATCGTGATTGCGCCATCTGCCACATGTCTCAAACCGACATGACCAGGCTGAATTGCGCCGTAGTTGATATCCTTGAATTCAAGCACAGCGGCGTCAAACTGCAACGTACCTTGCCATCCCTGGATTTGAGCCAGTTCATCGGCGCGCAATGCTACTTTGTATTCCTCGCCGGCTTTCAGTTCGATATCATTTGTATGAATTTCAAACAAGCCTTTGATCTCGCGCTCTTCGATTGCGGCAAACGATGTTAGCGCTGAGCTGTTGATGTCGCCGATCTTGATGGCTATGAAGTCCTGGCCCATCAACTGACCCGACAGATCATTAACATTGATCACCTCGGGGAAGTCCTCAAACCACGGGTTGGTGGGTACCGGGAACTGGTAATAGGCCGGTACAAAACGCCAGCTCGTGTTGTTCGGGAAATTGTCCTCAAGCGTCAGAATCAGTTTGCGAATCTGGATAATGTCCTGTACGGTAATCGTCTTCGAATTATTGGCGTCGGCGGCGATCATATTGTACGGGTTATCCAGCGGTTGCGTCGTCAGGATATGCTTCGTGATCAAAATGATGTCGAATGTCGATACGCCGTTAAGCGGGTCGCTATCGAGTTGCGGTGTTACAGTGTAATCGTAACCTGTTTGCAGGTTGTTGAAACTGAACTGGCCGTCTAAAGCTGTAGCATAATTCATTACAGCCTGGCCGCTCAAGTCTACTGCTACACCCTCCACCACTTCGTCATTAGGCGTTGCAATCACACCTGCGATCATTCCCGAACCAGGTACTACATCCGGACAAACGTCGAACATATTGTCCTGGATGATGACGTACGTCTCGCAGAAGTCGAAGTTGGGGCCTCCCACCGTGCCGTCGGGTTGAACGGCGTAGGGGTTAAAGGCGCTATCCCAGGCGTAGATACGGATGATCGTCGTTGAAGGATCGGCGCAGGTCAGTATCAAGCTGGTCTGGCTGGGATCGGGGATATTGCTGCCGTTGGTCACCTCGTCAGCTATGTGGATCGAGTAGCGTACAGGTCCTGTGCAATCTTCAACCGGGCTGGCTACGAAATCGCTTGCCCAGATCGTCATGGCGCCTGTATCGGCAATACCGTCGCCATCCACATCTGAGACGGGCACTACAGGCATCAATTCGATGGTCAGGCCGTTGATACATATCGGCGCCGGCGCCTTGCAATCAACTACTTCAAACGGTATCTCCAGTGCGTTGACATTGCCGCAGCCGTCGTGAACGTGTACTTCAAACAGGTGCTGACCCAGCGGGAAGTTGCCCACGATGACGAAATCCGGATAGGTTCCCGTCAGGCTTGCCGCCGTGATATCGCCGTCGAGTACCCCATCACTGAAGGCATCCAGCAGTACGGTGATTTCCAGATCGTCGGGCGTACAGTTTTCATCTACCGTAAACGGTATTTCTACTTCGCCCGGACAACCGCCGGCTATATCGCTTGAGTAAGAGCAGAACGGTTCTGCGGCTGAAGCATTGATCACTGGTTGTACGTTATCGTATACCTTGATCACCTGCGTGTACTCCCAGTATCCTCTCGAGGTAATGGCTGCTGTACCGTAACTACCAGGCACACTGTTCATCCAATACCCGGCGGGGTTGGTTCTGCCGTCGCACGACGGGTTTTTCAAAAACGGTGCAGGTACGTTGTCGCCTTCGTTGTTATTGCGGTCGTAGTAGGTCACTTTCTGGCCCCCTACCCCACTTTGGCGTACCAGTACCCAGATATCCTCATCACCCGGGTTGTTATCGCAATCTTCATCGCGGCTTACTACTATGGGATCGTCAGTGCCGTTGTATTCGCACCAGTTGATGATACGGTAAGTGCGGAATATCTTGTAACATTCGTCACCCGAGGCGCTGAATACTTCGTCTTCTACGCTCACAGCAAGCAAGTCGCAACCCTGATCATGTACTTCGAGCGTATCGGGATGCGGCACACCGCAGTTGGCCGATGCATCTTTCGGGAACTTGATCTCGTAGTTGTGAATTTTCTGTATCGTAATAATCTGCTGGCACGTATTGGTAGAAACGTTACCCACCGCATCGGTTACACTGAATCTACGGATAATCGTTCCTGAACCGCATTCCAGATCCCATATAGGAGCCAGTTCTTTAACCTGTGCACCTGGACAGTTGTCAGAACCTAACGCTACGCCGAAGAGTTGTTGCAACAGCACCGTATCAGCCTGCGACGCCTGCGATGTTTCGCGCGGGAAATCGTAAGGCAGTTCATCACAAGTAATCGTTACATCGTGCGGCGCCGTACAATAAGGATTCAGCTTATCCTCGATGAGTACTTCCTGCCAGCACATGTTGCCCTTGTCGTCCAGCGTATCCACATCGGGGTAGCCGTCGCCGTCAAGGTCGGGGTTGCCGTACCAGGCGCCCCACAGTCCGTCGTGGTCGGCGTCTTCCCACACGCGCAGT
Source organism: Saprospiraceae bacterium (assembly GCA_013360405.1). Classification (GTDB taxonomy): domain Bacteria; phylum Bacteroidota; class Bacteroidia; order Chitinophagales; family Saprospiraceae; genus JABWBR01. Next base: position 97,879 of record JABWBR010000003.1, read on the forward strand.
TCGATCGTCACGCTATCATTTACGTCGCAGCATCCGAAATCAACTATATCCGACCAGTTGCCGAAGTAGGGTTCTACCGGTTCGCAGGTATCGTTGACTGCATAGCTGCGGCGGACTTCCAAACGCACAGGGCTACAGTTATCCCATGAGCCTTCGTCGATATCGTCGGCGCTTACCTGGGCATAGCCGTCGCCGCCGATCGAGATATGCAGGTTGTCGTCGCAGATCGCTATGGGTGCAATGTCATCTATTACCCTGAAAGGACATTCAATGATCGTCTGGTGGTTGCAGGCATCCGTCACGATATAGCGGAAGAAGTAGCTGCCGATTTCCAGGTTGGCAACGATGCGCGAAGCTCCGTCGGCAATGGTTGCCACCACGATGGACTGTTGCGTGGTGCCGGTTACCTGGCCGTATTGGTTGGTAACGTCCACCGTTGCAATATGAACTACTTCGGTAACTATCTGCGTGCTGGAGCAATTATCCTCCACTTGCGGCAGCGGCGCTTCAATGACGGCCGTGCAATCGTATGGCCCTGTAGAGTACGTCAGCAGGTCAGCAGTACCGTCCCAGTCATAATCTTCCACCGGACAGAACACTTCGGGTGCACTGAAGTCGCCCACTTTGATGATCTGGTTGTAAATGATTGTTGAAGCCGGCGCGCACCAATTGAAGACCGTCCACTCGCGGCGGAATTCGTAAGTACCCTCGCAAACCTGCGCATGCGGGTAATCGAAATAGGAAGCCCCAAGGTTGCAATAGGAGTCGTCCAATTCAACTATACCGAATGCCGTGAACAAGAACGGGAATCCTGTCAGCGAAGGATGTGGATTGCCGTTTTGATCGGTCGGGATGGTCTCGTCGCATTCTACATACACAACATACGGCGGCAGTATCACGTCATCCATCGTAGCTTTGCGAACGGTGATTTCCTGTACGCACTGTGCGCTGTTGCCCGATTCGTCGGTTGCTACAAATCTGCGCATGATGACTACTTCTCCACAGTCGCCGCCGTCTGACAGTATCAGATCCGTAAAGGTGATATCCGTAACCGGGTCGGTACAGTTGTCAACAGCCGTGGCCATTCCGGTGTATTGCGCGCTCAACAGGTTGTCGAAGATATCGTCTACATCCGTGCAGATCAAATCGCGTTTGGCAACTTGAGCAGTAAGCGGCAAACCTGTAATCAGGCCGTCGCCATCGCTGTATACCGTATAGCTGTAGTCCCCCGTTTGGGTGGTATCAAACGACGAGGTCAGCAGTACGTATTGAACGCCGGGTTCAAGCGGCAGCGACAGTCGCAGGATGGGATCAAAAGGATCAAATATGCCAAATGTGCCGTTGAGGTTGTCATCTCCCAACGCTATGATATTGGCGCAGGGTTGATCAGCATTGAAACTACCCTGGTACAGGGCTACGATGCCATCGCCCCAACTCGTATTCAAGTCGAAGGTATAAATATCGGATTCCGTTACCGTAAACGTAAACAGATCGTAGTAGTGCGGCCCGTTAACGGGGTTGGTCAGATTCAGGAAGCAGTAGTGGTCGTCCAGGTCAAGTTGCGGGTCGCCGGCGCTCAGTGCGCCGCTGATCGTTTGTACCTGTTCGGTCACCATTGCCTGGTCGGTATCATCCGGGCAGGTAATAACCGGTTTGCGCTTGTCTTCGATCTTGATCGTGCCCCAGCAGTGGTTGCCGCACAAGGGGTCCTCTACCTTGAATGTAAGCGTTTGGCCTATAACGGCTTCCGTCACCGTATTGCCCAGGTCGAAGCCCGATGAAGTGTAAATGTGCACCTCTAGGGCGTTGTAGCAGGGCAGATCGCCCTCCAGCAGGTTGTCAACACCTACCTCAGCCACACAGTTTTCACCCAGACTGATGTTGATATCGGCATTGCAAACCAGGTTTTCGATAGACACAACTTCCAGTTCCAGTATGGCTGTGCGGTTGGCGCAGCCGTTGATGCCGGAAATAGTGTAAGCGAAGTGGTACAGGCCGGGGGCGAGATCGGTAACCGGTACTGCACTGGGATTGCTCAGGTCGAGACCCGAGTTGTCCAGGTCAGTCCAGTATCCGCCCGTATCCGGGTTTCCTCCAAGTGAGCCGAAGAAGTCAACTACTACCACGGCTTCAGAACAGCCGAGACAAGTTTCGATATGGGTATCCACACCTGCCGTGCGGTAGCATTCCAGTTCTACTTCTGCCGGATCGTGATCGTCTTCGTCTTCGCCTATCGTACCGTTGCCGTTTACGTCGTTGTCGTGTACATAAGTATCGTTGTTGCCGTTGCTATCAGGCGTCGAGTCGATATCCTGCTTGGGGTCGCCGTTGGTATCGGTGGCTGCGCTGATCTCTGCAAAGTTGACCAGTTCGAGACCTTCCGCCACATCGGGCGCTACTACCAAATTAATTTCGACGTATACCGAAGCTCCGGGCAATAATCCGGTGCTCGCCAGGGCGCCGTTGGCCACGCTAAGCGTAGTGGTCGGCTGGCCTCCTGACAGGCTCCAGCCCGGGTTCAGCGTCTGGAAGAACAGCAGACCCTGCGGTAAATAATCAGTCACCTGAATATTGTCAGCGGCGATCATACCCTGGTTGATCACTTCGATCACGAAGGTAATCGTGTCGTTAAGACCCACCGTGCTGAGTTGACCCACTTCAAGTGTTTTGATCAGGGCCAGGTCGAATACCTGGGTAATGACCGTTGCAATATCGTGGTCGTCTTCGTCCTCGCCGCCCAGTCCATCGCCACTGATTTCGTTATCTTGCAGGAAGACATCATCGTTGGCAGCATCGGGTTCGGAGTCCATATCCACTACGCTGTTGCCGTTTTGATCGGTAGCGCTTGTTACTTCCGCCGTATTGACGATTTGCGTACCCGGAGGCAGCGGATTGTCCACTACCAGCGAGATATACACGTCAACTGTGGCATTGGGCGCCAGGCCACCTGTGGGCAATTCGCCTTGTGCTACACTAAGCGTGGTAGTGGGATTGCCACCCACGAGGCTCCAATCAGGATTCAGCGCCGCCACAAAATTGAGCGTAGCGGGCAGGTAGTCGGTCACCAGGATATTGTCCGCAGCTATCGTACCCTGATTGAACACGGTAATTACAAATTGAACCGTATCCCCGGGTTCTACACCATAAACCTGACCGGGCGCAAGTTGCTTCACGAGGGCAAGGTCAAATGACAAGGTCGTAATGACAGCCTGGTCGTGGTCGTCTTCGTCGCCGCCCTGGAGTCCGTTACCGTTGATTTCGTTATCTACCAGATAGTTATCATTGTTGATACCATCCGGATTGGAATCTACGTCATCCTGAGGATCACCGGAATCGTCAGTAGCATTGCTAATTTCAGCCCAGTTGATGAGTTGCAAACCTTGGGGCAGCGGATCAACCAATACTAATTGCAGGGTAACTGTAGCCGTTCCGCCTGGAGCCAAACCGCCCGAGGGCAATTCACCTTCCGATACGCGCAGCGTTGTACGGGCGCGGTTGCCGGAGATAAACACCCAATTGGGGTTGAGAGCGTTGTCAAACAACAGTTGTGCCGGCAGGTAGTCAGTTACTTCTATATTGTCGGCTGCAATCTGGCCCTGGTTAATCACCTGGATGGTGTAGCTTACTGTGTCCCCAGGAGCTACTACTGCATCCTGACCCGGGCTGAGCAGTTTAACCAATGCCAGGTCAAAGGCCTCCGTAATTACCGTTGCAGGGTCGTGGTCGTCTTCGTCGCCGCCGGCCAGGCCGTCGCCGTCGATGTCGTTATCCTGCAAGTACAAGTCGTTGTTAGGATTCGAATCTGGAGTAGAGTCGTCATCCTGTTGCGGAGCGCCTGAGTCGTCGGTTGCGCTTACGATTTCAGCCCAGTTAGTGAGACTGAGGCCCGGAGGCAGCGGCGAGTCAAGGATCAGTTGAACCGTAACAGTAGCCGTCTGACCGGGTAACAAACCTCCGGCAGGCAGATCGCCTTCAGATACACGCAGGTCAGTTATCACTTTGCCCAGCGAAATCGTCCAGACAGGGTTCAACACGCCGTCGAAGCTCATACCGGTAGGCACGTAGTCTACAATGCGGATGTTATCGGCGGCAATTGTTCCCTGGTTCACCACGGCAATCGTATAGCTGATGGTGTCGCCGGGTTCTACGATCATAGACTGGCCCGGGCTAAGCTGCTTGTAAAGGGCAAGGTCAAATACCTCTACCACAACCGTTGCAGGGTCGTGATCGTCTTCGTCGCCGCCGATATCGGCATTGCCGTTGATTTCGTCATCCTGCAGGAAGGTATCGTTATTCGCGATGTCATCGGGGTGCGAATCAACATCGTCGGTTTCATAACCTTCTTCGTCAGTAGCTCTGGTAATTTCAGCCCAGTTGACAAATTCGTAGCCGGCTGCAAGCGGAGCATCAATAATCAAATAAATATTGACGCTTACTTCATCGCCAGGCTGCAAACCGCCTGCTGCTATCTCGCTTTCTGCGACGCTTAGCAGCGTTTGCGCTACATCGCCGGCAGTATTTACGCTCCATTCCGGGTTCAAACCTGCGTCGAAATTCATACCTGCAGGAATGTAATCCGATAAGGCTATGCTATCGGCGGCAATTTGCCCCTGGTTGAACACGCGAATGGTGTAAACTACCGTATCGCCGGGTTCTACCGTTTCGCTCTGGCCAGGGCCGAGTTGTTTGACAAGCGCGAGGTCGAAGGTCTTCACTACCAGTTGGGCCGGATCGTGGTCGTCTTCGTCGCCGCCGTTCTGGCCGTTGCCGTTGATCTCGTTGTCTGTCAGATACGAATCGTTTTCCCTGTCAATGTCGGGATCAGAGTCGATATCTTCCGGTACGTTGCCTTCTATGTCTTCGGCATAACCGATTTCCGCCAGGTTTACCATCACCGTATTAGCCGGTAGCGGGTCTTTTACCCTCATCGTAATATCGACTATGTAGCTATCGCCAGGATAAATGGTATCCGCGATTGACAAACTCGCAAATGCAGTGCCGACTGTGGGCGGAGGGCCTAAGAACGTCCAGTCGGGGTCGCTCAATACAAAGTGGTCCACATCCCATGAGTCGTATACCAGCACATTTTTGGCTGGGATCTGCCCTTGGTTGACTACCGTAATGCGGAAGGTTACCAGATCACCGGGTTCAACGAGTTGTTCCTGGCCCGGCGCTAGCGTTTTGTATAGCGCAAGGTCAAACGAATTCATTATCACTACAGCGGGGTCGTGGTCGTCTTCGTCTTCGCCATTCAGGCCGTCGCCCTGTATTTCGTTGTCTTCGAAATAATTGTCATTGCCGACAGTGCCATCAGGTTCAGAGTCTATATCAACATGATCGTTATCTTCGTTGTCTTCTGCGCTGCTTATTTCAGCCCAGTTCCACAACTGTGTTCCAGCAGGCAGTTCATCCTGCATGTACAATTGAATAGCAACGGTAACATTTTGGCCGCTTTGCAGGCCGTTAGCGGGCAGTTCGTCACCCGCATTGAGCATGCGGGTAGCTTTGTTGCCGGTTGTCGAAGTCCAGTCGCTATCGACCAGAATCATGCCCGTAGGGATATGATCGGTAACTTCAATGCTATCGGCAGCGATCTGGCCCTGGTTGATTACCGTTATGAAGTATAGTACGGTATCGCCGGTACTCACGAACTCGTCTTCATTGGGGCCGAGTTCTTTGATGAGCGCAAGGTCGAATACTTCCGTGATTACCGTTGCGATATCGTGGTCGTCTTCGTCTTCGCCGTCATTGCCATTGCCGCTCACCTCATTATCTTGTGTCAATACGTCGTTCGTGCCGTTGTCGTCGGGCGTGGAGTCAACGTCGATCTGGTCGTCGCCGTTTTCATCCGTAGCGTCGGTGACTTCTGCATAGTTGTCGATTGACAATCCGCCGGGGAGCGGCGCATTTAGTGTCAGATACAAATCAACTTCTACGGAATCCGTGGGCGCCAATCCGCCTGCCGGCAAATCGCCGTTGGCTACACTGATGGTGCGTTGTACCAGTGCTCCTACCTGTGTCCAGCCGCTGTTGCCGCTGATACCGCCTTCGAAATACATCTGGGCAGGTACATAGTCGCTTACCAGTATATTATCAGCAGCTATCGTTCCCTGGTTGATTACGCGAATGCGATAATGCACCGTATCGCCAGGTTCAACCGTAAGGGATTGCCCTGGAGCCGTCAGTTTCATCAATGCCAGATCAAAGGTTTCTACCGCCACGTCGGCATAGTCGTGGTCGTCTTCGTCTTCGCCGTTGTTGCCGTCGCCGCTTACGTCGTTGTCGTTGTTGACTACGTCGTCATTCGGGTTGTCGTTGGGCGTGGAGTCGTCGTCAACCTGGTCGTCGCCGTTTTCGTCGGTAGCATCCGAGATCTCCGAGAAGTTTCTCAGGCTCGTGCCGGCAGGCAGCGGATCATTTACCGTAAGGAAGATATCCACTTCTACCGAAGCGCCTGGGGCAAGGCCGCCTGTTGCAAGCTCGTCGCCTATGTTGAGTACACGGCTTACCGTGCTGCCGCTCAGGCTCCAGCCTTCGTTATCGTTGCCCGTGATGCCGCCTTCGTAGTTCATACCCGTGGGCACGTAGTCGCTAACCTCGATGTTGTCGGCAGCTATATCGCCCTGGTTGATCACCCGGATCACGTAGTGTACCGTATCGCCGGGTTCTACCGTCGCACTTTGGCCCGGCGCCAGCAACTTGATCGAGGCAAGGTCGAAAGTCAATGTGCTGATATCAGCATAGTCATGGTCGTCTTCGTCTTCGCCGTCGTTGGCGTCGCCGCTGACCTCGTTGTCCTGGTTAACTACGTCATTGCCAGGCGTATCATCGGGCGTAGAGTCGTCGTCTACCTGCGGGTCGCCGTTTTCATCGGTTGCCGAAGTAATCTCTGCCAGGTTGCGCACCGACAAGCCTGCGGCCAGCGGGTTGTTGAGTGTAAGATAAATGCTGACTTCAATAGAGTCGCCCGGCGAAAGGCCGCCTGAAGGCAATTCATCACCTGCATTAATCGTACGGCTCACGATGCCGCTGCTGAAAGACCAACCGGCGCTGTTGTTGCCGGTGATTCCACCTTCATAGGTCATGTTAGCAGGTACATAATCGCTTACCTCGATATTATCGGCAGCAATCATGCCCTGGTTGATAACACGGATTACATAGTGGATTGTATCGCCGGGGATCACTTGAGCAGCTTGTCCCGGACCCAACAGCTTAATAAGAGCCAGGTCGAATATTTCAACCACTACCGAAGCAGGGTCATGATCGTCTTCGTCGCCGCCATTGTTGCCGTTTCCGTTGATTTCGTTATCCGAAAGGAAAGTATCATCGTCCGGGTCGTCGTTGGGCGTCGAATCTACATCCGGTTGCGGAGTGCCAAATTCATCGGTAGCTCCACTGATTTCTGCCAGGTTGGTCAGCGTTGTTCCAGCCGGAAGTGGTGCATCTACCACCAATACGATGTCTATTGAAGTCGTCTGGTTGATGTCTAGCACCCCGGGCAACGTTGTGGTTGCGCCACCGGCTACTGCGTTCCATACCGGATTGAGCGAAGCGTCAAAGCTGAAACCTGCAGGGATGTAATCGAATATTTCAATATTGGCTGCCGCGAGATTGCCTTGGTTGACCACTGTGATGGTGAAAGTCACTGTATCACCTGGTTCTACCGTGGCGTCTTCGCCTACTGCCAGCGTTTTGTATAAAGCGAGGTCAAATTGAATAGGCACAAAGCCGAAATCAACAGTCATATCGCCGTTGTTATCGTCAGCGTCGTCCTGTGTGCCACCCTGCGCATCTTCCTGAGTGCCTGTGGGTTCCACTCCGGCCATCAACATGATCACCGGCGAGGTGACCGTTGTACCCTGGCCACCGGCTTGAGCGCCGTTGTCGTCGAAGTCTTGCTGGTTGTCGTTGACATCCGTATCTACACTTGACAGCGGAAGTCCGGCCAGCGACATGCCGGCGCCGAACTGAGCGGCGGGGATTTGCACGTAGTATTTTCCTTCGTACAAACCGCCGAAGAAATAATCGCCGTTAGAGTCGGTTACGTCAGTTGCGATGAGTACGTCGTCGCCGCCGCCAATAAGCTGGTCGGGACCTGCATCGTACAATTCCATCGTAACGCCGGGTATGCCCACTTCAACAGGGTTGAAATCTTGCAGGCCATTGTTATCGAAATCGACAAATACCGTGGAGCCGATGCTAACAGCAGGGGTAAAGCCGAAGTCTTTGGTCATATCGCCGTTGTTTTCGTCGGCGTCGTCCTGCGTGCCGCCACTGCCCGGTTCGGTAGTGGGCTCGGTATTGGCTGTCAGTAAGAATTCAGGGCTCATTACCATACCGCCTGCGCCGCCCATCTGTAGGCCGTTGTCGTCGGCATCGGTAGTATTATCCGAAGCGCTTGTCGCGATATCTTCGCTCGACAGCGTATAATCAGCCAGCGGACCGCCGGCTGCCAGTTGATCCGGCTGTATTTTAAGGTAGTATTCGCCTTCAGGCAAGCCACCCATGAAGAAGTCGCCGTTGTTATCGGTTACATCGCTGCCAGCTAATTCGTCATCGGCAGTGCCTTTGATGCCGTCGGGGCCGGTGTGCCACAATTCAACAGTCACACCAGGAATGCCCGCTTCGCCGGCGCCGTCATCGACGCCGTTGTTATTGGCATCTACAAATACGTTGGAGCCTACGCTAACGGCTGGAATAAGACCGAAATCGACTGTCATATCGCCATTGTCATCGTCGGCGTCGTCTAAAGTACCGCCCGTACCGGGTTCGCCGATGGGCTCAGTACCTGCTGCCAGTGTAATCAGCGGGCTCATAATCATGCCACCCGAGCCGCCCATCTGGATGCCGTTGTCGTCGCTATCCATCTGGTCGTCGTTTTCGTTGGTGGGCTCGCTCGACAACGGATAGGCCTCTGCTGCACCGCCGGTAGCAAAGTTGCCGACAGGCAATTTTACATAATAAACACCCGGCATCAAATTGCCGAAGCGATAGAGACCGCCTGCATTGGTTATCATGCCGCCCGGAGCGTCGTCAGCAGTGCCCATCAAACCGTCGGGGCCTGCAGGTATTTCTATGTCGTCAGCGTTACCTTTGATGCCGTCGGGGCCTGCGGTAAACAATTGTACGGTTACGCCTGCCAATCCAAGTTCGCCGGCATCTTGTACGCCGTTATTGTCGGTAGCATTTTGCCCGGAGAGGTCGTCGACAAATACGGTCGAACCGATGGCCAATACGGGCACAAAGCCGAAGTCTTGCGTCATATCGCCGTTGTCATCGTCGGCGTCATCCTGGTCGCTGCCCTGGCCGTCTTCTGCGTTTACAAGGGGCTCGGTGTCAGCTGCGAGTATAAATTCGGGGCTCATTACCATGTAGGTAGAACCCAATAGGCCCATTTCGATACCGTTGTCGTCGTTGTCCTGACCATTGTCATTGCTATCGGTTGGCGCACTGGAGGCGAAACCGTTGAGCGGTTCGCCGGAGCCAAATTCAACGGCTTCGATAGCAATATAGTATTCGCCCGGATATAGTCCGCCGAAGAAATAGTCGCCGTTGGCATCTGTAATTTGCGTGCCGATAAGCGCGTCGTCGCCGTTGCCTTTGATGCCGTCGGGGCCGGTAGAATAAAGTGTCAGCGTTACACCGGGGATACCGTTTTCGCCGTCTTGCGGTTCAAACAAACCGTCGTTGTCGATATCGGCAAATACGGTAGAACCTACGCTGAGTGCAGGAACAAAGCCGAAGTCTTTGGTCATGTCGCCGTTGTCGTCGTCGGCATCATCCTGGTCTCCGCCGGGGCCGGGTTCGGTCGTTGGCTCGCTGTCGGCTATCAGAGTGAACTCGGGGCTCATCACCATGCCGCCTGCGCCGCCCATCTGGAGGCCGTTGTCGTCGTTGTCGGTCGGGTTGTCAGTGCTTGTTGAGGCCAGGTCGGCGCTCGAAATCGGGTAATTGTAGAGCGGCCCTCCTGCTACAAACTGGTCTGTTTGTATTTTGAGATAATATTCGCCTTCCGGCAAACCGCCGATGAAATAATCGCCGTTGGTATCGGTCACATCGTTACCAGCCAATACGTCGTCAGCGGTTCCTTTTACGCCGTCGGAGCCGGTGCTCCACAATTCTACGGTTACGCCGGGTATGCCGGGTTCGCCTGCACCGTCGTCGATGCCGTTGTTGTTGGCATCAACGAATACGTTAGAGCCCACGCTAACGCCTGGAATCAAGCCGAAGTCAACGGTCATATCGCCGTTGTCGTCGTCGGCGTCATCCTGCGTGCCGCCCTGACCGGGTTCGCCCATGGGTTCAGTACCCGCAAACAAATTGATCAGCGGGCTCATAATCATGCCGCCTAATCCGCCCATCTGGATGCCGTTGTCATCGCCGTCCATCTGGTCGTCGTTCTCGTTGGTCGGATCGCTCGACAGTGGGAAGGCCTCAGCGGCGCCGCCGTTAGCGAAGTTGGCCACGGGGAGTTTTACATAATATACCTCAGGCAACAAATTGCCGAAATAGTAGTTGCCGCTTGCGTTGGTAAGCATGCCACCTGCTGTATCGTCAGCCGTGCCCAACAAGCCGTCGGGGCCTACGTTGACTTCTACGTCATCGGCATTGCCTTTGATGCCGTCGGGGCCGGCAGTAAACAATTGGACGGTAACTCCCGCCAGGCCGTTTTCGCCGGCATCCTGGAGGCCGTTGTTATCTGTGGCGTTTTGTCCCGACTGGTCGTCGACCCACACGGTTGAGCCGATGCTCAATGTGGGTACAAAGCCGAAGTCGACAGTCATATCGCCGTTGTCGTCGTCATAGTCGTCCTGGGTAGAACCTTCCCCGTCTTCGGCGTTGACAACAGGTTCAGAATCAGCGCCAAGCGTTATTTCCGGGCTCATTACGAAGTAGGTTGTGCCTACCAGGCCCATCGCTATGCCATTGTCGTCTTCATCCTGTCCGTTGTCGTTTACATCGGTAGGCGTACTGGACACAAAACCGTTGAGCGGTTCGCCCACGCCAAATTCGCCGGCTGTGATGAGTACGTAATATTCGCCCTGGTACAAGCCGCCCACGAAATAATTGCCTTGTGGGTCGGTATTGTCAGTAGCTACGAGAACGTCGTCGCCGCCGCCATTTTCTTTCGTACCGTTGGGGCCGGTGCTGTATACCTGGACAATCACTCCGGGTATGCCGTTTTCACCGTCCTGCGGTTCGTGCAAACCATCATTATCAATATCAGAAAATACAGTAGAACCGATGCTGACTGCGGGCGTAAAGCCAAAGTCCTTGGTCATGTCGCCGTTGGCGTCAACATATGGGTGTGTATTATCCTGTGCGCCGCCGGGGCCGGGTTCAGTAGTCGGTTCCGTGCCGGCATCGAGCGTAAACTCGGGGCTCATCACCATACCGCCGGCGCCGCCCATCTGGAGGCCGTTGTCGTCGTTGTCGGTTGAGTTGTCAGTTGCAGAAGAGGCGATATCGGCGCTGGATAGCGGATAATATTCAAGTGCGCCTCCTGTCGACATTTGATCGGATTGAATTTTCAGGTAGTATTCGCCTTCGGGCAAACCGCTGAAGAAATAAACCCCATCCTGTCCGCTTACCGTAGAAGTAACAACACCTGCAGGCGCGTCATCAGCCGTATTGGGCACGCCGTCGGGGCCCACGTTGATAAGTTCGTCGTCAAGGTTGCCTTTGATGCCGTCGGGGCCGGTAGACCACAACTGTACCTCAACGCCGTTGATACCAAAATCGGTACCGTTGAAGATGCCGTCGTTGTTCAAATCGGCAAAGACCTGTGAACCTACGCTAACAGCGGGGATAACGCCGAAGTCTTGCGTCATATCGCCGTTGTCATCGTCGGAATTGTCCTGGTTGCCGCCTGCACCCGGTTCGCTTGTGGGTTCAGCGCCTACCTGCAGATTAATAATCGGGCTTAGGATAGCCGTACCGGCGCCGGTGAGTTGCTCGCCGTTGTCGTCATTGTCAATCTGGTCGTCGCTCAAGCTGGTAGGCGTGCTCGACAACTGATAAGCTGCCAGCGCGTTACCTGCTGCAAAGTTGCTTGCCGGCACTTCCAGGTAATAATCGCCGGGATACAGATAACCGAAAAAGTACACGCCATTGGCATCCGTCAGCGTACCGCCTGCTGCATCGTCTGCGGTGCCAAGCAGGCCGTCGGGGCCTGCGTTTATTTCAAAATCATCGCCAGTATTGCGCAATCCATCGGGGCCGGGACTGCGCAGTAAAATGCGAACGCCGCTTACCGGTAATTCGCCAAGGTCAAATTGACCGTTGTTATTATCATCAACCCATACAAAAGAAGCAATGCTGAGCAGTTGGACAAAGCCGAAGTCCTGCGTCATATCGCCGTTGTCGTCATCGGCGTCGTCCTGCGCGCTGCCTTGTCCGCTTTCTGCCGGAGCAACAGGTTCCGTATTGGGAGTCAAAGTAAATTCGGGGCTCATCACCGAATACGTTGAGCCCAGGAAACCCATGGCAATACCGTTATCGTCATTGTCATCGCCGTTGTCGTTCGTATCGGTAACGGTGCTTGAGCCGTAACCGTTGAGCGGTTCGCCGGCGCCAAATTCGGTAGTAGTTATTGCCAGGTAGTATTCTCCCTGATACAGGCCATCAAAAAGATAGTCGCCGTTGGAGTCGGTAATTTCCGTACCGATCAGCACGTCGTCGCCGTTACCTTTGACGCCGTCAGGGCCGGTGCTATATAGCGTAACCATCACGCCGGGGATACCGTTTTCGCCATCTTGCGGTTCGAAGATACCGTTATTATCGAGGTCGGAGAACACAGTAGAGCCCACGCTTACCGCCGGTGTGAAGCCAAAATCTTTGGTCATATCACCGTTGTCGTCGTCGGCATCGTCCTGAGAGCCGCCGCTGCCGGGTTCAGTTGAGGGTTCAGCATCAGCCGTGAGCATAAACTCGGGGCTCATCACCATGCCGCCGGCGCCGCCCATTTGGAGGCCGTTGTCGTCGTTGTCGGTGGGGTTGTCCGTGCCGGTTGTAGCAATATCTAAACTCGACAGGGAGTAAAGTTCCAGCGGGCCGCCGGCAGTCATTTGGCTGGGCTGGATTTTGAGATAATATTCGCCTTCGGGAAGGCCGCTGAAATAATAAGCGCCAGGCTGAACGCCGACGAAAGCGGTAAATACGCCACCGGGAAAGTCGTCGGTAGTGAAAGGCCTTCCATCCGGGCCCGTGTTTACCAAAGCGTCATCAGCCGTTCCTTTAATGCCGTCGGCGCCGGTAGTGAATAGCTGAACCTCCACACCGTTGATACCGAAATCGGCGCCGTCATATAGCCCATTATTATTGAGGTCGATAAATACGAGCGAACCAACACTTACTGATGGCACAAAGCCGAAATCGACAGTCATATCGCCGTTATCGTCGTCGCCGTTATCCTGGGTACCTCCCTGGCCAGGTTCACCAACCGGTTCATTACCTGCGCGAAGATCGATTAAAGCGCTCATGACCATTCCTGCTGCGCCACCCATCTGCTGACCATTGTCGTCATTATCAGCCTGATCGTCATTTTCACTGGTTGGAATACTAGACAGGTTAAAATCATCTAAAGCTCCTCCGGCAGTGAAATTACTTACCGGCAATTTGACGTAATATCTATTGGGCAAGAGGTAATCAAATAAATAGTTGCCATTAGCGTCTGTCAGTATGCCGCCAGAGGCATCATCGGCTGTACCCAACAAACCATCGGGGCCGACAGGGACTTCTACGTCATCGGCGTTGCCTTTGATGCCATCTGGTCCTGGCGTAAATAATTGTAATCTTACACCTGCTCGTCCTATTTCACCAACATCCTGTAAACCATTGTTGTCAGTGGCATTCAGCCCTGGGGTATCATCAATATAAACAGTTGAGCCGATGGATAAGGCGGGTACGAAGCCGAAATCGACAGTCATATCGCCGTTGCTATCCTCGCCGTCATCTTGCGTACTACCTGAGCCTCCTTCAGCAGGAGCGACTGGTTCCGTACCGGCGGTCAGGGTTATTTCAGGAGACATCACCATATAGGTAACGCCGCCGACCAGGCCCATATCGATACCGTTGTCATCATTGTCATCCTGATTGTCGTTGGGGTCGGTAGGCGTACTGGAGATAAACCTGTAAAGCGGTTCTCCGACGCCGAATTCCGCATTTTGAATTTTCAGGTAATATTCCCCTTCAACGAGGTTGAAAAAAAGGTAATTTCCAGCTGCATCTGTAATGACGATACCATGAGAAACATCATCGCCATTACCTTTAACTCCGTCCGGCCCGGTAGAAAACAATTCGAGTTCTACTCCGGGGATGCCGTTTTCGCCGTCCTGCGGTTCAAAAAGCCCGTCGTTGTCCAAATCAGAAAAAACAGTAGAGCCGATGCTCACTGTTTTAATTAGGCCAAAGTCGAAAGAGTGGTCGTTTTCCCCATTGGAGCCTGTATTGACGGTTATTTGAGCCAAACCTCCGACGAGCGAGGCATCGTTATCGCTTGCATTGGCTATACCGGAACCCGACTCATTAGTGGACGTCAACAGGTAGCCGGTAAGAACTCCCGTGCCTTTAGAATTGGTAAAATGAGTGGGGCTGATTCTCACCGTATACGTAGTATTGGGTAAGGGGCCCAACACACCGGGTCCGGCAGGATCCATTACGTTAGCGTAGTTGAAATAATATCCGCCATTGGCATCCGTAACATCTGTTGCGATAACATTACCGCCCGCATCGAGCAATTCCATCAATACTCCTGTGAGCAAAGGTTCGCCGCCATCTTGAATGCCGTCGCGGTCAGTGTCTTCCCAAACCAGGTTGCCAATTTCGATAGGCGGCACAATCCCGTAAGATTCGATATCTCCGAGGCCGTTTGCCTTACCGAAAGTGGAAGCTCCGTCACCGGGTGCTGCCGAATAAAATATTTCGTAGCCCGCATACCCTGGGGGGTCGTTGGTCAGGTTCCCCGTATTGTTGTCATACAACCAAACCCCTCCCGACCAGATGCCGATGGGGTCGAGAACCGTTGTAAGCACGCCGTCAAAAGTTGACGTAAAATGCACGGTAAGTGCACCTTGGGTAGATTCGGGGTGGATATAAGAGTCGTCGTAATATTCCGGCGACAATTGAATAGAATAAGTACAGGTGGGGTTATTGGGGTCGCGCACTGCCTGCAACAAGTCGCCTACCGTAGCGTCGTTATAGCAGCAGTTGCCTTCGATATCGGCATTTTGATAGCCGAACTGGTCGCCACGACGGTCGCGGATACCCAACAACATATTGCCTTCCGCATCAAATTCAATATCAGTAATCATCGGCGCGCCTTGTTCGTTGAAGCCGCCGCCCAACCAACTGCTCCGCCAGGGATTCCAATTTGATCGGTAATCAAAATCAAAACTCAATTCGGGTGTGGCCGAAAATGTTTCGGTGGCAATATCAAATGCAAAAACGGTGCCCGTCATGTCGTTGCGGGTACCGACGATATTTCCGGTAGCATCTTCAGCAGAACATACGATACCTACAAATACTTTCCCCCTTTTTATCTTTAAGCCGAACGGGCGAAATTCCCCGCTTGCAGGGGTACTGCAGGGATCAGGAATGTCATAACTTTTAATCCGGTTTGCCGCGTCGGCTAATGTCGGCGCCTGCGGGTTAAACGGATCGCCTAAATCTATAGAGTATAGTTTTCTGTCATAGAGATTAACAACCCATAGGTAGCGGCCGTCTTCCGAGATATCAAGGTCGCCCAAAGATAATTTTCCTACCTGGCCGTAAGCAGCGGGGTCCGCATTGGGGTCCGTTTTGTTGGCAGGCAGGTTGCGATCTGCATTCGAGCCGATAACCGGGCTAAATTCTACAACGTTGTATGCAATTTTCGCATCTGTATATGGGTTAACTTCATCGCTCGTCGGAAAACCAAGCGCATCCAAATCCATAAACGCCAAACTTCCGACTAAATCAACATTGCTGGGATCAATAATGTAAATACCGCCGCCGCCCAAAGGCCCTAAGCCCGAGTGGCGCTTCAAAAATGCAGAAGTAAAAAGTTTCTGCGCCTGTCTTGAATAAGCAACCCCATAGGCAGAACCTATCTGGCTGGCATAAGCCAAAACATCGTGAGGGGGGCCGGATGCCCCGGGGCGGCCGGAGTTCGCCCCATAGCCATTGTCCCGATATTGGAAACTTACAAAAGCGTCAGACGGACCAGCCGTTCCCCCGGCCAGGTTGTCGCCGTTGACATAACAGGGCACGTACACCGGCGGGTTTTCATCAATGGCAAAATCTGCCGGGTAATTGATGATGAAATTATGCACGCCGGGGCCGGATGCAAATTGCACGCCGGTGCCGTAAGTGTCGCCGTTTGCAGCCGGATAATCCTCTGCCGGATCAAGGTTGCATAACCCACTGGGGATAACGAATTCAATCCGCACCGGATAATTCGGAGGGTTGTAGGAATAGTTACCACTGTTATTAGTGGTAGTACTCCCCACAAATTGATCTTTAAACGGCGGAGAGGCATTTGTATAAAAATTAACAATAATGCCTTCTCTACCCGGCTCTCCCCCCTGTTGTATCCCATCCCCGTTGTAATCGCGGAATGCAGTTCCCGTAACCTGGCCCTGAGCCAATACGGCAAAACAACAGAAAGCTAAAAACGAAACCGCCTTGAGTTGCCACTTTTTCAATGGCAAAGGAGGCTTCCAGTTGGATTTTTTGCGATCAGGTCGCTCGCAATTCTTGGTTGTACACCTTTTCATGAGACTTCAATTTCAAATGAACGATATTGACTGATTTGTTAGTAACCAACTATACAGGGTGAATCCGTGAGTTTCAAAGCCGGTAGCTTCTCTGCTTGCACTTTTTCACGGCACTAAGGTAGATTTGAAGCGGGGGAACGTCAGGGACAAAAGCGCGGCTTTTAACAATATGATAATTGGGTGATAAGCATTACAATAATTTCATTAATCATTAATTATCAATTACTTATTATTTGTTAAATAATATCGATAGCTTGCACTGAATTTTAATAAAAAGGGCCGTTACAACTGTGCTGCAACGGCCCTTAACCAATAGGGAACGAACAATCTATTAAAAATCCACCATTAAATATTGAGGAGTTGTTTTGATTACATATTCGCCTGGATGAATAAACGCCGAGCTCAATCCCAGCCTTTTTTCTAACCGGTGTGGGAGTCTAAAAACCTCAAGCACGGTAAACAACCCGCTCTGAAAATGCTGCTTCCATATAGATTCGCTAATGGTAGCTTTCAGAAAATAAAATCTGGCACGTTTATTGGCATTAAGGCCTATGATGGCGTGCACCAGTGGGCATTCGCCCGAATATTGACGCGGCGCCACCACTACCCGACAAATGCCGACTCCCCTGCATTTTGCGCTGGGGGAACCCAAGACGACGTCTGTTCGCAACACGAATTCAGGCAGCACCTCCCCTTGTCCGCCCGATCCGGTCAAATCGGTTAATGTACTTGTTAATATCATTAGAACGTGTTTTTTACTCTCCGCCGGGGCTAATTCCCAGAATGAAATTGATCTTCACAATTGAATTTTGAACGCTAAGTTATTGTGTAACCTGCTTAGACGGTCAGACAGATTGGGGGGATGAATCTATCTGAAAAGAACATTAGTCAAATAAATAAAAAATTCATAAAACGCTGTTCTTAAGACAATTGAACCTATTCAATAACCACATTAATTACCCTCTTTTTACTCGTTTTGCGCTAAAATCGAGAGATAGCAGCGCCATTTCCCACAGGTCTTCGTAGGGTATGATCTCTATATCGTGCGATTGATTGGCAATATCGAGCGGTACTTTTTGAAGCATTTGTACGTGTTTGGCGGCATGCCTGATCACCGCAGCCCGGTGAAAACTTTGCGAAGGCATTTGCATCAGCATTTTGATAAAGCAATTGCTTCTGTACGTATCATCCCTTCGCAAATAACGCGAGCTATATTTTTCAATAGCTTCCAGCCTGTCGGTAATTTCGTCGTAGCGTTTTTTCAGCAACAAATACAGCACCTGGAAGATCAGAATCGGGATATTCATGCCTCGCTTGTCTTTGGAATAAATGGGGGTTTCATTGATAAATTTGGCAAACCTGAATTTGTTGAAATAAGTGTTATCGGGGTCAGGTTTTACATTCCCGGCCTCGATAAGATAATACAAATATGCCTCGATAATCCGCCAATACTCCAGCAAAGCCGAGGGCAGGCTGCTGAATTTCTTGTGCTTTACTGCCGATAAAAACAAGCGATAAGCCTCCTGGTATTCGCCGGCATGCAGCGACAACATGAGCAACAACTCCTGGTATTTGAACCAGTTGTATGCGCCCTCCTGCAACAATCCCAGCCCGCGTTCAGCCGCTTTTTTTCCCTTTTCGTAATCTTTCAATTGCACATAACACACCATCTCCTGATACAAAAAAGCCTGTAGCGGCACGCCGGCTATGTATGCTTTTGATTCAAAAAAACGGATAGCCTTTTCGCATACGGCAATCGTGTTGCGATAGTCGTTGATACTGGAATAAATGGTGGCTTCTATCAGCCGCCCGCAAAACTGTAAGCGGTAAGTGCCGTACTTTTCCAGGGGTTCTTTGAGCTGTAGCCAATACATTTTGACCTGGTCGTGAATCTGGCGCTGCGTCGATTTACTGTTGACATAATTGGCCGTGATAAACGTATACATCTCTTCCGAGATATTCTCCCATTGGTAAATATCTTCGTATTGCGTTGCCAGTTGCCGGTAGTATTCGTGGCGTTTCTGATCGCCTTCGATAGAACCGTAGTGGAGCCGCAGCGTGCGGGCCATTTCCTGAACTACGTCGGTAAAGTCATATTTGATCGCTTTTTTCAGCACTTCTTCTGCCAGGGCCGTAGGCGCATACCGGGCATTTTTACCCTGCATGATCTTGATCGCCGCCCACGATTTGTAACATTCGAAATAGGCCCGCTGCCTGGCATGGTAGTGCGGTTCCAACAGGTCGATCTCAAAAAGCTTGTCGAGCAAAAATGATTTGAGCGCGGCCTTTACCTTGTTATAAGGTGTGACGCTTTTTTCGCGGGGATACAGGATTTGCCGGGCCGCCTCGTCTGAAATAGCCTTGCCCTCGGCAACCAGTTGATATAACGCCTGCATCTGCGCATTCCAGCGCAGTTCGCCTCCTTGGCGTTCTATGGCGCGCATTTTCCCTCTTGTGACAATAGCTACCAATTCCCTGAGCTCTTGCATGCTTCGGCGATCAATTTTTTATTATCAGTAGAGAGGGGGACTAAAGGGGTAGTCAGCTTGTATTGTTGCGCAATGTAACAACAATTGCGTATTCCTGCAAATTCAAAACAAAAAAAGGATGGCCGCCCATGGCCATCCTTACTATCTCGTTCATTGCAAACCAATGAAACACTGTACTGCTTTCCTGTTATATTTCGTCTCTTTTGTTCAAAAATTCCGGCGCCTGTTGTTTTATCATTTTTATTAAGGGGACTACAATCAAACAACACGGCGCCGGATTTACCTTCTTTCTTCTGAGCCTGTTCGTAGCGGTCTATTCATCCAGGTAGTCGACTTCGAGCTCTCACGCTTTCGCGCTTATACGCCTGTTATGTCGATGACAATGACTTTGTTGCTTCTACTTTCCATCGCTTGTAAATTTGTTTCACGATGTAAAAGTATTATCGTCACCTATATATCTAATAGACAGAAAGACAGGGCTAATCGCTTATAATATAATCTTAATCTATATATCGTTAAATCTATTAATAATTGATTATCAATTTTTTATAAAATCAAATATACTGTAAATTATTACAGAAACCCTTGTCAACACTATCACATAAATAGTATTTTCCATGCGTGTGCAGGCCTCTGACAAAAAAAAACAGGGGGCCAAAATGGCCGCCCTGCAGGTGTAGCTCGATTACATAATTGAAGGGGACAAAACAAAGGAGACAACAACAGAATACCACGTAGTCCTCGAGCTTACGTATTCATTCAGGTTGTTTTTCGATTGCCCTTATAATGCTGCGCCGGCAAATGATGCAGGATGATCTCCCATAATACTTCATAGGGGATGATTTCTATCTCGTGCGACTGGTTGGCGATCTCCACGGGCATGCTTTTCAGCATGTTGAGGTATTTTTCCGCTTTCCTGACTACCGCCTCTTTGTGAAAAGAGCCCGCAGGGATTTGCAACAACATCTTTATGAAACAGTTACTCCTGAAGGTATCGTTGTGGCGCAAATACCGGCCGCAATATTTCTCAATAGCCTCTACCCTGTCGATGGCTTTTTGGTATTCCTTGCTTGAAATAGTAAATAATATCTGAAGCGCCAATACAGGAATATTCATGCCTCGACGGTCTTGCGAGAAGGTAGGTATTTCATTTAAAAATTTAGTGACTTTGAATTTTCCCATCCTGCCCGTCAATTCCCCCTTGGGCAACAGGCCTATGTGTATCAGATATTGAACATACCCTTCATATATACGCCACGATTCTATAATATGGTCGGGGTGTTCTGCCAGTTTCGGGTGATCGACAACATATATACAAACCGACAGGGCATCTTCGTAATTTCCTGTGTGCATGCCGAACAGGAAAAACAATTCCTGAAATTTGAACCAATTGAAGCTGCCCTCTTCAGAAAAAATATTTTTATACTGCTCAAAAAGCTGCTTGCCATTATCATATTCATGTAATTGCAGATAACACACCAATAATTGGTAGTAGAATACCTGCAAGGGCACGCCGCTGTTATAAGGCTTTTTATTAAAAAAAGCTATGGCGTCTTCGCTCAATGCAGCCGCTTTCCGATAATCGGCAACCGTAGTATATATCATCAGTTGTATCAACCGGGCGCATAATTGCAACTTGAACGATTCCGATATGGCAAGATACAGCTCCAGTTTTTTATAGTATTCAATGGCCAGTTCGTGCGTTTGTTCTTTTGCCGACTTACTGTTTACATATTGTATTACCAGGTCAGCGTATAGCTCTTCCGCTTCGTTTTCGGCAGCGCCAACAGTCTGGTAATATCTATATCGTTCCCGGTAATGCTCATATTTGCGATTATTGCCTTCAACCGTGCCGTAATGTAGTCGCAACAACCTGACAATATCAAGTGTCAATTCTGTGAAATCAAACTTAACGGTATGGCGCATCAGGGTTTCGAGCAAATCAATAGCCGTGATTTTGGCATTTCTCGACAATAAGATCATCGCGGCTGACCAACGCTTGTGACATTCATAATAGGCGGTTTGCCTATCGGTTAAACCACTTTGGTGGTAATCTATTATGAAAAGCGCGTCAAGCAGGCGTTCTTTTAATTTGTTTTTTAAACTCGGTAAACGGCCCTGTATTCCATCCGACTGATAGATTATTCTAAGCGCATCTTCATCACTTGAAATTTTTCCTGAGGCAATTCCATCGTATAATTGCTCCATGCGCGAACCTGCTTCCAACAACAGGCTGCGCCAACCACTGGCTTTTATCCTTTGACTATTGAGCAATAATACGAGCTCTGCTAAATCTCGCATGGCGTAGTAGTGTTTGCGAAAAAAAAGAATGCAAACCGACTCTTGGGAATAGGTTAGGGCGTAGATTGCCCAATCTGATTAAGTAGTGCCGCTCAAAGTGGAAAGAGAAAAAATAAACCCCGCTATTACCGACAGCAACAATATGCAGGAAAAGTCAATGCAAGGTAAAGCGGGATGACTATCCCGAGGATGGGTGTTTGTACAGTGTTTCCATGTGTCTATGTTTTGTTTGGTAAACCAACTATAAAGTAAAGTACGGGAATCTATTAGAACAATTCAAATGTTATTATACATAAATATTATAATTATGCACAAATAATTATAATTCAATAATTTAAAATATAAATTGCAGTGGATTACTGTTATATAATCTACGGCATCGTAATATCTACAACAATGATAACAGGATGGAAAGGACAGTATCCTGCCCGGTGTTGAACGGTAGTTTTTGTGTACATTATGGTGTAAATTTGTTTCTCGTCTTTGGCCGGATAAGGCCAATAGTTGCTCGGCGGCATACGTCACATCGCTTTCACGTGTAACTGCCGAAAATTGCAAGTCAGTTCTAAAACCGGTAAGTTTTCGGGATCAATCCCTTCCACACGCTTAACCCGCAACTACAGGCATACTCCTGCTGTTGCCGCTATGGACGTTTGGCCAAATTCAAAGCTCGAAAATAAAATGGAGGGAAAACGCTCGCGCGTTCTGATTATAGGGAAGACTCTCTTGAACTACTGTAACCAGCAGCACTGCAAAGAAATGATAATTTTTTATAATATGCAAAAAATATTTTATGTATTTTTTTATTAATGGGTTGTAGGTTTGGAATTCATCCTACAACCCACAACAGAGAACCTACTCCTGCCCCGGCTGTTTAATCTCGTAATCGTCTTTGGTTTTTGATTGCCGCACCATTTCTCTTACGTCAGCCAACAGCTGTTTGGCATCATACACGATGCCGTCTTTCACCGTGTACTTCACACCACCCACGCGCACAACATCGTTGTTGTCGTCAAGCGCAATGGCTCCCGTACCGTATAGCACTTGCAGGTTCTGCAGCGGATTTTGGTCGATGATGACAAAATCGGCCATTTTACCTACTTCTACGGTACCGATTTCTTTTTCCATGCCCAGTGCCTGCGCGCCATAGAGCGTGGCCGAGCGAATGACTTCGAGCGGATGAAAACCCGCTTCGCGCAGCAATTCCAACTCTCGGATGTAAGCAAAGCCGTACAACTGGTAAATATATCCCGAGTCGGAGCCGGCTGTTACCCGTCCTCCCCGGTTTTTATATTCATTAATAAAAGCCATCCACAGACGGTAGTTTTCGCGCCAGGCCACTTCCTGCTCGGTGCCCCAACTGTGCCAATAAGAACCGTGGGAAATGCGGCTGGGCATGTAGAATTGCCATAAAGAAGGCAAGGTATATTCTTCGTGCCATTCGACCCTGCGTGCGCGCATGAGGTCGCGATTAGCCTCGTAGATGTTAAAAGTGGGGTCGATGGTAAAGTCGAGCGACAGCATCTCGTCCATCACTTTGTCCCAATGCGCAGAGTGGGGCGGCGCCGCTTGTTTCCACAATTTGCCTGCTTCTTCAAAGCGATGTTGCTCGTTTTGGTAGTTGTAATCGAGCGGATAGTCCTGCACGGTTTGGTTTTCAAAAAGCGCTTCGGGCAATCCATACCAGTGCTCCATAGAGGTGAGCCCGGCGCGGGCCGATTGCAGGGCATTCCAGCGTGCCACGTCCATTTGGGCATGGTGGCAGGCCGAGCGCAAGCCCAGTTTTTTGTTTTCGTCGAGGGCTGCCGCCATGATCTGGGGCGGGGCGCCAAAAAACTTGATGCCGTCGGCGCCTTTCTGGGCATTGCTTTTTACCCATTCCCGCGCCTGCTCGGGCGTGCTGACGGGCTCGTCGCGGCCCATGCCAAATACGGTATAAGCTTTGATGCGCGGGGCTACTATTTCGTTGCGGTCGCTACGGCTGCGGTGCTCCAACACCCAGTCGAGGCCGTTGCCGCATGCCGGATCCCTTATGGTGGTAATGCCGTGAGCCAACCAGAGTTTGAACACGTATTCGGCATAGGCGCCCTGCTCGCGGCCGCCTATATGGCCGTGCATATCCACAAAGCCGGGTAGCAGGTACATACCCTCGCAGTTGTATTCTTTGCCGCCTTCTTTGAGCTTGGGCCGGCGCTCGGCATTGATGGGCACGCCAGGGTAACCAACGTTTTTCACCGCTGTAATGCGGTTTTTTTCCACTACGATATCAACCGGGCCAGTTGGCGGTGCGCCGTTGCCGTTGATCAGCGTGACGCCGCGAATGATCAATTGTTCGTATGGCCCGTCGCCTTCCCCAGCCTTGCGGCCAGGCGCTTTTTCTACCTGGGAAAATGCAGGAAATACTAAACACAACAGACCGGCCAATAGTAACGTACGCGACATGGCAAAGAGGTTTATTTTAGATATAAACCCCCAAATTAGAAAAAGTATTTAATAAAGGAAAAACGCACACGCGGTTGCTTCGTATTTACCCACTTAAAATATGCGCGGGCCAGTTTTACCCGTACAAAGCGCCAGCGGTTATAGAGCGGAGTTTGCAAATTTTTATCCAGCCAGGCCCGTACTATTTCTATTTTATAAATAAGAAAAATAAAAAAGCTCACAAACAATACGGCGCCGATAAAACTCTGCCAGGGATTCAACGAGCGATACATGAGTTGCGATAAACCGATGCCCAGCCAGGTGCCGTACAAGATGACGTAGTGCACCGAATATATGGTGAGCGTCTCGCTACCTATTTTGGTGATCAATACGGGTATGTAGCGGAAGAATTGTAATACCCACATGAATATGGATACTACGATAAACACATGGCCCAATCGCCAAAACAGGTAATTGCCGTAAAGCAAGGTCCGGTAGGTTCCCCCCGTAGTGAGGTCGATCAATGCCGTCAGCATGGCGTGAGAATACAAGGTAAGCAGCGCGCCCAAGATAGCCACGACAAGGGGCATCCAGTGGGTAAAGGCCAGGCTTGGGCGCTTGTGCAAAATGAAACCCAATAATCCGCCAAACATGGTATACCCCACCCAAGGTACCGGTGTAAATACCGACCCGCGAGCCATGGTGAAATAATTGGCTAGCAAAGTAGGTAGTCCCGACCAATCAGCTCGCTCCGCTTCGGGATTGATAAAAAATACGAAAAAAGCCAGCGAAGTCAGCAATACCCATATCGGAATGCGCAGTTTTTGCTGCACCGCGTAGGATCCAACCAACAGTAGTATGGCAATGCCGATACAATGCAGCACATCCACTACAAAAAACGATGGGTATACTTTACCTAACAATAGCGCGGGGAAGGTAAATTTGAGCAAATAACCGAGGCCGATAAGAAAAAAGCCCCGGCGCAGACCTTTCTTTACCCGCACATTCTGCCCCAGCGGCCTGCCGTCTTTCAGCAATAAATAAACGAAAACCAACCCGGTAGAGAAGAAGAAAATCGGCGCCGTCAAACCCCGCATAAAAAACCAAACCGAATAAATGACGTTGTTGGGATCGCGGTATTCCGGCGCAAGCATCGTATCCACGAAATGCCCCTGCAACATCATAAGGATAGCAAAGGCGCGCAACACATCAATGAAGACGACGCGGGGTGAGCGGATGCTCGTCAGGTTGGTAGAATTTGACACTATGCAGTCTTAATTAGCTCCAGTTCTGATAATACGAGATACCCCCTTTGGATGCACAAATGTACCAAAAGTAACAGTTCCAGCGTAAAAAAAGTTGAGTCAATCCGGCTGACTACCAATCCTCGTCTTCGTCGAGCTCGTCTTCATCCAATATGTCGTATGCCATATCGATGATTTCCCAGTCGAACCATTGGTTGAATGTGTCGAAGCTGCGCTCGGCAGGCCATGCCTCTTCATCAGATGCAAAACCGCTCAGCTCTTCCGCAAAGATGAGTTCGTAAAACTTCCGCACCACGGCCTCTTCATCGGCCTCATCCGTCTCTTCCGCATTTACGAGGTAGACGTTTTTGATGGGATGTTCTTTGATGTTCATCGGCTCCGACGGATCTACTTTGTTGATCCAGTCGTAGTAAGGTTGCTTGGCCCTCACCAGGATGCCGCTGCGTTCTACGTATTCGGTTAAGTAACCCATGTTATTAATGTTTGATGTTTAATGTTGAATGTTTGATTCCCAACATTAAACTTTTATATTCAATATTAATTAAATACGCATTAAAAAATCCAAAATTCAACATCCAAAATTCAACATCCAAAATTCAACATCCAAAATTCAACATCCAAAATTCAACATCCAAAATTCAACATCCAAAATTCAACA
>JABWBR010000167.1 GCA_013360405.1 Saprospiraceae bacterium
CCGGCCCGCTTGTCGACTTCCACTTTGTTATTACCGCCCAACGCGGATTGCAGCTTATCGGGAGGAACGCAGATAATACGCCTGAGCGGTGTGCTCGAAATCGACCTGGACAACCTGTCGGGTGTCAGTTGTTATAATTTTAAGCCAGGTTCTGTTATCCAGATGGGGGCGGATGCAAAAATCGTTGTTAAAGGCGGCGCCTTGCAGCTCAACGGCGTCAAAATACTCAGTTGTACGGATTTGTGGGATCGCATCAGCGTAGAGGATGGGGCCTCGATTCAAGTGGTTGAATGTCTCATCCAGGATGCCAAATACGCCATCGAAGCCAAAGACGGCGCATCGCTCGACATCCAACTATCGATATTCAGAAATAACCATATCGGCATTTACACGCCGGCGCTGACCAATCCCTACCTCACCCAAACGGTCGATATGATACAGTGTTACGGCAATGTATTTGAAACGACAGGCGGTGGGCTGAAATCTCCTTTTGAAGGACAAAAAGGCTTGGCCGGCATTTGGCTAAGTAATCAAAACGCGATGGTGATCGGACTGGAAGACGCAGTACCTAATTACTTTCGCAATCTGCAAAACGGAATAGCGGCATTTTATTCTAATGTGGCTGTACAAAATTCTGTTTTTATCGATATTAAGGAAACTACGACCACCCCATTGCCTGTCTTTAGCGGCATGGGCATTTATGCACTTAGCAACCCCTATGTGTCCCGTAGTCTGACAGTGGAAGGCCTCGGCAAATTTGGGCCGTCGGTATTCGCCGGCTGTACGGTAGGCGTATTTGCACAATCCACACATGCCACAGTGGAAAATTGTAACATGGTAGATACCCGACAGGGCATAGCGGTTAGTGGCAGTCGGCTGAGAAGGGTCAAAGCGTTACAAAACAATATTAGCGCCTCGGAATTCGGCATAGGTTTGTTTCAAAATACGCCATTTAAAGCAACCATAGGCAACAACCACATCACTGCGCACGATCCGGTTTCGGGGCAGGCTATCGGCATCCGGGTGGAAGAAAATCCTTATGGCGTAGCCAATTACAGCTACTACTGGTTGAAAAACAATATGGTTGTGATGGACAAAGCGCGCGAGGGCATCCGATTACAAGGAGGGAGATACGTTCACGCCTTTATGAACACCGTGGAAATGGTGCAGGACAGGAACCAAGACGGCATGTACCTGGCGGGCAGCGCCGACGCCTGGGTGCGCTGCAATGCGGTGTCGGGTATGTCGGGAAGCGCGATGAGTCAAATGAGCCGGGGGATTTTCGGGATTGGGAATCCCAGTACGTTGATTAATTGCAATAGTACGGATTTGACGCGGTTCGGTTTGCTATTTGACGGTATGGGAGATAACGACGCCGTTAAAGGCAATATGATGTATACGCATGCGGTGGGCTTGCAGGTATTCCCTAATGGCGCTATTGGCATTCAGAACCAAAATGGCAACCAATGGTATGGGCCCCTGTTGTCTCAGTTTATTGTTGATGCAAATGCCTCTTCTGGCCAGGCTTACGATTTTTTACCCGAATGGGAAGCAGAAGGACAGTGGTTTGATGATATCGATGTTGCAAATGAAGATATTTACTCCTGTATAACTACATCTGAAAATGAGTGCGCTGAATTTATTACGTTCTCAGGAAATTTTAAGACACAGATAGACGAAGCAGACCATGCACTTACATCCGGAGTGTTTGTTTCACAAGATTATTCAGAAGCGTTGACCTGGACCGGTCGTCGGCATCTCTATCGCAGGATAGACGAATTTACTATTGTGCCAGAAACCGGGTCACCTGCTGAAGGTTTTGTTTATGCTGCGGGTAATAACGCAATCGGGGACTTTTCTTCTGTAGAATCTAACCTGCGTGAATTGTTAAAACCCAATGCCTCCAGGGAAGCATCGATTTACAACACTCAAGAAATCACTGAAGTTATGCTTGATGAACTTGCCACGAACAGCCAGTCCCTGTTCAAAGCCGCTTCGGCAAACGATAGCCTGGATTTGCTCGACGAACGGATAGCTATTTTAACCGAAATAACGGATAATAATTCCTATACCGATGCGCTCGTGAGTATTTCGCAAGGTAATATTGACTATGGCATCTCGGCATTAGTAC